>CALIDI010000048.1 GCA_938023035.1 uncultured Leptolyngbyaceae cyanobacterium | reverse complement strand
GCCAAGCAGACTTAAAAGAGCGCATCCTTGCGTTCATTGATTATTTCAATCGAACAATGGCGAAACCGTTTAAGTGGACGTATAAAGGCAAGGCGCTAGCAGCCTAAAAAGGAGAGGTGAATTTACGCCGTAGACTACTAGAATCAGGGGCACAAGTAAAGGTGCAAGGAGCAAACAGGTTAGTGAGATTAATCATTGATTTTTGTGGTACAATCGTGCTCACCGAGCAACAAAAAAGCAGAGTAAGGTGATTTCCATCAGCCGGGTTTCTGCTGCGGCTTAACGATTAGAAGAAAAGGGGTAGGCTAGTGTTGCTACGCGGAATTTAAAGTGACGAAATTCAAAGTGAAAAAGGCTTAGTGTATTTGCGTTGCAAGAGGCCTAAAGCGGCGAATCATTTTTGCCGTGGTGCACTAGGAGGCTCGTAATCAGTAGCCATTTCACGATCTTTCGTTCTGATGAGTTTCTGCCTGCTCTCTAAGTGGTTCTTGTTTGTAAACTCAGCTTTTCAGGTGATACTGGTGTTTAAAGGTGATGTCGAGGTGATTGCTATGCAAGGCCACTTTTTGACTTCCCAAGATATGCAATGTGCGATCGCAGCAAGTCCAACTGTCTCAGAAGCCGAGTTCCTGTTTGCGAGTTGAATCTCTGATCGCTCATTTCTTTCGTATCAGCCAAGGAATGGATCTGTGTCTGATGAATTACTATCATCCAACCCGGTCGAGGAGATTCAGTCTTTACGCCAGGAAATAGCTGCCCTCAAACATAAAATTGCACAGCTTGAAAGCCAACAGACTACGATGAAGGGCCAGGTGATGGCC
Organism: uncultured Leptolyngbyaceae cyanobacterium; assembly: GCA_938023035.1. Classification (GTDB taxonomy): domain Bacteria; phylum Cyanobacteriota; class Cyanobacteriia; order Leptolyngbyales; family Leptolyngbyaceae; genus DSRU01. The sequence continues at coordinate 63,973 of CALIDI010000048.1, read as the reverse complement.
CCGACAGCAATGCTCCCTGGGGTAGAGCGGCAGCCAGAGGAGTTGCCAACCACTCAAATGATGATGCGGCAGGTGGTAGACAGCATTCCTTTGGCCATTTTCTGGCAGGATACGGATGGGTACTATCTGGGGTGCAACCATTTAGGCGCGGCGATCGCTGGCTTGGCTGACGGAACTACAATTATTGGCAAGGCAGATAGCGACCTATCGTTTTCTCATAAACAGGCCGAGCTTTTTGCCGAACTCAATCAACATGTTCTTGCTACTGGAACCTCCCTACGCCATTCTGTTCACACGCTAGTACAACCTGATGGTCGCCAAATCTGGCTAGATATTAGTAAAACCCCGCTCTACGATGAAACTGGGCAAATCGTGGGGATTGCGACGGCCTACGAAGAAATTACCGAACGCCTGCTGGCACAGGCAACCTTGCAACAGCAGTGGGAATTTTTGCATCAACTTGTTGACACCTCCCCAGACTTGATCCTGGTACAAAACTGGAATGGCCAGGTGCTCCTGGCAAACCAGACTCTGGCAAACTTTTGGGGCACAGAAATTGCCCAAATTTTAGGAAACGGCGCAGCCCAGTTTTTTCCACCTGGGCAATGGCAACAGTTTATCGGTGAAAACCAGGAGGTAATCGTTTCAGGGGAGGATTTACTCATTCCTGAAACGGCCTGGGTCAATGCGCAGGGCCAAACCTGTTGGCTGCAATGGATTAAGCGCGTGTTACCGTTGCCTGGTAGTGAGGAACTGGGCGTATTGGCGATCGCCACAGACATCACTAAGCAAAACCAGGCTAGGGCCGCAATTAGTCACCTAAACGCCCAACTCCAGGCAGAAAGCGCTCGCTACCGTAGTATCTATGAAAACTTTGTTATCGGCATTTTTCAGACGACTCCAGCGGGCCAATTTCTCAGTGCCAACCCGGCCTTAGCCCGTATCTACGGCTACGAGACTGCCACAGAGCTGATCACCAACTGTACCGACATTGCTCAGCAACTCTATGTAGAGCCAGCCCGACGACAGGCGTTTATTCAGCAGATGCAAGCCCACCATCAAGTCAACGGCTTCGAAGCCCAGATTTACCGCCGCGATCGCAGCATTATTTGGATTTCTGAAAGCGCCCGGGCGGTCTACGATCCAGAAGGTCACCTACTCTATTACGAAGGCACCGTCGAAGACATCACTGCACGCAAGCAAGCCGAAGCTGCTCTGGCTGCCGCCAACGACGAAATCAGCCGCCTGAATGAACAACTGAAAGCTGAAAATCTCCGCATGGGTACTGAGCTAGAAGTAACGCGGCAACTCCAGCAAATGATTCTCCCGCGCGAAGAAGAGCTACAGCAAATTCTTGACCTAGACATTGCCGGATTTATGGAACCCGCGACAGAAGTGGGTGGCGACTACTACGATGTATTGCAACAAAATGGCCGAATCAGCATTGGTATTGGTGATGTCACCGGTCACGGCCTCGAAAGTGGCGTTCTGATGCTAATGGCACAAACTGCTCTTCGCGCCCTCCTGATTGCCAATGACACCGATCCGATTAAACGACTACAAGTTCTTAATCAAATCATTTACACGAACACCCGCCGGATGAAATCTACCAAAAGCATGACCCTTTCGCTGCTTGAGTATGAAGCAGGAATGTTATGCCTCAGTGGCCAACACGAAGAATTAGTACTTGTTCGCCGCAACGGCCAAATTGAAACGGTGGACACCTTTGAGCTAGGGTTTCCCTTGGGAATTGAAAGCAACATCACCCCCTTTGTGGGGCAAATCAAAACCTCCCTGGCTCCTGGAGAGGTTGCTGTTCTTTATACCGATGGCATCACTGAGGCCGTTAACCCAAGGAATGAAATGTATGGCCTAGAGCGCTTATACCAGATACTGCAACGAACCTATCAACGAACGGCTGCCGAAATTCGACAGGCTGTGATTGCCGATGTCTATCACCATGTTGGAGAGCAAAGGATTTTTGATGACTTGACCCTGGTTGTTATTAAACAGCGGGAGTAGAAAACTTTCTGGGTAGGGCGATCGCATGTGATTGCTAAGCACTGGTCGGGTGCACTGTGAGCAAGAGTCTGCAGGGATCGTCAAATCTGCCGGTTGTCTTTACCCAGGTCTTATGTTTGTGCCATAGAATGAGCTAATTGGCACAATACCCACCTAAAGTTCAGCACACTTTTCCCAAAAGCCTGAAGACAAAACCGATTAGAGCCACAGGCAACCCGGATACTGTCGTTTATACTCAAAGTCGGCTTGCCCACCATTCCCTTCCTTTAACGGGGGATTGACCCTGGTGCATTCGATAGAATTTTGGGTAACAGTAAGAAAAGCTCTCCGGTTTTACGCCTTTGCTCAAAGTAAGTAGGAAATACGCAAGTTTCGGTAGTCACCTGATTTTTTAACTGCTAGTTTATGGGGCACTCATCATCATCAGGGCAAGTCGATCTCAGTGCACTCGATCCTCTAGATCAGATCACGTTACTGCAACAGGAGGTTCTAGCACTACGCCAACTCAATCAAGACTTGCAAGTTACCCTCGAAACGGCTGTGGAACATGGAGATGCGATTGAAGCCGAGTTACAGCAAGCAAATCAGAGGTTACAGGCCGAAATTGCTGAGCGCCAAATGGCTCAGTCAACGCTCCAGGCCATTTTAACCACTGTTAGCCGAGATAAAGCCGATTTAGAAGCCATTCTTAATCTCACCGTAGAACATGGAGATACCGTCGAATATCACCTCTATAAACGTGCTGTTGAGGTAATGCGTCAGAGTGAAGAACTCTTTCGGGCGATCGCCGAAGCTAGCCCCGTCGCAATGGTACTGACGCAAACACCAGCCGGTTCAATTCGTTATGCCAACGCGGCGGCAGCCCAGCTTTTGGGTGTGTCTGAGGCCGATATTTTAACTTACACGCTGGGGGATTTTTATCAAGAACCCGATTTACCTGACCGCTTGCAGCAAGCACTCAAACAGGAAAGCAGCCTGGTTGGCTTTGAGCTACAGGGAAAGAATGCTCAGAATCAGGCTTTTTGGGCGATCGCCTCGATCCATCAAGTTTCTCTCCAAGGAGAACTGGTCTGGCTTACCACCCTTTACGACATTGGCGATCGCAAACAGATAGAAGAAGCGCTCCGCCAATCTCAAGCCAAACTTCAGGAACAAGCCCGGCTACTCAAAACCCTAGTTGAGTACCGCGAAGAGCAATTGAGACAATCTGAAGAAAAATACCGCAGCATTTTTGAGAATTCGGTAGAAGGCATTTATCAGGTTTCACCTAGTGGTCACATCATTAACGCCAACCCGGCCCTCGCCCGCATCTATGGCTACGACTCTCCAGCAGAGCTAATGGCCGCCTTAACAGATATCGCCAAACAACTTTACGTGCAGCCTAGCCGCCGGGCAGAGCTAACCGTATTTGTGAATCAGTTTGGCTCGGCCTCAGATATGGAGTCTCAAATCTATCGCAAAGATGGCAGCATCATCTGGATTTCTGAAAGCATCCGCGTCGTTAGAGATGAAGCAGAGCACGTTCTGCACTACGAAGGTACAGTGCGTGATGTCACTGAGCATAAGCAAATGGAAGCCGAACTGCGTCAGCAACGGTTGACCTCAGAGCGGCTGTTGCTCAATGTTTTACCACAAAAAGTTGCTGAACAGCTAAAACGGGGAACTAATAAGATTGCAGATCATTTTAATAAAGTCACCGTCTTATTTGCTGATATTGTCAACTTTACCGAGTTGGCAGATACGGTTTCCCCGAATGAACTCGTTGACATTTTGAATGAAATTTTCTCCTCCTTTGACTCCCTCGTTGATCACTATGGTTTAGAGAAGATTAAAACGATCGGTGATGCCTACATGGTTGTGGGTGGTTTGCCCTCGCCTCACCCAAGGCATGTTGAGTTGATTGCAGATCTTGCCCTTGGTATGCAGAGAGAAATTACCCGGTTTCAGCGTCATGATGGTACTCCTTTTTACTTAAGGATTGGCATTCACACTGGGCCAGTCATTGCTGGGGTGATTGGCTTAAAGAAATTTGCCTACGACCTCTGGGGAGATACCGTCAATATTGCTAGCCGCATGGAGGCTCATGGAGAACCTGGCAAAATTCAGGTAACGCAAACCGTTTATGAGCGCCTTAAGGATAGTTACGACTTCAAACCCCGTGGTATGACTGCCATTAAAGGCAAAGGAAAAATGACCACTTACTGGCTCTTGGGTAAACGTTCACTGAATTAACTGATGCCCCATCCACCATTCTGATCTTATTGACTCTAGGAAAGTGACTTATTTATGACCCAAATCTTTGGAGAGTTCATAGAAGCTCTTCCTCCAACAGAAGAATATCTCACGATTAGTTTCTCTCCTAGCTCCAATGCACGAAACTTACGTTGGAGTAACTACGGTTTATCCGCCGACTTTTTGGGCGACTACTTTGCTACCTTTTTTCCTGGCCCTTCTGATCAAACAGATGCGCTAGGAAAGCAGGAGGTCATCAAATCTTCGGTTAGCTACATCGCCAATGAATTATTAGAAAATGCCATTCAACACAGTGACCTAAGTGCTGAATCACCAATCCATATTTCTCTGTACCTTTACGATACACGTCTGGTATTTGTTGTTTCTAATAGCGCCACTGAGAGCAAAGTTAAGAGATACATCGAGTTTATTCAAAAGCTCCTGACTTCTGATATCGATCAGCTCTATACCCAACAGCTAGAAAAGACAGCCCTTGGTTATGGAGGCTCTCATATGGGCTTGCTGACGATGATTAATGACTATGCTGCCCGCTTCGGCTGGAAGTTTGAAGCCTCTCTCAGCCAGCCAGAGATTGTCAAAGTTGTCGTTATGGCTCATCTAGATGTCTAAGGGGATGCGATGCTATTCTGTCTGGAGTGTGCTCTTCAGTTACTTACAGTTAGACGGACTCAGCCGCAATCTCTTTTTGTAAAGGAACGAAACTGACATGGAGATTACAACAAAAGATTATAGTGTCTGGTATGACCCAGAAAAAGCCACCGTTTTCTTCAAGGGTTTTTTGCGCTTGGATGGGATGGAAGCTTATCAGCCGATTATCAATGTTTTGAATATTGCCGCCGAGAATGGATCGGTGATTACTCTTGACATGAAGAACCTAGAGTTTCTAAATAGCTCTGGAATTAGTATGCTCTCTATGTTTGTTGTGTCTTTAAGAAATAAAGGAAATGTTGGTTTAGTTCTAAAGGGTTCTAATAAGGTGTTATGGCAGACAAAGTCGCTGAGAAATTTACAGAGATTGATGCCAAGTATTTCTCTGGAGTTAGGCTGAAATTAATGGTGTCTGGTGTGGAAAATCTTCAGGGAGCAAAAGATCAATTACTGATTGAGATTGAACTGTTGCGACAACAGGTTGAGCGGTTGCAACAGGAAAATTCTGATTTACAAGTTGCTCTAGAAACTACAGCCATGCATGGAGACTTAATTGAGTCTCAGCTCCACACTGCAAATCAATACCTTCAGTTAGCTATTTCTAATTATAAGCAAAAGCAAGCTGTTCTAGAGGCGGTTCTTGATAGTATCTCACGCCAAAAAGCAGACTTGGAGATTATTTTGCAGACAATGGTCGAGCATGGCGACTCAATCGAAACAGAACTTCATTGCATCAATCAGCGCTTGGAAGCAGAAGTCGCAGAGCGGAAATCAGCAGAAACGAAATTGCAAGCCTTATTAAGAATAATTTCTAAAGAAAAGTATGACTTGGAAATGATTATGCGCACCATTATTGAGCATGGGGATGCCGTTGAAGCTCAGTGGTACAGCAAGTTGCTAGAGGCAGACCATCTGGCTTTGGTGGATGACTTAACCCAAATTGCGAATCGGCGCAGGTTGAATGAATATCTTGCCACTGAGTGGAGTCGTTTAAGTCGTGAGCAACAGCCCTTATCGCTGATTTTATGTGATATCGATTGTTTCAAGGCGTTTAATGATAGCTATGGCCATCAGGCGGGAGATCAGTGTTTAAGGCGAGTGGCACAAACGATCGCCCAAGCGGTGAATCGGTCTTCTGATCTGGTTGCCCGTTATGGTGGCGAAGAATTTGCAGTGGTTTTGCCGAATACCCATGAAGCTGGTGCAGCCTGGGTTGCTGAACGCGTTCGCAAGAGCGTTTTAGACTTACAAATTCCCCATGACTCTTCCCCTATCCATTCCTATGTCACCCTCAGCTTAGGGGTTGCCACAATGATTCCTCAATTTGCCAAGCAGGTTGACGAAATCATTAGCCAGGCGGATAACGCGCTTTATCGGGCCAAACAACAGGGCAAAAATACCGTTTCGCTGGCTTCGGCGCTTTATTGCTAGTACAGCATGGCAGAACTTTCTGGACTAGCCTAAGCCCCTCTTATCCCCTAGCCCTTTTTCTCTGGGTGGGAGAAAGGGAGTTTGATCCAAGCCTTGCTCTCTCTCTGGGAAAGGAGGATAGCCCTAACGGGCATTCAAGAAGGGGGTGAGGGTCGCTAGACTGAGGCCTTAGTCTACTAGGATGTGCTCCTGAAGATTAGAATTTGCCGTGAAGGGTTGATGGTGGAGGTAGCACTTCTATTCCTATAGATGGGATATTCCTGTAGGTGGATATTGGGTATGAAGTTAGCTTAGCCTCAATCGCAAATTAGGAAGGCATTTGCCACATATCCCTGTATCCGACTAGATTTTACGTAGACCCACTCTCCGACTATTTTCTGAGGGGTTACGAGCGTGCCATTGGCTAGGGTACCGAGGATTTTGCTGCTAAGTATTGGGGCCTGGCGCACGTTGACAAATCCGTCTGGGTTCAGGGTTTTGACGCGGAGCTTGCCGGAAAATTGGGCTTTCCCAAACCGAACGGGGCGCAAATATTTTTCATGGATGACCCCTGTCCTGCCATAAGGAGTAGCAAATGTCGCGATACCGCGAGCACCCACGACCTCCACCATGACCAGGGTGCCATTGGCGATCGCCCGTTTGTCTCCGTCTTCTAGCTGTATGACCAACCCAGCGGGGCTAGGCGACTGCACACGGTAAAAACGGGTAACCTCACAGAATCGATTTGAGATGGGGGGCAATTCTTCTGCTAGGCTCGGATATTTTTGGGTTGCAATTGCGAGACCAGCAAGCATGAGACTGGCGCAAAGGAGCCGATGAATTGGGACAGATTGCATATTATAACTTTGGCTAGAAAGGTGAGGGCGAAACCAAGTGTTTAACCGCCAATGCTGGATAGGCTTTCTGCCGTGCCATTGCCATTGAAAAACATGGCGACGACAGCAATACAATGAGGCCGTTGATTCGCTCTTTCTTAAGCTTCAAGCCATTCTCTACCCATTCCGGAATTTCTAATGCGGTAGCGCGATCCAAGATGGGGGCAAGGATCGGGGTTAGAACCCCGTATTAAGCATGCAAGTGTCCTAATACGCTTGCGTAGGGCCATAGGGTCTGATACCGGTAGGAACCTGTCAATGATAGGGGCAGAGCCAGGATAGAGGCAAAGCCAGTGACGAAGCCGACTCTTTTCTCTCTAGATGGCCTCCCTATAGTTGGGGCGATCGCTGGTGCCATTCCGTTGCTTGCTCGTAGGCATAGCCCACTTGTAACACGGTATCTTCTCGGAGAACCCCACCAATAATCTGCAACCCAATGGGCATTCCCTCAGAGTCAAAACCACAGGGCACACTCATTGCAGGTAACCCAGCCAAGTTGACAGGGATAGTCATCAAATCCACCAGGTACATACTGAGGGGGTCGCTCTTGGCCCCTGCCTTAAAGGCGGTGCTGGGGGCCGTTGGGCAAACCAGCACATCGACCTGCTCAAAGGCACGATCAAAGTCCTGCTTAATCAGGGTTCGCACCTTTTGCGCTTTCAAGTAGTAGGCATCGTAGTAGCCCGCCGAGAGGGCATAGGTGCCAATCATAATGCGGCGCTTTACCTCTGCCCCAAACCCTTCTGCTCGAGTACGCGTATACATTTCAATCAGGTTATCGCCCTCAATTCGAGTGCCATATTTTACTCCATCGTAGCGGGCCAGGTTAGCCGAGGCTTCAGAGGGGGCAATGATGTAATAAGCCGCAATGCCATAGCGAAAGCGTGGACAGGAAATTTCTTGGACTTCAGCACCGAGGGCTTTCAGTTGCTGAATGGCGGTTTGGACTGCTGCCCCCACTTCGGGATCTAACCCTTCACCAAAGGTTTCCTGAATGACTCCAACTTTTTTTCCCGTTAAGTCTGGTTTGAGAAACTGGGTGTAGTCTGGAATTTCCACTTTAAGGCTGGTAGAGTCTTGCGGATCATGCCCGGCGATCGCCCCCAATAAAATGGCTGTATCTTCCACACAGCGACCAAAGGGACCGACTTGATCAAGGGAGGAAGCAAAGGCTACCAGCCCATAGCGGGATACTAGCCCATAGGTAGGTTTCATCCCAACAATGCCGCAAAAGGAAGCGGGTTGGCGAATCGACCCTCCTGTATCGGAACCCAGAGCAACGGTACACTCCCCAGCGGCAACCGCCGCCGCCGACCCCCCAGAGGATCCACCCGGTACCCGTTCTAAATCCCAGGGATTGGCCGTGCGCTGAAACGCGGAAGTTTCGGTAGAGCCACCCATGGCAAATTCATCCAGATTGGTTTTGCCCACCATGACAGCTCCAGCATCCAGGAGTTTTTGGGTCACTGTTGCTTCATAGGGCGGCACAAAATTCTGCAAAATTCGGGAGGCACAAGTGGTAGGAATCCCCTTGGTGCAAAGGTTATCCTTAATTCCAATAGGGATACCCGCCAAAAGGCCAACAGGTTCTCCAGCCGCGATTCGAGCATCTACCTGGGCTGCCTGGGCCAGAGCCTGATCGGCTGTCACCTGCAAAAAACTATGGAGTTGGGGTTCGAGGGCCTGAATCCGCTCTAGGGCTGCCTGGGCAAGCTCAACGGCAGAGCGTTCTTTGTTGACCAGTTGTTGATGCAACGCACGGATAGATTCCATGAAAACCTCTTGACTCTCTGGGAAAAATGAATGGGCAAACGATATAGCACTGTTGGGTACTGGGATCAGTGACAACCCGGTTTCACCCCCTTAAGCCTGGGAAGCGAAAATGTTGTGAGGACGAAATACCCCAGTTAGGGAACTCGCTCAACCCTCGAAAGATAGGATTGGCCAGAAAGCTGAGGACAAACCCAAGTTTCCAATTGCCAAAACTGGGTTGGCTTTCTGAATCACTGTTACCGCGAAAAAATGAGCGACGGCTGTCAGTGTCGCACAAGGCTCCATTATAGGGTAGCTGGTTAGGCGGAAACTGCACCTCGGAAATACAACACCTATCTAGCAGGGGCAATGAATGACTGTAAAGAACGCCGCAAATCACTCAGGGTTCTCTCCTGCAATGGGCAAAAGTTTTACACTGAAGAGGATGTGTAACAGTCTGTAAAGCTATGTCTTTCACCCAATCGCTGCAAACCCTTTCCCTGGGTGCGACTAATGTAACCGTTCCGGCTCTTGGCATTGGAACCTGGGCCTGGGGCGATCGCCTCTTTTGGAGCTATGGCAAAGAGTACGGTGGGCCAGAGGTGCAGGCAGCCTTTGAGGCCGCTCTGGCTGGAGGAGTCCCCTTTTTTGACACAGCGGAGGTCTATGGATTGGGAGAATCAGAGCGGCTCCTGGGGCGATTTATGCAGGCGACCGAGCAACCCGTTCAAATTGCCACTAAGTATTTTCCTCTACCCTGGAGGTGGAGTGCTGACGCAGTTGCCGAAGCTGTAACCCACAGCTTAGAGCGACTCCAGATTTCAACGATTGACCTTTATCAAGTGCATATGCCCTTCGACTTTTTTATGAGTAAGCGCACGCTCATGCAAGCCCTTGCCCGTGAGGTTGAGCAAGGTCGGGTTCGGGCAATTGGGGTGAGCAACTATTCAGCACAACAAATGCGGGAGGTTCACCAGTATCTGGCAGAGTGCGGTATTCCCCTGGCGGTAAACCAGGTGCAATATTCCCTGCTGGCTCGCCAAATCGAAAGCAACGGTGTGATGGCTACGGCCCGTGAACTGGGGGTAACCATCTTAGCCTACAGTCCGTTGGCACAGGGTTTGCTAACGGGTAAATATACACCTGACCAGGCGGTTACCCTGTCGGGTGCCAGACGTCTGGACCCCCGATTTAATGAAGTCGGTCTCCGCAAAATTGCGCCGGTTCTCACCATTTTGCAAAAATTGGCGATTGCCCACGATCGCACCCCCGCTCAAGTGGCCCTGAACTGGCTAATCGCTCAGGGGAATGTGATTCCTATTCCAGGGGCAAAGACTGCCAGCCAGGCTCGTCAAAATGTGGGTGCCCTGGGCTGGAGCCTGACCCCAGAGGAAGTCGCCGAGTTAGATGTGGTTAGCCTGCCGTGGAAGTAGATTTTACCAGGAGCTTTTGGCATGCTCTCAACGCCGCCTCTGCTCCTGGCCCTTGCCTTACTGTGCCCAGTCCGCCGCAATCTGGATATTGAGCACTTTGACCACAAACGCCCAGCGATCGCTCATTTCCTCAATAATCTTCGTCGTTGGCTTACCAGCCCCATGCCCTGCCTTTGTCTCAATTCGAATCAACACCGGAGCACTACCTCGGTGAGCCGCTTGCAACGCTGCGGCAAACTTAAAGCTATGGGCTGGAACCACGCGATCGTCATGGTCTGCCGTTGTAATCAGGGTTGCTGGATAAGCCGTACCTGGTTTTAGGTTGTGCAGCGGCGAATAGGCGTAGAGTGCCTTAAACTCCTCCGGGTTATCAGGTGAGCCATACTCCGAAGTCCAGGCCCAACCAATCGTAAACCTGTGAAACCGCAGCATATCCATAACCCCGACAGCAGGCAACACCGCCCCAAACAAATCGGGACGCTGAGTCATACAAGCTGCCACCAATAAACCGCCATTACTTCCCCCAGAAATGGCCAAACGCTGAGGCGAGGTGTAGCGTTTGGCAATCAGCCACTCAGCCGCCGCGATGAAATCATCAAATACATTCTGTTTATTTAACTTCATCCCAGCCTGGTGCCATTCTTCGCCATACTCTCCCCCGCCGCGTAAATTGGGCATGGCGTAAACTCCACCCATTTCCATCCACACTAGATTGCTGACCGAAAAAGTCGGAGTCAAGGAAACATTAAAACCACCGTAGCCATAAAGCAATGTTGGATTGGTGCCATCCAAGGCTAATCCCCGCTTATGAACAATAAACATCGGCACTTTGGTGCCATCCTTACTCTGGTAGAAAACCTGCCTGGTTTCGTAATCTTCAGGGCGAAAACGCACCTCTGGCTTACGGAAAACCGTACTTTCTCCCATCACTAGGTTATAGCGATAGATAGTGGCAGGAGTAGTAAAGCTGGTGAAACTATAAAACGTTTCTGTATCATGGCGCTTGCCGCTAAAGCCGCCAACAGAGCCAATTCCTGGGAGATCGACATTCCTAACAAAGGTTCCCTCCAGGCTAAAGATCTTCACCTGGTCATAGGCATCCTTAAGATAAGAAGCAACAAACTGATGGTTCAAAACACTCACACTCTGGAGCGTTTCCTCCATTTCGGGAATCAGCTCTCGCCAGCGGGTGCGATCCGGTTGGGTAATATCGACAGCAATCACTTTGCCGCGGGGTGCATTGTAATCAGTGCGCAGCCAAAAAGTCGTGCCTTCATTGTCAATAAAACTAAACTCGGCCTCAAACTGGTTAATTAGTTCCACCACAGGTGCATTGGGCTGAGTCAAATCCTTGTAAAACAAGAGATTGCGAGAATCAGTACCCAACCAGACTGAAATGATCAGGTAATGGCCATCTTCGCTAACATCTCCACTAAAGCCCCAATCCTGATGATCGGGCCGCTCATAGATCAAAATATCCTCTGATTGCGGGGTTCCCAGACGATGGTAATAGAGCTTTTGAAAGTAGTTCACTGCTTCCAGTCGGGTTTGCTCATCCGGTTCGTCGTAGCGTGAATAAAAGAAGCCCTGATTATCGGATGTCCAGGAGGCTCCAGAAAATTTGACCCAATGAATATCATCAACCAAGTCTAAGCCGGTTTCAACATCCCGCACCTTCCACTCTTGCCAGTCTGAACCCGACTGAGAAAGACCATAGGCTAACAATTTGCCATTATTACTTACTGCGACACCGGCCAGGGCAACAGTACCATCCTCCGACAATTGGTTGGGATCCAGCAGCACCTTGGGGGTATCCTCTAGATTTTTCAGGGTGTAGAGAACACTTTGGTTCTGCAATCCATCATTTTTGAAGTAAAAGTAGCGGCGATCTTCCTGGCAGTCAGGGCTAAGGTCTTGATCTCCCGACTTAAAGGGCACTCCATAGCGTTCAAAGTTCCACAATTGGGTAAGTCGTTGATAAATGTGCTGCCTGGCTGGTATCTGTTCTAGAAACTTAGAAGTCAGGGCGTTTTGGGCTACAATCCAGCTTTTTGTTTCGGTAGAGTCGGGATTTTCTAACCACCGGTAAGGATCGGCAACTTCAATCCCGTGGTACGAGTCAACCTGAGCAACTGTACGGGTTGGGGGATATTGGAATGGGGGTAGGGTCATAGCATTGAGGGGCAAGTTACTGAATCCATAGTGCCAGAGCAGAACAGCCAGGGTACTTAGCCAAGTCAAAAAGATATGCTTTTTCACAGGCAAAGAAGAAGTGATACCAATTTCAATAGAAAATGCGACAGCTATCTAATCAAATGTTTTGTGTCGTAGGGCTTCTACTATCCAAGATCACAAATCGTTTCGACGAGCTGACCACACGTCCAAAATTCACAATGGCACAAGATGTAGCCATAGCCACCTGATCTAGGGTGGGTTGCAAAGGTAGAACTCCTGTCTCTACAGCTTTTTAACTCCGAATGGACTCAGCCTGGTGATAGCGATAGCAGTTATGTGAACCGTCGCTAGGGCCAGAAGCAGAGGTTTCCCTAGGGAATTTTCTGCGATTTGAGCTGAACTTAGCGTTAGGGAATTGAACCGTTTATCAGTCCAGGCAAGTCAGCTTATTTTCTCGATTGGCAAATGTCTACAGAGAAAGGCCTGGCGCTAACCGGAACCTGGCTGAGGGGCATGAGCAGTGGACAAGGGCTGACTCGATTGAACCCATTCTTTCACTTTCACTGCTATTTAGTTGCTTTCGGGGAATTCGTTTGCTGTTTCATCCGTTCCCAGCTTAACAAACCCACCCCAAAGGTAACGAGCAAAATTCCTACTACCTGAACCCACTTGAGCTGATCATTAATCAACAATAACCCTAGCAGGGCCGTTACTGCTGGCCCGCTGGAGGCAATAATGGAGGCTAGAGATGCCCCCATCAGGCGTACCCCAAAGTTGTTAGCCAGATAGCCAATGAGCGTTAAAACACCCAACAGCAGGCCACCCAACAAAAAACCAGAACGGTTTATCACAGAAATTTCTAATGGCACTGGCTGAAAGATAATGAAAACGCTGGCTAGCACAAAAATGGTGCTGAATTGAATCAAGCTTACGGGAACGGGGTGCAGTTTTTTGAAGCCTAATTGCATAAACAGGAGATAAAAGGCGAAGGCCACTCCTGAAGCTAACGCGATGAAGATACCGGTCGCCCCGCCAGATACCACTTGGCTCAGGTCAATGCGAGGCAAGGCTGTGCAGAGAACTCCTAGCAAAATAATCGCCATCACTAGCCAGCGAAGTGGCGTCGGACGATCGCGAAATAGCAACCAGGCGAGGGGAACGGTCACAACTGGGTACATGAACAACAGCGTCACTGCTACCCCCGGCCCGACTGATCCAATCGCGATATAAATCAATACCTGGGAGATAAACAGGGAAAGCCCACTGATGAAGACATTGATTAAAGGACGGCGGTCGTCGGCTGTCGCAAAGCGTTTAATATCCTGCCAGACCGGTGGGTAGAGAACCATCGCCACCGGAATCATGAGAGGAATCACCACCAACATCCGTAACCAGAGTATCAGCAGAGAATTTCCCAAATTGAGTTTGATGTATCCCCCCAACTGGAATAAATTCAAAATCGTGCTTTTGTTACCAACAACACGCACTACTACATTGTGGAAAGACAAAGCCAGAGTAGAGAGCAGCACAAGTGCCAAGCCCATCTGAAATTGAGAGATCTTGCGCCTGGGCTGAACCGGAGGGGGAGCTGGTGTCCCTGGAAACTGAAGCGGTAGGGTATTTGGGGAAGACATCCCGGCTCTATCGGTTAAGCGAGCAGGGGCCGCCGTTGCAGAATGTGGCAACTGGCTCCCCATCACAGCAGGATGAACGTCCCCACCCACTGGTTGAGGAGTGAAGAGAAATGAATGTCCTGACAGTTCTGCCTGCAACTGCTGATTCAAGCGCTCGACTAATACCGATAAGAGCGCCTCTCCCTGTTGCTCTAGAATGCGGTTAAGTCGCTGAGAGAGTGAACTTTCGGAGCTATTGAGTTCTCCTTGGAGGGCTTTAAGGGCGGTTGAGAGGCTCGTATCAAAACCGGATAGTATTTGCTGCGCCTGTTCAGGCAGGGCGGTTGTCTGAGCCTGATCCCTTAGGTATTGTTCAGCCACTTGCTTCAAGCGCTGCACCATTAACTGTTGCAAATGATCAGCTAGCATTTGGGCCAGTTGCTTTGCCCAGATCTGTTGTTGCGCACTGTGCTGCTCTGAGAGGCTAGTCAGTTTGCGGCTTTGCAACTCACCACAATCTTTTTTGAGGGTAGCCACCTCTGTCTGAAGGCGGGACTTCTCAGCACGCAGACAGGCAATTTCTTCAGAGAGTTGGGTTACTAAGCCCTCACGCAAATTACGCAGTTCTTCGGAGACAGCCCGCAAGACTTGCTCTGTGGTGGAAAGGTTCTCTCGCTCTTGTTGTGGATCGCCCTGATACTGCATGTATATTTCTAGAACATTGGCTACAAATGACCCAGGCTGCTAAGCATACCGATAGCATCTATGATTCCCTGCTATCGAGAAAATAAAACGAGATTGATTCAGACTGATTCAGACTAGTTAAGAGTGCTCACTTGTTGCGGACTTGCTAGTTCCCCTGAAGGAATTAGCAGGAAACATACCTAGCAAATGACTCTGAACTCTCGATATTTCAGAGGACTCAGCGGACAGTCTTCCATGAACACCGAGACAACATGGCATTTGGAATGTGACACTGATAAAAGCTGACTAGGCATACGCTCTATTAGAATACTTAGACACCAGTGTATATGGCGAATTTGCGATCGCACAAAAATTTTACCCATGCCACCGCGTCAATGTCGCTCTATCTCTGCCCATCCGATTACCGCTGAAGCATTCGCTGCCTACGGTCAGGTAATTTCGGCTACGCCGGAAAGCAAGCCTTTTGACCATAGGGATGCCCAGCTAGATCTGAGTCAGGGCATCCCTCGCTTCTACATTATGCATTTACCGTATCAGGGGCTTCGCTTTCATCGAATCACTCGCCATCAACGCTGTACCCAGTGTCTAGGTGCATTAGCTGGTAAATCTTGGTTTATCGGGGTAGCGGCCCCCACATCAGACCATCAACCCAATTTATCAACGCTGAAGGTCTTTCTCATTCCTGGCACATGCTTTATCAAACTGCATAAGGGCACCTGGCATGCAGGCCCATACTTTCAAGGAGAATGGGCCGATTTCTATAACTTGGAATTGACGGATACAAACCAGGTAGACCACGACACTTATAACTTGCTCACAGCCCACGGTTACGAACTGGAGATTGTACCTACCTTCCCTGAATAGTCTCCCAAAATGGGCGAAGGGAAGTAGAATTCAAAGTCCACCTACCCGACCCCTCATGAATGGGGGGCAGGGAGAGGGCTTTAGAGTGTAGCTTGCTTCCCGCAGGGTGAGTTATGAAACTAGGATGCGCACTCGTCTCTGATTGATTTAAGCCTGACCGACTTACGTCGTTTACAGACTGTATTTACAGACAAAGCCTGACCTAACAGCCAGGCTTTAAGATACCGAGTCGGTACTGTTCAACTTAGCTCAACTCAAATGCTAGTCGTGCAATCTCTTTATCTTGCGATTTTTCCAATAGGTAAAACTTTGAAACTTGGAGATCTGGACTTAGACAAAATTTACCTATAGACCCAGTTGATCGCCCCGGCGGTATTGCAAATAGGCCGCAACAAACAACCCAGCCAAAGTAATTGGGATTAAACCCAGAACGATTCCTAGCAAGATCGGTTCAATCAACGCTCGTCTCCTTAAAGCAGCGACTTATCTCTAAGTTGTATTGTAAGGCAAAAGCCTGACCAGACAAACCCTGGCGGCACTATCTTTGACTGATTCAGATGATTTTTGATGGATCTCTTGTTGAGTGAGCGGTTGCCCCAGCTAAACATGTAGCTGGGGTCGAGAAACGGGGCGATAGCGGGGCAAAAATCCTACCCATCATTGGCGATCGGGCGCTTGGTTTTGTCTTACGCTTTCTAAGCCAAGCTATATTTCCCTTTGCCCGACCTGCAAAGGGGGTTGGGCAGGGCACTAGTGCGAATGCACTGGGTCAATGACATAGACCCATGAGGCCAGCCCCGCTAGGTATTTCGCTCTAGGGAACGGGGGTGCCTTCAAAGAGATGCGAAATTCGCAGTGAAAAATGCTCAGTGTGTATTTCAACCTTCCTAGAAGGGGGTAAGACGATTCTTTTCTTTAAGTAAATCTGAGGAATTGCAAAGTTATCTAAACAAGCGATAAATTAATGAGGAACCAACTTGCATGGCTAAGTCTGGTTAGAAGGGTTTTCTGAATGGAATGGTTCTTCTGCCGGGGTCAGTCATGGTTTGGTAGTCCATCCTGGTAGACAAAGCGCGTTTGAGTAATCAGATTGCTACGACTGAAGAAGCGACCCGACGGGCACGATGGTTTGTCGTTGTGGCTATGCTGGCGATCGCCCTGGCTAGTTTATTCATTGCGCTAGGGTTTTACCGTTCTCAACAGGTTAACCCCTATGTTCGTGATGTGTTATCCCTTCAAGGAAATCGGGAACAGGGGCAGGCGATTTTTCTGATGAATTGTGCCGGTTGTCATGGAGAAGCGGCAGGTGGCCGCGTTGGGCCAAGCTTGCATGATCTCTCGAATCGACGTTCTCGGGTTAGCATCATTCAACAGGTGATTAGCGGTGAAACCCCGCCGATGCCACAGTTTCAACCCTCTGCCCAAGAAATGGCTGACCTATTAAGTTATCTGGAAACGCTATAGCTGCTTGATTTTGTAAGCAGGTAGTCCTGTATTAAGCGTCAGAAGAGAAGAATGGGGGCTAGGCCCTGGGCATGGGATTTTATTCCCTCTACCCCCGCAACCATCTTCAATTTAATTGCGCTCAGCTACTTACGATCAGCTCCTTATAACTGGTGAGTCCATCTAGGTTGACTGGAGAGAAAGCATGTTACCTTTGCGGCTTCTCATCATCTAGCCCCTGCTCCTAACCTAGCAGTAGAGGAGCCAAGGCATCTCAAAATTCTTCTCCCAAATTGGGAGAGAGATTTAGGGTGAGGGCAAAAGTAACATGCACCTACTAGATAGGGGTGGGAGGTGATCTGGGAAACTGGGCGATCGCACTTTTTGTCTGACTGGAACCTTGGGGCATACTTTCACGTCAATTAATGACAGCCCCGCCTGTAATTAGCTCTGCTGCTTTGACACCACACCAACCGACACTTAGAGTATGGTAAAAGCAGCGGTGATTTTCATCAATGAAACTTAAGATCCTAATCAGCACCATTCTGAATGCGCCTATGACACGCCTAGATAGCAATCAGCCGAATTTGCCTGACCAGGCTTCGCCGCGCCCAGCCCAGGAAAACCCCTGGGTAGAAGGGATAAAAACCATTGCCTTAAGTGCGGTTCTGGCGTTCGGAATTCGTACCTTTGTAGCCGAGGCTCGCTACATTCCTTCTGGCTCAATGTTGCCAACCCTGCAAATTAATGATCGACTGATTGTCGATAAGGTGGGTTATCACTTCCGTAGGCCAGAACGGGGCGATATTGTCGTGTTTGCTCCTACCGAAAAGTTAAAGGAGCAAAACTACAAAGATGCCTTTATCAAACGTGTGATTGCCCTGCCGGGAGAAAAAGTGGAAGTCAAGAATGGCAAGGTGTTTATTAATGATCAACCGATTCAGGAAAACTACGTGGAAGATCGGCCTGCCTATCAGTATGGGCCAGTCATAGTGCCGGATAACCAGTATCTTGTTTTAGGCGATAACCGTAATAATAGTTATGACAGCCACTACTGGGGGTTTGTGCCCCGGGAAAAAATTATTGGCCGGGCAGTTGTGCGGTTTTGGCCTCCTAACCGTGTGGGTAGTATTCAGCCTGAGCCTAGCTACAACAAGTAGTTTTAAGGAGGTCGCTTCCAAGTTGCTCAACCAGCTTGTGCTCTGAGAATTGTCGAAGAGCAAGCCTGGGTAGGTGCGATCTTTATAGGGGGTCTCCTGAGCTGTCAGTGTTAAGTAGAGTTACTCGTTAAGTAGAGTTACTCTGGCGATTTAGCCAGGGTGTTTTTGTTGCTGGCTAGCTTGCGATTTGGCTACTCCCTGTACCTATCAATAGAATTAGATCCGGCACTTCTGTAGTTGAAAACACAAAACTTTGGCTGATGTCGCTTTTAGGCTGGCATTAAATTCAATCTAGCGAGTGGAATGTGGTCACTGAGTTCTTGCTCGATTCTTAGCAGCGGATTAGGAACAGAAGCCGCAAACTCAGGTCAGGATAATGTTGCCTGGGTTCCCAGGCGGCAATGGTGTGGGGTTATGGTCGTTAGTCGCTTTGGCTTTCCTGGTTAATGCCTTTCTGGTGTATGGGATCGGCCATCTTGTGGAATGGTTGGTACGACGGCTACGCACTTAGGAGATTGCGACAGTTGCTTCCGGGAGCCGTTTCAACCCTATTGTTTAGGATAGGTGGGGCGAATGCTTCGGCAATGTCCCCAGGTCAACTATCTGAGCCCCGGGTTTGCGGTTAACGGCAAAGGTCAACGGCTAAAGACGGTGGAATCTGGGCGATCACGGTTGAGGGTATGGCCCAAACTGTCTACATACATTACCTCCTATGGCGCATTATTCAGCCTGGAAATGGCTTTCTTCTTTGGGTTTGTTGCTGATTACG
Source organism: uncultured Leptolyngbyaceae cyanobacterium (assembly GCA_938023035.1). GTDB lineage: Bacteria > Cyanobacteriota > Cyanobacteriia > Leptolyngbyales > Leptolyngbyaceae > DSRU01. The sequence continues at coordinate 44,830 of CALIDI010000048.1, read as the reverse complement.
GTGGGGTTTTCTCCCCGGAGCATGGCTCAAACCCGACCGACTCCCAACCAAACTGTCGAATGCGAAATTTTGCTGGTCGGTGGTGGTTTGGCCGCCGTTGCCGCTGCTGAGGAAGGCTTACTGGCAGGGCGTACTGTTTGCATGACTGAAATCACGGATTGGGTGGGTGGGCAACTCACCTCCCAGGGGACTTCGGCCCTAGACGAGGCGCGGCGGCAGCGACAACTGCTGTTTTACCCGAGGGGGTATAACGCCTTTCGCCGTCGAATTCAACAACACTATGGGCGGCTGAACCCGGGTGAGTGTTGGGTGAGTGCGGCTTGCTTTTTACCCAAGGATGCCCAGGCCATTTTGCAAGCTATGCTGCGACAAGCGGAGCAAAGAGGACGAGGGAAGTTGCACTGGTTTCCCCAGACGGTTATCAAAGAATTGGATTACAACGCTGATGGCCAGTTGATTACGGGGGCGATCGCGATTCAACATCGTCCGGCCCCAGGGATGCCGCCGCTCAATACCGAACCCCTCTCCCGAATCATTGAAGATGCTTATCGCTACAAGGACTCGGCCCGGTTACAGAAGTCGGTGATCCAGTTTGTGCCACAGTCACGGCCGGCCGCTGACCAGACTCTGCCAACTGGCCAGCACTGGCTGGTGGTAGATGCAACGGAAACGGGGGAAATGATTGCTCTGGCGGATGTACCTTATCGCCTGGGGCTAGATCCCCGCGATCGCAATAATCCTTCTTCCCCCGTTAAAGAAAATGATCCCTATTGTGTGCAGGGCATTACCTACACCTTTGCGATGGAGCGCACCGCCACACCCCAACCCCAAAACCCGCCTTCTTTCTATGAGCAATATCGGCCCTACTATGGCTACGATGTCGATCCAAGAAAAGCGGAGTTTGAGTTTGTCTTCACCTATCGCCGTATTTGGAACCCGCCAACCGACCAAATGGAGAAAGCCGGCCCCTTTACCTTACCGGCCTCCAGTCCTGGTTCGATTTCAATGCAGAACTGGGTGTGGGGCAATGATTACCGTCCTGGCACCTCAGAAGACAACCTGATTTACAGCCGCCAGCAGCTACTTGCGACAGGGCAATTGACCGCGGGTGGTTGGATGGGGGGCCTGCGCACCGATGCCTTACGCAAGGGCGAAGAAATCGCTCTTGGTTTCTATTATTGGCTTGTGGCAGATACCAGCGATTCTCAACTCAGCCCCAGCCAAAAGCGTCCCGAACCCAACCATCGCCTCCTGACCGGGCTGGATTCTCCTATGGGTACGGTGCATGGTCTCTCGAAGTATCCTTACATTCGCGAGGCTCGCCGCATCATTGGGCGACCAACCTATGCCCACCTGCGGGGCTTTAGCCTGCATGAGGTTGATATTTCCATGCATGACTTTCGCGAAGAGTACTACCGCAGCTTGCCACCAGAGTTGTATCGCAGTCTGTGGACGGGGGTCGCTGGGCTTAAAACCACGGAAGTGATTCAAAAGAATATTCCGCTGGAGCAAATAACCCACCGGGGGCGATCGACGATTTATCCCGACTCAGTTGGTATTGCCCAATATGCGATCGACTTCCACCCCTGTATGCAAGATACGCCCCCCGAAGCTGCGGGAAATATTGAGCGCCCAGGGGTGCGGCAGGCCCACGGACAGGCTTACCCAGGGCAGATTCCGTTGCGGGCTTTAATTCCACAAAAAATTGATAACCTGCTGGTGGCGGGTAAGAGCATTGCCACCAGCTACAGTACTGCTGCAGCCTATCGGGTGCATTCCTTTGAGTGGTCGGTGGGAGCCGCGGTAGGAATTACGGCTGATTTTGTGCTTTCTAGAGGATTATTGCCTTACCAACTGGTCGAAAATCTACCGCGTCCTCAGCCAGAACTGGAGGCGCTACAAAAACGGATCCAACAGCGAGGAAATCCTATCGCGTTTCCGGATACTTCGATTTTTAATGACCAATGGCAGGACTGGCGAGTCTGGTAAGGAGTTTACGAATTGGATATCGACTGAAGGCTGGTTTGTATTGCTATGCAAATATTGTGCAGATGTAAAGTGCCAAATGCAAGGTGCATCATTCTCAGTGCATGGGTGTTTCCAGCTTCCTGAATAGCAGACTAATAGTCGTTGCTCTGATTGGCTGACAAAACTAGCTGACAAAATGACGAAAACTCCTGACATTCTGTTTTCTCAATGGGCGACTAAAGTCACGCTTGGACAAGTAGGTTTGCCACTGCCTACTTGATCTCTTGATCTATTCTCGATATAGCAAGGCATTCTCTGCCTGCGAGGGCAGGTTTTGATCGTCTCGCTGCGGTTTTAACCGTCTAGGAGAAAGGATTTGTCTGTTAACTAGGCCGTCGTTATATGGCTTGTGGCAAGGATGAGTCAGAAAGCCGACCTATCCTTGGCGGTTGAGCGCTGGGGTGGGGTCTCTAGTTTCTGGCCAAAGCGATCAATTAACCTATACCGACGGTTGGGTGATGCAATCTACAGCCATAGCGACCGAGAGCATGTCACCTTTGCAGGCCCTCATTCCCCAGTCTCTTCTCCCAAACTGGGAGAAGGGGAACCGAGCCAGCTCAAAGTCCCTCTTCCCCGATCCTCCATTCATGGGGGGCAGGGGGGTGGGGGAGGGATTAAAGCCCTGCGGGCATACCAGAAAAGGGTGAGGGCAAAAGTGACATGCATCCTAGTGACCTGACTTAGGACAGGGTGCAGGGGTAGAATCCCTATGTCGGGAAGTTTTCCCTGTATTGCTTGTTCACCCAAATGTCTTAACAAATTTGGGCATTACTACACTTTAAAAAACTGTTACTTCAACGAGACGCGACTTGTGACCCAAACCCAGTTCTGCCAAATCTGTCTGAGTTCTTCTTCTGAACCTGATCAAGCCGCCTATCGCATGCTGGGGCATGGCACTCCGCTTCTATTCTTGCATGGCTTTCTGGGCAGCTCGCGCAACTGGCTTCCTTTGATGGAGCGGCTACACAGTCAATTTCGCTGCATTGGTTTAGATTTACTGGGTTTTGGTGACTCAGCTAAACCAGTCCGGCGCTATGACATTGCTACAGAGGTTGATTTTGTGCAGCAATTTGTTGTGACAAAAGCTTTATCTCCTGCCTACATTGTGGGTTACTCTCTGGGGGGGTGGGTTGCTGTTGCCTATGCTTTGGCCTATCCCGCCGCAGTCAAGGGCTTGATTTTAGTGGCTCCAGCAGGCATCCGGGACGATAGTTTTTGTGGTCGCTATAACCATCTCCGACCGTTGTTATGGCGCACTCCCATTGTAGATTGGGGGCTGCATCTGCTACAGACTCTGGCGGGTCAGTTTGGTAAGGCTGAGATGATGAGTCAGTTCTGGCAAATTCGCCGGGAGTTGTTGGCCAATCCAGCCGCCTATTCCTTTTTGGTGGATCGGCTGCGCCCGGAGGATGCGATTGACACAGTGGAGCGGTTGATTGACCAGTTGGACTTGCCGACCCTTGTGGTGTCGGGCGATCGCGATGCAACGATTCCCCTTTGGCATAGTGAAACCTATGCAAAGGGGATTGCGGGGGCGCAGCTAGTCGTCATTCCTGGGGCGGATCATGCTTTGCCGCAAACCCACGTCGAGGAGCTAGGCAAGCTAATCGGGCAGTGGGTAAAGAGTTTAGACGCAGACCAGATCTAAAATTTCTTTGGCGGCCCGTTTGCAGACGCCCGGCTCACCGATCGCTTGTCGCATTTCAGCGTAGTCTGTGAGCATCTTTTGACGCCGGTCAGGGTTGAGTAGCAAATCAAGGGATTCTTGGGCGATCGCCGCGGGGGTCGCCTGAAATTGCAGAAATTCTTTGACAATGGGCTTCATTTGCACCAGGTTTGGCGGTGAGACAAAGGGGGCAGAAAACTTCAACAGGCGGCGAGCGATCCATCCAGTGATGGGGTTGAGCTTGTAGAGCACGACCTGGGGCACCTGTAACAAGGCAATTTCTAGGTTAACTGTACCGGATTTGGTAATGGCTAAATCGGCAGCGGCGATCGCCTGCAACGCCACTGATTCTGCTGGTTCTGGTTTGACCACAGAGTCAGCTAGCAGCGTTGCCCGCAAACCATAGCGCTGTACTGCCTGCTGAATCGGTTGATGATACTTTTTCAAAGCGAGAGGAATCAGAAACTGTACTTCTGGGATTTTGCTCTGAATCGTCTGAGCCGCCGTAAAGATCGTTGGCATCAGATATTTCAATTCTTGCTGCCGCGAGGCGGGTAGGAGCGTCACTACAGTTTGGTCAGGGGAAATGCCGAGGGTTGCCCGGGCTGTTGACCGATTTGGAGCCGTTTGCAACCGATCAACTAGGGGATGGCCAACCCAGGTGACGCGGCCCCCTTTGCGTTCGTAATAGGCAGCTTCTTCGGGAAAGATCGCTAAGATCCGCTGAGTTGCTGCGACGATCCGGTCAGTGTTGTAGGAACTGACGGCCCAGACCCATTCTTGGGGCGCAATGTAGAAAACGACGGGCACCCCTGGAAGATGCCGGGGCAAGTAATTACAAAAGGCAATGTTTGGCCCCATATAGTCGATTAACACCACCCCGTCGGGTGGGTGCTGCTGGAGATAGGCTTTGGCCTGGCGCTGCACCCGCAGGGTCGGCCAGACATAGGGAAGTGACTCAAAGATGCCCATCGAGCCAATCGCACTGGTATGGCCCAGCAGCTTTGCCCCTGCTGCCGCCATGCGATCGCCGCCTAAAGCCAGAACTTCTAGCTCGACCCCGCGCACCGCTGCCTGCTGCTGTAAGGCTTCAATTAATAGAGAACCCTGCAGATCCCCTGAAACTTCGCCTGTGCTGATGAAGATCCGCTTTTTCACCCTGGTTCTCCCAATTGTGCGCAATGCTGCGATACTTTTTGCTTCTGGAGGTAGCTCCTTAATCGTCTGTGCGAGTGCCCCGCATTTTTGCTGGAATGGCACCCCGTCGCCCTGGTTGCTGGGTTTGCTGCATGAAGTTATGCAAATGGCGAATATGCTCGTTCTCAGGCAGGAGGTTGAGCTGATCCAAGGCTTGATTCAGCGTTAGCCCAGAACGATAGAGTAAGCGAAAGGCCTTTTTTAACATTTGGTAAGCGTTGCCGCTGGCCGGGTCGGCAAACCCTGCCCGTTTTAACCCCACCGTGTTGAGCGATCGCACTCTAGAAGGATTGCCCTCCACTAACATATAGGGCGGCACATCTCGATCAATCCGGCTCATACCCCCAATCATTGAGTGCTGACCAATATGAACAAACTGGTGAACACCAACAACACCGCCAATACGAGCACGAGATTCAATGTGGATGTGCCCCGCTAACGCCACGGAGTTTGTAATAATCACCTGGTTAGCAATCACGCAATTATGCCCGACGTGAGTGTAGGCCATCAGCAGATTGTGGTTGCCAATAGAGGTCACCTCGCCCGCATGGGTTGCCCGGTGAATCGTGACATATTCCCGAATGCAGTTGTCGTCACCAATGACTACCTGAGTATCATCCCCGCTGTACTTCATATCCTGCGGTTCCAGGCCAATAGCAGCCCCAGGGAAGATTTGGTTGCGTTCGCCAATCCGGGTGAAGCCCTCTAGTACCACATGGTGACCAATCACCGTACCTGCCCCAACCGATACCTTTGCCCCAATGACAGCATAGGCCCCTACCTGAACCGTCGGATGGAGATCCGCGCCAGGATGAATTACGGCAGTGGGATGAATGAGGGTTGCCATAGAGGTTAGAGATAGAAATGAGGGAGATCCGCCAGACAAATGGCCTTGAGAAGCGTTACCCAATCTAGGGGAGAAGGAAGCACCGAGCCTGGTAGAGCTAATCTACCAGAGAAAACATCAGCTCACCTTCAGCAACCAGTTGGCCATCGACCTCGGCGCGCCCCTGCATCCAACCAAATCGACGGCGCTTGGTGCATAACAGTTCCACCGTCATAATCAACTGATCCCCTGGGATCACAGGGCGGCGAAATCGCACCTTGTCGATCCCAGCGAACATAAACAGCCCATCGGGCATTTCATCCATTTGGCTCAGAACGATCCCTCCCACCTGGGCCATTGCTTCTACGATCAGGACGCCGGGCATAATCGGACGGCCTGGAAAATGTCCTTGAAAGTGCGGCTCGTTAAAGGTGACGTTTTTTAGCCCAACGGCTAGTTTGCCAGGCACGTATTTGATAATGCGATCAACCAGGGAAAAGGGATAGCGATGGGGTAAAAGCTTATGGATGTCTTCAACAGCAAGATGCACATTGCTGTTATTGGCATCTGTCGCTGGCAATCTATCACTCACCGCCTGAGCGTGGTTTTCAACAGGCTCTGAAACACTTTCGGAACAGGTAACGTCAGTAAGAATGGACATGGGCAGGGGTTTGGTATTCGACAGTGATTATAAAAGCGAACTTAACAGTTAGATCTTTAAGGTTTGCCTCAGAACAAGTAGGGACTCAAGCTTGGGCTAGCACCAAGGAGTTGAGCGATCGCGCCAATTGGGTATGGAGCTGATGACTGGCTTTATAAGCCAAAAAATGAGCAATTGGAATCGCCCCCAATAAGCTGAGATCTCCTACTAAGTCTAAAAGTTTATGACGGGCTGGCTCATTTGCAAATCGCAGAGGGGGGTTAATCCACCCTGCTTCGCTACAAACAAGTGCATTTTCTAGACTACCCCCTTTGATCAACCCTTTTGCACGGAGTGCATCAATCTGATGTAAAAGACCAAAGGTGCGGGCCGGGGCGATCGTTTCAACAAAATCGCTGTTAGCGGCTCCAAGATAGGGACTAGGCGACCAACTCTGCCACTGGTTGCCAATCGCGGGTACCTCAAAATCGATGCCATAGGTAAAGCGCAACTCCTGAGCCGGCAGGGCTGCTACAAAGGCATCTCTTTGGTGCAGCCAGATTGGCTCAGTAACCCGAGTCAAAGGTCGAGAAGCCGCTTGGGTCACAATACCGACTTGGGCGATCGCCTGCGTCCACTCTAGGGCGGAGCCATCGAGTAAAGGCAATTCTGCCCCATTCACCTCAATCCGGGCATTATCTACCCCCATTCCCACTAGCGCCGCCAATAGGTGCTCAACCGTACGCACCGACGCCACTCCCTGTGTCAACTCTGTAGAGAGCAGCGTTTGAGCAACAGCCTCTACCCGTGCAGGCACTTCTGGGGCACCCGGTAAATCGGTACGGACAAAGACACGCCCGCTGTTCGCCGGGGCCGGTAGTAACCTCACCTGCACGGGTTCGCCGGTATGCAGCCCAACCCCTTCACACCCAACCTCCCCCCGGAGGGTCGTCTGACTCTGGAAAACCCCGGTTAACTCTAATGATTTTGCCCCAGACAACCCTGGGGCGGCTTGAGTTTGCATTAAAAACGCTCCCCAATTCCAAAGTGGAGGCGGCTGTCTCCCCGATCATTAAAACCATAATCAATCCGAATAGGCCCAATCGGAGACTGAATGCGTAACCCTAAACCATAGCCCAGGCCATTCCCGGGTTTGTTGCGGACTCCGCCAGGGTCGCCCTTAACGCTATCCTGACTGCCTAAAGATGTGGCCGCATCAATGAAGGCCGCACCTGAAATAAAGGAAAACAGCGGGAAGCGATACTCCACCGTGGCCTGGATATAGCTGCGAGCCGCCGCTAGATCGCCTTCATCGTAGCCCCGTACCGAGTTACTACCCCCAAGGGAAAAGGCCTCATAGGGAGGTAGATCCCCCAGCACAGTCCCCCCCTGAACATTAAAGGCTAATACTTGGGGGCACTCTTGGGGAGTGGCTTTGGGGTTCCGACATTCCTTGGCAAAATTGAGGAAGCGGGCAGGTAGATAGAAACTGTAACTAGCCCGCAAGCGATTGTAAAAGATGTTCCCTAAGCCAATGGGCACAGTTTGCTCCATCCCTAAGCGCAGCAGTGACCCCCCCGTAGGCCGCAGGGGATTATCCCGGCGATCGCGCACTAGGCCAAACTGTAGACTCAAGAGGTCATCCTTGCCGCTACCGCTAAAGCTTAGGTCATTGCCTAATTCATCTATTGGACTGACCTCACCGTCTGCATCCCGAATCGCAATGCGCTGGTATTGCAGCCCTAGGGAGGCTGTCCACTCAGCCCGCTTAAACACATCTTTGCTAAGGGGGCGCGAGAAACTGATGCCTGCACCGGTACGGTTAACCCGAGGGCGATCGCGGTTTGGTGCCGGCAATCGCACTTCTGGATCACCACCATCAAAAATCAGGGAAATACTCCGCCGCTTAAACACATTCACCGTATAGGAAGTACGGTAGGGGTCACCGGCGATCCAGGGATCGGTAAAGCTAAAGTCAAACAACAACTCCCGCTGACCCAATTGAAACTCGGCTCCAAGTTTCTGGTTATTACCGCCAAAGTTTTGTTGCTGGTAACTGACCGTACCAAACAAACCACTGGCCGAACTAATACCGGCACCCAGAGCAACGTTTCCGGTATTTTTCTCCACCACATTGGCCACCACAACCACCTTACGCGGATCCTTACCCGGGTTGAGAGAAATGCGTAAATCCTCAAAAATATTAAGTCCAAAGGCACGCTGCAAGTCGCGCTCGGCCTTCGCTCGATTAAACACATCCCCCGGTTTTTGTTCAAACTCGCGAGTAATGATAAAAGCACGAGTACGCCCCCGAATCGGGTTGCCCTTGTCGTCCGTTTCTTCTCCTTCCTTGTCGATGAACTTAACTTGGATGTCTTCAATCACACCTTCCGCGACATCCAAAATCACTACCCCTTCTGGCGATACCTGGGGCGAATCCAGTACCTGGGCTAGAACGTAACCATTGTCTTGATACCATTTGTTAATCGTCTTAATGCCATCATCCAGACGATTCAGGTTAAGAACACTGCCATATTGGCCAGCAAACGCCTCCTGAACGACACTATCGGGGAGTACCTGAGTACCCTGCACCTCGACCCGCTGCAACACCGGGTTAACCCCCACGCGAAAAGTCACCCGCACGCCTAAAGGAGTATCTTCAGGAATCGGCTCAACACTAAAGAAGAAGCCCGTCTTAAAAATAGCGCTGACATCTTCCTGCAACTGCGACCGGGTTGTGACCTGCCCAGGTCGAGTGCGAATCACCCGATAAACCTCATCCCGGAGAGCGTCAGTGAGTTTTCCATCTCGATCAACGACATCCACTTCTGCAACCAATACACGGGGTTCGTCGGCCTGGGGTGGGGTGGTGGGTGTCGCTGGTGTTAAGGGTGATGTCGGTTCGGCAGTAGGGGCGGGTTGGCTAGGCGTAACGGATGGCTGATCTGGCGTTGACGGCTCAGGGGCGGGTGCTGGTCGGGTTTCGGCAGGCAAACCCGTCGGGGTGCCGGGAACTACATCCTGGGGAGGAAATTGCAGGCGATCTGGTGTTTCTTGGGAAGGGGTCGTCGGTCTAATTTCTTGAGCCACGATCGCAGCCTGAGCCGCCAATGTTTCAGCATGAATGCGCTCTGGCGGGGCTATTTCTGTCGCGGCAGTGGCGCTGATTGGGGCCGCAAGGGTTGGCTTTTCGATCGGGGCGGCTCGACCCGCATCAGCGGCGGGATGACTTTCTTGTTCAGACCGATTTGAGTGAGCCAGCAACGAATCGGCGGTTTGCCCTTGGGCAGAGTGAGACAGACTGACGGTTGCGGTTGTTGCTAAAAACGCCACCAAAACTGGAGAAAATCGCATAAGTTAATACCCAACGAATCCACACACCACGTTAAAAACTTCGGTCAAGACACAGGTAAAGACTGGGAACACTGAACAGGGCAAACTGAAGAATTTTACCCTATTGCTGAGTACCTTTACTCATCTGCTTTGGGAATTGCGACTGACAGTAACCTGACAGTAAACAAGCGTGCCTGGTTAACGATTGATCGATCCGGAAAGACGACAACGTCCTGAAAGCGACAAATCATTACTGATTGCTTGTTTGAATGCACTGATCCTGAATACAACCAAGCAAACGATCAAGCCTTTGTGATCGCTAGTTGGGCCGGTTGGCCACCTGTTTGCGCCGTTGCCCCGCCAACAGTCTCCGAAGCGCTGCCGTAAACAACCCGCCTTGAGGCATCAAAACGAGCATGGCAAGGATCCAATCATCTGGATCGTTGCAGGTCAGCACTTACTATTGACCTGGCGTCAGCGCAGCTAAAGCTGGTGGGCCAGTACTCGCTGCATGACCTGTTCATAGGCAGATTCCACTGAGCCGAGGTCATGGCGAAAGCGATCTTTGTCCATTACCCGCTGTTGGGGGTCTGTTTCTGCCTGGTTCCAGAGACGGCAGGTGTCAGGGCTGATTTCATCGGCTAGAACGAGGGTCTGGTCAGCATCCAGCCCAAACTCCAGTTTGAAATCAACCAGGGTGATGCCACACTGATTGAAGAATTCCTGAAGCAGGGTATTGATTTGCAATGCCATCTGCTGGAGCTGAACCAGTTGCTCTGGGGTAGCTAGTTCTAACAACAGCAGGCGATCGCGGGTAAGCAGGGGGTCTCCTAGCCCATCGTTTTTGTAATAAAACTCGACCAATGGCTGAGGCAACACCGTACCTAAAGGAATTCCTGTCTCTTGACAGAGACTGCCGGCTGCAATGTTCCTGACAACGACCTCTAGGGGCAATATTTTTACGGCTCTGACTCGCATTTCATTGGGGCTAGGCTGATCCACAAAGTGGGTTGGAATCCCTCTCGCCGCCAACTGACGAAATAGATGGGCGGCAATGGTGCAGTTCATTTCACCTTTGTTTTGAATGCGGCCTTTTTTTTGTGCATTAAAGGCTGTCGCATCGTCCTTGAAATGTGCCAGTAAAACATCTGGCTCATTTGTCTGATAGAGAATCTTTGCTTTACCTTCGTAGAGCTTCTGGAGGGTAGACATGGCTTCAGCAAAAATAGGTTTGACACATGAAACAAAGAGCGATCGCAGAAAGGCAAAGGGGGGAGTTTTTCCAGGTGAATCCAGCAGAAATGAAAGACGATCTGATCAAAGCGGGCAGTGTTCACTGCTCCTTAAGACAATGGATTCTGAAGAATGGGTTCAGTCAACCCAACCTGTAACGTAACCACTGACCTCCTCTGAATAGATGGATGGAGGTTCAATCTGAGAGCTTACAACCCATCAGAATCGCCCTGACAGAATCCTAGCCCATGGGCTTCTCTGACTCCATGCCAATTAATCAGAGCATCATTCTAGCCTGTCTCGCCTAGGTGAGACTGTGGTCTTCTCTTTAACGGTGAGAGGCCCTACAGAAAGGTTCTGGTCAACAGCCCCGCCAATAAAATCGCCGCGCGTTTTAGCGGTAGAGCGGCGGTAGTGATTGCCCGGATCGCAGCGGGTGGACACCTTTCAAAAAACACTGCGCCCAGGGATGCCGCCGTACCCAAACCCTAAAGGGTGCGGCCCCCATTGGTAAGCTAAAAGGGTGGGGTAGAGTAGCGAGTGTGGCAACCAAGGCACCTAAGGCTCTGGTTACCTTATCTCCCACAAAAGCGCGGGCTGAGCATTGGTTTTTGTTCTCAACGCTCTAATACTAATCAATGCTGAAGCATGATGGTTGATGACTCTGCCCAATCCTTGTAGGAAAAGGCTTTTAAGCTGTGGGTTATGCTCATCTGTAGTTGGTATAGCCAAAGCGATATTTTGAAGTTTCAATGGGGGTTGGTTGTAAACGCTGATCGCGTTTGCCGGGTTTGCTCCAATAAAGCTTGGAGAGTCGCCCAATCGCTTTGGGCGATCGCCTCTATGAGGTGATCGAGTTGCTGACGATAGGTATCAAGCGATCGCAGCAGGGATTTCTGATTATACTGAGCCATCATCAGGCCCAACTCTGGGTTACCGCCCCCGACTCGACTGGTATCACGAAAGCCAGAACTGGCCAAGGCTTTTGCCAGCAGTTGCACTTCTAAATTAGCTTCTTGAACACAAGCGGCAATCAGGCTGGCACTTATCATTACCGGCAAATGGGAAATCCAGGCAACGGCTAAGTCATGCTCCTCTGGGGAACAATGGTAAATCCGGACGTGTAAACTCTGTACGACTTTCTCGACCTGCTCTAAGGCCGATTTTGGAGTGGTTGCTGTGGGGGTCAGTACATAGGGTGCATCCTGAAATAACCCCCTCTGGGCGGCTGCGACCCCACTATCTGCTGTACCTGCCATGGGATGGCCGCCAACAAAGTTAGGCCATAGGGGAGCCAAGGTATTCACGACCCAAGCCTTGACGGATCCCACATCTGTTAACGTTGTTTCTGGAGATAAATGGGGAATGATGGCTTTAACGGTGGTCTCCATGACTCCCAGGGGTGTACAGAGAAATACCAGGTTCGCAGTCTCTAGCAATTGCCCATCGGTGCTGGCGGCGTCAACAATTCCCCGGGCGATCGCCTGTTCGCAGGTAGCGACCTGGCGGCTAACTCCCAAAACGCGATATCCCTGCGATCGCAAATCCAGCCCCAGGGAGCCGCCAATCAACCCTAAACCGACAATGCCGATGTTCATTCTTGCTATGCTGCTAAAAGCTCTGGGCTAATTTTAAGCTCAACGCACCCTATCCACCCATGCATCTGCCCCTTGCTTCCATGAATGCCGAGGAACTCCTAAAACGATACGCCGCTGGGGAACGCAACTTTGCAGGTGCTAGCCTGAATGAAGCCAACCTCAGCGGCGTGAATCTGAGCCAAGCCGACCTGAGTGAAGCCAACCTCAGCGTGGCCAATCTCAGTGGTAGCAACCTCAGTGGCGCAAACTTAAGCAAAGCCAAGTTAAATGTCACGAAGCTCAGTGGTGCGAATCTGAGCGGCGCAAACTTGACCGAAGCCATTCTGAATGTCGCAAACTTGGCCATGGCAGACCTGAGCAATGCCGAAATGTTTGCGGCATCCCTGGTTAGGGCAGAGTTGACCCGAACCGACTTGAGCGGCGCAAACTTGAATCGGGCAAATCTCAGCGGAGCAGACTTGAAGGATGCCAAACTACGCGGAGCAATTCTGACACAGGCGAATCTCAGTCGCGCTGATTTAAAGTGGACAGTGTTTACTGCCGCCACTCTGAGTGGGGCCAATCTCCATGGCACCGATCTCAGTAGCGCAGACTTTAGCAGTGCCGATCTCAGCAACACAGAACTACGGCAGGCCAATTTAAGCCGGGTGAACCTGCGCGGGGCAAACCTGAGTGGAGCCAACCTGCGCTGGGCTGATTTGAGTGGGGCCGATTTGCGCTGGGCTGATTTGAGTGGGGCCAAGCTGAGTGGGGCCAACCTAACGGGCACAAACCTGAGCTATGCCAGCTTGAATGGCACCAGCCTAGTACATGTAGATCTGACCCGAGCAAATCTGATTGGGGCTGACTGGGTGGGTGCTGATTTGAGTGGGGCGACGCTTACAGGGGCAAAAATCTATGATGTGACCCGCTTTGGCATTAAAACAGAAGGCATGACCTGCGAGTGGGTAGATATCAGCCCCAATGGGGATCAGAGCTGTGTTCAACGGATCGGGACGGACTCTGTGCCACTCTTTTTTAGGGAAATGCCTCCCACGGTCGAAATTCAAATTGATGCGGCGTTGGATCATGAAACGAACATGATGTTGGCAGCGGCCTATCGGCAACTTGCTCAGTTCGATAATTTGCGATTTAACCCACCGAATATCCGCATGGGGCGACGGCGGACATCTCTGATCTTTGAGATGGGAAGCGATGACCCGTTATTTTTAACGGCCTATGGGGTAATTGCTCCCTTTGGAGATGCCCCTCAAGTACAGAAGCAACTGCACCAACTGGTGAAGATGTTAGAAGCCAAGGAAGTAATCAACTACTTCAGCCCAGAACGCTATCACATGCTGGCTAACATGCGCGAGACCTTCTTGACCCAGACTCATCATTTCAAACTATCACCAGACTTGGTGACCCGCTTAGAGCGTTTTCGATTTCTCAAGGCTCCTAGCCGCCTTGTCCTGCTGAGTTCAAGTGGGCAGTCCCTGACGATTTACCATCATCCCTTATTCAGTAAACGCCTGATTGAAACAGGGGATGGCGTGGTGACGGCTAGCGTTCTGCGCGATCGCCCGTTTCCTTTGCCAGAGTTTACTAAGTTAATGGAATTCGTCCAGTATTTTGACTTTGCGCCGGGTTCAACGGTGAGTCAGGGTTGAGACATTGCTCGCCTCTCAGCGGCTCTTCTTGATCGACTTGATTGGGAACCTTCCTGGGAGTGTGTCAAAATGAAGGTCATTTGATAAACGAGTTTTGTCATCTGTGATTGAGGTAGAAGTTCACCAGCGACTCCGTGCTTTTTTGCGCGAGCAAGGCAAGCCCTATTGGTCTCATCATCTCACGATGGCGCGGCTGGTGGCGCGTGCTTTGCGGTTAGGGCGCAGTGCGCTGCTGCAAACCGATGCGTTATCTCGTTATCAGGGGCGTTATCGCCTCAGCTATCTGGTGCCAGTGTTGCTCTGGCCAGGCGCAGTGGTGTTAGTTGCATCTGAGGAGGTGCAGCAACGTCTGCTCATGGTTGAAATTCCCCAGTTGGGGCAATGGGTTGAGGCTAGTAAACCGATTCGTACTGGCGATCGCTTTCCTGGAGAAGACTTTAAGGGGTTACTCCTGACCACACCTGAAACCTGGCTGCGCGATCGTCTGCTTGGGGAAGGTCGTTTTCCTGAAGCAATACCCACGATTCTAGACGGGGTGGATGACCTAGAGCAGTGGGCCAATGCAACCCTTACCAGCCGCCTCCAGCCTAGAGATTGGGAAGCCCTCATGTTAGCTTGCCCGAAGCATACGGATGCAATTCGTGATGCGCGGGTGCAATTGACGAAAACCATCTTTCAGCGTCCGCCCAATCCCTACAACTGCTGCCTGTTAGAACCTTACGAACAAAGGATTTTGGAATGTCTGTTTGAGTTTTTGCTGGCCACCTCGCCCACTCCTCCCATTCCAGTGGAGTGGCAACCATTTTACCCAATTGGCTCAACCTCGGCACAAATCCTCTGGGCTGGCATCTCCCGGCAATTGGGCCAATTTACCCTCCATGTCAGCCCGATGCAGGTATCTGAAGCGCTGCAACCGATTTGGACAAAGCAACCAGTGATTTTAATCGGGGGAGCGCTCGATTTAGATGCAGAAGCCAATGTTTATCGACAACGGCTGGGGTTAGAAGATTTAACCTGTGTTAAGTTCACTCCTGATCGCCAGGATGAGCTGATTCATCTCTATCTGCCTGAACGTCTACCTATGCCTAACACGGAGCAGTTTCAGAGGGCGCTGATGCAGGAGATGCATAGCCTGTTGCGCTTCAGCTCTGGGGGGCAGGGACTCACCGTTTTGCTGGTGGGAG
Source organism: uncultured Leptolyngbyaceae cyanobacterium (assembly GCA_938023035.1). Lineage (GTDB taxonomy): Bacteria > Cyanobacteriota > Cyanobacteriia > Leptolyngbyales > Leptolyngbyaceae > DSRU01. The sequence continues at coordinate 29,476 of CALIDI010000048.1, read as the reverse complement.
ATACGCCGCTAAAGGCCCAGATTGGCTCTCGTTTGGCCGCAGAGTTTGGCTCTCGGGTGCAGGTAGAGCGTACCTGTCTGGATGATAATGGCGTATTGGTGACGGGGTGGGAGTTTTGGCAAACCTATCAGGCAGTATTGCCCACCCCTCAGGTGATGGCGGTCGCAACGCTCCCCCTCCCTTCCCTGGAAGATCCCCTAATTGCAGGGCGGGTGACTTACTACAAGCGGCAGCGGCAAGACTGGTTTCGCCTCTTTTTGTTGCCAGAAGCGTTGAATAAACTGCAACGGGCGATCGCCCCGGTTCGTGAACGGCAGGGAGTCGTTGCCATGTTTGATAGCCGGGTTGTCCACCGTAGTTATGGCCAACAGGTTCTAACTGCACTGGCCCCTTTTGCCCGCGTCAACTACCTGGATGCGAGCTTGTTTAACCAGCCCGATTGCCCCCTAATGGAATAGGTCCTTGGTAAAATACTGAGTGCTTAAAATACGCTAGAGACTTGCCAGTTAATGATGAATCACAGGGCTGTTGAGGGCTGAGCGCAGTCGTTTCGCAACGCGACATAGGGCGAAACCAGATCCCAACGGGGGAAAGCGCAGATAGTAGGGCGGTTGAGCACTTGGTTTTGTCCCAAGCTTTCTAAGCAAAGCTATCTTTTCCGGCGAGTCCCTAATGGCTTACATAATGGCTTACATGGGTGCATGTCGCTTTTGCCCTCTCCCAATTTGGGAGAGGGACTTTGAGATGGCCTGACTCCCCTGCTCCCAGGTTAGAGAAGGGCTGCGGGCTGAGGGCCTGCAAAGGTGACATGCTCTCGCTTACATAAACGCAAACCTGTCGTTCTTTACCGCTGAGGTGCAGGGTATGGAACCAGTGACAACCTGGCTAAAATCAACATTCCATACTGTCAACGGGCACATCAAACAGATAGCGGTGTTTGCCCTAGTTAAGCCTAGTTGCAAGCCTGATGGCTTTTGAACCAAGACTCCCACCGTGTTTGTTTAGCCTGCACATTGCGTGGCAGCAGGAACTAAGGCCACAACTAAAAAGGGGAAAAGCCAATGCTTTCCCCTCCAAAACAGGCACAACTTTCCGTACCTGAAGGTCAGATTTTGAGGACTTCTAGAAGTTCATCTCAGCCGCTTGCACACGCTCGACTTGCTTCTTCTTCAGTACCAGCAAAATTTGGGCCAGGATCACCAATGCAAAGAAAGCCAACAAACCCTTCACCCGGTCAGGACTTTGCAACACGATCTCAGCGTCAGCCTGTCCAAAACCGCCCACATTGGGGTTTTCGGTTAATGCCGCTCCTGCTTCCACCGTTTGCCCCTCCGCCACTAGCAAAGCAGGCCCAGGAGGAATCACATCGGTCACGGATTGACCCTCCGCTGGCTGAATCACTACCTCATAACTCCCCTCTTCTGACTTAGTAATTGAGGTAATCGTACCTGCGACTGAGGCATTGTAGACTGCGTTGTTACTCTTCTCACCGTTGAGGTAAATTTGTCCCCGGCCCCGATTACCACCGACATGAACCGAGTATTTGCCAAACCGAAGAGCCTTATCTGTACCGGGATCGGGTGACAAAATTGGGAAGGCAATTTCTTGGTATTGCTCTCCTGGAAGAGGCCCTACGACTAGAATGTTTTGCTTATCTTCACTGTAGGGCTGAATATAGAGATCTTGAACCTTTTCCTTCAGTTCTTCAGGCATCCGATCTTCTGGTGCCATCCGAAAGCCTTCGGGCAACATTAAAACAGCGCCTACGTTCAACGGCCCTTTGCTGCCATCTCCCAAAACCTGTTGCGCTTCAGTATTGTAAGGAATTTTAACCACGGCTTCAAACACCGTGTCTGGCAAAACAGATTGAGGCACTTCTACGTAGGTTGGCTTTTGGGCTAAGTGACAGTTGGCACACACAATTCGGCCTGTTGCCTCGCGGGGGTTTTCGTAGGCTTGCTGGGCAAAGATAGGATACGCAACGGCGGCTTGGGGTAGGCTGAGGCTACCCACTAGGGTGACGATGGCAGCCGCGATCGCGGCCATAACCTTGGTATTCAATCGCTCTAAAGGATGGATTCTCATCAGTGTATCAGTGGCAGAAAAGTCTACAGAATGGATTCAAGAAGAGGCGCTAGCAACCACCCCGCTCTTCTATAGAACTGTGGAGTGGTCATCGAACAGAACCTAAGCCCACCAGGGGTCTTCGCCTGTACGGAAGTCCGTTTCCGTCCAGTTAGTAAAGGTCAACTTATCATCGGTGACCGCGGCATGAACCAGTGCAAGTGAGAGGGGGGCTGGCCCTCGCACCACTTTGCCCTCGTTGTTGTATTGAGAACCATGGCAAGGGCAAATAAACTTGTTCTCACTGGCATTCCACGGTACGACGCAACCCAGGTGGGTGCAAACTGCATTTAAGCCAAAATTCGCCAAGGACCTATCTTCATTCACAATAATGTAAGTTGGGTCACCCTTAAGCCCCTGAGCCAACACGCGATCGCCGGGAGTGTGGGTTGCCAGGAAGTTGCTGACCGAGATGTCATTTCCAAGAGCATCTTTGGCAGTAACCCCGCCCCCCGTGCCGCCTGCTGAGGGAGGAATGAAGTACTTCACCACCGGGTAAAGGGCACCCAGGGCTACACCAGTTACAGAGCCAAAAGTCAGCAAGTTCATAAACTGACGACGGCTAAGATCAGGGACATCCGAAGCTCCAGAAACTTGTGTCATGACTCTCGTTCAACTCACTCAAAGTAAAGATTCATAAATATGGGTCGGAGGCGTAACCAAAATGGGATAAGTCACCAACGGATCATTGCAGCAGCACAATGGGCTGCAAAGTTCTTAGCTGCAAAGTTCCTGCTGGTCGCTACTGGATAACCGCTTCCCATCGTTACAAGCAATCCATTAAAATCATTACACATTTCTTGACGTGAGCGGCACAGCGTCTCCGCTCGATTGATACAAAATGTTAAGCGTTTTGGTGATTTAGCAGAAAAGCCTTGAACCCTCGATGCTTTTAGCACCGCGGCTGCATGCGGCTGCGCTCCACTCTAAGAGGAAGCTCGAAGCCATCATTGCCAGCACATGTCTGAGTAAGGTACAGCTTCAGCTCACTTCTTTGTTGACTAAATTTCGCAACGGTTCGACCGCCACTAATGGCTGCGGCTATGGATGGAGCGGTTGAGCGCCTTCGGTTGTTTCCAAAAGATCTGCAACTATAGTCATAGTTAGCCTGGTTAGGATAGGTTCCGGGGAGGATCGTTTGGCTGCGATCATGACTTTGCTGCTGGATAGCTGTTTTGTCCCCAGGAGGGGGCTGTTCGTATTTGATGGTTTTGATGGTGTCCTGCGCAATGACGACAGTTCAGCCAAATGGCACATCCCTACCCTTTTCCTTTTCACACTGTCCTAAGTAAACGTGGCATACGGCTATATGACAGGGCGAGAACTCCAGCAATTGATTATCGGCAAGTGGGGCTATTCCTACGATGTGCAACTGCGGCGTATCCAGGGCAAGATCTTGGTGCAGGTTATGTGGAGATACCTGGAGCAGCGCTCGTTTCCCCTCACAGAAACGGAGTACATTGAGCATCTCAATGCGATCGCGAGTTATTTAGAAGCCTGGGGCGGGGTAGAGCAGGTGCAACAATTTATTCAGGAAACGCGAGAACGGCCTCGATTAGGTAAGGCGGTGAGCATTCCAATTGAGTTAGGCGATCGCGCCTCAGAATGGATCCTTGAAGAGTAGTAGCTTAACGTTAATGCACCTTTTTTGAGCCATATCAAGATTGTGGTGCACTGCAGGCTGTAGCCCCATCCAGGTCTTTATGCCCTCTGATGGAATCCATATTCCTAACCATGCTTGAGAATTCTGCCGCCGATTCTGTGACGAATTTCCCAATCCACAGGTAAACTTTCTGCATTGGCTGTTTTCGCAGCCTTTACAATCAGTGCCAGCCGGATCATTCCTGTTGTGAAGACTTAAGATTAACCAGTGATGCTTCTACTGGCCACGTTTTCTCAACGTAACAATGTCCTAATCGGCAGCGAGGGCATAGAGTGCGCCGGAGGAATACATACAGGTTGAATGGAAAGTCAAAAGCAGCGGTTTAATCAATTGACTTTGGGGCAGCGTTTATTAAGGTGGGTGAATTTGCGCCCAGAAGAAAGTGAACGCACATTTCTTATGTTTGCGTTCTATGCCGTCACCTCGATTGGTCTGGTTTGGCTAGAAGCGATTACCGTTGCCCTATTTTTGCAGCAGTATGGGGCAGAAGATGGCCTCCCCTGGATTTACATCGCCAGTGCAGGGATTGGCTCGGGGCTGGGGTTTCTTTATTCACAGTTACAGCATCGCTTCCCCCTGCGCAAAGTGATCGTGCTAGCTGCACTTTTAATGGCATTGCCCATAACCCTGTTTTGGATTGGGCTGGGATCTGGCGAAGCAACCCAAGTCTATGGTTTGGCCTTGCCAGCCATCACAATTTTTTGTATGCGCCTCTGGTTAGAGGCGGTCTATGCTCTCAACGACCTGAACACCTCCATTACAGCGAATCAACTATTCAATATTCGCGAGATTAAGCGCACGTTTCCGCTCATCAGCAGTGGCATTCTTGTCGCCGATGTGATTAGCGGCTTTTCCCTTAAGAGCATGATTGCCTTAATGGGAGGTCTACGCAATGTTATGCTACTATCCCTAGCTTTCATGATGGTAGGAGCCATCATCTTATTCTATCTAGGGCAAAAGTACCGACAAGCGTTTCCCGACTTTTTGCGGCGACGAAGTGAGGATCGCCAGCCAGATTTTTCTAATCGACGCATTCAAGGGCCACTTCAGCTTTATGTCAAGCTTTTGTTTATCTTCTTCATCCTGGCGCAGGTATTACTGCTGCTAATTGATTTCCGCTTTTTAAGCGATTTGCAGCAGGGGCGTGGAGAAGAAGAAATGGCTGCCTTTTTGGGCTTATTCAATGGAATTCTTGGCATTTTTGAGCTGGCAATGCAATGGCTGGCCTCCAGCCGTTTGATTGAGCGTATGGGTGTTTTTACAGCGGCTATGTTGTTGCCAGGGATGCTTAGCTTTTTTAGTGCAGTCTGTGTGGGCATGCTGGCTTTGCCAGGAACGGCCTTATTTATTGCCCTGGTTGTACTCAAGTTTTTTGATGAGTTGCTTCACTATACGCTTTTTGCCAGTGTCAGTCCGGTATTGTTTCAACCTTTACCAGAAGTGATTCGTGGGCGCATTCAAGCGGCGGTGCGAGGAGTCGCGGAGCCAATCTCAACGGGCGTGACGGGGTTAGCCTTGCTCAGCCTGGTTTGGCTTGAACAGATGGAGTGGTCAACCTTTAAGGCGATGAACTTGATCCTACCTGGAATTTTCTTGCTGGCGCTGGCATGGATGTTAACGGTATGGCTGATGCGTTCCAAGTACGTTGGCCTTTTGGTGATGAGTGCTGAGCGCGGACAACTGAGTACCGATGTTGATCTCCGCGAATTAAAGCAAGCTGTTTTGGTGACGCTGGAACAACCTGGCACAGAGGAGCATAAGGCTTCTTGCATTGAGTTATTGAGTCAACTCGATCCTAAAAATGTGGGGGAGATTTTGGCTCCCAAGTTGACCCAACTTTCTCCTAGGCTGCAACAGAAAAGTCTGGAAGAGATGATGGAGTTTCCGAATCCTCAGTATGTGGCGGATGTGCAAGCGTTGGTGGATAGCAACCCTACGCCGGAGGTTTTGGCGGTGGCGCTCCGCTATATCTGGATTACTCAAGAGACCCCAGATGTCCGTCAGCTCAAGCCTTACCTCAGGGCAGAAGTTGACCCGGTGGTACGAGGTACTGCGGCTTCTTTGATGTTGCGTCGGGGGAATAGCTTGCAAAAAGCGGAGGCAACGAATACCCTACGCCTAATGTTGACCCATAAGCAGGAGCGTGAGCGGGTGATGGGGTGTCGGGCCTTGGGTGAGGCTGTTTATATGCAGTCCTTGCGGTTGCATATCCCTAATCTTTTGCAGGATGAGTCTCTGCGGGTGCGGTGTGCATTGTTAGAGGCGATCGCGGCCACCCATTTAGAAGAATTCTATCCCTCGCTGCTACGCGGCCTCTATTACAAGTCAACCCGAGCTGCCGCGATGAAAGCCCTGGTAAGGCTTGAGGATGAAGCAATTCCGATGTTAGTTGCCCTCGCTGCAGATCCCTATAAGCCAGACTTGGTGCGACTCCATGCTTGGAAGGTAATTGGCGAAATTGGTACTTTGGAGGCTCTGAATGCGTTAATTTCCCATCTCCAGACTGCCTGGGGAGCAGATCGGCGCAACTTGTTGAAAATTTTGCTGGAGATTCCCAATGATGTGGGGATTGAAAGTACCCTGGATGAAATTGGACGGAGTGGGGTAGAACGTCTGATTGATCAGGAAATTATGCTAGTCAGTCAGATTTATGCTGCTCTGGTCGATTTGGCGGCCATGACAGAACGGGAAGCAGAACTGCTCAAACGTGCACTGAGTGATATGGTCAGTGATGCGCAGGAGCGGTTATTTCTATTGATGAAATTTCTGTATCCTCTGAGTGCGATTAATGCAGCGGCTTTTAGCTTGCACTCTACTTCTGCCAGTAGTGCGGCCCATGGGCTAGAGATTCTTGACAACACCCTGGATATTCCTACTAAACGCGCCTTGCTCAGCATTTTGGATCGAGGCTCTGAACGCGAAAAACTCAGTCGTCTGGCTGAAGTTTACAGCTACCAACCTCTGCCTGCAAGCGATCGCTTGCGGCATTTAATTGATTTGCGCCACTTTTTGTCAGACTGGGCCTTAGCCTGTTGCTTCCATCTGGCTCGTAGAGCGCGCTGGAGTGTAACGGCTGAACAAATTCTTGCCTGTTTGCATCACCCCTGTGGCTTTATTCGGGAAGCGGTTGTAATTTACCTGAAAATTGCTTCTCCGAGAGCGCTACAGCAACTCCTCCCCAACCTACAGAAAGATCCTGATCCGATTGTGGCCAGCCTTGTGCAGGAGATCAGGCGTGATTTTTGGGGAGAATCTAATCACCAGGAAAATGGTTTAACTGATGGAGCGTCGCAGAGCGGCTTTTCTCAGTTTCCAGGTTTGGAGCCATCCACGTAATCGATGTTGCGCATTCCAGTCGGCTTAACCACCGCTACTTACCACTGGGGGTTACGGGCCAGCATTGCGCGCATTGCATCGGCAGAGAGGGGTTTAGAGAAGAGATAACCCTGGCCGTACTCACATCCTAGGCTACGTAGTCGATCCAACTGTTCTTGGGTCTCGACTCCTTCTGCCACAATATCCATGCCCAGGTTATGCCCCAGCATGATAATTGTTTGAACAATGTGTGCATCTTCACTCTCATACCCCATGCGGCTGACGAAAGAACGATCAACCTTAATCGTATTGGTTGGAAAGCGATGGAGGTAGCTGAGAGAAGAATAGCCAGTGCCAAAGTCGTCAATACTCAGCTTCAAGTCTAAAGCTTTGAGTTGCTGAAGCAGCGCAATTGTGGCCTCTACATCGGTCATCGCAATGCTCTCAGTGATTTCGAGTTTAAGGCTGCGTCCAGCTAGCCCAGTTTGTTTCAAGCATTGTTCAATTTGCTCGACCAGATCGGTCTGGGCAAATTGCTTGCCCGATAGATTAACACTGATGATTAAAGGCGGCTCTTTGGGAAACTCATCTTGCCAGCAACGCAGTTGGCGACAGGCTTCATTTAAAATCCATTGCCCTAGGGGAATAATCAGATTTGTTTCTTCAGCAATGGGGATGAACTCAATCGGCGGGACAAAGCCCCGTTCTGGATGTTGCCACCGAACGAGTGCTTCTAAACCAGCGATGTGACCAGTTTTCAGCGCAATGATCGGTTGGTAATAAAGGCAAAATTGGTTGCTGCCAATGGCTCGTCGCAGGTCGGTTTCGAGTTGCATCCGACTCATGACCTGCAGCCGCATCCCGGTCACGAAAACCTCATGGCGGGCTTTACCAGAAGCTTTGGCTCGATTCATGGCTGTATGGGCATCTCTCAGGATTTCTTCAGGAACACAGCCAGAGTCGGGCCGGTCTAGTACGATTCCTACACTTGCGGTTGTAAAAACTTCTTGCCCCCCCAACTTAAAGGGTTGGGTCATTTGTTGCTGCAAACGATCGGCTAAGTGCATGACCTCATCGGGATCAATCACTTGCTGGCGTAAAATCGCGAACTCATCACCACCAACTCGCGCCAGCTGATCGCGGGGGTGTAAACAAGCTTGCAATCGCTTTTTTGTTGAAACCAGGAGTTGATCCCCTAAGGGATGGCCAAAACTATCATTAATGGTTTTGAAGTTGTCTAGGCCAAGAAATAAGACCGCAATGGATGGGGATTCAGAGGCATCTTCCTGAACGGTGGCGAAGCGATGACGTTGGTCGATCGCTGCTTGTAATTGGCGCGTAAACAAAATGCGATTGGGTAAGTCTGTCAAGGCATCATGAAAGGCATCGTGGAGCTGACGGTAGAGGATCACTCCCACGGCTGAACCTACGAGGGCGATCGCCGCTGGAACAATGGGAACCCAGCCCGCCTGCAAAAACAGGCCATAGGTAATGCCCCCTAAAGTACCGACCGCACTAATCATGCTCCCACCCAGTAAAAGTGGCTGTCGGATTTGCCATGCCAGCCAGCCCCCTACAAAGGCCCAACCCCCGATCCAAACAGCTTCGAGAAAGTCAGACCAGTACCAGATCAGCGATCGCTGATCTAAAACGGTACTCAAAATTTGGCTGGTCATATGGGCATGGACAACCACCCCCGGTGTTGAAGGGCTATGTTTTGCCGATAAATTATAAGGTGTTTGAAATAAATCCTTAGCACTAGGTGCAGTAGTGCCAATCATCACCAGGCGACCGCGAAGCTGCTCTGAGGAAACTTTCCCATTTAAGACTTCTGTCAGGGTAAACATAGGAGCAGGCTGTTGCGTAGAGCGGTAATTGAGCAGAGTCTGATAGCCACCATCATCGACCCGAGCATATCCGCCAGAACTTGAATCAAGCGAAGGAAAAAAAGTTGGCCCAATTGACAAGCTCTGTTTTTGAGCCTGAAGCTTATAACCACTGGGTTCCAGATACTTTAGGCTCAGTCGCAGCGCAAAGGAATAGTAAGCCTTATTCTCAAAGAGCGCGTACATGAAGTTGCGGCGGGCGATGGAGTCTGCATCAATTACAACATCGCTAAACCCGACTTGATCTTCCGGCATGCCTGGCGGAGCAGGAGTTCCCATATCATCCCCTTCTCCCAAGCGCATGACCGCAATCACATTGCTTGCTTTGAGCTGCTTTAAAAGTTGGTCTCTTCCTTGCCCAATCGGAATGTCACGAAATAAATCTAGCCCAATGACTCGGGGCTGGTGATCTTGCAAGATAGCTAACAGACGGGCAACTGTTTCATCGGAGAGGGGCCATTGCTGCTGGGCACGAATGTCTTCTTCTGTAATTTCGATAATGACAATCCGGTTATCCGGTGGTTCACCAGGGCGTAACCGTAGTAAAGAGTCATAGGCAGACAGCTCAAGCTGTTGCCAACCACCAAGTTGACGTACACCTAAAACAAGGCCCGCTGCAATTAGACTGGATACAACCAGCGGGTGCTTTAAAGATTGTCTGAGCAAGCGCGAGCTATTTTGAGTTGCTTTTTTGAAATTGGGCAAGGCAAATAACATGCAGACGACAAATCAGGCCATACTTAAGGGCACATCAAGAAACATAGCAGTTGAGCTTAGAATCAACAGGAGCTAATTTCATTAAACTTCCGGCTAAAGTGAGTATTAGCAGGATCCTTTTCTCTTTTTCAAGGTATCCAATTATCTCAGATGAGTCGATGGTATCTGATAGGGAACCTTTCCCCCCTTATGGGACGTTTATCCTTACCTACAAACTTCTCAAGAACCAGCCACTTATCTTAGGATGCCCACTACAATCACTGAAAGTCACTTGGTCTGAGTTTGCCTTGTAGAACTAGCTCTATTATGGGCAAGCTTCTAGCAGTGAGCTGCTTTTACTAGGGTTTTATAGCTAGGAACGCATTTACCAACGGCGATCGCATCCCTCTTGGAGAGAGCGTTAAGGAAATTCTACTCAACACTGGTTTAGATAGATTTCCTCAATCGACCGCTAGGATAAGCCTGGAGAAATGCCCGCGAGCCAAGTATCGCTCTAGGCGCAATTAAATTGCAAATATGCCGGGGTAAATTGCAAATATGCCGGGGTAAAGGGATATGGAGAACATATCACCTTTGCAGGCCCTCATTTCCCAGTCTCTGCTTCCAACTTGGGAGCAGGGGGTCAGAGAGAGGGATTTAGGGTCAGGGCAAAAGGGACATGTACCCGAGGGGATGAAACCCCTTGTCTGGAGGCGTAGCCCCTACGCTTCCCTTTTTACAGTTCATTAGGACTACCTACTTAGCGATGGCTACCCACTTAGCTATTGCCACAGCATTCTAACGCTTGTTGGGTCATACCTGTTCGATTTTGTCCAACATGCCCCGTCAGCACCAACGCACCCTTAACTAGTAGGCTAGTCGTAATTCCATAGATTGATGCCTATTTCTAATAGCAAACGTTAGAATTTACGATAGCAATGGCTGAGATGCTGACAGTGCAAAGGAATGGATAAACTTTTCTCGAGTTTACTAAGCCTGCGTTCAAACATTGGCAACTCTTGTGCCTAAGCAAGGCACCTTTGCTCTGCTTTAGGCTAGGTGCGTGGCGGGTAGCGCTCAGCAGAGTTGTATCGTAACGCTTAGCAGAGTTGTATCAGCGACAAGGTGACTTTTGTGCGATCGCTCCCATACCGACGAGTAAAGCGACGCCCTTCCCAATTGGCAGTGGTGATTTTGCCCGACGAAGCAACAGCATTTCAAGTGTATCGGTTGTTGCAGCGCCATGGCATTTCTCCAGAAAATCTGGCAATTGTTGGCGCGGGCTACAGTACTCCAGAACGAGTGGGGCTATTCAGTCCTAGCCAGTTAATTCAGCGCAGAGCGATCGCGATGGCGCTAAGCTCCACCCTAATTGGTGCAACCCTTGCCAGCTTGCTGCTAGTAATTGGCGAAGTCAAAGGGCATCCAATCTTCTGGCTGATATCAACCACGCTAATCTGCGGGCTTTGTGGGGCGATGCTTGGGGCACTCTTAGGGCTTTGGCGAGAGGCTGGCAAAGCCAGCATTTATCACCACCATCTCGCAAAAGGACGCTACCTCTTGTTGCTGGAAGGATCTGGCACCTTAGTCAGTTGGGGGCAAGAAGTATTAGGTTCCTACACGGCTTCAAGGTTAAATCAATAGCTTCTACCAAAAAATAGGCAAAAGCTAGACAAATCTGAGGTTGGAGAATCAATTACTTCTATCGCAGAATATCCCAAAGCTTTTCGGGGAGGTCACTATCCTTGCGAAAGATACCTTCAACAAAGACAGTGCGATGGTTGCAACCCAAGCCCTCCGGAGCAGAACATTGGCGGGCCGGAACGGGGGAATCTTTGGATTCGTCCAGTGCCCTCGTCCTAGCCGTACCATCTGACTAAAGCAACACATTGCTAAGAGGTGCTGTTCCAGATGTGTCATGCTTTTGCAGCAACTCCTCCTCTTTAACCTCTAGCTTAGGAGGTGTTTGTGAAACAACTTGTGGAAAAGAGCTTTAGATTAAACCCATACCCTGGGAAACGTTGATTAGCATCCTCCTGATTGCTCCGGCAGCCATTGACCTTGCATTTTTGAAACTGAAATCCATGAAAACTTCAGACTCTTGGTTGCGACGTTCACGGTGGGAACTTGGGCAGAAGTCATTCACAGTCGCTGCCTAGGGAATCGCTAAACCCTGAAGGATTGGTTTGGATTGACCGTAGCCTAGCAAGTTATAGACTTTGCTCTTTTGGGATGCTTGAAGCTTCAATCAATAGTGGCTCTGGCTGCTGGCTCAAACCATTTTCCGAGAAGTATCTATTTTTGTGACAAAATTTGCAGTTCGAGGCAGATAGCGCTATCTATAGTATGTAAGCTAGCAGTTGACACTAGATACAGTGTTTTAACGGTAGCGGCCTTAAAGATTCGTTTCCTTATGAGTAACGCTTCACTCGAAACTTCAATTTTCAGGTGCCATCTTCGTGCTCGTTGCTTAATTCACCATTAGCCACTGAAACCTATGAATTACCAAAATCAACTCACCCCCTGGGTTATCCATAAGCTTTTGCCAAACCTCAAACAGTTGAGCGTTTCTCGTTTTCGTCGCCGTAACGATGCAGAAGCTTATTTGCGTGTACTCCAGCGAAGCCAGCCGAACGAACGGTTTGAAATCATCTTTGATGCAGGCAAGGATTTAGCCCAAACTGCCAAACTTTAGTGTTCCACCAGACTAGTGTTCCACCAGATAAAATTTGGCGAGCGAGCAAGCTTCAAAACCTATTCCTCATCTACTTTCAGAGTGTTTAAGTGACCTATCACATCTAATGTGATAGTTTCTCTAAGCGGAAGAAAAAGCAGGGAATGTTGTATCGGTAAGTCGTGACAGGCGGGGGTTGCCCAAGCCTTGGGTGGCTTTTGACCTTGCGATCGCCCGTGCCTAGCCTGAGGCCTGATGCCCACTAGTAAAAACACCCAGGTATTGTAGACAAAGAGACCAGAAACGGCGAAAAAATTTAGGTTTCTCTAAATAATGTGTCGTTGGTTTTTGCTTGCAGTTTCGCCTACAAAAATAGTCATCAAGGCCTACAGCCAGCCTCTCCTAAGTCATGCTCCAGGAAAGGCTGGCATTTTGTCTATTTAAGCGCCTCCCAGGACAGAAGAAATGACTGAAACGCGGAAGCTGGGAAGATATATGCTGACAATCAAGTAGGATAGCGATCCTGGCAAATGAACAGGTGCGATCGGGAGAATGGAGATGGCTGCGTCAGACAATCAATGGGAATCTCAGTCCAGTCAGCTCTATCAGCAGATTTTCCAGAAAATAAAGCAACATCCACAACGGCGAATTACGTTTGCTGAGTTTATGGAGGCTGCTCTCTACGATCCAACTTTTGGGTATTACGCTACCCGGGCACGGCTGATTGGTCAGACAGGAGATTTTTTTACGGCTCCCCATTTGGCCGCCGACTTTGGGGAACTGCTGGCTGAGCAATTTGTCCAGATGTGGTCAATTCTTGGGCGACCGGCCTCCTTTACGCTGATAGAGATGGGAGCCGGGCAGGGGCTATTGGCAGGGGATATTCTGCGCTATTTGCTAGATCGCTATCCAGAGTTTTGTCAATGTTTAGATTACCAGATTGTGGAGCGCAGTCAGGTTCTGGTTGCCCTGCAACAGCAGCATTTGCGGCCCTTTGAATCCTATATTCAATTGTGCTGGAGTGACCTGACAACAATCCCGACCGATGCGATTACGGGCTGTTTTTTCTCGAATGAGTTGGTAGATGCGTTTCCAGTACATCGGGTGCGATTTTCCCAAGGGCAACTGTGGGAGGTTTATGTGACAACAGCAGACCCAGATGGGCGGTCTTCTCGCCCAGAGGTGCTCTTTCGAGAGGTTGAGGATGGACTCTCGACGCCTGATTTGGGTCGCTATTTCGCTGACGTGAATGTGCACTTTACAACACCACCCTATCCAGAAGGGTATACAACGGAGGTAAACTTGAGGGCAATCGCTTGGCTTGAGCAGGTTGCCCGCTGTCTTCATCAGGGGTTTGTCTTAACGATTGACTATGGTTATCCGGCGGAGCGATACTATCATCCTGCTCGATCTGAGGGGACTTTGCAGTGTTACTATCGTCACCGTGCTCATGGCAATCCTTACCTCCACTTAGGACAGCAGGATATCACTGCCCATGTGGATTTCACGACATTAGAGCAAAAGGGGTCGGCCTGTGGATTGCAACTTCTAGGACGAGTGCCCCAAAGTTTATTTCTTATGGCCTTGGGACTAGGAGATCGGATTGCGGCGCTGAGCCAGTCTGAAAGTCGCGATCGCCAGGAAATTCAAGCCATTCTGCGACGGCGGGAAGCCCTTCACAGTCTTGTTAACTCCCTAGGGATGGGTAACTTTTGGGTAATGCTTCAGGGCAAAGCCCTTCCCTACCCCCTGCCAACGCTCAAGGGGCTGGAGTCACCAGACTCGACAACTCCTCTTTAAGAAGAGTAGTCATGCCTTGGTATAAAGCTCCTTGCAAGCGTCAGGAAATCGCCACTTCCTGAGATTGCCCCGCTTCCGTTAACTGAATCACCGAATAGGGAGCCAGATCACCGGTCAGTTGGGTTGCTTCCAGCGCATTGTCGATATACGTCTGCATCAGCTCCGCTAAAACCTGCACATTTGGCTCCTGTAGCATGCTGGAATGACCACCGGGCACATCATGCACCACCACACCGTGGGTTACTCGCTTTTCCCAACCGAGGAGGGGATCACTATAGATCTCTATATAGGGGGTATCATCAATGGGGGTGTTATCAAAGATTGGGCTTTTTTCTGTTGCCCGAAACAGTAAGACCTCCCCAACATAAGCAGCCTGGGGCACATATTCCCGCTCTGCCAATTTGAGGGTAATGCGCACAGGAATATCGTGCAAAAATCCAGGAGTAATTGCACCTCGATCAAGGTAGTATCGCAACAGTTTGAATTTAAGTCGATTCTGCACCTTTTGAAACTTGGAGCCAACTTCGTAGGCTACGAGATTGCACAGTTTTCGCCCGACTTTGGCTGGTACTTCAAGCAAACGTTGCCTGAGCGTTAGGTTTTGCCCCTTACCCAGAGATTGGGCAAAGCGGTTAAGCCGGGCACTGACGAGCCTCCCTGGCCGTTCTTTTGCTTCGACATCTGCCGTATCAATCAGCGCCACCATGGCAGTGGGTTGTCCCTGACTGCGCAGTTGTCGTGCCATCTCAAAGGCCAAAAAGCCCCCGACACATAAGCCGGCCAAAAAGTAAGGCCCCTCTGGCTGCACTTTCCGAATTTGCTCAATGTAGTAAGCCGCCATGTCGGTCAGTCGCGTGTGCAACATCGGGTAGTGTTTGCGACTGAGGGGTTGCAAGCCATAAACTGGATGTTCAGGGTTTAGGCGGTGGGCGAGATTACGATAAAGCAGCGTTTCTCCTTCACCATCGTGGACAAAAAAGATGGGTGGAGCCTCTCCTCCAGAGCGTAATAACACCAGAGATTCAGGCGGTGGTAGGGCGGTATCCGGGTTTAATATAGCCGCTAGCTGTGCAATTGTAGGAGCTGTGATGATGGTACTGACTGGCAACGTTTTACCAAAAGCAGCTTCGATTTCAACCATCAGGTTCATGGCTAAAAGGGAGTCGCCGCCAATTTCAAAGAAATGATCGTGGATGCCAATGGGTTGGATGCCCAGGAGTGTCTCCCAAATTTCTGTGAGGCGTTCTTCCCAAGGATTAGAAGCCGATACATAGGTTTGAATGTTAACGAGGTTTTCCGCCGTTGGTAATGGTAAGGCGCGGCGATCAATCTTTTGATTGATGTTAACGGGCATGGCCTCAAGCAATACAAAAGCGGCAGGCACCATATAGTCTGGCAATTTTGCTTGCAGGCGGCGACGCACTTTTGCGATTTTCAGGTTTTTCCCGTGATCGGGTACTACATAGGCCACCAGGCTGGTTTCTTCGCGGCCGGGTAACTGACGGGCTGCCACAGCAGCCTCACGTACCCCGGGAGTTTGTCGCAAGAGGGTTTCAATTTCTCCTAGCTCAATCCGAATGCCACGCAGCTTAATCTGAAAATCGGTGCGTCCCAAAATCTCTAGGTTACCGTCAGCATTAAACCGCCCTAAATCGCCTGTGCGATAAAACCGCTGGCCGTCAAGGTCAATAAATTTTTCTTGGGTTAGCTCTGGCTGCTGCAAATAGCCCGCTGCAATCCCCGCTCCGCCGATATAGATCTCACCAACGATTCCTACCGGGACGAGATTTTGGTTGGGATCATAGAGACGCACTGCCACATTGGGGAAAGGTTTGCCAATATAACTTTTGGTCACGACGCGATCTCGGGGTACAGGGAACGTGCACCCCATGCAACTGACTTCACTGCAACCGTAGATAACAAAGACCTCAGCCTGCTCAAAGGTGGCCTTAATGCTCTCTAGTAAATCAGCGCTTACCAGATCGCCGCCAGAAGAGACATGCCGCAGATTTGGAAAGGTCTGAGGATTGGCTTCACCTCGTTCGATATAGGCCAGTAGCCGCCGTAACCAACTTGGCGATGCATGCAGTACGGTAATTTGCTCCAGGGTTTGCGTCATGCGCTTAAAGTCGAGGATATGATCTCGATCTAATAGAAGCAACTGCCCGCCCGCCACCAGGGGCGATAGCAACTCAAACAGGCTGATGCTGAAGGTAAAGCGGGCGATCGCAGGCATTACATCCTGAGCATTGAACCCGTACTGACGTTGCGCCACCAGGATATAGTGCACCAGGTTGTAGTGGGTAACCCTTACCCCCTTAGGTTTACCCGTCGTCCCAGAGGTGTAGATTAGGTAGGCAGTCTGGTCGAGATTAATCGTTGTCTCAACATTATTCTCTGGAGCTGTTGGCAGCTCTGCCCAGTCTCGATCAAAGCAGAAAAGGGTTGGCGCGATTTCCTTACCCCAAGATCTGAGTCTGGGCAAATGCGGTAGCAACTCGGATTGGGTAAGCACGGCAGCGGGCTGTACCTCTTCTAGAATGGTGGCCAACCGCTCCATCGGGTGACTGGGGTCGAGGGGAACATACACCCCACCAGCTTTAAAGATGGCTAGGAGGGCGATCGCAATATCCCACGAAGGCTCGACGCAGACAGCCACCCGCGTCTCAGCGCCCACTCCCAGTTGCTTTAAGTAAGTGGCCAGTTGATTTGCACGTTGATTGAGTTCACCATAGGTGAGGTGACGGTGTTGATAGGTGAGCGCGATCGCGTCGGGTTGACAGGCAGCCTGAGCTTCAATATGCCGATGAATCGGCAACGCTGGGTAGTCAATGACAGGGCTACCCCAATCCACCAAGAGCTGTTTCACTTCGGCAGCCGTTAAAAGCGGCAGTTGGGCAATGGCACAATCCATATGACGCGCCATCCCCTCAAGTAGCACCTGCAAGTGTCCTACCCACCGCTTAATCGTAGCGGGCTGAAACAGGCTGGCATTGTAATATAGAATCCCAAAGCTGCCTGTCTCCTGTTGAAAGATCAAGAGATGCCAATCGGGCTGGTGGGTGGATGCCAACCCCGCTTGAGCAAACTCAGTAAACCACTGTTGCTGCTGTTCAGGGATTTTGCCCGCTTGCCGCACAAACGTCACCACCACAGGTGAAGCAGTCGCAAGAGCGGCTCGTTCACCTGTAAAACTTTCTGCTGCTCGAACTCGCCCATCTCTTAAGTAAGCAGAGACCTGGGTAACCAGATCCCGCAACTGACTCGCTGCCGATACCTGAGTGCGTAGGGTTGGTGGCAAGCTAATGGTTGGCGACTCCCCCAGGGTTGTTAAATCAATCGCGATCGCTGACTGCTGGGTATAACGGTAAAGCAGAACATTTAAGGCCGCCAACAGCCAGGATTTTCCCTCGATACTCCCTGTTTGCGCTTCTGACTGTAGCAAGGCGGCTAAGTTGGCTGGAAGCGAAAATTCGAATGGTTGAGGCTGGTAAGGCGTCGCCGGAGTCTTGAGGAAATCGCCTGGCAACTGCAACGGCGGTAAGTCGCCCAGTATTGGCTGAGTCGCCATAGGCTGAAGCTTTGGCTGATCCTCTTCCATATCCGCCGATGCATTAATTTCAACAGGCAAAGTAGAACTTTCTAAAGTTGACTCAAAACTCATGGTGAACAAGCTACCAACTAAGGGAAAAGTATTTAAGGAGTGACGAATCAGCCAACTTCAATATCCCTTGCCGGCCTCTGATACTTTACCGAATCCGACTCGCTTAAATCAGATAACAGTAGAAGCGCTGTTGGGATCAAGCTGATTCCTTCTGTAAGAAGTGAAAACGATTGTGAAAAAGAAAGGAGGTGTTGATTTATAGTTTATGTTCGAATTGATACATCAAAGGAAAATAACTCTCCTGTTTAATTCGCTACTAAAAGGACTAATATTCGGTTTTGTGCTGTGCTTCATTTTAACGTTTACCAAAGTAAAATTAGCCTCTGGTGGAATCCTCTCATCCCTCTTATCAGGGTGCCCAGCAAAATATTGAGGCGTTTGAAGCAAAGTATTGAGTCACTTGAAATAGAAGAGATTGACTAGGGGGGATCGAGAGAATACTGAAGGCGATAGACAACTGTATAGACAGCCTACGAATCTCTATGCAGCGACATCTGGTATGACTATCATCTCTGATGGAAACATGGCTTCCAAGTCTTTCCGGAGACGACAAGGACTAATCTTAATAAAAGAATCGATCAAGTCATAGTTTTCGTAAAGTTTGCGTGGATTCACTGGCGTACCCCGGTCGTCGTGAATAGGCTGTCAGATATACCACTTAGAAGTGAGGCTGTCTAGAGACGGTTCAGTCAGCATAGGGTTGGGTGGCTGCCGAAAATCGCTGAGTTTGGTAGCATCACTTACCTAGTAGTTTCAAGCTTTCTAAAGCGAAAGATTTTGCTGAGCGCCCATCAGCGTCACCCCGGTTTCCTTCTGCGTAGGATGCCCCCAAAGCAGTGTAGGTACCATCATACAGACCTCCTTACATCCCGCAGTAGGGCTTCCCTCTGCGTAGGATACTCCCAAAGCAGTGTAGAGAGTCAGCTACGAACTAGCCCTAGAGTGCAAGGAAAGTTCCATCGTGTTTTTAGAGTATTTTGCTCAGACTGCTGTCCGTTCACCTCGTTTGGAGCATGGGGAGAACCCACAATGACTGATGTATTTCCGATTAAGGGTGTTGACCACCTAGAGTTTTATGTTGGTAATGCGAAGCAAGCTGCCATGTACTATGCCAAGTGTTTCGGCTTTACTAACACTGCCTACGCTGGCTTAGAAACGGGGGAACGAAAGGTCACTTCCTATGTGATGGAGCAGCCTGGAATTCGATTTGTGATTAGCTCAGCTTTGAGTGGGAATCATCCCATTGCTCAGAGTGTTGTGCGCCATGGTGATACCGTTGCAACTATTGCCTTAGAAGTTCCAAACGTCCATGAGGCTTATCAAAGTGCCGTAGCACGAGGGGCGGTTGGAGCCATTCCACCCACGCAGCAGAGTGATGAGTGCGGCGTGTTGGAGTTTGCGGCAATTCATGCCTATGGGGATACGTTGATTAAATTTATTGACCGGAGTGGCTACCCGAATGGTTTTGCCCCTGGATTTGTGAACCGGGCGACGGTTACCTCTAGCTTGATTGGGTTAGTGGGTATCGACCACATTGTTGGCAATGTTGAGCAAGGGCAGATGGAGCGCTGGGTCGAGTTTTTTGTCAGGGTATTGGGCTTTGACCAGCGGATGCATTTTGATGATCGGGCAATTTCAACAGAGTATTCAGCACTAATGTCAAAGGTGTTGGAAAAAGGTGGGAAGACAATTATTAACATCAATGAGCCAGCTCAAGGGCGGAGGCGATCGCAAATTCAAGAATACTTGGACTACCACCAGGGGCCAGGGATTCAGCACATTGGGCTGACAACCCATGACATTGTGCAAACGGTGACGCAGTTGCGGCAAGCTGGGGTTGAGTTTTTACCCATTCCTCAGACCTACTACGACAATTTAGATGCCTGGGTGCGTGAGACTGGGCTACCCGTGGATAAATTTGCTGAGCTGGGGATTTTGGTAGATCGCGACGCCGATGGTTACCTGCTGCAACTGTTTACCAAGCCTGTTGGTGATCGCCCGACCCTGTTTTTTGAAATTATCGAGCGTCACGGCTCTCGCGGGTTTGGAGCAGGAAACTTCAAATCTTTATTCGTTGCTTTAGAGCAAGAGCAAGCCGTCCGGGGCAACCTGTAAGAAGACGTTTGAAAGTCTTATCCTCCAATAGCTCTGATGCCTCAAGCTGATTAGCAGAGAAAAAAACTAAGCCCCTGATACTCCCTGCTTTAAGCAGGCAGCTAAAATCATGCCTAGATAGGCGGCAGTCCTAATTACCTAATTAACTGTAAGCAGAGAAGGGGCGGGGCCGTGTTCCTAGGCAAAGGGTTCTACCCCATCCACCTCCGAAACCATCTTCAATTTTATTAAGCCCAGCTACTGAGACAACCAAAGCTTGCTGCCGTACCCTCATTAGGGTTGTGGTGAGCCTCCTAAGTGGCTGTTACCAACTAAACAAGCGGCTCTAGAGTCATCATCGGCTGATACTCCGGGGATCAAGGGCATCGCGCAGGCCATCTCCCAAGAGGTTAAATGCCAGCACCGTTAGGACAATCAGCGTCGCCGGAGGCCAAACTAACCAGGGTTGCAACACCAAAATGGAGGGATTGGTGGAAATCGACAACATGTTCCCCCAGGAGGGGTCAGGGGGGACGATGCCTAGTCCCAAAAAGCTGAGAACGGCTTCGGCCACAATAAAATCAGGAATTGCCAGTGTTGCTGCAATCAGAGCGTAGGTGGCGGTTTGAGGCAGCACGTGGCGCACAATATTGTAGAAAGCCCCTCCTCCCATGGCGCGGGCGGCCTGGACGAATTCGCGCTCTCGAATCGACAAGACCTGTCCACGAATCACCCTGGCAAGGGCCGCCCACCGAATAAATGAGGTAATCAAAATAATCAGTAAAAACCGTTGGGGACTGCTCAACTTCAGATCGAGATTGAGTAAGACCACAGAAAGGGTAACCAGCAGGTAAAGACTGGGGATAGTCATAATTACCTCCGCTAGGCGCATGAGAATAGCATCCACCCAGCCGCCAAAGTAGCCAGAAATTCCTCCTACCAGCATTCCCAGAGGAAAGGCGATCGCTACCCCAATCAAGCCAACGGTCAGGCTCACCCGCCCGCCATAGAGCAGCCGACTGAGTTGATCACGAGCCGCTTCATCGGTACCTAAAAGGTTGAGTCGGCCAGGCCCATCTGTACCAAACAAATGCCGATCGCCCGCAATTCCAGGCAGCAACTCCCGTTCTTCAAATTTGCCAAAAGGGAATTGGGTGGGTAGCGGTAGGCGGATACGAAAGAGTCGGTAAGGGTCACCCTTGGCAAACAGGCGCAGGGGCGAAGGTTGGCTGCGATCCACGATCAAGGCGCGATCGCCCGTTGCCAGATCAACAGGCCCCTGGGTGGTGGGATAGACATGCGGCCCGATCAACTGGCCATCTTGGTTGCGCCAGTAGATTTGAGTTGGCGGTAAGAGCGAGCCATCCGCTTGGGAAACATAGGGGTCATAGGGAGCAATAAACTCAGCGAATAAAATCACAATGTAGAAAACTCCTAAGACAATGGCTCCCACCCAAGCCAGACGATTTTTTCGCAGTCGTTGCCACCAGTTCATCTCGATTTGTCACACAGTAATTAGGACGATTTCTAAGCATCTTAGCGAAACTTTGGTCGTTGGCACCGCGCTCATTGTGCAAACGTATGGCAGAAAAGCCGTTCCTACCCCCCAAATTGCAGGCGAGTCCCCTCGCGTCTCAGACCTGTCGGTCGTAACAGTTGAGTATTTTATTCCCCGCCTACAAAAATGAAACTAGACTTAGCTTATAAAGCAAAGATTAAAACTTAAGAATAGTCAAAATCTTTGGTTAAGTGACGTGACCTAATCGATTTTGAACTAGCAGAAGATTAATAAGGTGGCAGCAATAGCTAAGAAAAATTGAAGCTGTTTTTACCTGAAATAAAGATGGAAATAACTGATAGGAAATGCTTTCCGTACTAATCTGAGTAAAGATGGCCTTTTTCACAACCGTTATATTGACAGCAATCACGATTTGTTCGCATTCATGCAGATACACTATGCACCCACGACCGGGTTACATTTTGCTACTAATGAAGCAACCGCAAGTGCTAGGTATTTTAGCTGATTTGCTAAAACAAGGTAGCCATGCTGTTGCGATCGCCCGATCTGAAGATCACGCTCTGGCACGCGCTCGTTTAAATCCACCCGTTTTGATTATCGTGGCAGGTGATCAGCGAAATTGGTCAAGCAACCTGGGAGAATTGCGTCGATACGCAAACACGCATCAAATTTTATTGGTAGCGTTGACTGACACCCACGCTCCTAGCTGGATCTACCAAGAAGATAACCCTGGGTTTGATGGGTTTCTCGTCAATCCGATCAGTAGCGATATTCTTTCTTCTTTAGTTCATTCAGCCCAAGCTCGTCAGCGAGGTTATGCCTTAGGATAGGAAGGGCTTTGATCTAGGGCTTTGCTGTTTCTTAATAATGCAATTCGCCTCCTTTTATCCCTATCTTTATCGATTGTTGCAGCCGGCCTTTCCCGATTGCCTTTGGTCAGGTTCTGCGGCTAGGTCTGCGATCGCCTTAACGTTTGACGATGGGCCTCATTCAACCTATACCCCTCAACTCTTGAAAGTTTTAGAGCGTTATCAGGTTACTGCCAGCTTCTTCTTTTTGGGATT
The DNA here is from genome assembly GCA_938023035.1 of uncultured Leptolyngbyaceae cyanobacterium. GTDB lineage: Bacteria > Cyanobacteriota > Cyanobacteriia > Leptolyngbyales > Leptolyngbyaceae > DSRU01. The sequence continues at coordinate 6,977 of CALIDI010000048.1, read as the reverse complement.
TTGTGTACATCACGCCCCAGAAATCGCGCGTCAAGTTGCCGACCAAGGTCACTGGCTTGGTTTACATGGGTATTATCACCAATCTTTTGTTCGTCTTTCAGCCGCGCAGCTAAAGCAATCCCTCGAACAAACCCAGCTAGAAATTGCCAAAGCGTGTCATCTGCCAGTCATGACTCTTCAGGATGTACGTCCACCCAACGGCTTGTTTACTCCTCGCACCCTTGCTCTACTTCGCCAATGGCACTACCGCCCAGTTATGTGGAGCCTTGTGCCAGAGGATTGGGTGCATCCAGGTGTGTCTGTTGTTACCCAGAGAGTCTTAAACCAGGTGAACAACGGCTCTTTGATTGTGCTACACGATGGTCACTATGGTGGCTCAGATGTTGCAGCAACTGTTGAAGCATTGCTACCCCCCCTGCTTGATCAAGGCTATGAATTCGTAACAATTAACCAACTTTGGCAAATTCACTCAGCGAATCCATAATAGATATAGTAGGAGCCTAAAGCTTTGATGTGATATCTGACACTTGCACACCCCCAGCATTTGTGTCTGTCAACGAATTTATTTGTTACTGCTGTTCCGCTCCCTAAGCAGCCATTGGTTAACAGACCTTCACCCAAGCGCAGTGCATCCTGGCAGGATATTGCAGAAGGGTGTTTTAGAGCGATAGATCTGTCCTTGAGAGCTTTACAACTGTTGACGGTTTGCAATCTGTCCAAACAGTCCTGGTAGGCCCTAGGGATTAAGTGACTGACGCTTTGGTCGAGTAAAGGGGATCGCGAATTTATCTATTTTTACGGCAGGCCGGACTTTCCTAGAACGTCTGGCCGTTGCTATCCCTGTTCCCGTGACAATTTAGTCAATTGTTCGATGACTCCTTTTGTACCCATACGTTTAAGGATATTCGCGTGCCACCAGAAGTTATTGACGAACACTCTATATTTATCTTCAAATTTTGGTTGAATGATGCGCTTCGCTATGGCATGTATCATCAGAATGAGCTGTTCTGCCGTTTGGGACTGTATCCCATAGAGGCTCGTGCTCGCACCTATCAGCTAGCCTGCAAACTCAGCCAGCAAGACGCTGTGATGGTTGTTACCTGTACAAGCAAGACCTGTAGCCTTTGGGGCAGCCTGCGTTCTCCGCTCGTTAAGCAGTATCTGACCAAAGCAGCCCAGCAAACCTTATCTCCCCCGCCGTCATTGAATCAAGAGGGCAAGCATACAGCGGTAGAGTAAGCGAGGAATCGCTCAACTCTTCATTACTTTCTAGACCCAAATCGTTTAGCATCGTATCGTTTACCAGGTCACTCAGTCGCATCCCTGTACGCAAGGCAGAAGTTTCTCGACTAGCCTCAGCCATCCTCATCCCCCCTGCTTAAATCCCGCCAGAGCTATGTCCCTGCGGGCTATGTCTGTTTTCTTGATGGAAGAGGAGGCAGGGAGCGGGGTTGGGGGTAAAGTAGCCAGACTGATGCTTTAGTCTAGTAGTCACGACAGGCCCAACGCTTAGCTTAAAAATTTCAAGAAATGGCGGAAAAACTTCGGCGATTTATCTGCCTCTGTTATGTCAGCATTTTGGATTAGTATAGTGTTTGGGGCTATTGGCGATTCCTTTAGCATATCCATCTCGTTGGCAAACTGTACACTAGTACGACAGCTCGTTGAGGCTCGGCATTACCGGGTTTGCTCCTGATCAAAGTGTTGATCGAGTAGTCAAAGTTAAGAGTGCATGTGCTGTTTGTGTAGGCCTCTGAAATGAGTCAATAGTTAAGGCTCAAGTGGGTATGTCTATGGCAGGATTAGGTTCGTTAGCCGTTATTTGGATACCTAACTTAATAATTAACTTTGTTCAGATCTTGAAAATCTGAGTTAGCTTAGCAGAGAGAGCATGATGCTCTCGTGCTGGTACAAAAAGCCAGACACCTGGAATAGTGGAAGTATCAGTTCTTTCAGTTTGTTATAGCCTCTCGGAATCGAAGGCATTTGACTGGAGATAGAGTTCAGACTCTAAGCGTTGCTAATGATAGCTCAGGTAGTTTCACGGGTGAGGCGTCAACAAGCTTGACAGCCCTCTTTAGAGTTGGAAAAGGGTTGGCGCTGATTATGTAAAGTGAAATTGCCTGATATTTGTTAGAAACGTTACAATCGGATAGATTTTCAGAAAGTTGTCTCAATGTTAGCGCTATAGAAATGCCTCATTCTTTCATAAAGGTGGAATGCTTAGGGCTGTTTTTGAGGAGGCGATCTAGTGACGCTGCATATGAGGGCACGTGGAAATAGAATCTTTTGGTGACATTTGACTTAGTTAAGGAGCATGAGGAACGCGGCATGACCCAAGCCAACGACTTACTCGAACTTGATCTGACAGACGATACCTCTGATGTAGCAGACGATCTGCCTGAAACTGATATTGAGGCATTTATTGATGATGACGAAGAGGATCCCGATGACTCATTAGAAGTCATAGCAGAAGAAGATTCGGATGGTAAGGGAGCTGGTAAAACTCGTGTCGTTGGGCGGCGACGGGCACAGACCAAGAAGAAGCACTACACTGAGGACTCCATTCGACTTTACCTGCAAGAAATTGGCCGGATTCGGTTGCTGCGTGCTGACGAAGAAATTGAGCTGGCTCGTAAGATTGCTGACCTACTTGAGTTGGAACGGGTTCGTGAAGGTTTGCAAGATCGTTTGGATCGAGAACCCAACGATGGCGAATGGGCGCAGGCAGTGGATATGGCATTGCCTGCTTTTCGCTATCGTCTCCATCAAGGGCGGCGAGCCAAGGATAAAATGGTTCAGTCCAACCTGAGACTTGTTGTCTCGATCGCCAAAAAGTACATGAACCGTGGCTTGTCCTTCCAAGACCTGATTCAGGAGGGGAGTTTAGGCCTGATTCGCGCTGCTGAGAAATTTGACCATGAGAAGGGGTATAAGTTCTCGACCTATGCGACCTGGTGGATTCGGCAAGCGATTACCCGTGCGATCGCTGATCAGTCTCGCACGATTCGACTACCGGTTCACCTGTACGAAACAATTTCGCGCATTAAAAAGACAACAAAGCTGCTTTCTCAAGAGATGGGGCGTAAGCCAACGGAAGAGGAAATTGCAACTCGCATGGAAATGACCATTGAAAAGCTGCGATTTATCGCCAAATCTGCCCAGTTACCAATCTCTCTAGAAACCCCCATCGGGAAAGAGGAAGATTCTCGGCTCGGTGATTTTATTGAGTCTGACGGGGAGACCCCTGAAGATCAGGTTGCTAAAAATCTCCTCCGTGAGGATCTGGAAAATGTTCTGGATACCCTCAGCCCCAGAGAGCGCGATGTTTTGCGTTTACGGTACGGCTTAGATGATGGCCGGATGAAAACCTTAGAAGAGATCGGGCAAATTTTCAATGTGACTCGTGAGCGGATTCGGCAGATTGAGGCAAAAGCCCTGCGAAAGCTGCGTCACCCCAACCGTAATACTGTCTTAAAGGAGTATATTCGTTAGGGTTATCCTGTCGAGCCAATAGAATCCTTAAATGGGGGGTTGCCTAGTGGTAGCTCCCTTTTGTTTTAGTTTGTTCGAGCCATTTGATTCTGATTATTCTGATAAGTAGGTAGTTTTAATCAACTGTAAGCAGGGAAGAGTCGGGACTGCGCTCCTAGGCAGGAGGTTCTAACTCTCCACCTCTGCAATCAGCTTCAATTTAATCGTGATCGTGCTCAGCTACTCAGGGGCGTTCTTAAGAGGGTTTTGTCTGGGCAACTCGCAACGAAAAAGCAGGGGCGATTGGTGTCCCTGCTTACCAAAGCCAAAATGTTAGATGGTTGACTTGATAAAACCAAGTCCCGCTTGAAACGGGTTGTTTCTCTATAGAAAACTCCTAGACTTGGACTTGAACCAGATTTAGTTCACAAAACCACGGAAGATCGAATCAACGACGTCAAAGTTTTGGAGCAAAAAGTAAGCGACAAAGGCGCTTCCCATTGCCCCAACGAAGAAGCCACCGGCAAACTGGCTCCAGCCTTCTGAGGTTTGCAATGAATCAGTCGTAGAGTCGTTGTCACCCTGGAAGGTGACTAACCCATAGACCGAGAGACAGGCTGTTGCAATCAAAACTAGAGTCATTGCCGAAATCAGACCACCCATTGCAGCAAAGTCTGAATCCCTTAAGGGCCCAAACTTTGTCCACGGGCCAACCAAAAAATAACCATGGGCTAAGCCAACTTCTAGCCCCCGCAATAGAGGAGAAAGCCCCTTACGGTAGGCAGGTAAATTGCCAATAAAATTACGAGTGAAGGCAGAATCACTGATTGGGGTCGATAAATGCCCAACAAAGGGATCGCCATTGAACGGTTTTACAAGCTCATCAGCCATGTTGTAGTTTCCTAAGTTTCTGAAAAGCGACCAAGGAAGTTCGTAAACGAACAGAATTTGCACTTAATTTTTGCAGGTTGGGGCCAGGAAATCTCAGAATCGGCGGATAGCTTTAGAAAAGTTAAGGTATTTAGTTACAACCCTCAATAATTGTTAGGTGTGGAGCTTTGGCCAGAAAGGTTGAGGGCATCCTATGTTTTGTAACTCTCACCTTTTTCAAGGAGGGAGAGGAACTTTGAATCTGGCTCTCCTGCTCTCAAACTTGGGAGCAGGAGAGGGGGGATAAGAGTGGGACGGCGCAAAATTGTCTGGGCTATTAACCTAGTACACTTGAATGGTTTGTAGTAGTAAGCGAAACTCTCCGGGGGTGAAATGGGGGTTGAGGGCACCGTCGTACTCAAATTTGCTTAACATCAGTTGAATCGAGGTAATCTGGCTACGATTCAGCGGTGGAGCCGTTGGCTGCGTTTTGGCGCGAAAAACTGGTACGGTCGCGGCGAAGGGCACCTGGATTGTGACCCATTGATCGGGTGTGGTATCAAAGGAAAAAGCGTAGGCCAAACTATCCCAAGAGGTGGAGTCGCGCAGTAGTAACTTGTAGCGTTGTCCATCGCCTTTCACGTGCAGCCGCAGACCTGTATAACTCGATAAATCAAGGGGAGGGAGAAAATTGCGCGATCGCACTGAAGCAAAACCACCTGAATTGGCTGTAGAAACCACTCCACTGAATTGAGCAACCCCCTCCTGTAACCGGAAGGAACTAGCACTGACTCCCCCCATGACGACATCATCAAGGGCACCCCAAGTTTGTGCCAGGGCATCATTGGGTTGGGTAAAATCAAACAAGATACCTGCCTGAGGGGAGGGCGGCGGCGGTGGCGGTGGTGCTCCAAAAAACATGCGAGTAATCCAGCGAATCAAGGGCAGCGTTTCAAAGTAAATCAGCGTTTGAAACAGGCGCGTAATGGCACTCAGCATCGTGACTTGCGGGCCTGACGGCTCCTAACGGGCGAAACTGTTTCCAGTATCTCCCAAAATTGCCGGTTTCTGGTGAAGGTTTGGGGATGATGTCCTACCGATTGAGTCGTGCCTTTGTGTGCAGGGCAGAGCAGGGCAGAAAAAGAATAACCTCAAGCTGGCGAACTGCGGTTGAAAAGCTTTTGGGAATGCCTGATAATCCTCTATTCTTGAAGCAGCAGGTTTGCCAATCAATCCACCCCATTGCATTCTGCGATCGCTCTGCTCGCTGCGCCGCAATTCCCTTCCCCGTTTGCCATCAACCCGTGGAACAATAGGAGGGTAATGGTCATTTCAAGTTTTTGACATTATGGGATCCTTCTCCGAAACGCAGGCACGGAAAGCCGATCACTTAAGGGTTTGTCTGGAGGAATCGGTGCAATTTCGGCAGGTGGCCAATGGCTTAGAGCGCTATCGCTTGCGACATTGCTGTTTGCCTGAATTGAACTATGCGGAGGTTGATGTGGCGACAGACTTTTTAGGTAAATCCCTGGCGGCCCCGTTGTTGATTTCTTCCATGACTGGAGGAACGGAGCAGGCTAAGCTCATCAATTTTCGTTTAGCTGAAATTGCCCAGTACTATGGTCTGGCCATGGGGGTAGGGTCGCAGCGGGTATCGGTAGAGAATCCAGAGGTGATGGATACCTTTGCGATTCGGACGGTTGCTCCAGATGCCTTACTGTTTGCCAATCTGGGTGTGGTGCAGTTGAACTATGGTTATGGTTTAGACGAGTGTCGCCGTGTGATTGATGCGATCGCAGCAGACGCTTTGATTCTGCATCTCAACCCCTTGCAAGAAGCTGTACAAACCGGAGGTGATAAAAACTTCGCCGGGTTGCTGGATAAAATTGCCACCCTCTGTGACCAGTTGCCAGTGCCAGTGATTGCCAAAGAAGTAGGAAACGGCATCTCGGCTGAAATGGCGCAAAAGTTAACAGTTGCCGGAGTGGCTGCGATTGATGTTGCCGGGGCGGGTGGAACGTCCTGGGCACTGGTAGAAAGTGAGCGTGCTCAGGATGCTCGACAGCAGCGCTTAGGCCAGACCTTTGCAGATTGGGGGATTCCTACGGCGGAGTGTGTGACGACCATTCGTCAGGCTGCTCCGACTCTACCGCTGATTGCCTCTGGCGGTTTACGCAACGGCCTGGATGGGGCTAAGGCGATCGCCCTGGGCGCTGATTTGGTTGGGTTGGCATTTCCCTTTTTGCAGGCAGCCAACGAATCGATTGATGCGCTCCATACGCTAGTAGATGTTTTGCTGGCAGAGCTGAAAACCGCCATGTTTTGTTCTGGGTGCGCTCGTCTTGCCGAATTGCGATCGCCCCATGTGTTGCAACCCATCATCTCTTAATCGTCGGCTCATGGGTTGTTAGGAGGGTTAGCATCAGATGGCAGCTCCTCAAACACCGGAAAAAGAAGGGTCTGGCAATTTGAAAACCGCCAACCCATTCGACTAAGTAGCTAAGGGTTAAAAAGCTCAGGTATGTAATGGTTCATGAATGAGCCAATTTCGAGGGAAATCGGAATCGTTCAGCTTGATACCCTGCCGCTTGCGCTCTGGCCTTGACCCCATCAATGACGGCATCGGCTAAGTC
>CALIDI010000047.1 GCA_938023035.1 uncultured Leptolyngbyaceae cyanobacterium | reverse complement strand
AAGCGGTGGAACTATTCTTGCAATGTATGGCACTCAATCGCATGATTCAACTGGGCAAGCCAGAGAGCGACAAGGTTGAAAGCTAATGCACTCATGCTTCTGGGAGGAAACTGGCCTTCCTTGATTCATGCAACAAAGCCGTGCTTCCCTATACCTAAACGATGCCGTCAAGGCTATAACGTAAGAGACGATACAGAGAATGTTCGATGAAAACCATCGCGATTTATCACAACAAAGGCGGAGTTGGCAAAACTACCACAGCGGTCAATCTAGCAGCGGCTTTCCGCAATCGAGGCAAACGGGTTTTGCTCGTCGATATTGACGCCCAGGCAAACTCCACTTTTGCAACTGGATTGATTAAGTTTCAGTTTGAAGAAGACGATGACATCAAAGATAAAAACATTCTGCAGGTGATCAGTGCTGGAGATTTTGACTTCATCCCAGAGATCGTTCGTCAGTCAAAAGAATTCAATACTCCAGAAATTGATGTCATCCCGTCTCACATCACCCTGATTGATGAGCAACAGCGGCTGAACCGATTAGCCGCTAGCCGGTTGCGCCTCAATACTAAGCTCCAGCTCGTGGAAGACGACTATGACATCGTGATTATTGATGCTCCTCCCTCCAGGGATCTCTATGCTGAAATTGCCTTGATTGCGGCTGACTATCTGATCATTCCTTCTGATATGAAGCCCTTCGCCAACCAGGGGCTGGCCAATGTCAAAAACTTTGTAGGGGAAGTGAATGAAACCCGTGCCAGCATCGGCAAAGCGCCCTTGCATGTATTGGGAGTACTACCATCGAAAGTGATGACGAATTCCCGGTATCTGGAGTATGTATTTCCTCGGCAGCGAGAAACGGCCCTCCAGCACTATGGCTTTCCGATCTTTGATACGGTTATTTACGAGCGCGTGGTGCTGTCAAATTGCATTAATCAAACCCTGACGATGGGAAAACTGGAAATTCCTGATCCGAAGTCGATCTTTGAGTTTGATAGTGATTCGGACTCTGTTAAGGAATTCCGAAATCTGGCCAATGAGATTCAGCAAAAAATTGGGGCTTGAGCATGAGTGAATATTATTTAGTCGATGTCAAAAGCATTTCCTCAAAAGTGCCGCGTTCCCAATTTTCAGAAGATGAACTCGAAATGCTGGCGCGAAGCATTTTAGATGCAGGGGGGTTGCTGATACCCTTGTTGCTCAAGCAAACGGGGGCAGAGTCCTATGATGTGTTGGCCGGCGATCGCCAATATTACGCCGCCGTTAAAGCACGAGAAATCAATCCACGTCAGGCAGAAACCGTCAATGCTTTCGTTGTTGCTGAGAAGTCAGCCCAGGCGGCGATTCAGCAATTTTCTGTGCTTTATCCCGAGCCTCATGACCGTTCACCCCAAAGGCCCCCTACCGATGGCATTGATCAACGTCTCTCCAACCTAGAATCTCGGTTGGAGAGTGCTCTGCAAGAAATCAAGCAGAGCCAAAAGCAGGATGTGCAGCGCTTGGAGCAACAAATTCAGACGCTTCAAAAGCAGATACCCCCAAAAGTGGAAGCCTTGGAGATATTCAATTCTGCCTCTTCGGTGGAGTTGCTACAAAAGTTAAAGAGCGCAGGCATTACAGGCAAAAACGCCACAAAACTTATTACCGCAATCGAAATGGCACGGGCAGAGGAGAAGTTTACCTCGTTCACTGATATCGTCAAGCGGACTAACGGACTGGGATTGCCGCGCATGTTGGCTATTCTAGACGCCTGGAATCATCGGGTTTAACAGGCGCTGAGAGGGCAGGTCTCTGGTACAGCCTCAAGCCCATTGACCAATCACCGCATAAACTCAATAAACTGAATATCTGAGCGCTCTACCACAAAGACACCGAGGGCACCGAGCGCTGGTGCTGTGTTTTCTGGGCCTCTGTGGTCAGGTTTTAGGTGATAAAATCCCCATTTCTTAGCGAAAGGGTTCTAGTTGGTCAACCCGCAACCAGATGTTAGGGGTTGGGGTAATGCCAAACTTTACTAGGGCATAGTCGCCAGAGAGTTCCACCACTTCACCGGGAGTTTCAAACAGGTAGCTGGGAAGACGCGGATCGCTAGCTTTGGCTTCTAGGCTATTTTCTAGCTTTTCTTTAACGGCTTTCACAAAGTCGCCTCGTTTAACAGCCATAGTTCTTAATATCTTTGCTTAACCTTACCCCAGCATTTTAGGGGGCAGGGGGAATCACGCCAAGCAGTTTTTTTACCCAGGAGTGGGCTAGAGCTTTGGGTAAGGTCGAGAATACACTAGATGCAGTGCTATAAACTGGTTTTTATACACCACCGATGGTGGAAATTTGCATTCAGTCTTCACTCAAAACCGAGGGGAGCGTGCAATAATAATCGACCTGTGCTGTTAAGGGAGGGTTATTGTGCAAGCGACAGATTCGCCAAAGGTGGTGCCGATACGGCGAGCCGGAATCACTACCGATATCGTCACGGAGTTGAATTTTGAGTTGCCCGACCCAGAGGATGCCCAACTCCCAGAGCCGGAGTTTCAACAGCAGATTGAGCAGGCCTGGCAGGTCTGCGATCGCTTTGATTTGCAAACGGATATTTGGCGCGGACGAATTTTGCGGACAGTCCGCGATCGCGAGAAGCATTATGGAGATGGGCGCGGAACTGGGTTTCTCAATTGGCTGAAAGATCGAGATATCAGTAAAAGCCAGGCTTATGCGCTGATTGAGTTGGCCGATAGTGCCGACACCCTAGTGGAGGGTGGCTATCTAGAACCAGAGGAAGTCAATCACTTTAGCAAACGCGCCTTTGTGGAGACAGCAAAGGCCGATCCGGAAGTGCAACAAATTGTCAGTGATGCAGTCAAACGGGGCGATCGCATTACCCGCCGAGAAGTGCGACAACTCTCCGACGAATGGACTGCCATGACCTCTGACTTGATTCCAGCCGCGACCAAGGAAAAGGCCGCCAACCATAGCCTGCCTGTGCGGTACCTGGCTCCCTTGGTGAAGGAAATGCAAAAGCTGCCAGAGATACACCAGGAACCGATTCGAGAAGCGCTGGCGGAAAATTCGGATGTTGAAACGGTGAAGCAAGCTACCGCTGAAGCGCGCTACCTGGCCAAATACCTGGAGGCTGCCAGCCGGGTACAAGCCTTTGAAAATGAAGCCCTCGACCTGGAACGTGCTTTGGAAGAAGCGCTGCGAATCGGTTGCCTCAGCACCACTGCGGATCTAGTCAACCACGCCTCCCAATTAGAGCAACATTTGGTGAAGCTTTACCTGACGTGGAAACGCCTCAATAGTCTTTCGGAAAGGCTTTACCTCGATAGTGGAGCCAGCACCCCCCACCTGCGGACGTTGCTTTCTTGCCTGAACAACCTGACTGGGGATTTATTAGAAACGCCCCTCGATAGTAACGGACGGATGGTGCGCGTACAGATGCAACCGGATGCTGAGGAAGAATAGTAGCGCTGTGAAGCAGCAGCCAGACCGGTAAGCCTGAAGGGGGCTACCACAGAGGCACGGAGAATACAGAGGGATCTCTTTGTGATCTCTGTACAGAGGGATCTCTTTGTGATCTCTGTGGTGAGGTTGCTGGTGATAGGGTGCTGGTCAAAACGCTCAGGATAGGGCTAGGTGATCAACTGCTAATGTTGGGTTGGCCTTTTGGCTCGCTGTCGTCGTCAGAAGCTGGGTGACCGCGATAAGCCCCTGCTTCCTTAATTGCGGGTAATGGCTAGGGTGTAGGAATGTCGGCCATTGGCGCGATCGCCCACATAGATCTGATAGGCTCCCTTACGCCAGCGCCCTGGTACTTTGACTTCTCCCTCAGAGAAACTATCAGCAGCCACACAAAAATCGTTGCCACTATTGCTACGAATCAGTAGCGCGGGTTGCCCAGCAGATTTTAGCGTGAATGTTAGATTCACGTCGTCTGCTACCTGAATTGTGTGATTGGGGGTTTCGGCAATAAACCCAGCACAACTCGCATCCTTTTTAGCGCCGCCAGAGGTGCCATTCAGTTCGATTTTGGGAGAAGTCGCATTAATTGGGATAACTTGACCCACAGCAATACCTTCACTGCTGATGGCGATCGCCACCAATGTAGAACAACTGATCCAAAATTTGGGAACACGCATGGCTATTTTCTCCTCTTCACCATTGAAACTTGATATGAGACCTGACAATTCCAATATTACGTGGGTAAAGAACCTTCCTTAGGGAGGATGTTCCTGTTACTAAAGTGTCAGCCTCTTTGGTTATCTTTTCTCTGTTAAACTCAACAACTTGACCGATTCTGATTCCTGAAACCAACTGAGATTTTATTGGGAACAAAAGCAATAAAACAACATTTCCACTATCTGCAAACTGAACAGTCAAGAAAGCGGGGCAAATCCAGATAAAACCTATCGTTTTCTTGAAGGCAAACCGACCGTTCTAAACTTGGGTAAGGTATCGTTTCTATTTCATCCATTTTTATAAAAAATCTTCAATTGATAGAAATTCGGCTAATTTAAAGGATGGAGCAGTATTAACGACATAGACGCAAGGAGAAGATTAATGCAGCGTTCCAACAGTTTTATGCTCAACAAAATGATTGGAGGTCTGTGTCGGGTGGGGCTGGTGGCCACTGGAGGTGTGGCGATCGCTAGTGGGTTACTCCTTGCGACGATGTCCTCTGCAACAGCCCAGGCAGCCTATGGCAGTTATGTTGGGGTTGGCCCGGCTTTTGGCTTAACCAGTGGGGGCATTGGTGAAGACAGCCAAACCACTGCGAATATCGCAGTTCGCTACAAATTATTGCGAGCACCCTTGTCAATACGAACCCAGGTGTTGGTAGGAAGTGAGGGTACTGCCATTGTGCCAACCATTTCCTATGACGTGCCCCTAAGCTGGCAGGCTGATGTTTATGTCGGCGCGGGGGCCGCCATTGTTCCTGGCAGTGGGCTAACGCCTGTGGGCAACAAAACCAGCTTTGCCATTCAGCCGGGTATTGATTACGCCTTGCCCAATAGTGGTTTTGTCCTGTTTGGGAATGCCATTGTCGCCTTTGATGCTTATCGTAGTGGTGGCAATGCGGCAGTGTCCGTTCAGGGTGGGCTGGGTGTGCGTTTCTAACCATCTGCGTTTCTAACCGCCTGTGTCTACCTATACCGCCATCTATGCGATTGTGCGGCAAATTCCACCGGGGCGGGTTGCGACTTACGGGCAAGTGGCTGACTTGGCCGGTCTGTACGGCAAGGCACGGCTTGTTGGCTATGCCCTCTATCGGGTCGCTCCCGACTCAGATATTCCCTGGCATCGAGTCATTAACGCCAGAGGGCAGGTGTCTGAATCGCCGGTGCGTTATGGTTCAGACCATTTGCAGCGATCGCTCTTGGAGGCCGAAGGTGTTATCTTTACCGCCAATGGCCAAATTGACTTGGCTCAATACCGTTGGCAGCCGTCTCTCCCCTTCTGAACTCTTGATGGCACTTAATTGCGCTGATAGAGATGGATCTCCCGCTGTGGGTAAGGAATCACGATACCCTCTGCATCCAGGCGGTTTTTAATCGCCTCATGCAGGTCAAAATAAACGTTCCAGTAATCTGCTGATGCGACCCAGGGGCGCACGGCTAGATCGACACTGCTGTCGCCCAACTCAAACACGCCGACAAAGGGCACAGGGTCTTTGAGAATGCGGTCATCTTTTGCTAATTCTGCGTAAAGTGCCTGCTTTGCCTGGCTCAGGTCTGTCTTGTAACTCACGCCAATAATCAAATCAATCTGGCGGGTTGCCTTGGCGGTGTAGTTGATAATGGTATCGCGCCCCAGTTTGGCATTGGGGACGATTGCCAGGCGGTTATCCAGCGTGCGTAACGTCGTTGTAAATAGTTGAATCTCTTCCACCGTGCCAGAGACCCCTGCCCCTTCAATAAAATCGCCCACACAAAAAAGGCGGAAAATAATCATCAATACCCCAGCGACAAAATTTTCTAGCGAACCTTGTAAAGCTAGGCCCACCGCTAAACCTGCCGCCCCTAAAACGGCAATAAACGAGGCGGTTTGCACACCTAGCTGATTGAGGACGGCGATCGCCACGAAGGCAAGGAACGTCCAGTAGGCCAAGTTGGAGACAAACGATAGTAGCGTTGGGTCAATGCTCTGGCGTTTCATCAGACGCTTTAGCAGTCGTTTCACCAGCTAGGCAACCCAGACCCCAATCACGAGAATCGCAATCGCTGCCACTAGGTTTAGCCCAAACTTTGTCAACAGATCCTGCACGGTTGCGATCGTCTGATTAAACTTTTCCATAACTTCATCGATTTACTGCTGAGTCACCCGACCGCAGCCTGTATTGAGAGGTATGAAATTTGGCATATGCGCGCTTGAAAAGTGTAAAGACTCAGCAAAGTTTTTAGTCGTCGTCTTCTTCTAACGGCATTCATGCGTCTTTAACAGCAGAATTTGCGATTTGTCCTGATTTTCCTCCTACTGCCATGCATGCCCAAGTTTTTATTTCGCTTCAGTTTTTGGCGGCGATCGCCCGCTGGTTGGTTTTCTCTACCGGCCGTTGGCTCTGCCTGGCCCTACTGGGCTTGGGGCTGAGTTTGATGGCCCATTCCTTTGTGGTTGCTAATCCTACGGGAGGGGTGCAACCGCCCCTCTCGACCCGGGGAGCCGACATCATCGATGCTAGGGGGCAATCAGTGCTTCTGCGAGGCGTAAACTGGTTTGGCATTGAGACAGAACTCCACGTCCCCCATGGTTTATGGAAGCGCGACTATAAGGAGATGCTGGCGCAGATCAAGAGCCTGGGCTATAACGTGATTCGCCTGCCCTATGCTGTGCAAAGTCTGCGCTCTACCACGATTAGCGGTGTAGACTTTAGTATCGGTAGCAACCGAGATCTAGAAGGGAAAACGCCCCTCGAAGTCATGGATCTCGTGATTCAGGAAGCCCAGCGCCAAGGGCTGATGATTTTGTTGGATAGTCATCGCCTTAACAACCAGCGCATCCCTGAGCTATGGTACGGCGATGGTTTTACAGAAGCCGATTGGATAAATACATGGAAATTGTTGGCCGAACGCTATAAGAATCAACCCAATGTAATTGGGGCAGATTTAAAGAACGAACCCCATGGCCGCGCCAGTTGGGGCACGAATGATCTGGCTACTGACTGGCGACTGGCAGCGGAACGGGCAGGCAATGCCATTCTCCAAATCAACCCGCAATGGCTGATTGTGGTCGAGGGTGTTGAAAAAAACGTGCCGGGACAACAGTTGCAGCATTGGTGGGGCGGCAATCTGGAAGGGGTACGGCGGTTCCCAGTACGCTTGACCCGTAAAAATAAGTTAGTTTACTCTCCCCATGAGTATGGGGCTGGGGTCACTAACCAACCCTGGTTTAATGTGCCAGCTTTTCCCAAAAATTTGCGCGATCGCTGGGAAATTGGGTTTCATTATATTGCCCGCGAAAAAATTGCCCCGATTTTGATTGGTGAGTTTGGGGGGCGCCAAGTGGATGCGGTCTCCAAGGAAGGAATCTGGCAACGGCAATTTGTGCGCTTCATTCAAGAGAAAAAGCTTAGCTTTGCCTACTGGAGTTGGAATCCTAACAGTGATGATACGGGGGGCATCCTTCAGGATGACTGGCGCAGTCTCGAAACCAAGAAGCAAGCCTTATTGAATACGCTTCTACCCGTTGCCACGATGGCAGTGCAAAACCCCGTGGCGATCGCGCCTCCATCTTCGGTTGCGCCACCCTCTACCCGTCCGCCCGCGCCGCCGCCGTCCCGCCCCAGTCGCACACCCGTCCCGCCCCCATCTCCCAGAGCTGACAAGCGGTTAGCCCTGAGCAGCCGCATCCAATCTGATTGGCAAACAGGGTTTTGTACTGAAATAGTGCTACAAAACCTTACCCCCCAAATTCAGCGAGGGCAGTGGCGGGTTGCTTTTACCATGGGGCAAGCCCAGATTCGGCACAGTTGGAATGGTGATTTCAGCCGCCAGGGCACTCGTTATGTGGTGACTCTCCCCTCCTGGGCTCAAACGATTTATCCCCAGCAAACCGTTAACCTAGGTTTTTGTGCGGACAAACGGGGGACAGACTATCAACCTCGGCAAGTCGAGCTATTGTAAAGGAACTAGAGGCTTTCTGAAGGAGGATAGACCTTGAACATTTGGGCGCAATGACCACTTCTGAGGAAATAAGTGTGCCACTTGGTTCAAGCTGTGCTATTTCTATGGGGCAAATATCACGTTGGCCAAGTCGGTTAAGACAGTCGCTGGACGCGACTGTGGCGGAGGCCTGCTCTGGTACAAGCCTGTTTTCGTGCTGTACCGCCTGGCTGCTCTAACCGTTGTATATGATAGTTGCGATTAGGCATCACCCCAAGGGCTGGTAGAAATCAATTGCCGCTAGGTTATATGGCACATTCCCCCTCAAAATCGGTTTCTTCTTTATCGAGTGCACCCGATACGGCACAGTATCGCTCCTTAGCCGCATGGGTGCAGCAGGCGATCGCCCTACCCCAGGCAACGGTTAGTAGCTGTCTGCGGGGCAATAGCCTTTACCTTTTGATCGAAACCGCCGAGACCAGCTCTGAGGTTATCGAACGGGCAGTTCAACACCTCTACCAGGCCCTCACTCAAACATCGATACCTGAGCTGGCCGCAGCCCAGACGGCTCCAATCCACCGTTTGGTACTTTACAGTCGTCTGGCGGGGCAAACCAAGCCAACCTGGGTCAAGACCCTAGATCTTTCTGCCGGAGGGGCTGGTTTAGAAATACGGCAGGCAGAGACTGTCAGAAATGCCCCTAACCCAGCAGCGCTTGACTTGAAAGTGCTCGCTCAGGCGGGTCAAACCCAGGCCATCTCCCGGTATTTGAGTCAATCCCTGAGTCCGTTTAACATTGCCGTGCGCACCCGCATCGTAGCCCTACCAAGGGAACCGCTCAAACGACTCCTAGTGGCCTGTGAAGCGACCTATCGCCCAGACCCAGAGCGCTGGGCTGAGCCAATCGCGCGGAAACTACGAGAGTTGGGGTTAAAGGATTTTGGTGATGCGGTGGTGTTGGCCCAGGTACAGGGCGAAGCCCAGCCAGAATGGTGGCTGCGAGTTGATCTAACGCCTCCTACTACGCTGCTACGAGAATGGGCGCGCTGGGGGGATGTGCAAGCCATCACCCAGTTACTCAACTTGATTCTACAGACGGGAGCACCACGGGTAAGTGGCCTTCTCAAAGAGGCGACCCTCCATCTGACGTGCTATGGTGACGCACCATCAGCCCCGGATAAATTCACCGCGATCGCAGCGATCGCCCCCTTGCTCACATCCCTAGCGCCCCAGGGCATCCATGGTGTCACTATCTACGGTGTGCCTGGCAGTAGTAGCGACCCCTTGGCAGCAAAGGCCACCCCTGAAATACCCACCTGGGTGCATTGGTTGGCACTCCCAGGAGCTAACCAGCCGGAACGCTCAGTTCCCCCCCTGGATCTGGCGCAAAAGGGTGATCTGGCCGCGCTCACCTTTCTCTTGACCCGGTTACTCAACCCTGACCTGGATGCCTGCCTGGCAACGGGGGGCATCCGTGTGCAGGTGCGGCAAAAGGAAGACTTACTGCACATCATGATCGATGCCCCTGTTTGCCCCTCGCAAAGCCAGGTGACTCAGGCCCTGGCTCGATGTATCAAACCGATGAAGATTGAGGGTGTGGCAGGGATTCGCGTCTATGGGCGACGAGCCGGGCAACAACGCCCCCTCTGGCGGGATGGGCGTGACTTTGACTCGCGTCAGCGCCGAGTGCCCGAAGCTGTGCCGGAATTTGCCGCCTCCGCTGCCTATGTTAGTGAGTTGTTAGAGCCGGCAGGTGCTCTGGTTTACCAGGGAGATGCTGAGATTGATCCTTCTACTGAAGATGCCACAACCAACGCTAAATGGTGCGCTCTATCGGCCATGTTTGCAGGTTTTGTGCCAGGTCTACAGCGATCGCTCCTCCGCACCCAACTCTTTACCCTTGCCACAGCCTCAAACGTTGCCCCTGCTACTGACCTCAGTCAGGCCAGACAAGCCCCCATCACGTTTCTCTGGGTAGCCGCTGGAATTTTGCTAGTTGTGCAGGCCGACTGGTTGGCCGGTCGTTGGCTGCAAACCGAGCGTGCCATTGCTCCGGTTACGACCGCAGTTGCTGAACCCGTAGCCTCCCCCAATCCTCAGCCGTTGCCCGATTTTACCCCTGGCAAAAAGTCCGCTGCTGATGCTACTGCCTTTGATAACGCTGGCTTTACCCAGCAGCCCCTCCCTGATAACCTCAGGGGAGCCAGCAGTAGCCCTGGCCAATTGCTGGCGTCGCCCTTGCAACCAAAGGCACGGGTCACGACTGACCACCCATCCTTTAACAGTCGCCAATTGGATGAGCGCTTTGCGATTTACCGCCAGTACGTGCAGCAACACGGTACTCCCGATGTATTGATCGTTGGCAGTTCGCGGGCTTTACGGGGAATTGACCCAGCCGCCTTACAAACAGCGCTGGCCCAGCCGGGTCAGCCTCCGTTAAAAATCTTCAACTTTGGGATTAATGGAGCCACGGCCCAAGTTGTAGACTTGTTGGTACGCCAGATGTTGCCCCCTGACTCCCTCCCCAGGCTGATTATTTGGGCCGACGGCGCGCGAGCCTTTAACAGCGGACGACAGGATGTCACATTTAACGGCATTGTCGCTTCCCAGGGCTTTCAGGCTTTTTTAATGGGCAACTCCCCGTTTCCTGGCGATAGTATTTCTAGGAATAATCATCCTGAGGTTGCCGCCACCGCAGCATCCCCCAAGCCTCTCCCCGGTGGAGAGGCCTATCAGCGAGTGAATCAGCAACTGAATGCCCTTTTGGGACAGTTATCGGTGGTTTACCCTCAGCGCGATCGCTTCAAAACCCAACTCCGTGCTGAAATTGCAACCCGCCTACCGGCTACCCGCCCCTTGGCTCATGATAGTGCGACAGCGTTGAGTGATTTAAGCAACTCCACTAGTCCCGCGGCTGCCGCTGATACCACGATGCCGGTGCTAGCTGATGGCATTGGCAACTCAGACTATCAAGGCTTTTTGCCCCTCGCGATTCGCTTTAACCCGGGCACCTATTATCAGAAATATAGTCGTGTTGCGGGTGACTACGATTCTGACTATCAAAACTTTCGCTTGGAGGGAGTGCAGGCGGAGGCGTTGACCAACCTTGCTCTATTTGCCCAAAATCGCCAGGTCGCTCTCATCTTTGTTAACCTGCCCCTCACTCAAGATTATCTAGATTCAACCCGTCGCCGCTACGAGGAGCAGTTCCAAGCCCAAATGCAACAGTGGGCACAACAGTTTCGCTTTGTCTATCGAGATTTGAGCCAATCCTTCTTGACTCAAACCGATTACTTTTCTGATCCTAGCCATCTTAATCGCTACGGTGGTTATGCGGTTTCCCAACGGTTAGCGCAAGATGCCTTGATTCCCTGGGGGCAGTTACGCCAGCCAAGGAAGCCGTTCCCCTAGGGAATACGCAAGGAATATAAGCTCATTGAGTACTCCTTAAGATAGCTTCGTGGAACAAACCACATAGCACTAGGAGCTTGCTGTGTATCTTTATGGCGAGTTTTACAGGTGATGACATCTCTGAATCTGAAAAAACATTAAAAATATTCCTGGACGGCCTGCTTCAATGCAAGGGTGTTCTTTTTTCTCAGCTTTTCTCGGCAATTGCCTCAAACTAAGGCGAGGTCATCCATGTTACCGGCCATGATGGTGCGGCCATCGGTTGACAGTGCCATCAACTGGGCGATCGCCTGATCAATTAAATCCATCCCTTGATGCACGGTTTCAATCATGCTCAATTGGCCCCGTAAATCTGCTGCTCCAATAAACCCTTTAGCGTACCAAGTCATGTGTTTACGGGCCTGGCGCACGCCGCGATTGCCCTTATACTCGTACAACATCCATAAGTGCTCCCGGGCGCATTGCAACCGCTCCACCGGGGTCGGAGCCGGTTTCACCGCTCCTGTTTTAAAGAAATGATCAATTTCACCGACCAAAAAGGGATAGCCCATGGTGCCACGGGAACACATCACCCCATCGGCTCCAGTAAACTCCAGACATTTGACGGCGGCCTCCACCGAGAAAATATCACCATTTGCAATCACAGGAATGCTTAAAATTTCTTTTACCCGCCCAATCCATTCCCACTTGGCGGGGCCGTTATAGCCCTGGGCACGGGTACGACCATGGACGGTTAACATCTGGGCACCGGCAGCCTCCATCCGACGGGCAAAGTCAAGGATATTAATTTCGTGATCGTTCCAACCAATGCGGGTTTTAACGGTCACTGGCACACTGACCGCCTGCACCACCCGGCTCACAATGGCCTCAGCCAGCTCTGGCTGGCGCAGTAGGGAAGACCCGCCGCCATTTTTGGTGATCTTGTTGACTGGGCAGCCCATGTTGATATCGACAGTATCGGCCCCTTCGTCTACTGCTCGCTGAGCCGCTTCTGCCAAAAAATCAGGACGACAATCAAAGAGTTGAATGCTAATGGGACGTTCTCTCGGGTCTACCTCCATGATTTTGGGTAGCTCTTTGACATAGTGAAGCCCCGTAGCATTCACCATTTCGGTGTACATCATGGAATCGGGCGCAAACCGCCGCACTAGCCGCCGAAAGACCAAATCGGTCACGCCCGAAAGGGGAGCCTGTAACACCCGGCTTTGCACCACTACATTACCAATCCGCAGGGGTTGGGTGAGTTTGGCTTGCAGTTGCGGGGAAAGGGTTAGCATGCGATCGCGCCGAAGGGATAGTCTGCTTTATCTTATCTCTGGAGCGCAGCAATCGGGGCACTGCGGGTGGTTCGTTAGCCCTTGATTTATGTGATTTATGACGACGGCAACAATGCCTCGCTCTAGACGGGTGACACCCCTCTCTTAGCTTGCAGAAGAGGATTCACTATTTTCGGGCTTGAGCCAATCAGAGGTTTTGAGCGTCAGGGTCAGTTGGGCATCCCCCAATTCCAGGTACTGAACCTCCTTGATGGTGCAGGTATAATCCCAGCCTGTTGCTTCGCTCACAATCTTTTCTAGAGCCGTTTCTAGGCTGCGGGTATTAACCGCTTTTAACTTAATGTGTGGATCCATGTAATCTTCTCCAGAATTGGATGTGCCCCTGATAACAACAAGCCGGCCTGGGGAACAACGACCGACTCCAAACCAGAGAGGGTGAAAATACAACCCAAAAGACAAGGGGAATGGCCAAGCAAGCAACGGATTACAGCAGCCCAATGGCATGGAGCGGGCCTCGGCCCACCAGCAACTCCAGTAATACAGCTAGAATCCCCACCATGGCCAGGCGGCCATTCCAAACTTCGGCGGAGGTTGTCATGCCCCATTCCCAACGTTCCTGGGGATAGAGCTTAGTTTTTTCAGGAATTCGGGCGATTTCAGCGAAGGTCACACTGGGTTGCTCGTTGGCTTCTAGCACCATTTCTGCTAAGTCTTCGATGAAACCGGAGTGGGTATTGAGCGCCGGCACCCGCTGGAAATGCTCGATACCAGCTTCTTCAGCTAGTTCTCGATATTCCATGTCAATTTCTTGCAAGGTTTCGATGTGTTCTGAAACAAAGCTAATTGGCACCACTACAAGGTTCTTGACTCCCTTGGCTGCCAATGCTTGTAGCGCATCTTCGGTGTAAGGTCGCAGCCACTCGACTGGCCCAACCCGGCTCTGGTAGGCCAGGGTATAAGCATTTGGGCGATTGAGCGATCGCATAACTAGCCGTGCACAGTCTTCAATCTCTCGCTGATAAGGGTCACCCGCTTCGGTCACATAGCTAACGGGCACACCATGGGCACTAAAAAAGACATGCACTTGATCGGGTTCGGCAAACTGGTCGAGTTCCCGTGCAATCAGTTCCGCCATCGCCCGCAAATAGCCAGGGCGCTTGTACCAGGAAGGCACAACAGTATAGTCAATCGTATGCAGGCTGGGGTCTTCGTTCCACAGACGCTCTAGTAGGCGAAAGCTAGAGCCACTGGTGCTAATAGAATATTGAGGATACAAGGGTAAAATGACCAGTCGCTGAATGCCATCTCGCCTGATGCGAGCGATCGCCTCCTCAGTAAAAGGGTGCCAATAGCGCATCCCAACATAGATGGCAACGTCTTTCCCCTTTTCCTGCAATTTCTGTCGCAGGGCTTGTGCTTGTTCATCCGTAATCCGTCGCAGTGGCGACCCGCCACCAATTTGGCGATAATTTTCTTGAGATTTGGCCGCCCGTGAACTAGAAATCAGCCAGGCAAGGGGGCGCTGTAACCAGGGAAAGGGCAACCGAATAATTTCAGGGTCAGAAAACAAGTTAAACAAGAACGGACGCACGTCTTCTAGCTGCTCTGGGCCGCCCAAGTTTAGCAACAAGACCCCAAGTTTAGCCATGGCACCAATCACTTTCCCAGATTCTAAGGTTTGTAACTAAATGTTAGCTGAATTCGTAACATTAGTAATGGTCGGGCTGATCTGGACATTGCTTAGAATGCCCTATCCAGTTGGCTGACTTCCTCAATTGCCCTTGGTTTTGAGCTGTGAAGTCGCAAACGAACCAGAGCAACCCCCCTTTCTCATCCTAGTACTGGGTGGCTTTTAGTCAGCCATACCCGTCAGCAGAGTCAATCTTACTTAAACAATTCTGCTGGTAACCTTCAATCATCCAGAAACAGCAATCATCCAGAAACAGCACTGTGCCAGCAGTCTATCGGTAGGCGAGCTAGCGATCGCGGTCAGACCCATACAACGCCAATGTTTCACAGGAACTGGCGTTGCTGAACGAAGAGATGCATTGTCCTCATCCCCTTTTCTTAAATGCCTGTTAGGGTTATACCTGCGCCCAAAGGGTAAGGGCGAATGGGGTGATTCCTATCCAGGTTCAGCAATGTCTAGGAGCGAATGCGCTCTGCCTGTTCTTTGAAGTTCCGGTTACAAAGAAACCATCGCAAGGCATAATGTGTCCTAAATTTTGCAGTTGCTTCCTCCCTTTCCTCCTACGATGCTTAATTCCCTTTTTTCTACCGCCGTCCAACTCTCTGGACGCACCTTTGTTTTGGGCCAGTACCTGACTTTGGCGGCTCTTAGTGCAACCTTGGCGGCGATGCCAGCGATTGCGGATACACTGGAATCTTGGCGGTTTGATGCCCAGCAACAGCGGCTAGATTTTGCCACCGACGAGGGGGTGCAACCGGTCGCCCAATGGGTGCCGAATCCTGATCGGATTGTGATTGATTTGCCCGGAATTCGATTAAAGCGTCCGAAGATTGAGCAACCGGTAGGTGGGGCCATTCAGAATGTGCGGATTGCCCAGTTTGATCCGTTTACAACCCGGCTGGTGGTTGAGTTAGCACCGGGTTATCGAGTCGATCCTCAACAGGTTAAGGTTGTGCCTACTTTGCCTACCCGTTGGAGTGTGCAACTGCCTAAACCAGAATTTGTGACTGGCGCACCTGAGAGCGCTGGTACATTGCCCGTCGCGATCGCGGTCGCAACACCGCCCACGGATACCTTTGGCGGTATCATTCCCCAAGGGCAGGCGTTGACTTGGCTGCAACAACGACTTTTAGCTCTCAATACGGGGCAATATGCGGCCCTGCGGCCTGGCATGTACTTTCTCGATCTGGATACGGGGAACTACCTCAGTATTGGGGGCGATCGCAATGTCCCAACGGCAAGTGTGATTAAGCTACCCATCCTGATCGCCTTCTTTCAGGATGTAGAAGCCGGTAAGATTCGCCTAGATGAAACCCTGACCATGACACGAGACATGGTGGTTGGGGGGTCTGGCTACATGCAAGACCGGCCCGTCGGCAGCCGGTTCTCGGCTTTAGAAACAGCCTCAAATATGATCATCACCAGCGATAATACCGCTACTAATATGATTATCAAACGCATGGGCGGGTTTGAGGCGGTTAACCAGCGCTTTCGCAGTTGGGGCTTGCAGCACACCGTTGTGCGCAACTGGCTCCCTGACCTGGGCGCAACCAATCGAACCACCGCCAGAGAGTTGGTGCAGGTGATGGCAATGGTGGAGCAGGGCAAGCTACTCTCACCAGCGGCGCGATCGCAGGCAATTCATATTTTGCGTCGGGTACAAAATAAGCGGCTGCTGCCAGTTGGCTTGGGGCAGGGGGCAACGATTGCCCATAAAACAGGTTACATTCGTTCGGTATTGGGAGATGCAGGGATTATCTACATGCCCAATGGTAAGCGTTACCTGGCAGCGGTACTGGTGGAGAATAATTCTATTCCTAGTACAGCCAGAGGCTACATCCAGGAAGTTTCACGGATTGTCTATGCCTATATGGAGCAGGCAGCAGGTCTATCCGTTACCCGTCCAAGTCCGGCCTCCGTTCCCCCCTTTGAGGGGGATACCCGCTCAGGTGGGGAGTTCTAAACCAAAGCCTAGCTAAAACCGGTCGGTTCCATTCAGCTAAAATGCTGCCCCAGGGTGTAAACGCGGAGCGGCTTTTCTTTGAGTGGGCGACAAATTGAGTAGGATACAAAAGTGGGGTACACCCATTGGATTGTTCTACAATCCCATCGACTGCTGTAACGGCTCTGGCGACTCTGTTAATCAAACCAGAGAATTCAAATCAGCGCGTATCATAGTCTATGCCCAGATCTCCCAGGCTATGAGTTATTGCCTCAACCCTACCTGTCCTAAGCCGCAAAATCGCTCCGGGCGAGAGGTGTGCCGTGCCTGTGGCAGTCGGTTACTGCTTAAGGAGCGCTATCGCGCTCTGCGGTTGATTGGGCAGGGGGGCTTTGGTCGTACTTTTCTGGCAATTGATGAAGATAAACCCTCGAAACCACAATGCGTCATTAAACAGTTTTTGCCGGTTATTCAGGAGGCCCGGCATGTACGCAAAGCGGCTGACCTGTTCGAGCGAGAGGCTGTTCAACTCGAGGCTCTAGGGCACCATCCCCAGATTCCCGCATTGCTGGCCCACTTTCACCAGGGTGGGCGACCTTACTTAGTGCAAGAATTCATCGCTGGGAAAACCCTCGTGGAGTTGGTGCAAGCCCAGGGAGCCTTTTCAGAGGCGCAGGTTTACGAGGTGCTGCGGAGTTTGTTGCCCGTTTTAGAGTTTATCCATCGCCATCGGGTCATTCATCGGGATATTAAGCCCAACAACGTTATTGCGTCTACGGGTGGGCGTTTAGTGGGTCAGGTGGAGACTCCTGCTCGCTTTGATTGGGAGCATCTCGCTCAAGTGCTCATGCAGGAGGCCAGCCAGGGGTTTAATGACTTCATCGTAGCTTCCTATCGCTTCAGTGAATACATAGAGCGGAGCTTGCAGGCAGTCCCAAGTAGCTGGCGGGCGGGCGATCGCCAGCGCTGTCAACAACTCGCCAGCTACTTTCTGCGCTATCGGGGCCTGAGCGTACCCCAACGGCAGGCCGTGGTGATTGAGGTAGGGCGGCTCCTGCAAGAATTGCGCTATTACTATGAAACAGCGACCGGGACTACCACAGGGCAATTGGTGCTGGTAGATTTTGGTGCGGTCAAAGAGGCAACTCAGACAGCTTTAGAACTGACAGGTACAGCGATTGGTAGCCCGGAATATCTCGCACCAGAACAGTCTCGCGGCAAGGCGACCTATGCCAGTGACCTCTACAGTCTGGGGGTTACCTGTCTATACCTGCTTACCGGGCGATCGCCTAGCGAACTTTACGACACCCATCAAGGCCAATGGCAATGGCAGGCTTACCTGAGGCAGCCTATCAGTGAATCGTTGACCCGGCTTCTTACAAAGTTGACAGAGGCGCGCACAAGCCTACGCTATGAGACGGCTGCCGAGGTTCTGCAAGATCTCAGCACAAGGCTGGTCACGCCCCCAATCGCTACCGGCGTTCTCTTGCAGGGTACCCTCCCGCCGGCCACCCCAGGAGCAACTCCCGGTCACCTTTCCACGCCAGGTTTGAATGGGAGCACCGCTCACTCCGAATCGGAACCTGCGCCTTTACCACCCCGCAAACGATGGGGGCTGGGTAAACCAAAGGATGAGGAATGGCGCTGTGTGCAAACCTTTCCGGTGGCTGGCAAAGTCTATGCGATCGCCCTTAGCCCGGCCCTACCGCTTCTGGTCAGTAGCAGCGGGGCAACCCTGCGCCTGTGGGATTGTCACACCGGGCAAATAATCCAGAGTTTGCCAGGGCATTTGGATTTAGTACTGGCTCTCGCCATCACCCCCAGCGGCAAGCTACTCATTAGCGGCAGTGCCGATAAATCCCTCAAGTTTTGGGAATTGCCGAGTGGCAAGCGCCTGGCTAGCCTGACCCTGCACAGCGATACGGTATTGGCCCTCAGCCTCAGTGCGGATGGCGCAACCCTGGTCAGTAGTAGCCTTTACGACCCTTTAGTGCTGCTGGATATTACCACCGGGCAAGAGCAAGGTCGGTTGCAAGGGCATCGGAGCCGCGTCGATGCGATCGCCTTTAGCCCCGACTCTCAGATCCTGGCTAGCGGAGATGGAGAAGGCCGGATCAAATTGTGGAATCCCCAAACCTTGCAGGAGATTAAACACCTCTCAGCCCATACTCAAGCCATCACCAGTCTGGCCTTTAGCCCCGATGGCAAAACCCTAGCCAGCAGCAGCCAAGATGGTAGTGTCAAGCTCTGGAGCACTCAAACCTATCGAACCAAGCGCCTGATAGAGATTGGTAACCCTATCCAGAGAGTTGCCTTTAGCCGTGATGGTAAAACTCTGATTATCGCGGCTCAAACCCTGCAACTATGGAACCCCCGCACCGGCAAACTCCAACTCATTTTGGGGCAGCCTGCCTCAGTTGCCACGGGTTTCTGCTACCAGGCCGGATGCTCGATTTCAGTGACCGCTGTCGATTCCCAAACAGCACAAACACCCTGCGATCGCCTTGTTAGCGTCGGCAGCGATCGCGCCATCTACCTATGGGAAAAAGCAACTAGCTAAGAACAAAATCTTTGCTAGCAACGGTTTAGCCCGCCCTGCTGCAAGCAAGCGACACCCTTAAATCTTCTCCTACAATTGGGAGAAGAAATTTGGCTCTAGATCCCTTGCTCCCAAGTTGGCAGTAGGAGCCGGGGTATGATGGCAGTTCGGCACTTAGAAAATCGTCTAAGCAAGTCCCTTTGCGAAGAGGTAAGAGAAACCCGGGTAAAGATACTCACCCCAGGCTCTCCAGGAAAACTCTCTATGAGCTTTGTATTTTTGTGGCTGAGCCTTTCCCAAATCGCCAGGGTACAAGCCAACCCCTAACGAAACATGCTACTCACTGAGCTATCTTCATGAATACGCCAGATCGCCTCACCCAGAGTATTCGCTACCGATAGCACCGTCAGTTGGTCAAACCGCTTTTCCTCAGGTACAGGAATCGTATTAGTTACAATCACCTCTTCAAATAACCCCGTCGAGAGCCGTTCTGACGCTGGCGGTGAAAAGACCGCATGGGTTGCGCAGGCATAAACCTGACGAGCACCACTCTCTCGCAAAATGCGCGCACCCTCTGTAATCGTCCCAGCAGTGTCAATCATGTCATCGACCAGCACCGCCGTTTTGCCCGCCACGTCCCCAATTACATTCATTACCTCAGCCACATTATGGGCCTGTCGCCGCTTATCAATAATGGCCAAGGGGGCATCATTCAGCTTTTTGGCAAAGGCCCGTGCCCGTGCAACCCCCCCCACATCCGGCGAAACCACCACAATATCAGCCAACTGTTTGCTCGAAATATAGTCAATGATGACGGGGGTGCCATAGACATGATCCATCGGAATATCAAAGTATCCCTGAATCTGGGCCGAATGTAAATCCATTGCCAGAATCCGGTTTGTCCCAGCTTGAGTCAAAAGATTGGCGACTAGCTTAGCACTAATCGATTCACGCCCTGCCGTTTTGCGATCGGCCCTTGCATATCCATAGTAGGGAATCACTGCCGTAATTTGTCGCGCTGACGCCCTGTGACAGGCATCAATCATGATCAGCAACTCCATCAAATGGTCATTGACGGGGTAGCAGGTCGGTTGCAACAAGTAGACGTCACAGCCCCGAATCGACTCTTGGATCTGAACATAGAGTTCGCCATCAGCAAACCGCTTTCGTACCATTGGAATCAAGTCCATCCCTAGATAGCGAGCAACCTCACGAGCTAAGGGAACATTGGCGGACCCCGATAGCAGGCGCAGACGACTATTTTCAGTCAGGTGTTGAAAGCTTGATTGGGGAGAAAGTATTGCAGTGCGGATCACAGCTTGCCCTCAAACGTGCCGGGTCAGATATTACCAAAAGCAAAGCAGAATGTCTGGCTTCCTACTTTACTCACTCATAAAGAAAAGATATGTGCTCTGTTTTATCAGAGTTAGCTTTATAGAAGCTTGATTAAAAGAAAACACACGCCCTAGCCGCAGAGTCACTGCCTGACCTTTATCAAAGAACCTACCCTGCCAACCCAGAACCGCCATACAGCTTTATAAACTTCATAAAATAGAAAAATAACGAAAAATAACTTTTGAAGTGTAAACTGTCGCAGGCTTACCTTCCTAAGTGAATCAAAAATAGAGCCACAGAGCTGTGGAGCCTACCAAGAAACCACACTCACAGATGAATGACAATACAGATGAATGACAATAAATTGCCAATTTAGTCCTACATGAAATTTATCGAAGATTGGATAAAAACAATCCGTAATTTCACTAAATTATTTCGGATTCTAGCAGAATAACCGTGGATCTTTTCCTTGATATAGCTGAGAGGATGTTTGCAAGGTGTTCGGCGGTTAAAACCACGACGACATCAGTCAAATTCGCCGACAAGTTCGCCGACATGAATTTTAGAGAGCATGTCACCTTTTCAGGCCCTCATCCCCCAGCCCCTTCTCCCCGGTTGGGAGAAGGGAGGGCGAGCCATCTCAAAGTCCCTCGCCCAAATGGGGAGAGGGATTAGAGCAATCCGGGCATACCAGAAAAGGGTGAGGGCAAAAGTGATATGCACCCTGAATTTTACCCAACAACAGCCTTCCCTAACCGGCAAAAGCCAGTTCTGTTTCCATGGTCGCGCTTTAAGTCGTCAGGTTACTGGGGGTTAGGCATTTAAAGCGCCCTCTAGGCAAGCTCTGGGTAGAATTTTGCTTGGGTAATCAAGTTTCTAAGGTTGACTTCAGACTGAATCCTATTGTTTCATCCCCTTCGTTTAGTTTGGTAGGGGTTTCGCCTAACGTTTCCGCAGCATGCGTTTTGCCCCAATGTTGCGCTTATGGATACGATGCTTGCACGAGTTGAATCTAAAGCGCATGTAAAACCGGGGTTTATCCACATATCATAGGCGAAGTGTGATCTCAGCCCGGCTGGGATCCCCTAAGTTGCAAATCTCTTTTGAGCAAAAGGAATTGCTATGAGCCTAAAAGAACAGGTATCAGAAGCCATCAAAGTTGCGATGAAAGCAAAAGACAAGTTGCGGCTTGAAACCCTCCGTAGCATTAAAAAAGTAATCCTGGAAAAGGAAACTAGTGTACGCCCCACTGGACAAGATGAACTAACGGAAGCGGAGGAAATTGAAGTGGTGGTGCAACTGGCCAAACAACGCCGGGAAGCGATCGCTCAATATGAAAAGGCTGGTCGCCTTGACCTAGCAGCTCAAGAACAAGCCGAATTGGCCATTCTAGAAGAATATTTACCGCAACCGTTGTCAGAGGCTGAAATCACCCAGATAATTGCTGAAATTATTGCGCAGGTTGGTGCTCGTTCTGCCAAAGACATGGGTAAGGTCATGGGGCCAGCCATGCAGCAGCTCAAGGGCAAAGCCGATGGAAAAAAAGTTCAAGAAATGGTCAAAGCTCAGCTTGAAGATTTACCAGGAGCCTAATACACCATGGCAGAAATGAGCCTGCCGTACCAGCAGCTTGAAGTACGAATGCACTGAAAATAATTTGGTAAGCGTTGTGTCTGCGGCGTAGTCGTACGAGTGGCTGGTGGCAAGATTTTAACAGGTTGCAAAGCCCAAGATTTAACCCGCCTCAACTGTTTGGCACTTATTTGCCCGCCAAATCGCATTTGACAAACTACTAGAATGGATCGACGACAATGAACCTGGTTTTAACCTACCTGTAACTGCTATGCGACCTCCCTTACCTGCTGGAACCATTTTACAAACCCGCTATCGCTTGCTGCGCGTACTGGGGCAAGGGGGGTTTGGGCGCACCTACCTAGCTGAAGATCAGGGCCGGTTTAGTGAACTCTGTGCCATTAAGGAACTGATTCCACCTCAGAGCGATCCCTATGCTTTAGCCAAGTCAAAAGAACTCTTTCAACGCGAGGCTCAGATCCTCTACCAGATCCAGCATCCCCAGATTCCCCAATTTCGCGCCAACTTTGAGCAAGATCAACGACTTTTTCTGGTGCAGGATTATGTTGAGGGGCAAAGTTATCGCAAACTGCTCGATCAGCGCAAAGTCGAGGGTTTAACTTTTAACGAGGCCGAAGTGGTACAGCTTCTCCAGCGCATTTTGCCAGTGTTGGCTCATATCCATGCCAAGGGCATTATTCACCGAGATATCGCCCCTGACAACATCATGCTGCGTGAGCAGGATAATTTGCCGGTACTGATTGATTTTGGGGTGGTGAAAGAGTTAGCCAATCAATTTCAAACTGGGATGATCCATCCTGAGACTTGGCAACAGGGTGATATGGTTGCACAGCATACTACTGTGGGTAAGTTGGGCTATGCACCTAGCGAGCAGATTCAAACTGGTAGAGCTTACCCCTGTAGTGATCTCTATTCTCTGGCGGTGACGGTGGTGGTGTTATTGACGGGGCGAGAACCTCAGGATTTATTTGATGACAACACCCTGACTTGGTATTGGCAGCGTTGGACGACGGTTAGCCCTGGATTGGCTCAGTTACTCAATCGCATGTTAAGCGTCCGTCCCGGCGATCGCTACCAGTCGGTCAGTGAGGTCGCCCAAGCCCTGCAAAACATCTACATAATGCCAGTCAGTTCTAGCCCTCCAGCCACTGGGAGCTTGCCTGCAATTTCTCTCTCCAGTACAAGTCCCTCGCCATCTAGCTCCTCGACAACCCATAGCCGTACGCTAGCGATTGGTCATGCTCCCGAGTTGCCGACCCCTCACTCTAGTTATTCCTCTGGCGGCCCTTCTATTCCGCGTCCACGCAGTTCTGTCTGGGACGATCCCTTAGCGGTAACGCTTGTTGGTTTAGGCCTAGTTGCCCTGACGGGAATTGGCTCCTGGGCGATTGTCCGGGCAGTTCTCAACCCAGCCCCTCAACCAACTCCGACCCAACCTGTGGTAGTGTCTCCAACGCCCCAGCCTTCGCCTTCTCCGACAACCTCTCCTAAGCCGTCTCCCAGCCCATCCCCTAGCCCGACTACGATTTCTCAGCGGCTGCGGCTAAAAAGTGGAGAATCGGCGATCGAAAGCGGACAATTGGTTGCTCGCCAACGCGCCATCTATCTGATCCGGGGGAGACAGGGGCAAGAGATGAGTGCAACGCTGCTGACTGAGGGCACGCTGCTGACCGTGCGCGGGCCAAGCCAAGAAACTTTAGCCAATCGGGTACAGTCCTGGCGAGATACCTTACCCTACACAGGCGAATACACCATTGAAATCAGCCCTGTGCAGGGGGTTGAGCAAAGTCGCTATGATGTCGAGCTGACTCTGAGTAACCTAACCCAGCCGGAGCCATCACCTAGCCCAACGGAATCCCCCGTTGAACCGGCTGAACCGACAATTGATACGCAGGCGGTTAACTTTCCCCCTGGGACGAGTGTGACCACGCTTTCAGATCGGGCTGGGCCATCGGTGATCAAGCGCTATTTGGTCAGGGCAGAAGTGGGCGAAACGCTCCGAGCTAGGGTGCTAGAG
This sequence comes from uncultured Leptolyngbyaceae cyanobacterium, assembly GCA_938023035.1. Lineage (GTDB taxonomy): Bacteria > Cyanobacteriota > Cyanobacteriia > Leptolyngbyales > Leptolyngbyaceae > DSRU01. The sequence goes on along the minus strand of CALIDI010000047.1, from coordinate 67,499 downwards.
GGGCAGGCAGCTCTGACGATTTCCGATCCGAGTGGCAGGCCGCTCCCAAATATGACAGAGGTGCGATCGTGGGAGGAAGAAGTGAGTCGAAGTGGTGAGTATCAAATTGACGTCGTTGCCCGGCGTGAAACGGATTACACTCTGGAAATTGGTTTGCGTACTGGCACTCCTCGCTAGCAACGCAGAGGCTACCTTCTGCGCCTCAACTCAAGCGTTCGCGTCACCGCAGTCCGTCAGTCCGTTCAATTTTCTCGTCAATCTGGTCTCAGGTCTGATTGCCTACGCTTACCACCCCGATAAGCCCTCGTTGGGCATCCCAGATGGTGCGCTTAAAGTTTTGCCATAAGCCACTCTTTAGCCGTCGAACTCACGTTTCGTTAAGCAACACCTGTAAGCGAAATTCCCTGTTGTGTAGACAGTGGTCTATATGACCGATATGCACCACTTCCTCCCTCTCAGAATCCCCGTTTCAAGGATATTGCTGCAAAAAGTAGTTTTTCTAGGTGAATCAAAAGCGCCGACCTTCACAACCTTCAAGAGTCTGGAATTTTCTAGTACTTTTCTGGAATGGGCGATCGCACGACTGTAGCTAACCATCGTAACAAGACCGAAACCATCCCCAAGCATCCTAAAACGAAGCGCTAGCTCTCACTGAATCTGACCAACTTGCAAACTGTCACTAATCGTAATCGCTCCAAAGAGTAATTAATGATTTTATAAAAGTAGTAAGAAATCGGCCAGGTTGCTGGAGTGCCAACAGAGGCAATTGCATCCCTAGCTTTTGTCTAGGTCAGCCTTTTGGCATCAGACAAATTTAGCCAAGCGGGCGAAGCCAAAAGTCAATTGCTTGCTCGATAATATCAATGTGTCCCCTTTGGGAACCTAGCGTAGCTTCGGTCAGTTGCTACACTTGCCAACATTGCTCCTTATACAAAATCCGTAAGAACATTCTTCAGAATGCAATTCTGGAGCGGTTTGGAGTTCTCTTTTTCTGTATGTAATTGGCTGTTTATAAATTCACCAGTATCTATTGTTTTTGATTCTTAATGTATCGACATCTATCTAAGGGCGTAGAGGCAGGTTGAAAGATGAAAAAAAATCGTATAGCAGCGCAAGCAGTACACCATAATCTTAAGATGCCATTTTACCGGGTGACTCAACAATTGATGTCTGCTGCGCTTGTTTTTGGCGTCATTAGCTTGAGTTTTGGCTTACCTCGTACACCCGCTGTGCTTGCCCAGTCGGCTGTGTCTCGCTCTGGTGTAGCAACCTTGCCAGATGGTATTTACCTCTATGGGCAATCAACCCAGCCGGAACAGTTGGGTCAAGGCTACTTTGTGTTTGAGGTTCATCAAGGTAAGGTGATAGGTGCGTTGTATATGCCCCACTCCTCCTTTGACTGTGCGGCTGGCAAGTTTGAAGCCAATCAATTAGCTTTGACAGTTGTCAACAGTTACGATCGCGCAACCAATCCATTTGCAATTGCCTTAACGCGAACGTCTAATGTAGCTGCCCAAGGCGCAACAGCAAAGCCGATCATTGGTTTAGAAGGGTTTGAGCCTTTAGCGTCGGTCAGTCAAAATGACTTGCGGATGTTGAAGACCTGTAAGGCCGATCTCAAACAAATGGCGCTTAACTAGTGCCAGAAGATAGAACTCGAAAAGCAGAAGATAAACCCCCGATATGGCCGTCGCTATGATTTTCATGGTAATGGCCAGACAAGAACTCCATCGAGAGCATGTCACCTTTTCAGGCCCTCATCCCCCAGCTCCTTCTCCCAACCGGGGAGAAGGGGAGCGAGCCATCTCAACGTTCCCCTACCAAATGGGGAGAGGGATTAGAGCAATCCGGGCATACCAGAAAAGGATGAGGGCAAAAGTGGTATGTACCCACCCTATGTAACTATGGTAATTAAGTACTGGATGCTGTTCTTAGCTTTATCACCAAAGTGATACCTACCTGATTGAGGACGAGGTGCATTGATGGGTGTAAGCAACTTGCAAAGCCAAAGGCATCTAGGCCAGGATGTACCAGTTTCCTAGAGGTATCTCCATTGTGCTGATCACAACGTTACGTTGTTGAGAAAAAGCCTAAAAATAAAGAGACGCATGACTGCGCCTCTGTTTGAATGATTTGCTTATTTGACCTTACTACACCAAAAACCTGGCAGGGATTCGTCAGCCAAAGGTCTAAGGATCGAGCGGATTTCTAGTTCAGAGAACTGAACAAATTCCGACGGGTAGATCCCGATGATGTAGGCAATCGTTAAAAGCCAAAGGGCAAGCCCCAATCACACCTTACCCTTCGACATTGATTTAGTAGAGATTTTCTTCTTGGTGGGTGATGATCGTGACATCTGAGGTGGGATAAGCCACGCAGGTCAGCACATAACCTTGCTCGATTTGGTCATCATCCAAGAAGGATTGGTCAGATTGATCAACCGTACCCGACTGGATTTTGCCAGCGCAGGTGGAGCAAGCACCGGCCCGACAGGAGTAGGGCAAATCAAGGCCCTGTTCTTCAGCGGCATCCAGAATATAAGTATCATCAGGGACATCAATGGTGGTGTTTAACCCTTCAGCTTCATTAATTAGGGTGACCTTATAAGTTGCCATGCAATGGTCCTCTCAAGTAAAGAATCGGCAAAGTGAGCTTTAATGCAATCCAGTTAAGTAAGGACTCTTCTATCAGAAGGCTACTCACTCAATTGCTCCATCCTGAATACTACGGGAAAAATTTTGGATTCGGTCGGCCGGTCAGGGCTTGGATGAATGGGATTCGTAATACAACCGCTAGATTTAATCTGCTTATCTTATATGACAGGGGCAAAAAGCCGAAAGTCGGACGTTGCTGTTCCCTTACATGCCTGGTTGCACTTGATTTCTGAGTGCTTTCAGTCGAACCAAAAACAAGCCCTATACCCGCTTTATCAGTTAATTAGAATTTCATATGACAATAATTGAATCCCAGATTTTCTTCAACATTTCTGACTACAAGCGTAGCGGTGGAGCGAGGCTGAGCTGGTTTCCGTTAACAATTGACGAAAGATCTTGCCTTAGTTGGGTCTTCCTGGCTGGCAGGCTATTTATGCTATTGACTAGTGATGTGTGCAACAGCCAGAGACGATGACTGATTTCCCTCTTCCCTTGCGGTTTGGGCTGGTAGGTACGGGTTATGCCGCTAAACTGCGAGCAGAGGCCCTCACTGCTGACGATCGCGCCCATTTGGTGGCTGTAGCAGGGCACGATCTGTGCCGCACCCAGGTTTTTAGCCAGGCTTACGGAGCTAAGGTGCACCATTCTTGGCGATCGCTAGTGCAAGACCCCTGTATTGATGTTGTGGTCATCGCCACAATCAATCGTGAGCATGGGGCGATCGCTCAGGCCGCCCTGAGTGCCGGTAAACATGTCGTGGTCGAGTACCCCCTAGCGTTGGATGTCGTTGCTGCCGCCCAACTGGTAGAGCTGGCCAAGGTGACCCAGCGGTTATTACATGTGGAACATATTGAGTTGCTCGGTGGCCTGCACCAGATTCTAAAAGCCAACCTTGAAGCCATTGGCCAACCCTTCTATGCTTGCTACATCACCGCAACTCCCCAGCACCCGGCTCCTCAAAAGTGGACCTATGATACCGCTACCTTTGGGTTTCCACTGATTGGGGCGTTGTCTCGCTTGCATCGCTTGATTGACCTGTTTGGGCGAGTAGAGCGGGTTGCCTGCGAAGCCCGATTTTGGCCCCAGGGCGATCGCCCTGGGGCCTATACCGCCTGTGTTTGTACGGCCCATCTGCGGTTTAAGCAAGGGGTGGTTGCCGATGTCACCTATGCCAAAGGAGAAACGATTTGGCAAGCTAACCGGTCAATGGAGGTGCATGGCAGTCAGGGTGCCCTGGTATTTCAGGGTGACCGCGGTTGTCTCATCACTGCGCTTGAGCAGCAGGAGTTGACAGTTCCTACCCGTCAGGGCCTCTTTGTTAAAGACACTGCTCTAGTATTAGACCACCTCACCCAGGGGCACCCCCTCTACGTCCAGCCCACCGAAAGTCTCTACACCCTACAAGTGGCGGCGGCGGCCCAGCAAGCGGCTGAAACGGGTCGAGTGATTACGATACCTAATTCAGACATTTCCTAACAAAGCCGCTAGGTAGGCGTCTACCCAGGCTACAATAAGTGCCTAATACCATTTTGGATGGGTGCTGAGCTTGTCAAGCAATTTGCGATTTTGGAGAGCGAAAGCGCTCCGGTGTAAAGCGTTCAATCAGGTAGCAGTTCCATTCTTGGCGGTACTTAACGCAGGGATGAATGGCCCTCAGCCCTTGCTCTTCTCGCATTCGGAGAAAGATGCGATTGCTCCGGTTTGCTCTTCCTTTGAGTGCGCGCCAGGGAGAGGGCAGATTGGGTGATTCAGAGCCAGATGCAGCAACGCCCCATTTTTCACTGAAATTGGTATAACTTGTTACCTAACCTTTTCTGCTCCCTATGAAGCACACACTCTCTGTTCTGGTTGAAGATGAGGCGGGAGTTCTCACCCGCATTGCAGGCCTGTTTGCCCGTCGTGGCTTTAATATCGAAAGCCTGGCTGTCGGCCCCGCTGAACAAATGGGCGTTTCGCGGATCACGATGGTTGTGCCTGGCGATGAGCGCAATATTGAGCAGTTGACTAAACAGCTCTACAAATTAATTAATGTGCTGAAGGTGCAGGATATTACGACAGTGCCTTGTGTCGAGCGTGAACTGATGTTGATGAAGGTGAATGCGACTAGCTCCAATCGCTCAGAGGTGTTAGAGCTAGCTCAAATCTTTCGTGCCCGGGTTGTGGATGTGGCAGAAGATTCACTCACCATTGAGGTGGTGGGTGACCCCGGCAAAATGGTGGCGATCGTGCAGGTGTTGAATAAATTTGGCATTCGTGAGATTGCCCGTACTGGCAAGATTGCGCTTACCCGCGAATCGGGGGTGAATACGGAATACCTCAAAAGCCTGGAAGCCAATTTGAGCAGCCGTTAGGAGTCGTTGATTTCGCATCTCCTAGCCTGATTCGGGGTTGATGTCTAGGTTGCAGAGGGGCGATCGCCCGCAGATTGGAGTAACTCTAAGCCCCCTGCCCTAGGCACGAGTCGGCGGTTTCCCAGTTGTGCGTATTAGAGAAACTAAAAGCACCGAGTGTGCTCGATTGCATGGCCGACATCGCTACACTAGAAGCATTCTCCATCCGAGTTTTGCCATGACCTTGGCCCCATCACCTGGTAGTGCGGCGATCGCCCCTGAGAGTTGGTCTCTGGCGGCCACGGCTGAGGCTGAGAGCGGGGTTAAGTTCCCTCCTGGAGACCTCTACAGTAACGAACTGCCCTTGGAAACCGACCTGCACCGAGACCAAATTGACCTGCTGATTCGGCTGCTGCGATCGCACTGGCAAGAGCGTCAAGATTTCTATGTTTCTGGCAACATCACCATCTACTACAGTCCCAAACAGCTCAAGTCAGAAGACTTTCGCGGCCCAGACTTTTTTGTTGTGCTGGGGACCGAGCGGCGTCCCCGGAAAAGCTGGGTGGTGTGGGAAGAAGACGGCAAATACCCCCACGTCATTGTCGAACTCCTGTCTGACTCGACCGCCCAGACCGACCGTGGCCTCAAAAAACGCATCTACCAAGACACCTTCCGCACCCCAGACTACTTTTGGTTTGACCCCCACAGCCTAGAGTTTGAGGGCTTTCACCTCGTTGATGGCAGCTATCAGCCCATTCCCCCAACTGAGCAGGGCTGGCGCTGGAGCGAACAACTGCGGCTCTACCTCGGTATCGACCAGACCCAACTACGCTTTTTCACCCCCAATGGGGAGCGGGTGCCAACCCCCGAAGAACTGGTTATTGCTGAGCGCCAGCGCAACGAGCGGCTGCGCGCCAAACTGCAAGAGCTAGGCGTTGACCCTAACCAGGTGTAGAAAGCGCCCTCATAGCCCTTGTGCCCACCGCATCCAATCCTAAAAAGAATCAAACCCTAAAAAAATTTGCTTTCTTTCCGAAAAGCAGAAAATGCAGGCGGTCATAGAAAGAAAGCGGCACTGCTTAACTACAAGGGCCGGATTAATACCACGGGCGTTTGCTCATTCGCATTACCCGCCGGGTTAGAGATTAAAGCGCTTTCGAGCAACCCAGGCGGAATGTCGGGGGAAGCCGCCAGCACCTTCACCCGCCGCAAATCGTTGACATCGACGATCGCAGCCGATAGCCCTGTTGCCCGTTTAATTTCATCCACTACAGTCTGGGAGTGCTCTGGCCCCATCACCAAAAACTGATCATAGGGGGGCAGTGTGCCGGTCACATCGTCAATCAGCCGCGCCTGCTCACCGGCCAACTGGTAAAACACCCCTGGTTTGCGGAATACGGCTTTTGCCAGTGCCCCAGCCAGAAAGGCAAAGAGTACTCGCAGTGGCCCCACCATATCTACCAGCGATTGCAATCCACACGCCGTCGCCAAACTGGAGGTGGGCAAAAAGAGGTAACACAAGCGCTGGGCAACCCAGCCGGGTTTGATATCGCTGGGATGGCGAAATCGACCCTGCATAATGGCGATCGGAGACTCGCCAATCGTCACAATATCGCCGGGCTTAGCATGGGGCTGCACATAGCGCTGCACCACGGCAACCGGGTTGTCTAATGGGGTGAGCAAGTGGGTACGAATGGGCAAAACCTCGGCCCGTTCAGTAGTGCGCCAATGGCTAGAATCACTTGGCTCAGGAAACTTGAGGGGAACAACCAAATGATAGGTTTGAGGAATTCGCCCGGCTGGCCCGTACTTTACATAGTGGAGTTTCACCCAGGCCGCCTTGAGGGGGCTTAAATCGGCTCCGCGCAGATCGATCAGGATTTTGACAGGGAGCGGCTTGTGTTTGATGATATAGCCCTCCCAGTAACCGTCTGGGCGAATTTCTGTATCCGCCGCTAGGGGCATCACCCGGGTTTCTATAGTAATGCCCGCCACACTAGCCGCAGACAGCAACTGTACCTCCGCTTTGATTTCAGGCACCATAATTTCTAGTCGGCGGGTTTGGTTGGTAAACTCGACCGTGCCACTGATCTGATAATGCTGAGCACTATCCTGCTGAGTTTGCCATTCTCCTGGTGTCACTGCCAGCTTGTTGCCAGGGCGGCGACGATACTGCACTTCGATGGCCAATAAGGCCAATAAAAGTAAGCTAACCAGGCTGCCTGCTAGCGCCAGCAATACATAACCAACGATACCCACGGGTTTTTCCTCAAACGGCGGCCAGGATTTCATCATCAACCGAAAAATCAATCTCGCTCCGATCGCGTCCTTGGGCGAGATAGTCGTGCTCAAAGGAGTCTTTTAGCCCAGAGAGCAGATCATAGTGAGGTTCCCAGTGTAAGTCGTTTTTGGCTTTGTGAATGGAGGCAAAAAAGTGCTGTGTCCGCATTGGGAAGGCTTTGCGCTTGCCAAAGTCGAAGGCCTTAGGGTCGTAATGAACCAACTTGAGGCGATCAATCGGTTGACCCGCTGCTGCCGCACAGGCTCGCGCCAACCCGTCAAAGGTGACGAAGCGCTCTCCAGAGATGTTGTAGATTTGCCGAATGGCACAGGGGGTTTCCAAAATCAGGGCCATCGCCTGGGCTAGATCGCTCACATGCCCTAGCTGGGTCAGGTGTTGCCCATGCCCAGGGATAGGGATGGGTCGATCGCGGACGATGCGATCAAAGAACCAAGCTTCCAAGTCATTGTAATTTTGCGGCCCATAGATGTAAGTAGGCCGAAGCGCGGTAAAGGGTAAGCCCTGTTGTGCCAGATAGGTTTCGGTTTCATACTTACCGCGATGGCGGCTGTTGGGGTCTACCGCATCGCCTTCAATGTAGGGCATCTGGTCAGACTTCAGATAAACCCCGGCTGAACTCATGTAAACAAAATGCCGTACCTTGCCCTTAAACAGATCGGCTAGGGGCTTTGTGTCGCTCAGTTCTCTGCCGTTGTTATCAAAAATGGCATCAAACTGCTCTGACGATAGCTGGTTAATCAGATCATCGGGGTTGGTGCGATCGCCATGGATCTGCGTCACCCCACCTACAGGAGCAGGTTTGTTTCCCCGGTTAAATAACACCACCTCATGCCCCTGGTTGACCAATAAGCGCGTCAGGTAAACCCCGATAAACCGGGTGCCACCCATGATTAAAATTCGCATTTCCCCATCCCAACGGCGACAGCTTTTTATCTTACCGTGAGTTCGCCAGGCAAAATGAATGGTGATTAGGGCTAAAACCCTTGATTTGATAAGCCGTTGACAGTCACCTCTATGAAACTACGTTACATTAAAGGAAAAGTTACAAACTGAAATAAAAGTCATGACGGTTGCTTATCCTCGAAAACTCAACAACGCGATCGGTGCCCGTGAAATTTTGGCTCAAGTCGTCCGCGATCGCGAAGCCCATTTGATTACGCTGAACCGCTACCGGTTTAATGAGCAGCGCAGTTGCAAAGATTTAACCAACCTGATTGAATCCCTCAATGGCAAAGATGCAAAGTTAACCCGCGATTTGTCTCGGCACGTTGCCGATGAAGCCCGCCATGCCATGTGGCTGACCGACCTGCTGGTCGATTTAGGGGCTGATGTGGGCACCCCTCCCGGCTCTTCCTACATTGAAGAGTTTGAGCGGCTGTTGGATGCAGAAGCCTATGACCCCAACAGCAACCTGGATGATTTCTTAATTTCCTCCCTAGCCGCTATCAATGTGACTGAAAAGCGTGGGTGTGAGTACTTCTCAGCCCATATCCATGCGTTAAAGCAAGCGCCCCAGACACAAGAAAACGCCGCCATTCGTGAAACCATTGAACGCATTTTCCCAGAAGAGGCCGCCCATGTGCGCTGGGGAACGCGCCTGTTGGCCGAAATGGCAGATAAAAGCCCTGAGCACCGTCGCAAGGTAGAGACCGCCCGCCGTCGCTACACCGCGATTGAACAAGCCGCCTACGAAGCAGGCATGGACTTCACCTTGGGAGCAGAACTGCGTCGGGTCAACAAACTGCTGGCCATTTCAGAAACCATGCCCCTAGCCCAACGGGCGCAATACGTGCTGGAGCGACTGCCCCAGAGCATTTTGGCTCCCGACCTGCAAAAAACGCGGATTGATGTGGCTCAGCGTGCCTGGAAACGCGATCCCCAAGCATTCGTTGAGCGCCTGATTCCCATGTTTTTCCAGGGCCTCAATCGCGACAACATCCCCGTTCACAAAGATAAACGGAAAGAAAATCTCTCAGCGTAGTGCTCCTTTACAGAACGCTAACTGCAAGGACAAAAATGCTAAGTAAATCTGGGGTTTAAGCGGTCTAAACAATCGCAAGATTTTATCAACTGAAACCTGACCACGGAGATCCAGAGAACGCAGAGCCAAATCTCGGTGCCCCCCGTGGTTTTTTTAGACTTCTATTGGCGCAGTTTTAGCCGCCGGATGCTGTTCAAAGCTCCTCTCAGGGGGGTACCTTGTAAGTCGCAATCCCAAACCTGAAGAAATCAAGATCCTTCCCCGAAGATTCTGCAATCAGCGCTACCTTTGATTAGGGTTTGGTCGTAATCATCAACCCAAATTAATCATCAACCAAAGTCAAAGAGGTACTTTGCATTCTCTTTGTATTTGGGAAAATTATTTGGGAAAATTGCCGCACTGTCAGACCGGATTAACTCAGACATGACTAATATAGAGTCGTTGAGTGGCTTTGGGTCAATCATTGGGGTAACGGCCTGACAGCAACCCAAGAGGCAACATAAGCACTGGTTTTTGCGCACCCACACTTACGAGATAGGTATCACTATGGCAACTGTAGCGTCTGAATTAACCACTCCCATTTCTAGTGAGATTGCTGAATCTGCGATTGAGGAGCTAGCAGAGACTCATCCTGTCGCTGTGATTGAAGCGGTCATTGCTAGCTTGGATACGGAAGAGTCGGCCATGGTTAGCAAGGCAGGAGATGGCCATACCTGGAAATTTAAGTATGGCACGGTTGAGGTGTTTGTGCATTTAACAGGTGCGTCTGACGAAGATACTCTGACTGTTTGGTCTACAGTGTTGAAACTGCCGGTGATTGATGAAGCAAAGTTGTTTCGTGAACTCTTGGAGTTAAATTGGTCAACGACGCTGGAAGCTCGCTTTGCTCTGATGGGTGATGAAATTGTAGTGGTGGCTAGCCGCCCTCTAGCCGATATTGCGCCGGGAGAAATCTCGCGGGCGGTGACTATTGTGGCGACTCTGGCAGATGAAAATGACGAACCACTGCAAGCCAACTTTAAGTAGAAAATAATGGCATCTGGCCCGCGCTGGCGGTTAATAGCGCTGATGCAGGCAGCAGGTCAGGCGCAGATGGCTCTAGATGAGTATTTGCTGGAGCAGCATCGATTGGGTCAGCACCCCCCAATGCTTCGATTTTACCAATGGCAGCCTGCGGCGATTTCTCTGGGTTATCATCAACGCCACTACCCAGAAGCGTGGCATTCCCTGGAGTGGCAAGGGCGATCGCTGGATATTGTGCGGCGACCAACCGGTGGGCGGGCAGTATTACATCAGGGTGATTTGACCTATGCTCTGGTGACGTCTGGGTATCAAGGCAATCGGCGGCAGGTTTACCGGCAGCTTTCAGCCTTTCTGGTTGAGGGTTGGCGATCGCTGGGGATACCGCTGTATTACGGGCAAAGCGGGCGCGGTTACATCCACAATCCTGATTGTTTTGGAACAGCGACCGATGCTGATTTAGTCACTGCAACCGGCTACAAACTCATTGGCAGTGCTCAGCTTTATCGCGGTCACGCCGTGCTACAACACGGCTCTATTCGTCTCACTCAAGATGCTGGTCTTTATCACCAAGTATTTGGTCGTGATCCTGGTCAATCGCCTTTTACAGAGGCAGCCTCAGACGGCTCAGATGATTTGATCGAACGTGTGATTTGGGCATTAGCCCAAGCGGCCAGAGAATGCTTTGATGTAGAGTTTGAGGAAGTATCCTGGCCGCCCCAAGACCTGGAGAATCCTTCAAGCTAACCCTCTTTGGGAAATCAGAGGGGGCTCCTCTGAAAGCACGCCTAAAGACCCGGAGACCACAGGGAAGAAACTACAAAAATGGCTTAGCGTTTCCTCCGGCTGCAGTAAACCTCCTTATTTCTTTTTTTGGCGGGTTTTCAGGTGGTTTCCAGTGGGTGGTGCTGAACCCGAGGGGTCAGCAGGGCGGACAATGTAAAGCACAACTTTGACGTTGCCGTAACGTTCTTGCAGAAGCTGTTCCACCCGTTCAGCTAACATCTGAGCCAATCCCATATAGTCTGGATGGAAAACGAGTTGGGCTTCGATCATGACCTGTCGCCCAACCAACCCCCAGGAGCGAATATGGGAGCAGTGGGTAATGCCCTCAATTTGGCTAATGGTTTGGGCGATCGCCTCGGGAGCAATCGCAACCTGCTGCACGAATAAGGGTAACTGCCGACAAAGCACCTGCCAGCCACCCCAGAGTACCAGGCATACTAGAGCAATCGCAGCCAGGCTATCGACCCAGCCGACTCCCTGACTGGTGGCAACTAACCCACCCAGTACACCGAGAGTTAGCCACACATCTTGTAGCGTCCGGCTGGCAGCCAGCCGCAGGGTTGCACTATCGAACAACCCGGTCTGGTAGCGCTCAAAACTCGCCAGGCAAAAGGTAATGATTACAATGCCTCCTAAGAATTGCAGCAAAGGGGCGGTCAGAGTCACGGGCGAAGAATGACTGCGGCTAAGAACAAACTGATAAAGGGCGATCGCCAACAGGCTAAAGCAGGCAAACCCCATAAATGCAACCATCAGCAGGGTCATCGCAGATTCTAAACGGCTGTGTCCCAAAATTTCGCGCCCGCGACTATAGCGTGTCGCCACCCCAACAACCCCTAAAAACAAGCTAAAGACATTCACCAGGGTATGGAGCGAGACCGCCAACAGGCTAAGCGATTGGGTACCCCACCCAATCCACACTTTCATTACTAACACCATCAGCGACAGCCAAAGGGATGCAAGTAGCACCCATCGTAGCGATCGCTGACTACGCGCCTCCGTCATAGCCCCTGAATCGAAAAGTTGCCCCCTCATTATGGTGCAACCCGCTTAAAATGCACGAAAACCCCCAAAGCGCTAGGATCTGCTCCATCAAAAGCGCCGGGTAACAGAGGCATCTTACCCACCTTCCTGCATCTTAATCCACATAAGCCCGACAACTGATTTTGCTTGGTCGTTAGCATTTCTACCAGTTAGCAGTGGGTGACTCAGTCCTGAAGTTGGGCTTGATCTTCACAGGCCAAGGGACGCATCTGGGATCTCATCGCTGCGCCAAACCAGGTTGCGTACTCGAAAGTTTTTGACTCGCCCTAACTTCATTCAAACTAGAGCCAAAGGGCGCATGTTACTTTTGCCCTCACCCTTTTCTGGTATGCCCGGATTGCTCTAATCCCTCTCCCAACTTAGAAGAAGAACCTTGAGATGGCTCGGCTCCCCTGCTCTAGTTTGGCAGAAAGGGTTGGGGGATGAGGGCCTGCAAAGGTGATATGCTTTCGGGCGAAATGACTACTCTACGCTTGATTTTAGTTAGTGCGTCAGGTTTTTTTAAGAAGCACAAAGATCTACGAAATTCAAAGACAATTCTTTGCTGCATCTTTTGCCGAAGGTCTGAAAAAGCTTGCAGGAGAGGCTATAGAGATGGCAAGCTGAGCAATTTTCTGATTTGTTGAACTCAGGATATACTTTGGTATATGCTCCTTTCGCTTCAATCTACAGGAGAAACTCACGATGCATACTTATGAAGTTCTAGTTGATATTAAGGAATCAATTGGTTTGCTAAATAATGATTTTCGTTCTGGCACAAGTCGTTACGAAATTGATGCAGAATCCCGCAAATTGGTAGACGGTATGGCCCGGTTACAAGCTAGAAATGAGCACCCTAACGGGGTTGAATACGACGTTCGCGTGACCAGGCTACTAAGATAGGCTTTGACTGAATAAACTGAATAACAAGAGATTTTTTGAGCAAGAATTCTTTGAACAAGAATTCAGCGATCATCGGGCAGATTTGGTTGGTCTTTGCGGCAGAGCTAAGTGCAGCAGCCAATCGGGTTAGCTGACAATAACAACTAAAACCCCTAGTACGCTGTCCCTTAGGTGGATGACTAAGGGCGCGCCTAGACAGGCGAGGTTCGCTTTCGCAGATTCGACATATCTAGGTTTTCTGTAATCTGCGAAGATAGGTCTTGGTCAGCTTGCTGCGGCTTTGACCGCCTAGGAGAAAGGGGTCGCCCGTCAACGAGGCAGCTAAGTCCGCCCGCTCTTTCAGAAAAGCTCTCGTTCTCATGCATTTGATGCTTCTGGCTTGCCGGTATCAAGGGTTGTCTACGCGACTCTTTTGGCCTCAACAAAACCACCAAGCCCAATAAAGCTTCTGTGCTTCTTTCTCTGCACACCAGGATATAAGGCGTTGAGCGGAGTCAACATCCGTTTGACGAAAAAATACGCCCCCTTAGTAGACTCAGGCATGTGTCTGTCTACCCTCGCTCCCTTTCTTGAATGCTCGTTAGGGCCATACTTCTCTCCCACTCTGGAAGAGGGGCTTTGATCTGGCTCTCTTTGTATCTAGAAGAGTATTTTGGAAGAAAGGACTGGGAACTGAAGGGGGTTAGGCGGGTCCAAAAATTAATTGCTGCCTGGCTGTACTAGCTCAGGGGTCGAATATTTGTAAAGGTGCGTTAGCAGGGACATAGAGTGGGTGTCGGGGTTGTTGGCGGCGGGTGATGCCTACACAATAGAGGGGCGATCGCCCTCTCAAAGTTGTCAGAGCAATATCGCTGCGCTTCATAAGCGTGCCCCGATTTCCCCAAGCAACGACTACCTGATCGACACAATCGGGCAACCGACTTAAGTAAAGGTGGTTTTCTTGACCAATCGGGTCGTCTACCTGGCGCAGTTGCTCAGGGTTGGCTGTGCAATAGGCGAATAAATTAACAACTTCTAAGGCTCCATACCCCCATGCCTTTGCCAGGCTGATACAACGACGCAGGGTAGGGTCATCAGTACTGGCATCGGCACGACTAGGATTGAGCATAACAAATCCTACCTTTGGCAAGTAGGGTTCCCACTGCCGCCAGAGCCGATAGCGATAGTACCCTGTCCGATCAAAGGTAGCGCCTGTTTGTAGAAGGTGGATTTTCAACCACTTTGAACTTGAGTATTTGGCGAAATATAGCTATTTGGCGAAATGTAGCAGTCAATGAGATTGGTAGAACCATCAAACGTCTTTGAAGTCTGGGTTTGCGCGCAACTCACGCTCGATGCGGGTCAATGAGATTGGTAGAACCATCAAACGTCTTTGAAAGGCTGGATTGCGATGGCGCTCCGTCTTGAACCCTCAAACTAGCTCCTCTGACGCATCGATTCATCATGGGAGCGATTCTTGAGCGGGCCGGAGGCTGCACTGCCTTGACTTTCATTAGAGCACATGAATGAGATAGGGGGGCAAAGTCTAAGTAGGTTGAGCGGGTGCTCTGGCAGATCGCATCTTGCTATTTGCGAAATCTGCTGGTATTCAAGCTGACGGTTTTGATTCAATTCACAATCCTAAGTTAATGGTTGGCGACCAGGGTTCACCGCATGCACATATTCGCTACCGGAGGCGGGAAAACCCTGTCGGTAATTGGCGGCCTCTGGTTGTCCCCAGCCTAGTTGGAGGATCAGTTCTAACGTGGATGCCTGACCTTGTTGGTGCAAGCTTAACCAGTGCGATCGCTGATAGATCCGTTCTATCGCAGGGCGAGTAATTGGCTGATGAGCTTTGCCTGCATTCAGGCTAAGATAAAGCTCCATCCCTTGCACCACATCCCACCAGAAGCCAATCATGGCTGCTTTAGCGTTGGCCAAGACTTGTAAGTCTTCTGGCAGAGCCGCTAATTGGTCATGAACCTTAGGAAAGCGTAAGGTTCGACTCCTAATCGTTAGATGTTGCCAAATAATGCCAGACACATGGTGCGATCGCTGATACTCATGAACAGCGGCTCTAAAGTTTTGATAAGCCGTAAAGCTTTGAATGCCATCTGTTTTTAGAAAGAAATCAATTGCTGGGTTGCCTGAGGGGCTGACAGCCAAGCTTAACCGCTGACCATTCATACAAGCCTGACGCTCACGGGCAAGAATTTGAATTAAGTCTTGGGTGCTATAAACATTCGACATTAATAGCCAGAGAAGTGACGTTTCTCACAGTGTAATCAATGTCGATATTTCTGCAAAGTTTGCAGATAACATCACTTTTCAAAGTGGGTGTCAGCGAGTTTAGAGCAGCGGTTTGGGACACAATCAATCAGCAGAAAAACTCTCCCCTGCTAATGGCAAGAAAAGTAGTGTACGCTACTTTTCTTATTCCCAAAATAACCGGGAAGGGTGGACTTTTCTGAGCATCAGCTTTCTTGATCCCCAAGCATATTAAGAACGGGTGCATTTCATTTTTGCAAGTTGCCCCACCCGACGGGAAGTGCAGAGCACTCCATCCCCCTTACACTTGAATGCCCAGCAGGGCGATACCCTTCTCCCAAAATGGGCGCAGGGAGAGGGACTTAGGTGTAGCTTGCTTCCCGCAGTGTTGGGTTACGAAACTGGGATGCACCCCATAAGAACCCCCGTAGAAAGGGGAAAAAATATTGAATGAGTAGTCTACGATACAGTCCATCTCATTCCATAGAGGCCAAAGAAAGTTTTAATCTTTGTGTTAACTGAGTTGGTAGAGGTAGCTTACTAATAGCTTTTTGCAGCGGCTCGATTGATCCCCTGTATGAAGTCACGATGAAATCACAAATTCTTACCAGATCTACATGGCCAATAAGCATAAATACCGTCATACTAATAATGAACACATTCAAGCGCATAATTCTGCGCTTCGCTCTGTTTTTGTTGTATTCGATACAAGTTTTTTACGATTTTTCAACTGACTTGCCCTTAATTCTTCAATACTGTTGAGCCATGCTTAAAACCGATAAGATTCAATTTATGACAATTCACTGCCCTAATTGTGGTAGTTTAGCTGAGCGGTTTCATCTCCAGGCTGATGGGTTGCTAAGAACCCAATGCCGCGCCTGTGATTATTTGATGATTACCTGCGACAAGACAGGTCGTGTGATTGAAGCCTATGCGCCTGGTTTATACGCCCAGCCTTCGGCTTAAAGGATGCAGTGGCTACTTGTATGTTCGATTAGCCAGGGGCTGTTGTTAATGCGCTCCTGGCTTCGTCTTTTATGGCTGCGGAGCAAGCATTGGCAAAATCCACTTGTCTTTTTAGGGTGTTTCTAGTAAACGGTCATAGATGAGGGCGATCGCGGCTGTATCTAGATCACCATGTCCCTGGGCTAAGAGCGCATCGACCAAGCTGGTTACCTGCGCGGTTCCTAGCAAGGGCACTTGTTCTTGGCGGGCAGTTTGCAGCACAATGTTCAGATCCTTCCGCAGCAGATCTAGCTTGAAGCCCGGTGTATAGTTGCCATCCAAAATTCGCTGTCCATGTACCTCAAGCACCCGACTGGCGGCAAAGCCCCCGAGTAACGCCTGTCGTACCCGTGCCGGGTCAACACCCAGATGCTTTGCCAACAATAGGGCTTCGGAGATGGCTTGGGCCGTCATAGCAACGACAATCTGGTTACAGGCTTTCGTGACTTGTCCAGCTCCAGGTTCTCCCACATGAACAATATTTTTTCCCAGCACCTCTAAAATGGGCCGTGCCCGCGCGAAAGCCGCTGCTGTGCCTCCAACCATGATGGATAATGTTCCCTGCTGTGCCCCAATATCCCCACCGGAGACTGGTGCATCTAGGGCTTCCACACCCTGAGCCTGGAGCGCAGCATATACTTTGCGAGCCATGGCTGGAGCGATAGTAGACATATCAATGTAGAGCATGCCGGCTCTTGCCCCGTGGATAATGCCTGTTTTCCCCAGGGTGATCGCTTCAACATCCGGCGAATCGGAAACGCAGGAAATCACCACATCTACCTGTTGAGCTAAGGCCTGAGGTGATGCGGCGGCTGTGGCTCCGGCAGCCGTGAGTTCTGCGATTGGGGCTGGGCTGCGGTTATAAATCGTCAGCGGATAACCTGCTTGCATCAGATTGCGGGCCATAGGTTTGCCCATGATGCCAAGGCCAATGAATCCAATTTTTTCCATTTTTGCTATCCGAGGCGTTGAGGTCGTGATTTCATAGACTACCCCAATTCACAAAACTGGCAAATTTCCTGCCAGATTTGGTCACTCACATTTTCTAAAGCATGGTCACTGGCTAAAGGAATAAGCTGAACCCAGGGGCGATCGCGACTAAACTCAATGCTGGCTTGTAAAGGAATGACCTCATCAGCATTGCCATGTAAAATCAAAGTCGGCAGAGGTCGCTGTAACTCCTGTTCCCGATATTGCCTGGCATCTTCGATAAACCCATAGTCGAGGGGCAATGGTTTCTCTTCTCCGTAATGGTAAATGGCCATCTGACCCTCCCTGCGCCAGTGTTGAACCTGGGCTTCTCCCAATCGTGGTAACCAATGGTCTAAAAAACCAAAGGCAGGGGCCAACAGCACAAGTCGCTGCACCTGCGGATGGCGCTCAGCAACCCACGTGGCCACTAACCCACCCAGGCTAGAGCCAATGAGCGTGACTGGGGCTGCTTGAGGCGGCAGCAGGGCACCAATTTGTTGGATTTGGCGGGTGAGGGTGAGGTGCGTAAAGTTGTCCTGATTCAGGTCAGGAATTTGCAGAGGAGTACCCACCTGAGCAAAGCGCTTACCTAAAGTTTGGGCTTTTTTAGACCGGGGGCTAGAGGCAAAGCCATGGAGGTAGAGGTAGTGCATAGAAACAGACAAAATTTGCTGTGAGCGTTGCAGGTTAACACGGCACCAGGGGTAGACTACACTAACGATAACGCTCTGCCTACGGCACATGACTAATCGGCAAATCCCTTAAAGGGTGTCAGCGTCCAAGCGAAGATGATGGGTGGCCTATCTCATTCGACTGGCTCTACTTGGGCTATGAGTCCATCACAATAACGGGTTAGTAGTGTCAGGCGATCGCGCATAGATTGGCAGCGGGCTGCAAAGGTTGTTGATTGTCGAGCCGTTGCTAAGAACAAGCTATCCATAGCCAGCAGGCGCAACTGCTTATCAATTTCGACCAAAACACTTTGCCAGGCCCGGGCAGCAGTGGCTTCTAATGCCTCGATTTCAAGACTTCCAAGGGTCTGACGAAAGGTTTGGTGCAATTCCTGAGCGATCGCTTGCGCAGCAGCGGCATCCGTTAGAATCGCATCCCAATCGGGCATTGTCACAGCCTGCCGAAATGCCGAAACTTGCTGAAAATAGAGCGGTGACAGCATCCTCACACGTCCACCTGAAGATTATGTAAAGAATCGTTTCTACTTGCTAATATATTAAAGTAATCTTTATCACAAAGATTCAACGCCCGAAACAAGCATTGACTCCAGATAGTTCAGAGCTACTCTTTGTCTGCAAACTCTGAGTACTCTCAGCCTCTCCTTTCAGTTCTGGGTTTGATCCCACTCTAATGACGCTTGAAATTAGCCAGTTTTAAAATTAGCCGGTTTTAAATGTGGCAGTACTGGTCTCAAACAACCGGATAAGGAAAAGTAGTCCTGATTGACTAAATTAGTCGGCTTAGCTTATTTGAACCTTGAACAAACCCTGCAATCTCCTGTAAGAATTTTGTTCATTCATCCAATCAGGTTAAACTAATTGCCTCCGATTCAGTGATTCAATTACTTTTACCGTCCCTGCGATCGCATGAACCTCACCGCTTCCCCTTCCTCGACCAATTTTATCTTACCTGACTGGTTACAGGAATGCCTGCTGATGCGTCACGTAGAACCGGCAGGGACAGAGGAAACTGTTGAGCCGATTCGAGAGAAAACCATTCAGGACAACGATTTGATTTGTCGCGCCTTTGAGTTTGCCTACAAGCTCCACGAAGGTCAAAACCGAGCCTCTGGTGAGCCTTACATCATGCATCCAGTTGCTGTTGCTGGGCTACTACGAGATCTGGGTGGGGGCAGCGCCTTAATTGCAGCGGGTTTTCTCCATGACATTATCGAAGACACAACCGTCACCCCCGAAGAGCTAGAAGAACAGTTTGGCTCAGAAGTGCGTCGTCTCGTTGAAGGCGTCACCAAGCTATCAAAGTTTAATTTCTCAAGCAAAACTGAGCGCCAAGCTGAAAACTTTCGTCGAATGTTTTTGGCAATGGCCCAAGACATTCGCGTGATTGTCGTCAAACTCGCCGATCGCCTTCATAACATGCGAACGCTGGAGCATCTCTCTGACGAAAAGCGTCGCCGCATTGCCCTAGAAACCCGTGAAATCTTTGCGCCCCTGGCTAATCGCTTAGGAATTGGGCGGATCAAATGGGAACTCGAAGACCTGGCCTTTAAGTACTTAGAACCAGAAGCCTACCGCGAAATTCAAGATTTTGTAGCTGAAAAGCGTGTTGATCGAGAAAAACACCTCGCCAACGTTGCGCAATCCCTGAAGCAGCGCTTGGAGAGCGTCGGTATTCCCTACACCGATATCAGTGGTCGCCCCAAGCACCTCTACGGTATCTATGAGAAAATGCAACGCCAACAAAAGGGCTACAGTGAGATTTATGACGTTGCTGCCGTTCGCATTATTGTTGATAGCAACGAAGCCTGCTATCGGGCACTTGCCGTTGTTCATGATATGTTTCGCCCGATTCCAGGGCGCTTCAAAGACTACATTGGTTTACCGAAACCCAATCGCTACCAGTCCCTGCACACTGTTGTCATTGACAAAACTGGCAAGCCCTTAGAGGTGCAAATTCGTACAGTTGAAATGCACCACGTGGCCGAATATGGTATCGCCGCCCATTGGATTTATAAGGAATCTGGTAGCTCCAATGTTCAGCTCAGTGAAGCCGATGAGAAATTTACCTGGATTCGGCAACTGCTGGATTGGCAAAATGACTTAAAAGATGCTCAAGAGTATCTGGAAAGCATTAAAGACGACTTATTCGACGGGGATGTTTACGTCTTTACTCCCCAGAGCGATGTGATTTCCCTAGCCAGACGAGCGACACCAGTAGACTTCGCCTATCGCATCCATACAGAGGTCGGCAACCACTGTGCAGGAGCCTTGGTCAATGGTCGAATCGTACCGCTTGATACCCAACTCCAAAATGGTGATATTGTTGAAATCCTGACGCAAAAAAATGCTCGTCCGAGTCTTGATTGGTTAAACTTTGCGGTAACAACCGGTGCCCGTAACCGTATTCGTCAATGGTATAAGCGCTATCACCGCGAAGAAAATATTATCCGCGGGCGCGAAATGTTAGAGCGTGAGCTGGGTAAGAATGGCTTTGAGGCGTTGTTAAAATCAGCTCCGATGCAAGCGGTTGCGGAGCGCTGTAACTACCATGCAGTAGAAGATTTATTAGCGGGCCTGGGATATGGCGAAATTACGCTGAGCCATGCCCTGAATCGCCTGCGGGAAGTCATCAAGAATCAACAACCGACGACTCCTGCAACAGCAGAGGCCGAGGCTGCTCAACTAGTATCCCAAGTAAAAGCACTGGCTGCGGCCCCGGCTAGCAAATCTCCGATCATTGGAGTAGAGGGCCTTCCCTATCATATTGCCGGTTGTTGTACCCCCGTCCCCGGGGAGGCGATTATCGGCGTAGTGACACGGGGGAACCGCCGGGATATTTCCATCCATCGCCAGGGCTGTCCCAATTTAGACCAGATTCCAGGCGATCGCCTGATACCAGTGAGTTGGAATCAAAGTGACTCCGACCGGCGACGTCCTCAAACCTATCCAGTCGATATACAGATCGAAGTAATCGATCGCGTAGGGGTATTAAAAGACATTCTGTCTAAGCTGACAGATAACAGTATTAATGTTCGCAACGCTCAGGTTAGAACCTTTCCCAATCAAACGGCCCTGATTGACCTTGGCATTGATATTCGCGACTATGAGCAGCTAGAGCGAACCTTTAGTCAAGTACGCAAGCTCACGGATGTCCTCAATCTCCGACGCTTGAGTCAAGTGGACGAGTAGGGTCTCCCTAGTATATTTTCTACAGTTCACAGAAACTTTAATTAGTCAATTCCGTCTATTTGCTATGAATAGAATACGAGGAGTTAGGGGACAATTGGTAAAAGTGTCATTGCTTCTACAATGTGATTTGCATCATTGCGATTTAATTTGACTGTCCGACAATATGGGAGTACAAGGTGAAATTTAGGGGCTAACTTTTTTACACAGAAGTATACGAAAGGGCAGCAATAGGTTTACTCCTCTGAGTAAACAGAGTTTGTTGACTACTTACTGTTAGTTCTGTGGTTTCGCGTTTTTAAGTCAAGTCCTTAATACTTGTGCATGACGCTCTACTACCTTAGGCAAGGGAGTTCTAGCTGCGGTGAGTACTTGGGTTGCAGGCTATAATCGGCTAAACGAGCAAGATGAGCAGGTGCTTTATGATCACCTGTTGAATCTGGTGCAAGTCGAGCTACCAGAGCAGCTAATCGAGCGGTTTCGTAAGTTGTTTGTAGAAGGCGTGGGTTACCCTGACGGGGAGATTACTGCTGCCCTTGATCGAATTGCAGCCTCTAAGGCAGCCGATCAGGAGTTTCGCTTTGTCTTAAACCGCTGTTGCCATATTCTGGTGAATCGCTGGCAGGCTCGCCCTCAATATCAATCTTCCATACCGGATCTGATTTCTATATTTGAGTCTTCCCCATCACGGACGGTGACAGAGTTTAGCCGCTCTCGCTCGGTACGCCGTTTACGTTCATTGATTAGTGAGTTTGTTAGCAGTGAACAGTATCTGGCGTTGCAGCGTCTGGGGAGAGTCGTTGCTGCGTCCCAAGAATCGCCGGCATCCAATTCATCCATTGCATCCTTAATTCGGCGTTATCCCTACCTTTACGAGCATTGCCTTTTGGTTGAGGGCAGTACTTATGATCAGCAGCAGGCGATTCGAGATTTGCAGGCAAAAGCTCAGCGCCAGTATGAAGTTGACTTATCCCAGTACGTCACTTATCAAGTTAGGCGCAGACAGATTGCTCATAGCGCCTCCCCTGAAATGGCTAATCGTTTGCTGAAGCCAGTCAAAAACCCGACTTTATTGAATGATCGTGACTTGTGTTTTGCCCTTCAGCATTTTGCTGGCAAATCCCAGGGAAGCCAGACCTATCGTGACGTAGCTCAACGGTTTATCACCAGCAGCACCCAGGCTCAAACCTTTAAAGCATTCAAGGATGATCTCTATCAGTACATAATTGCATCGGTTGATGCAGAGTATGGCAAGCGTCAGTTTAACAACCAGCTCTACAGTCAGCTATGTAATACATTGCCAGAGAGCGATACTCAAAAAGTAAATGATTTTCTGATAGTACGAACCTGTAGTCAGTTACTTAATCTTTTGGTAGTTGAGAGCTGTCACAAGCCACAGCATTTTCTTTTTATTGATTTAATCGCAAATCTTGGGCCGACTCTAACTACCGGCTTACTTTTGAAAATTGCCTTGATTTGTCGTAAGGTTAAGCCTTACCTAGAAAAGCGTTTCTCAATTTTATTTAATCATTATGAGCAATGCACCCGTGATACGGTTGTTTGGTTTGTTCAGATGATGGAAAACCTGAACATTGCCCTTAGTACTAACTTTAGTACGATCGATCTCTCTTTCATTAACCAATTTGCCCTGAGTTAGGCCAGAGTGGGGTTTGAGAGAAATCTAAGTTTATCAATCCTACTTTCTAAAGTCCTATTTTCTAAAGAATGTTTTAGGGGCCTATCTTTTGGTCGCTTTGATGACTTTTTGATGACTTTGGTTGCAGCAAGACGGACAAAAACCTGCTTCTGCAGGTTATGAAAAGGCTCTGACTGGGGGCAGCCCGTATAGGCGGACTTGGCTAACATTGTTGCTGTTTTATTACTGGATACTTTTGGGAAGAGCAGAGCGCTCTATCCCCTACCCCCTTCTTCTGAAATGGGCGAAGGGGAGCCGGATTTAAAGCCCATCTTCCTCCTTGGTAGAAGGATTGAGAGTAGAAGAATTGAGGGTGTAGCTTGCTTCCCGCAGGGTGGGTTACGAAACGGGGATGCACTCGATGAACCGCCTTCACCCTCAACTCTGCTTCCAATGAGAGAAGGGCGCGCGCCGACCCTCTCCTTTGGGGAGGGCGTTACAGACCAGCTCAGCCCCGATCCAGACCGGAATAAGGTATGGGATGTTTTAGAGGCTGATCGCCTGGTAGCCCTGACGGCTCAAGTTGGGGCGATACAGACAAAAATGCTGCCTCTGCCGGTTACGGAAAGCGCCGGTTGAGCGAAGTCTGCGGCGGTGGTCTTGGACTGATATTGTCTTGGTTTTAACCGCCAGACACTTTTCAAACGCTCCTTTAGCTTGAGTCTTATCTTCGCTTTTTTGCAAACTTAAACATTTAATGCGAAGTCGCGCTATTTATCGGTGAGTTTCTCATAATAAAGCTGTTAGGAGATCGAGAGATTTATCAGCAGTGCGCTTAATGAATCAGTGCACTTAGCAGATAGTTGTTAAGTTTTTGCTGAGAAGTGCTCCTTTACTTAAGACATCTTGAGGTGGTTTCTATGACAGTTCCAAAAGTGATCGATGAAATGCTTCAGTATCTCTCTGGGGCAATGTCTCGAATTTTTGGGCCAAGTGATGATGCCTACCCCAGTACAGGGGTGCAACCCTACGAAGGAGAGTCTAGAAAAAAATCAAAAACACGGGATTAGACAGGGCTAGATTGGTTTGCTTGGGAGATTAAGGCATAAAAATTAGCAGAAAGGTTATGGTAAAAACCTTTCCTAAGGTTTGCAGACGAAAAGGTGGTTTCGAGTGAAGTTATCGGTGGAGGGAGCAGACACTCCACCGTTTTCTGTGTTGATTTTTTAAAAAATTTATAACGAGATCTTTGAGTTTTGAAATCTCGTAAGTAGCCAAGTCTAATTAGTTGTAAGAAGAGGGTGAGAGTACAGCCCCCACCCCCCTTAACTCCTGATGAACCTAGCAATTTGGTAGTAGCAATGTTGCCTAACCCAAAAGTGGTTATCTATCCGTTTGGGTGCTGAAACAGCCGCGGAGAAAGTTGGGCTAATATTTTAGAAGTTAGGCGGTAACTAGTTCAGGGGTGGGACGCTTGCTGTTACGAATGCCGGCGATCGCTTCTGCATAGTCCTTGGCACCAAATACCGCAGAACCTGCCACAATCGCGTTAGCCCCCGCTTCTAAAATTTGCCAGGTGTTGTTAATCTTAAGACCACCATCGACTTCAATCCAAGGGTCAAGGCCACGCTCATCACAGATTTGGCGCAACTTACGGATCTTTGGTAACACTCCAGGAATGAAGCTTTGCCCACCAAACCCAGGGTTAACGCTCATGATCAGGACGAGATCGCACACATCCAGCACGTAGTCAATGAATTCCAGCGGAGTTGATGGGTTTAGAACAACGCCTGATTGCTTGCCCAACTCCCGAATTTGACAGAGGGTGCGGTGCAAGTGCGGAGAAGCATTATGTTCCGCATGCACGGAGATGATATCGGCTCCGGCTTTAGCAAAGTCAGCGACGTACTTCTCTGGTTCAACAATCATCAAGTGAACATCCAGGGGCTTTTGAGTGACTGGACGAATGGCCTCAACAATTAATGGCCCAATCGTAATGTTGGGGACAAAACGCCCATCCATAACATCCACGTGGATCCAATCTGCGCCAGCTGCATCAACAGCTCGAATTTCATCGCCCAGGCGGCTGAAGTCGGCTGATAGAATTGAGGGAGCAATAACGGTTGACTTTTGAGTCATAGCTGGCGGCATCCTCCTAAGGTCGGCAATGATTGTATTTATATTAACAAAATGGGTTCCGTCTCCTGCATCGATTAATGATGATTTGATCACCTTGTGTGAGGAAGAATTGTGAAGCCACCTGTAGTTTTACTGATTGGGGTATTGGCAGTTGTCGCACCCTTAAGTCTGGCAGGGGGTGCGCTGGCGTCGCGTAAACTGGTGCGGCTCCAGTCCAGTTCTTTAGCAGAGGCCGGTATTGATGCACTCCGCTTACATCAGCCTCCGTTTAACTTACAAGGACGCAAGATTGCCTTGGGGCAGGTAGAAATTGGGCGTCCGGGCAAGTTTGGGATCGATAAGGCCGTATCTCGCAACCCGGTCGTGAATCTAAGCCAGGTTTTTTATCGAGATGTGCGTCCTAAGGTTAATACGAATATTGATAATCATGCCCACAGTGTTGCCAGCATTATTGTTGGAGCAACGAAAGAGATTCCTGGGGTGGCACCAGCGGCACGGCTTTATTCCTCTGCGGCTGGTAATGCAAAACGTTATGGCCAGCCAGAGGAGTGTCTTGCGGCCCAGCATATTGCCAGTCAAAACGGGGGAGATGTCCGGGCGATTAACTTTAGTTTTGGCGAATCACTCAAGCACGATCCTCGCCCTAAGCCGGTTTTAGATGGGAAGGCCCTGCTGACCCTATGTGTTGATTGGTCAGCACGCGCCCATAATACGCTCTATGTGGTGGCGGGCAATCAAGGAAAAGGGGGAATTTCGATTCCAACAGATAATTTCAATGGCGTCAATGTTTCATTTACAGCCAGAGTTGAGGAGGTTTTTCGGAAGATTGATTTTGCTAATTTAGGGGATCCTCAGGGAGCCGGGCAGGCTATTGAAGGAATTGAGAGCAATGTTGGCCCGCGTCGAGCGATCGCCCTGACTGCTCCTGGTAATGAAATCACCCTGGTTCGGCTGAATGGTAGCCTCGACACCTCTAGTGGTACGAGCTTTGCCGCACCCCACGTCACTGGCACAGTGGCCCTGTTGCAGGAGTATGGGGATCGCCAACTGCGTCAAAATTGTCAGGCGGGTGTTGGTTGCACGCTCCCGTGGACGACGGATGCCCGCCGTCCAGAGGTGATGAAGGCAGTTTTATTAAATGCAACAGACAAAATTCGTGATACTGGCAATGGCTTCTACCTCGGGATGAGCCGTACGATCTTAGACAAAAGTAACAAAACCTGGCTGGAGTCTGATGCAGCAGCCGATCCGAAGATTCCTTTACATATCCAGATGGGAACTGGGCAGCTCAACGCCTATCGAGCTTATCGCCAGTTTAGTCGTGGGCAATGGAGTCCGACCCAGCCAGTCCCTGGGATTGGTTGGGATTATCGCATCGTTACTTTAGGTACCGAAGCCACTGGGGAACCTACCCCCGCTTTCCACGATTATGTCTTTGAGAACCCATTGCGAGGTGGCAGCTATCTTTCTGCAACCCTGGCCTGGCACCGCTTAGTGGAGTTAGTTGATCGTAACGGCAATGGGGTTTACGACCTGAGTGAGAGCTTTCGCGATCGCGGCCTCAATGACCTAAATCTTTATCTCCTCAAAGCCGATGAAACGGATCTTAGCAAAGCCGTCTGGGCTTCAGTTAGCGCCGTCGACAGTGTCGAGCACTTATTCGTGCCCATCCCCACCACTGGCCACTATAAACTGCGCGTGGTCTTTCACCGCCGTGTTAATGAAGCAGCCCAGCCCTATGCGATCGCCTGGTGGGCCTTAACGACCCGACAATAGAGTAGGAAAGCGGATGAAGTCTCAAGGGTAGAACCAGACACTCAAAATTCACCCTTCCAAAATTCAGCCTTCTATCCGATTTCCTGCTCATCCAACCATCTGACTACGCCGTCACTCCCTCTGTGCCGGTTCACCTGCCGTTTACCAGTGAGCATCAAAGGTCACCAGTTTGAGGTGATCGGGGTTAGCGATGATTTCCTTAGCCAGAAGGTATCCGGCAATTGTCCAGGTTTGATACTTGCGGGCTTCTTTACCAATCAAGCGGCCATCGGGGCCATCGTAGTATTCAGGCCATTGATCGGTCAGCAGACGACGCTCGGCGATCGCGATCGCGTGGTGAGCTAATTCCCCCCGACCCATTTTTTTGCTAGCAATCGTCAACATCCATAGCAAAACTGGCCAATTCCCACCATTGTGATAAGACCAGGCGCGGTTCTTAGGGTCTGCCCCCGTTACCGTGCGCCAATCGCCATTTTCCAGAGCTGGGTAGCAAATCTTCATCGGCATTTGCCCAATCAGATCGCTCCAACGCAGTTCAATCAAGTTCAAGATTTTGTGAGATTGCTCCTCAGTAGTGAGAGAAGCGATAATTGCCATTAAATTGCCCACAGAAAAAAAACGGCAATCGAGTTGGGAGGGGCCTAAATTCCCTGCTAGGTAGCCACCGGCATCTGGCATCCACTTCGCTAACCAATAAAAGGGAATCGAGTCTGAATAAATATTGAATTGATTCAGCGCTTCTTCACCATATTCTTCCACGCGATAGCGATAAATCACATTCAAGCGGTCAGGGTCAAGCCAGTAGTTTTCACGCAACTGGCGCAATAAAGGTACGATGCGATTCTGTACTCCCTGGATCGTCAACTGATTTTTTGGGTTGGGTACAAGTAACTCTAAACTGGCTACCAATGCCGCATAAAACAAAGCCTGAATCTCAATAGGGTGCCCATAAATTCCCATCCGCCGGTCGATCATACTGGCTCCATCTGGAACCAAAAGCATAGGATACATATCAAATCGGGTGACCAGACACAGTTGCAAGATCAGACGAATTCCTTCTTGCATATCTTCGCGCTCCGCCAGAGCCTTGTCCCCCGTGGCAACCCCGTAGGCGCGCAGTAACAAAATCCACCATAACCCGGCATCGGCTGGAGCTACCCGTCCGATCGCGTGATCGCCAAAATCAGGTTTGAGATATTCCTGTCGATTAAAAGCCTGAATTTTGAAACTAGCAGGCATCAACCCGCGGCTTGGTTTAATACAATCCAGCTGAGTTGTTTTAGGCTGCAACTTTAATGTTACTTCTAGAAAATTACGAACAATTTCAGCTTTCCCCTTAATTAGAAAAAGTAAGGCGGAAGAAACAAAATCACGGATAAAACATTGATCATAATTGAGTGCAGAAATCTCCGGGTCGCGGGCTGCAATCGTGCCCACAGGCTCTCCTTGAAAATAAATAATTGATTCTTCTAACGCTGCCCATGCCTGCTCTTCAATTTCCTTGCTACTCACCATGCGCCTCTCCCAAGAATAAAACCCGCGTAATCCCTATGCTAAGGCGATCCCCTATAGAGTCAGATAAATCCAAGCCATCAATTATTAGAATTCTCTCAAATATTAATTTTACGTGTGTTAGAAATCTAACTTTCCCGATTGATGGTTGAGCCGCTGTATAAACTACGCGCTTGTAATTAGCCAGAATATGCTGACACGAAAGTTTTAGCCATTTCAACCCGGTTCCGATCCAGGCTTAACGTTTTGCCGATTGGGAAGCTCTTCGTAAGATTTTGTTGCCAGGTTGTCTCACAGAGGCACTTTAGGTTTTATAGCGCTTTGTGAAAGGATAACGCTCGAGAGCCTGGCATCTTTGCAGGCCTTCATCCCCTAACCCTGCTCCAACCTGGGAGTAGGGGAGCCGAGCCATCTCAAAGTCTCTCTCTCAAATTGGGAGAGGGATTAGAGCAATCCGGGCACACCAGAAAAGGGTAAGGGCGAAAGTGACATGCCCCCAATGATCAGCCCTGCTTCGCCCCCCAGAGGAACTTTGGCTTCGATCTGGAAGTCATTGGCTTTGGGTATCAGTTGAGGTTGCTTCGGGAAAAGCCACCTCTTGAGATTTAGACATTGCTGAATCTGAATAAGGCCCAATTCGCCTTCACCTTATTACAGCAAGGCGGAGACTTCTGGGCTGGCCTAAGCCATTCTCATCCCCAGTCTCTTCTTCCATCAAGGGAGGAGGGGAGCCAGAACAAAGCCTTTCTTTCATTTTGGGATAGGGGGATAGCCCTAACGGGCATTCAAGAAGGGGGGTGAGGGCAACTCATCCCTCTGTTCAGCAACGCCGAGATTTAGATTGAGAGGTTAGGGCGAGGTTTAAAGTAGGTAGAAATGTTCCGATGTATTCAGAAGTGCTTTGTAGTTAGAGCTAGATAGCAAGTCGTTCGTGAGTCAGGTTAAAGAGTGCATTCAAATTGGCAGCTCTCCTACACCGGAGTGTTGACGATTTTCAACCTAGCATAACTGGCTCGACTGACTACATCTACTTACTCAAGTTGAGTATGTTTTGGGATAGAGGAGGTGCTGTTGATCAGCATTAGCGATCGCGCTGAAATCCATAGACTATTGGCTCTGACTATGATCTGTATTGCTCGTGCAGCCCAACAGCCCGCTCCCCAGACTCTCTTCCTATGATTTATCTATGAGGTTATCTGTTTGAGCATCTAAGAAAAGGTTACTGAGGATAACAGGCATGAATCGATTCTTATTGAGCTTGGGTTTAACCCTTGGCTTGAGCCTTGTAGGCATCAGCGATGCGATCGCTCTACAGCCCGCGCCAGTGAGAGGCAACGCTAAAGTCGAGTGGTCAAAAGTCGTTGAAACGCCCTTTGATGGCAGAGTCATCTATGACAAAGACTTTCAACCAGGTGAACATGAACTCGTCACAACTTGGTCAGCGAACGAAATTCGTGCAACCTTTACCCGCTACTGGAAAGAGATTGTGGGCTATCGTACAGAGTGGAAGACCCACACCTACTACGATCGCCGGGGAAGAAAACGGTATGAACGTTACGCCGATGAGGTTCCTATCTACGAATCAAGAAGTCAGGACTATGAAGTAACTTCATTGCTGATTGCCCTTGATGGCAAAGTGTACGAGTATACAGGCGGTGAAATCTCCGTAGAGCTGGCAGAAGCCCTCAGTAAAGCTCCGCGAGATAAAAATGTACCTGTTCGGGCTGTGCTCAGCAATGGAAAGACCGTGGATATGGCAATCGGTACTGGCACAACGGCGGCTTGGCGTAGCCTCTATGGCAATCGGCCTCAACCGCGAACAGGCAGCTCAACATCTGCATTCTAGGGATGCTTTAGACCTGACGGCTTGCCAGAGCCGTAACAAATCTGCTTTTTCGATAACTTAATTTCTTGGTTTCGATGGCGCTCAGCTTACAATGGCGAGTTAGCCGAGATTGAGCGCCACTAAAACTGATACCTCAGTACAACTTGCAATAGGGGACAGAAAAGCGTTCGGAAATTTCTAGAGCTTTTATATCAGCAGGCAAGCGTGCTTACTGCCAGGGCAATAAACAGCAGGCTAACTTCCACCCAAGTGGATGCGTGAGGATTAGCTGACAGCCGCCGCCTCTGGTGGCTTGGTCGAGAGATCCCGGCTATTGAGTTGAATCAACTCTACCTTATAGCCATCTGGATCTTCAACGAAGGCAATCACAGTTGAGCCATGTTTCATTGGGCCAGGTTCACGGGTAACTTTGCCGCCACGGCTCCTAATTGCTTCGCAGGTGGCATAGATATCATCCACGCCGATAGCAATGTGGCCGTAGGCATCGCCCAGGTTATAGTGGTCTTTGCCCCAGTTGTAGGTTAACTCTAACACCGTATGATCGGATTCATCTCCGTAGCCAACAAAGGCCAGGGTAAACTCGCCCCCTGGGTAATCTTTTTGGCGTAAAAGCCGCATACCCAGTACATCACAGTAAAACTTCAGTGACTCTTCCAAATTGCCAACTCGCAACATTGTGTGCAGTAAGCGCATGGTTTCTTTCCTGAGGGACAACATCTTCTATTCTGCCAACTCTAGCCACAAATGCTTGTGCCCAAGGGCAGAATTCCAAGGGGCGCGACTATACGGAGCCGTTTTTGTGGGTCTAACCCCTATGATGATGGGGAATTCTTCGAGAATCAGCGCTTTTATGGCCATTAAGAAAGTCCTTTCCTATGTGTTGTTGATTTTTATTCCGATCGCGATCGCGGCTGAAAAACTAGAATGGTCACCCCTGGCCGTTTTTGCCCTATCCGCCCTGGCGATTGTGCCCCTCGCCATCTGGTTGAGTACAGCTACAGAAGAAGTCGCTGTCACCCTAGGCCCCTCAATTGGAGGATTGTTAAATGCCATTTTTGGTAACGCGACCGAGTTAATTATTGCCCTGGTTGCTCTAAAAGCGGGGCTGGTTGATATTGTGAAAGCCAGCATTACTGGCACGATGATCAGTAACTTGTTGCTGGTAATGGGCCTCTCGATGCTGATGGGAGGGTTGCGCTACAAAGAACAAACCTTTAAACCGATTGTGGCCAGGGTGAATGGAGCCAATATGACGCTGGCTGTCACTGCAATTTTGTTACCTGCAACCGTGATTACTACATCTAATGTAGTGGAGCCATTAGCGATTAGCCGGTTGTCGGAGGTGGTAGCCATTGTGCTGATTGTGGTCTACGCTCTGACCTTGGTGTTTTCCTTGAAAACCCATAGCTATCTTTACGATGTGGGCGTCGCGGAATTAGAGGAGTTGGGTGGTGACGCAGAGGCCCATCACAAACCCAATTTATTCCTCTGGGTAGGGGTACTGCTGATAGCAACCATTGGAGTGGCCTTTGTTTCCGAGATTTTTGTGGGTGCAGTTGAGTCGGCAACGGCTGGTTTAGGCCTCACACCGCTGTTTACCGGGGTGATTTTGTTGCCCTTGGTGGGCGGAGCCGCTGAATATGTCACCGCCGTCAGTGTAGCCATGAAAGACAATATGGATTTGTCTGTTTCGGTGGCTATGGGTTCTAGTTTGCTGGTTGCCCTGTTAATGGCCCCGATTCTGGTTTTGGTGGGTCAGGCGATTGGCCAGCCAATGGATTTGAACTTTAATTTGTTTGAGGTGATTGCTGTGGCGATCGCTGTGGTGGTCGCTAACCTGATTAGTTTGGATGGCCGCTCAAACTGGCTAGAGGGAGTGCTGCTACTAGCCACCTATATCGTGTTGGGAACTGCCTTTTACTTTCACCCTGCTTAGTAGGCGAAGGTCTCTATTTGGCTCCCTTTCTCCGTTGATGGCAGAAAGGGCATCGCCCTGACGGGCATCAAGCCGGGCAGTCAAGCAAGCAGAATGAGAGTTGGCTAGGGCGAGTCCAGAATTTTCTGCCTTGCTGCACTAGGTATCGCTAGGGCTTTGCTGCAAGTGAACTTTGGCTCGCTGCCAGAGGGCTTCAAACTCGGCTAAGGTGTACTCAGTCAAGGGTCGATCAGCAAAAGCTTCTACCTGTTCCAGCCGCTGAATAAAGCGCTGATTGGTGCCCTGCAAAGCGGCGTCAGGGTCGAGGTCGTACCAACGAGCCAAATTAACCAGGGTAAACAGGACATCCCCTAGTTCGGCCTGCTGATGGGCGCGATCGCTGGTTTGGAGCGCTTCTTTCAGCTCAGCTAGCTCTTCTTCAAACTTAGCCCATACACCCTCTACCCGATCCCACTCAAAGCCAACTGCTGCGGCTTTTTGCGAAATTTTCATCGCGGCTGTTAGGGGTGGGAGCGATCGTCCATAGCGCTTTAACTTCTCGGTCAGTGGCGGGGGTTGTGTGGGATCAACCCCCTGCTCAGTCGCTTTGATTTGCTCCCAATTGCGGTGCACCTCTGCCATATCTGTCACAGTTTGGTCACCAAACACGTGGGGATGCCTGCGAATCAGCTTCGCGGTAATGCCCTCTGCTACCTCTTTTAGGGTAAAGTGCCCGGCATCGCTAGCAACCTGGGCCTGTAACACCACCTGCAACAGCAAATCACCCAACTCTTCGCAGATTGCGGCTTGCTCTCCCTGGCGAATGGCATCAACTGTTTCGTAGGCTTCCTCAATCACGTAGGGGATCAGTGTTTCCTGGGTTTGAGCCAAATCCCAGGGACAACCACCCACCGGCGATCGCAGCCGGGCAATGACTTCTACCAAATTATTCACAGCCCCTAACAGGGCAACTTTTGATGCGCTTGGGGACTGACTCATAACCGCGATCGAATTAAATTGACACCTCCCTACTGTATCTGAGTCAGGTCGCATCTGCGTTCGCCACCGTAGGATAACGGCACCTTATTCTAATATAAAAGGGCAGAGTGCATGTGTAGGCGAGCTTCTGATACTTAATGGAGTGACTCGGTAGTCAGTTGGTCGCGTCAGTCGGAGGATGTTTAATTCTTAGCGATCGCCTTCCTTACCTTTTCAGCATTTGTGCCATGGCGTTCACGACAACTCAAAGTCAGCTAAAAATTGGTGAAGTTGCTGAGATCACGGGTTTGCCTGTGAAAACCATTCGCTACTACGAAGAGATTGGTCTACTCACTCCGACGGTTGAGCGATCGCCCACGCGCTATCGTCTATTTCACCCAGCCGTTGTGGGCCGCCTGGCCTTTATTAAGCGGGCACAGGCTCTGGGCTTAGCTCTGAATGAAATTAAGCACATTCTCACCATTCATGATCAGGGTGAGTTGCCCTGTGGCGAAGTCAAACAGCACCTTCAAGAAAAGGTGGCTGATATCACTCGGCAAATTGAGGAGTTGCAGACGCTGAAGCAAGACTTACAAGCGCTGCTCTCAGGTTGGCAGGAGCAATTTCCTGCCAATGTTGCGCGCCAGACGATTTGTCCCAACATTGAACGTGCGGCCAATGCATCTTCTCTCAAGTGGAATGAGCCGCGGTAAATAGCCTGCTTTTCTGGAATTTGGTCAAATCTGGCTGCCGGATTTGGGCAATTTGAGGCATGATTGAGGATGGAAAACGGGTTTCTCAGTCAACGTCACATAATGCCGGCAGGTTATACCGTTCGTGAAAGTCGTAAGGCCAAGCATGTTTCTCTCAGGCTTTCGATCTCTGGCTCTTTAGAGGTGGTTGTACCACCGGGGTTTGACCCAGGGCAAATTCCAGCCATTGTGCAAAAAAAGCAAGGCTGGATTGAGCGTACCCGTCAACGAATGCAAGCGCAGCAAGCAACCATCGGGCTATTAGCGGGTGTTTTGCCAGAGCACATTCGACTGCAATCTATTGCCGAAAACTGGCAAGTCGAATACTGCCCAACTCAGCGGTTAGGCGTTAAGGTTGTGGGTCAGCCCCAGGGTCAGTTAAGGCTCTACGGCTCCGTGCACGACAATGCCACCTGTCAACGGGTGTTGCAAGAGTGGATTACGCACAAGGCCCAAATTCATCTCATTCCCTGGTTGCGTAAAGTCAGTCGTGAGCTGGATTTACCCTTTGAATCGGCGCGCATTCGCCGTCAAAAGACGCTATGGGGGAGCTGCTCTGCCCGCCAGACAATTAGCTTAAACAGTAAGCTGCTGTTTCTGCCGCCCCAGTTGGTGCGCTACGTTTTCATCCATGAACTTTGCCATACAAAGCATCTCAACCATTCGGCCAACTTTTGGCAACTCGTGGATCAGTTTGAGCCAGCTTATCGCGAATTAGATCATCAATTGCGCGATAGTCGCTTTTGCGTCCCTCCCTGGATGGAATTGTAGAATCCACATGACTATTGTTCTTGCTCCTTGGCGATCGCCTCTAGCTCGTGCCCTGCATCGCAATCGAGCTTTGCCCAATGCCCGCTATGTGCAGTTGGCCACCGTGCGGGCGAATGGTTGCCCGGCAAACCGGACGGTCGTCTTTCGTGGTTTTGGGGCCGACACTAATCAACTGAAGTTCGTCACCGATGCTCGCAGTGAAAAAGCTCAGCAGATTCAGCGATCGCCCTGGGCCGAAGTTTGTTGGTACTTTCCTAAAACGCGGGAGCAGTTTCGCCTGACTGGTCGCCTTACCCTGGTGCAATCGAACGAAACCGATATTGACCTTGCTCAGGCCCGTCAGCAAACCTGGCAAGAACTTTCGGATATGGCCCGAAGCCAGTTTGCCTGGCCCCATCCGGGGCACCCTCGAACCATAACCCACCCCTTTGATGACACAGTTCCCGATAAGATGAACCCATTACCAGATTTTTGTTTGCTGCTCCTTGACCCTGAGCGGGTCGATCACCTGGAATTACGAGGAAATCCCCAGAATCGTCAGATTTACGCGCGGGTTGATCACACTTGGATGCTTACAATAGTGAATCCCTAGGCATCAACGAATGAACTATGACAGCGATGCCACACCCCAACCCAAAGAAGAAGATTCGCCTTAACCCCTGAAAACCTGATGTCCCTTTCAAAAGCAGAGGTCAAACAATTACTAGAGCGCATGATTTTCGCGGATGAACACCCCCAAGACTGGGTGCAAGATGTGTGGGGCATGAGTCCAACCTTGGGAGAAAGTGCCGCCAAGCTTTGGGAGGTGTTTGAAGCGATTTTGGAGCGTTGCCCCGATGAAGATTTAGCCAGCCTGCTGCAACAGCTTGATGATGATTGAGAGCTGCGAAGAGCCGCTAGCCTTAAAAGGCAGGGCGATCGCAATCCCGGAGCGATAGGCAGCCTGCGTTGCCTGGCCTCTACAAAAGAATCAGGAAATGAGTCATCATCCCACGCAGAAAGGCATTCCCTTGCCACACCCGCAAGGCTCTATTCAAGCTATTAATAAAATCAATAGTCATTTTTGCCTATTCTAGGTCATCAATCCCAGGCAAAACGTACCGTCAAGGTGCAAAGTATCTTAAGATCTTCGTAAGATTTTGAGTGAAAGCCACTTAGCTCTCAATAACTATCCAGGAGGACTCTTTATGGCGCTCGTCCCTATGCGACTGCTGTTAGACCACGCAGCAGAAAACGGCTATGGTATTCCCGCGTTTAACGTTAACAACATGGAGCAGATCCAGGCCATCATGCAGGCTGCTCACGAGACCGATAGCCCCGTCATTCTGCAAGCTTCTCGTGGCGCTCGCAAGTATGCGGGTGAAAACTTCCTCCGCCACTTGATTTTGGCAGCCGTTGAAACCTATCCCCATATCCCCATCGTCATGCATCAGGATCATGGGAATGAGCCTGCCACTTGTTACTCTGCCATCAAGAATGGCTTCACTAGTGTGATGATGGACGGTTCTTTGGAGGCTGATGCCAAGACCCCTGCTAGCTATGAGTACAACGTCGCTGTAACCAGTGAAGTGGTGAAAGTTGCCCACGCAATTGGGGTCTCTGTTGAAGGGGAACTTGGCTGCCTTGGCTCCTTGGAAACCGGTAAGGGCGAAGCCGAAGATGGTCACGGCTTTGAAGGAGAATTAGATCATTCTCAACTGTTGACAGATCCTGACGAAGCCGTTGATTTTGTGGAGCGCACCCAGGTCGATGCGCTGGCCGTGGCGATCGGTACCAGCCACGGTGCTTACAAGTTCACTCGTAAGCCGACTGGAGAAATTTTGGCCATCAGCCGGATTGAAGAAATCCACAGTCGTTTGCCTAACACCCACTTGGTGATGCATGGTTCTTCTTCTGTGCCAGAAGATCTGATTGCTTTGATTAATCAGTATGGCGGTACGATTCCTGAAACCTATGGCGTGCCGGTAGAAGAAATTCAAAAGGGTATTAAGAGTGGTGTTCGCAAAGTCAACATTGATACAGACAACCGTCTGGCTATCACTGCGGCTGTGCGCGAAGCCCTAGCTGCAAATACCCAAGAGTTTGACCCTCGCCACTTCTTGAAGCCTTCGATCAAGTACATGCAGAAGGTTTGTGCAGATCGTTATCAACAGTTTTGGTCGGCTGGTAATGCCAGCAAGATTAAGCAAGTGAGCCTGGATGAGTTTGCGGCTAAGTATGCCAAGGGTGAACTGGCTCAGGTTGCGAAGAAAGCAGTGGGTGTCTAGAACTGGCTTAGTTCTAGACCTTAGGGATTTTCCTGTGGAAGACTTGATGCTGGCTGACTCAGTTTGGCTGGGTTCTCAGGCCTAGTCTCCGGTGGTTAGTTAATGATTTCCTCTTTAGTAAGGGGGGATTAAGGGGGGTAGTTTCACAGGCTATCCCCTTTACTTTTTGTCTTTTCTGCCCAATGCTGTCATTTGCAAACAGTCTCACTTCAGGTGCGGATACCCTTTTGGATTTGTGATTTCGCTTGGCAGAAGCCCTGTAGCGCCAAGCGTTTCAGGTATCTGCTGTAGTTTTTGTTGAAGTTGGTATGTTGCTCTTAAGCCGCGATCGCTCTGGCGCTTTTTCTAGAGTTTGACTTTGCCTGCTTGACAATCCCTTAACCAGAGCCGAATCGCCTGAGCGGTAATCGCATCATCACTGGCGCGGGGAGGTGTCAGCAGAGACTGGGGAGTTGCAGGGTAGCTCCCGATCCGTGAGAACATGAAGGCAATTTGCCAGCCAGTTTCAGTTTGGGTCAAAAATAGCCAATGGTAATGTTGCAGCAGGGTTGTCTGGGATCCCCGATATTGGCGCTCTAGCACTGTAAAGAAGATTTGTTTAAGGTTGTCATCTGTTGGATTTGGGTACTCAGTAGAGGCCACTGGTAACGGCTCAAACTCTGGTTGGCTGGCAATAATTGCATAACTCCAGTCATTTACCTGGGGGTAAACAACGCGAGCATACACCCGATTGAGATAGGCCGGTAGGTCGCGTAATAACGCCTGCGTCAGGGGTTGAACTTGGGATAAGCAGGAGTGGGGTCGCTGCAGTAGGGAGAGGTGTGATGGGTTGGATAGGGAAGGGTGCGGGCGACTCCCCGCGGTCGTGGAGAACCCCAGGACGAAGATGGCCGTTAGCGCTGAATGCGTTAGTCCTTGGCAGTAGTAGGGTTTTAGTCTAAGCGCGATCGCCCAGCCAGAGTCAGCAGCTTTGCTCATGGTCTAGGGCACTCCAGCAATTTCATCACAGATCCGTTGAAAGGCCTCTGATGGCTGGGTTGCGGCAGTAATCGGTCGCCCGATCACCAGATAGCTGGCTCCTGCCCGCATCGCCGCTGCCGGCGTCATCACCCGCTGTTGATCCTGCGCAGTTGCCCAACTTGGGCGCACCCCCGGACAAACGAGAACAAAATCATGGCCGCAAACCTGGCGCAATTGAGTCGCCTCTTGCGGCGAGCAGACAACCCCTGCCAGGCCACTCTCCTGAGCTAGCATTGCCATGTGCAACACATATTCGGGCAGTTCCAGGGGAATTTTGAGGTCAAAGGCCAGATCGCGCTGACTGAGGCTTGTCAGCAACGTAATGGCTAGGAGTTTAGGCGCAGCATAGCCTGCACTCGCTGCTCCGGCGATCGCGGCCATTTGTGCCGCTTGCAGAGCCGTTTTGCCAGCAGCCCCATGCAGGGTGATCAAATCTACCCCATAAGTTGCCGCCGCATGACAAGCCCCTGCGACCGTGTTGGGAATATCGTGAAACTTAAGATCTAGAAAGATGCGTTTTTGGCGCATTTTTAACTCAGTCAAAATAGTGGCCCCTGCACTGACAAACAGCTCCAGGCCAACCTTCCAAAAGACGGCTTGGGGCACCTGGTCGAGCAGGGCGCTCGCCCGATCCACCGTTGGCACATCCAAAGCTACAATCACGCGCTCAGCAGGAATCATAAGTAATTGGGTGCAATGAAACAAAAGAGGATATCCGAGGGTGACGGGGTCGCAACTCCTCGCCAAGGGAAAACGGCCCCACTCTTCCTAATAACAATGAAGGACACCGACCTACTGAGAATTTTTAGATTCCACAAAGGCACCCCCTATTTTGCCACTCAGACCGTCAGTTGGTAGCCAGCTTCTATGACAGTCGCCGGTGAGCACCCAGGCAAGTGGCGGAGTTTTATGAAGGAGCAAAGACACCAAACCGATCGGCCCCTCCGTCTGGAGAAGGTAAATCCCACAGGGGCGCACGCCAGATTCAGGAACAGATCGCCCGAGAGCCTGAGGCCCCCTGTTTAGAGGGAGGCAATTACACGGGGGCGAATGTTGTAATGGCGGTAGTAGGAGTAGTCGCGCAGGATTTGCCCGTGGTCAAAGCATAGGTTTTTAGGAAATTGCCAGGGTTCAAATATATCCAGATGCTTAGCATCATCTCCAGCTTTGGGATCTCCAGTGGCCGTTGCCAGAAACACAATGGCGATCGTGTGCTGGCGTTGATCTCTCCTAGGGTCTGAATACACATGAAACAGCTCGACCAACTCCACATCCAACCCAATTTCTTCTCTCGCCTCCCGCACGGCGGCAGCTTCTGCGGCTTCTCCATAGTCTACAAACCCACCGGGAATCGCCCATCCATAGGGGGGATTTAATCGCTCAATTAATACAATCGGCCGCTGCGGGCGATCGACTAGCTCGACAATGATATCAACAGTTGGGGCCGGGTTGCGATAGGTCACAGTTTTTGCAGCAGCGGGTTAAGGCTTCACAGTACCTCACTTTAGCAGAGTGCTCAACAAAACTTTCCCAGACGCTGCCGCATCTGGATAGGAATACCCCATATGCTCTCACCCTGGCCCTCTTCCAAAGGCAGAGAACCAGAACGCTCGCTAGATTTCTAACTCCTTGGAAAAATCTGAAGTTGGCCTCTTCTGAAAGGAGAGAGAACCTCAAAGGAGAGAGAACCGGAATTCTCGCTTCCTTCTACGAATAGAAGAAGAGTACAGCTCTGATGGGCATTTAAGAAAGGGGAATGAAGATAATTCATTCCTTCGTTATGCAATGCCCTTGCCCTAGGCTGAGCTGACTCAAGCGATAAAGCGACGGCTGAAAGCCCTAAAAACCACTTCCAGGATTTTGTCAAATCCTATCGCTAGGCAGCAACGTCACTTTACCCAATTGCCAGAAAAGCTGGAGACCTGCCATTGCTGGTAGGTCAGGGTCAGCCCTTTACCCACGGGCGATCGCAAATGTCCTTGGTGTAACCGATGAACCCAAAATCTAGAAGCAAACATCTACAATCAGGTGATCACCGTTGGTTGATCCATCCCTGTCAGGGTGCGAATTTGGGCCACCTGATCAGCAAGCTGAATCATCTCCGCCAGCGCAACTTGAGGATCTAGGCCATGCTTGGCAATATTGGGTTCATAACTTTCCAAATAGAGCCGCAAAGTTGCCCCCTGAGTGCCGGTGCCCGATAGCCGAAACACCATACGCGAACCATCAGTAAAGCCAATCCGTACCCCTTGTTTGTGGCTGATGCTGCCATCTACCGGATCGGTATAGCTAAAGTCATCGGCATAGGCTACCTCATAGGAACCCAGCTTTTGCCCCTTGAGGGTCGGCAGTTGTGCCCGCACTCCTTCCATCAGCTTATTCGCCCGCTCAGTATCTACCGCTTCGTAGTCATGACGGGAATAAATGTTGCGCCCAAATTGTTGCCAGTGCTCTTTAACAATCTGCTCCACCGATTCTTGTCGCGCTGCCAGGATATTGAGCCAGAATAGAACGGCCCATAAACCATCCTTCTCACGAATGTGATTAGAGCCAGTACCAAAGCTTTCTTCACCGCAGAGCGTTGCTTTACCCGCATCGAGTAAATTGCCGAAGAACTTCCAGCCGGTGGGAGTTTCGTAGCAGTCAATGCCCAAGCGAGCAGCGACTCGATCCGCCGCCTGACTTGTGGGCATCGATCGCGCAATTCCCGCCAATCCATCCCTATATCCAGGAACGAGCTTGGCATTCGCCGCTAACACGGCCAGGCTATCGCTAGGGGTCACAAAAAACCGCCGACCCAAAATCATATTGCGATCGCCATCCCCGTCAGAGGCTGCTCCAAAATCTGGGGCATCCTCACCAAACAACAACTCCACCAGTTCATGGGCATAAACCAAATTTGGGTCAGGATGCCCACCACCAAAATCCTCCAAAGGCACCCCATGCATCACTGTTCCAGCAGGCGCCCCCAAGGTAGTTTCAAAAATCGATCGAGCATAGGGGCCAGTCACCGCATGCATCGCATCCATCGCCATCCGAAATTGCCCACCCGTGAGCAACTGCTGAATCCGATCAAAATCAAATAACGACTGCATCAGCTCCAGATAATCCGCCCCAGAGTCAATCACTTCAACGGTCATTTCGCCCAGCTTAAAGCAGCCCAGCCGATCCAGATTCACATCTGCCGCATCCAGAACCCGATATTCCGTGATACTCTTGCTATTCGTAAAAATTGCCTCTGTCACCTTCTCCGGTGCCGGGCCACCATTTGAGATGTTGTACTTCACCCCAAAATCTTCATTGGGTCCGCCAGGGTTATGGCTAGCAGATAGAATAATGCCACCAAAGGCCCGATATTTGCGAATCAGGCAAGAAGCC
Organism: uncultured Leptolyngbyaceae cyanobacterium; assembly: GCA_938023035.1. Lineage (GTDB taxonomy): Bacteria > Cyanobacteriota > Cyanobacteriia > Leptolyngbyales > Leptolyngbyaceae > DSRU01. The sequence continues at coordinate 26,408 of CALIDI010000047.1, read as the reverse complement.
GCAGGGGTCGAAAGAATGCCTCCCTGCCCCACCATGACTTTGCCAAAGCCATTGGCAGCAGCCATTTTGAGAATGATTTGAATCGCCTGACGATTGTAATAACGCCCATCACCGCCCACCACTAGGGTCTGGCCTTGATACCCTTCCAGACTATTAAAAATTGCCTGAATAAAATTCTCTAGATAGTGTGGCTGCTGAAAAGTGGGTACCTTTTTGCGTAGCCCAGAAGTGCCTGGCTTTTGGTCGGAGTAGGGCTGAGTTACAACAGTACGAATATCCATAAAAAACCTATGCGACAGTTTTCGCGACAACTTTTTCGGTGTATTGAACTTCGTTGACGTGAGTGGGGTGACCCTGCTCAAAATCAGTGATATTGGTTAAGGTCGTTTCAGCAATATTTTGCAGAGCATCTCGCGTGAAAAAGGCTTGGTGCGCTGTAATCAATACATTGGGGAAAGATTGCAGCAATTGGAAAGTGTCATCCTGAATGATGCTGTCAGATAAATCCTCAAAGAAGATATTGTCTTCGGCCTCGTAGACATCGATTCCCAGGTAGCCAATTTTTCCAGATTTAATTCCGCTGATGGCCGCTTTGGTGTCAAGTAACCCCCCCCGACTCGTATTAATCAGCATGACATCGGGTTTCATCTGGTCGATAGCATCCGCATTAATCATATGCCGTGTTTCTGGCAAGAGCGGGCAATGCAAGGAAATGATATCGGAATTTTCAAACAAATCAGCAAGCTCCACATATCGAGCTGCACCCAACGTCTCAAATTGAGCGTTTGGGTAGGCATCGTAGCCCAAAAGCTGACAGCCAAAGCCCCGCATAATTTGAGCAAAAATCATGCCAATTTTACCAGTACCGATGACACCAACCGTGCGACCGTGTAAATCAAACCCCATTAATCCATCCAGGGCAAAGTTATCATCCCGCACGCGATTATAGGCCCGGTAAAGTTTGCGATTGAGGCTGAGGATTAACCCGACCGCATGTTCAGCTACGGCATAGGGTGAGTAGGCAGGCACCCGCAGCACGGTGATTCCTAACTCTGCGGCACGCTTTAAATCCACCATGTTAAAGCCCGCACAGCGGAGTGCCAGCAGTCGGGTACCCCCCGCAGCGAGATTTTCGAGCGTGGCGGCATCTGCTTTATCGTTGACAAAGATACAAACGGCTGGAAAGCCTTGGGCAAGGGAAGCTGTGGTCACATCAAGCCGGGGTTCTAGAAAAGTCAACTCATGGTTGTACTTGCTATTCATTGCCTCGAAGAACTGGCGGTCATACTTTTTGGTGTTAAAGAATGCAACTTTCATAGGAGCTAGCTGGTAAAGGAGGGTGAGAGAGAGCAGGGGAAAAGAGTAGGAGGGTTTTATGAGTTTTCTAGGCTGGCTTTGCCAACGCTTGAGCAACTTCCTAGCGGTTCTATCGGTACAAGCTAAAGTTGGGCCGAATCTCGGAAGATTTTTCCGCTAAATATTTGAAAACTTGCCAAATCCTCTTTTATTGAATCGTCCTAACGTGTTTGCGTAATGCTGCGTTTTGAGTGAGCTGAAAGGGGGGAGAGTTTTAAGTTGGGTTGTTTGCTCAAACGTCGCAGATTAGAGACAACGCTCCTAATACTATTACCAGCAGACTTGTTTAAGCGCAGTGATACAGAATGCCAAAGTCTGGCTTTGGTCAGATAACTTGGGATAAAACCCAGTGGGCAACTGCCGATGCGGGGCGGCTTTCTGGCTCGTCGTCAATGGTTCTTATGGCAACAGCGATCAGATCCCTGTATCTAAATCACCGACATTGCTGGCGTCGGTCACAATTTGGCTGGTCGAGTGTCATCCATGGGATGTGTCAAGAGTCGTTTCTGGGGATGTTAGCGGTCACGTAAATACTTGTGGAGGCTCACTTTGCTGATTGATGGCTATCACCGATCGCGGAGGCGTGACAGAGCATGATAAAGAAGTCAACCGAGAGCGCAAGGAAGCGTCCCCATGAACTTGACCTATCGCGGCATTTCTTACACCACTACTTCGACACCGGTTAAAACCAGCGATCGCCCAATTATTGGGCGATATCGGGGGGTGGTTTTACGTTTTACAGCGCCTCAGGCATTGGCTTCAACCCATGTTCAACTTTCCTACCGAGGTGCAACCTACCGGCGTTAGGTGGTTTTCCCTAATTTGATCAACTCAAGTGTAAAAGAGGCCCTGTGATTCCATTCCATTCATTGATTCGCCACCTATTCTAAGGAGTATTCTGCTTATGCGACTGATGTATCGTGGGATTTCCTACGACTCTGCCGATGCCCCCAACAGTGAGATCAGTTCACCGGCCTTGACAAGAAAGCACCAGCACCAGCTAGGACTCTCAAACTCCGACAGTATGCCCAATGCAACCTTGCGATTGAGCTATCGCGGCATCCACTATGTTCGATTTCGCTAGAGAATCTCGGTATTGAACCCCTGTGGGCTAAGTGTCGTTTCTCAAACCAATTAGAATCTAGAGTGCTTCTAACATTAGACAGCCCACGGTTAAGGAACAACAATAACAGAGCGATCGCCCGGTTGCTGAATCGATCAGGAGTTAAAGGGGATAGGGGTGCTGCTCCTAGCCAGGAGTTTCGCCCCCTTATCCCCGCTCTCAGGCAGATAGCTAGTGGTGCACTACGGCAAAAACGAGTCGCCGATTCAGGAATCTTGCACTACGGAGACGCTGAGCTTTTTTCACTTTGAAGCTTTGTTATTTTGACTTCCGCGTAGCGACACCAAGGAGAATTCTTTTATGAAAAACCTCCTAAGGGCGCACTGAAACTGACCCCGCCCCCGTTTGCTCAGAATACATGGCTCGTAACACTAATGCCGGGTCGACCCACTGATTGTCATACTTCAGACCCCAATGCAAATGAGGCCCTGTGGTCCGCCCAGTCATGCCCACTCGGCCAATCCGCATTCCCGCAGAAACTGTTTGTCCTTCAAAAATTTGCACTCCACCTGCGCGATCAATCATGTAGCGCTGCCCATTGGCAGATTCGACGCGACCTTCCATATGGCAATAGATATGTTGCCAGTCGCCTGACTGTACGACAACGGAAGTACCACAAGCGGTGTTATCAGAGACTTCAACTACGCGCCCTGTCCACCAGTTACGAATGTAGCTACCTTGGGGCGCGGCCATATCCAGGCCCCGATGAAACTCTTGGCGGTAGCCGCCATCCGGAGAGCGCCGATAGCCAAAGGGAGAGGTATAAGTAATAAAGTTTTCGACAGGAAAGGAAGCCCCACGCCAGCTACCTCCTACAGCCACTTTAGTGGCGGTCGATTCGGTGGCTATCCCACTCAGGGGAGAAATAGCCAGAACAAATGCCCCAATGAAACTCAAGCCCCAGACCAGAAAACGACGCATTTGGATTCGCTGTTTTCGCTGGGGTTGGTGAAATTGTGGCTGTGGCATGAGCTGACTCCTCAAAAGCACAGATTTGCTGTTAGCTGTTTCTCCTGACTTCCCAGTACCATCCGGAGATTTTTGGGGTTCAGGCAATCAACTTTAGACGGCAAAATAGCTGTCTGATCCCGTTGGGTATCTTACTCTAGATTTCGATTTGTGAATTTCTTTTTTGCGATCGCCCGGCAAACTTTATCCCAAATTTATAGGCGCAGTTGGGCCAGTCCCAAATATTGCACCCCCTGGGGAGAAACGGCAAAGCGACAGGGTAAAACTTCAACGCCAGCTGCGATCGCCGCTCTCAGGAGTTGCCCATAGGTTGGATCGGCTTGATCTCCTGGGGCAAACTCTAGGCAATCAGCCCGATTCATGAAATAGAGCATTACGGCTTTCGCTTTAGGGCACAGAGCCATCAGTTCTTGCAAGTGTTTTTGCCCCCGGGTTGTCACCGTATCGGGAAACAAGGCTACAGAACCTTGCACCCAAGTTGTATTCTTGACTTCCACATAGATGGGACGATCGGTGCCGCTCAATAAAAAGTCAATGCGACTGTTGCGATCGCGCCCGTAGGCGACCTCTTGGCGAATTTCCTGGTAAGCGCCCAAACCGGGCAGAATCTGTTGTTGCAGGGCTTGATAAACGACCCGGTTTGGTAAAGCGGTATTCACACCCACCCATGTCGGTTCCGTATCATTCACCTCGATGATTTCCCAGGTGTAGCGTAACTTGCGCTTCGGGTTATTGCTTTCTGACACCCAGACCCGGTTACCTGGATGACAAACTCCTGTCATGGGGCCTGTATTCGGGCAATGAGCGGTAATGATGGCTCCAGAGTCCAGCTCAATATCGGCAAAGAACCGTTGATACCGTTTGATTAATTTCCCCGATTGCAGGGGAGGATAGGGATACAAAAAATCTGCCATGAATGATTCGGTGAAACCTGCAATGGTCATGTTTCAAAGCGGTGAGTATGATTACCATACACGACATGATGAATCGCACCGCGTATTTCTGTAGCCGCCGCCTCCGCCACCAGCCCTTAATGGCGGTTTCATAAAACATCACGATTCTTTCCGAAAAATCCTTGTCGAACCCTGAAGGAAACAGCTAGGCTGGCAGCAATGCTCGGCTTTCTTCCTGCGCCTTCTTGGAAAAGTATGCAACAGGTTTTGGCTATTTTGACCCAGGGGCTAACCAAACGCTTCGAACACCATTACGCCGTGCGCGATGTCGATCTCCAGATTCAAGCCGGCGAAGTTTACGGGCTGATTGGCCCGAATGGGGCGGGTAAAACAACGCTGATTCGGATGCTCGCTGCCGCAGAGGAGCCAACTCTCGGTGACGTTTACATTGCAGGGGAGCGATTACTACGAGGGCAGGATAATCCCGCTTTGAAGCGCCAAATTGGTTATTTGCCGGATGACTTTCCTCTGTATGAGGATCTGACAGTGTGGGACTATCTCGATTACTTTGCGCATCTCTACCAACTGCGGGAGCCGCGTCGTACTCGCCGTCTTCACGAAATCTTAGAACTGGTACAACTCTCCCATAAGCGCAATAGCTTGATTGCCACGCTCTCCCGTGGGATGAAGCAACGCCTCAGCCTAGCTCGAACAGTGGTTCACGAGCCAACGGTGCTATTGTTGGATGAACCCGTATCGGGTCTTGACCCCATTGCCCGGGTGCAGTTTCGCGATATTATCCGCACTTTGCAAGCTAGCGGCATGACCATTCTGATTTCTTCCCATGTGTTGAGCGATCTGGCTGAGCTATGTACCAGTATCGGCGTGATGGAATTGGGCTTTTTGGTCGAAAGCGCGCCCTTAGCGGATCTCTACCGACGACTGAGTCGGCAAACGCTGGTTATCTCGACTTTGGGAGCGATCGCCCCCCTCACTACCGCACTCAACCAGTGGCCTGAGTGTCAGGTGCTGGCGACCATCCCCGATCAGGGAGAAGTCCGGGTGCAATTTACCGGCAGCAATGAAGCGGCGGCTGACCTGTTGCGATCGCTGGTTCATGCCGGCATTCCCCTAACGCAATTTCATCGGGAACCTGCGGACCTAGAATCCATCTTTCTCACCCTGGAACATCAACAAACGGCCTGAAAAGCACCCGGCTGACCCACCATCCGCTTCTGGAGACTTTGCATGTTTACTCTGCCCAACCAGTTAAAGGAAAAAAATCCCCAATTTGCCCGCGAGGTAAAGGGGCGGCTCAAACCGCGAAACGTCATCATTACGGTTTTGCTATCGGTTCTGGCGCAACTGTTTCTGTTGGCCAACTACTATGGTCAACTCCCCCATTTAGAGACTTCGAGTCAGAAATTTCCGGCCCTCTACAATCGCTTTTGCACGATAGTGCGCGAGAGCCGCCATTCTCGAGAATGTGTTCAGGATGCTCTAGGCAACTGGGTGGTGGATTGGCAGGCGTGGTGGTTGGAAATTGTTGCGGTGATCAGTTGGGTGTTGCCGCTGGTGCTGTTGACCGCCGCTGTTTATCTTCTGATTAGCGATTTGGGACGAGAAGAGCAGCGTGGCACCCTCAACTTTGTACGCATGAGTCCTGAACGCAGTCAGAGTATTTTGCTGGGAAAACTTTTGGGTGTGCCGGTGCTGCCCTATCTAGGAGTGGCACTGATTGTTCCCTTGCATCTGTTTGCTGCTGTCCAGGCGGGAATTCTGCTCTGGTATCTGGCGATTTACTACGGGCTAATCATACTCCTCTGTGCTTTCTGGTCACTGCTGGCTGTTTTATTTGCTTTGCTTGGCGGCAGCCAGGGATGGTTTGGGGCGATCGCCCTCTGGCTGAGTTACGCGATATTCTCCCAAGCGGCCCGTTACCCGTCCTATCAAATTGAAGAATCTAAAAGTAACCTAGTGTTGAACCTGCCAGACTGGTGGTGGTTATCAACAGGCAAAATTGAAGTATTGCTGGCCTTTAGCCTGATTACCTTGGTGCCAACCACTCTGTTGCTGTGGCAGGCGGCGAATCGTCGTTTCCGGCGACCGAATGCAACCCTGCTGACGAGAACCCAGAGCTACCTGGCGACTGCTTTTCTACAAATTTGGCTGTTAGGGTTTGTGGTTGTTTTTACGATTAATGCCCGGTATCCAGGGACGGAGGAGAGCCTGATGTTGATTTTAGGTGCCAATCTGGTTTGGTTCCTTTGTTTAACGGCGGTTCTGTCGCCCCATCGGCAAACCCTGATTGACTGGGCTAGGTATCGGCGGCAGCAACTGGGGCGTCAGCGGACAGGTCGCCGGGTTTCGCTGCTGAGCGATCTAGTGTTTGGGGAAAATAGTCCAGCCGTGGGGGCGATCGCCGTGAATCTAGCGATCGCTTTAGGGATTGATGCCCTCTGGGTCAGCAACTGGACGGTATGGAGCGAACGCCCCGATTCTCGTTTTGCGGCGTTCTTTTCTTTAGTGATGGCTGCGACCAGTCTATTGCTTTGCGCGCTGGTGACTCAGCTCTTACTAATGCAGCGATCGCCCAAGCGGGTTGTCTGGACAGCCACTACAATGGGTGGGCTGATCTTAATTCCGCCCATTTGTTTAGGGATTTTTGTCACGGCCTATGGCGTCGCCCCCCTGAAGCTCCTCTGGGCATTGACCGTGGCTTCTCCAGTATTGGTTTGGGAGTCGTCGCTGTCGTTAGCCCTACTGGGCTGGCTCGGTCAAATTACCGCCTGCGCTCTGGTTACTTCAACCCTAACGCGCAAGCTCATTAAAGCGGGTGAATCTGAGTCAAAAGCCCTGTTTGGGAGTGTCCGGTCGGGTGTCTGATAAAAATTTGTGCGCTTCTGGGTGGCTTGGGATACAACAGAGCTTGTTAAGCTTAGCCACCTTCGTAACGGATAGGCACAATGGGACGCATTTTTATATCAGCAGGGCATGGGGGACGAGAAAATGGAGCCTACGACCCCGGTAGCATTGTGGCCGGTACAACTGAAGCCAGGGAAATGATTTTGACCCGCGACTTGATTTTGACTGAGGTGCGATCGCGCCAACTTGAAGTGCTCTCTGTACCGGATGATTTGAGTGCGACTAACAGCATTGATTGGATTCGTGCCCGTGCTCGCCCTATGGATGTCGCTCTCGAAATTCATACTGAGGCATTTCCTAACCCATCAGTACGGGGGAGTAGTGTTTACTACATTGCCAATAATGATCAGCGCAAACAGCATGCCGAATTGCTATTGCTTTCTCTGTTGCGGCGCGTTCCCCAGTTACCCAATCGGGGGGCTAAACCCGACACAGCGATGGGCATCGGCAGTCTTGCCTTTTGTCGGTTGTTGACCTGTCCTTCCCTCTACCTGGAGATTGGGTTTCTCTCCAATCCAGATGATCGCTTTATCATTCAAAATCGGCGGCGCGATGTCGCCACAGGCATTGCGGAGGGGTTGGTAGCCTGGAGCTTGGCTGTAGACCCTGCCCCCACTGAGCGATCGGCAACGATCACTTATCCCACCTGTAATATCAGCATTAATGGCCAAATCTATGGCGAGCAAGGCATCATTGTTAACGGCAATTCCTATATTCCCATTGATCTGGCTGATCGATTAGGGGTGGATGTTTCTACAGCTCCCAATGTGGTACGCATTACTTATCGCAATATTGTTTATATCAAAGCGATAGACCTCCGCCCCTATAACATCTCTATTGCGTGGAATAGTGCCACCCGCACGGTTTCCCTTCGTTCTATTTTTCAAATCTGTCCTGGACAAATTGACAAAATTCCAGGCCATGGTAATGCTTCAGAAGTGCAGTTGATGATGTTCCTCAAAACAAACAACGAATCGAGTCTTGTGCAATTTCCAGAAATTGCTCGACTTTATCGTGAGGAAGGGGCACTTGAGGGCATTAACTCTGATATTGCTTTTGCCCAGATGTGCCTGGAAACTAACTTTTTGCGTTTTGGCGGCATTGTTAAGCCCAGCCAAAATAACTTTGCCGGGTTAGGGGCCGTCGGTGGTGGTGAAGAAGGTGCATCCTTCCCTAGTGCTCGAATTGGGGTCAGAGCACACATCCAACACCTAAAAGCCTATGGCAATACTGAGCCACTCGTGCAGGAGGTGGTGGATCCACGCTTTAATTTTGTGACCCGTGGAATTGCGCCGCTTGTCGGCATGTTGAGTGGGCGGTGGTCTGCCGATGAGGATTATGGCAATAAAATTCTGGCGATTTTACGGCGTCTCTATGAAACCGCTAAGCTGATGTAGGGAGGCTGCTAGAGACTTGCTGGAAAATAGCAGGCCCTCTGAGCAGGCGTTCTCCTTTGGCGTTCTCCTTTTGAGAGGCGTTTTGCGTTTGATGGTGCTCGGCGAAACGTCTGTGCTCAGCCTTATGCAGCCTTGTGAACGATCACTAACTGATCGATCCCTGGTGACTCTACCTATGCAGGCAAGCAAAATCAAAGATTTGGGGAAATGGGTTCGCCAGCAGACTCCTCGCTTTTCTCTGTAGTATGGCTTACCTCCTGCGGCTTTCTCAAACTCAACTCAACCTGCTGAGCGAATGCCCCCGCAAGTTCCAACACACTTATTTGGAGCAGTTGGCGATCGCCAGTGACCCTGATTATCAAGAAAAACGGCGGTTGGGTGAGCAATTTCACCAGTTAATGCAGCAATACTATTTGGGGCTAAGTGTTGCTCCGCTGCTAGCGGCAGACCCTGGGTTGAGCGATCGCTTTGCGGCCTTTATTCAATCAGAACCAGCGCTGCTACCAACAACTGCCAATACAGTCTGTCAGAGTGAGTGCAGCCGTAGCCTGGAACTAGAAGGTTATCTACTGACTGTCGTCTATGACTTACTGGTATGCGGGCCAGAGCAGGCGCAAATTCTGGATTGGAAAACCTACGCCAAACCCCAACAACCTCAGCTCTTGCAGCAGAGCTGGCAAAGTCGGCTATACCCTTTTGTGCTAGCAGAAACCAGCTCTTACCAGCCTGAACAACTTTCGATGACCTACTGGTTCTTTCAGGCGACGGCAGATGGGGAGCTGCAAAAACTCCACATTCCCTACACAAAGGCTCTCCACGACCAAACGCAGGCAGAATTACAACGCCTTCTGCCCCAGTTAACTGTTTGGTTAACCCAGTACAATCAGGGAGTAGATCTACCTCAAGTGCCCCTTGGGTCAAGACACTGTGCCACTTGTAGTTTTGCGATTCGCTGCGATCGCCTAGCCCATTCTGCCCAAGCTCCGACCATGCCCCCGCTTCTTTCTGACTTGGCCGCCATTCCAGAAATCCCGATCTAATTGCTTTTCTCCATGACTGACCCTGCGCCTAAGCCAGAAATCACACCGCTCTCCATTAATGTGCGCGAAATGGATATTGATGATATTGCGCCCGTGTTTCACCTGGGGGAGACCCTATTCACCAGCGATTTATATCCCTATATCTACCGCACCTGGGATCAGTGGGAAGTCATTGGCCTCTACAATACCGACCCAGAATATTGTTTGGTAGCTACCGCAGAAGACCAACTGGCTGGCTTTATTTTGGGTACCATCATTACCAAAGCCAGTTGGACCTATGGCTACATCCTCTGGCTAGGAGTTAGCCCCCTCTTTCAGCGGCGTGGCATTGCGGACATGTTGGTGGACAAGCTAGTTGAGCGCATGATTGTGGATGGTGCCCGCTTCATGATGGTGGATACGGATCCAGAAAACACCCCGGCGGTCAATTTCTTTAGCCGTAAGGGGTTTAGCAATCCCCGCCGACATATTTTCCTATCGATGAATTTGAGTAAGCACGAGTACTATGGTCGGTTGTTGGCATACGAGCGCGAAAAAGCTGAACGCTCAGCCTGGACTCGCCCTCGCCGTCGCCCACAAAAGTCTTGAGGAGTGCCTCCCAGTTTCGTAACCCACCCTGCGGGAAGCAAGCTAGACCCCAAATCCCTTTCCCTCCCCCTGTTTGCGGGGGGCCAGGGGTGTGGGAGAAGGACTGTGGATCCGGTTCCCTGCTCATCTTAGGAGTAGATCGCAGGGCATGTGCAGCAGCGGTGTAGCCCTGACAAGCCTTCAAGAAGGGGGGATGTAGAGCTTTGCTCCTAGGTAGGGTTTTCCCCCTCCGCTCCCAAAATAATCTTAAACTTAATGATACCCAGCGACTGCATCACGAATAGTCTGCATTAACTCTGCATTAATACCGTTGTAGTACCAGAATTGACTCTGCTGGTAGAGCGTGTGGCGATCGCGATCGGTGCAAAGTTTCAGCTTCGTAAATCGTTCGCACGATTAGGGGCTGAGCGGGCAGGTCACGCACCAGGGTGAGCCAGGGTGAGAGCAGGGTAGTGGGTGAATGGGCTGGCTGGCCCGGACTAAAGACCAAGACCCCCCACCCTCCGGGTTTTAGGAGTCGTGTCAGGGTTGTTAGCACAGTGGCCATGCGGGCCGGGTAGTCCCTAGAGCGAACCATTGGGGCCTCTAGGTCTTGCCAATGGGGATGTCCTAAAAAGTAAAGGCGGAGCCGCTGGTCGCGCAGGTAGCTAAAGGCACCGGGATGGGGGGGATGGGTGATGATAGCATCAATGCTAGATTCTGCCAGCGGGATAGTCACGCCATCGTGTTGCCACACACGATAGTGCCGCTGTGCCCACTGATCTGACAGTAGAGGTCGTCGATACAAACGTTGAATTTTTGCCAGCAGGCGCGATCGCACCTCTCGATAGGCATACCGTTCGGGAAATTGCTCAGGAGGGTAGCTGGCCCGCCGCAGATAGGGAGACTCAGAGCGACTAGGGTAGGAGAGTGCACTGGCCTGGGTATGGTGCAAAATCCCTAACAAGCACCCCAGCAAAAAGGGATGACCCTCGGCTTGAAAAACGGCAACCGCCGCTAAAATTTCGCGCAGGGTGTTGGGGTGAAAAAACTCCTGCACCCAGGTCGGGACTTTTGACAAGTCTTGCTCGGGTGCCAAAGCCAGGATTTTAGGAAACAGGGCGATTGCCTGCTCTTGGGCTGCCCGCCGACTGGGGGGGGCAGCCAGCTTCGCAGCGGTTAATGTCTGGGCATAGGGGCTGAGGTCATTAGCCCAGGCAATCCGGCCTGCTGCCGCCGCCTCAAACGCGATTGTCCCCGACCTGGCGAAGGGGTCGAGCACCACATCCCCCGGCTGAGAATAGAGATCAATCAACACTTGGGCCGTGGTCGCAGAAATCCGGTGTGGATAGGGAGCCAGGGAGTGAAGACTGCTCACTTGCGGTGCAAAGGAGCGATACCAGAGCGCCCGATCAAGTTGCATCGCCGTCTCTGGATTTTCAAAAAGATGCAACTGTCGCCCTTCTCGAAACGGCACAGTTGCAAGGGGCGATCGCCCTTCCGCCCGCATCAGAGTCGAGTCGCTGTGTGGTTCTAACATTTCCATCTCGCCTTCCCCTCCTTCACCCGACAGACTACTCCGCCCGCAGTTGAAAAGAGGTCAAGAAGCCCTCAATGCTCTTTGTCAGATGGGGTTCTCGCGAGGAATCGACAATCACCATCACCTGATAAAGCCGTTTGCCGATCAAGAAAAATCGAGTCCGCCCAATCAAGCCATTTGTCTGCCGAAACCGAATCTCTTTACCAACTGCCTTTCCCAGTTGGACTGATCGCTCCTCCATCAGTTTGGCCTTGGTTGCCTTCAACATGGCATCGCGGCCAGAGTTGAGGGAGGTTTCTATCAGTTCAGGGGTGAGGGGCACGCCTTCGAGAAACTCGTAATCATTAAAAGCCACCGCGTATAAAATGGCCTCCTGCTGACGAAACACGTACAGCATTGTGACCTGACTGGTCATCGCATCGGGTAACGATATCGACTGGTGTAATGTCTTTGGCTCTCCTGGAAATAAGACAGAAAACCCCCCTTCGCTGGACTCAAATCGCCGCCAGATGGATTGAGTAACGGCTCCAGGGGGTAATTCGGCTAACGATGGCAACGGCTTAGCCAGCATGACTCCCAGCAGCCATAGGGATAGAAAAAAACAACGCGCCATAGAACCAACCGGTGGGATTGTGCCTACTACCTTAGCCTCTTTCTTCAGCAAGTCCTAAATATTGGCGTAAGGCGGCTTCCATGACTGGGATGGGAACCTGCTGCTGTAACCAGATTTGCAGGGCTGCGGCTCCCTGTTGAATCAACATTTCTAACCCATTGATCGTCCTTAGCTCCCTCGCCTGAGCTAGTTTTAAGAATAGGGTTGGGTTTGGTGTGTAAATCAAATCGTAGGTAATACTCTCTGGGGGTAATAAGGCTATTTCTGCCGGTGTCAGCGGCGATTGGTTAGCCTGCGGATGCATCCCCAAGGGAGTGGCATTCACCAGAAGTTGAGTTGTGGGTAAAAGCTGTGGAAGTTGCTCCCAGGTTGCGACAAACAGGCGATCGCGAAGCGCTGGTTGCGACCAACTGGCATGAAAAGCTGCCACTTTTGCGGCATCGCGCCCCACAACATGAATTGTCTGACAACCCAATTGGGCACATCCCGCCATGACGGCCCGCGCCGCGCCGCCACAACCCAAAATCATGGCATGGCACTGATTCCAAGCCTGACTCAGCGCTTGCAAAGGAGCTAAGAAACCCACCACATCCGTATTCGTTCCCCACCACCCGGCATCGGTACGCCATACCGTATTAACCGCACCCACGGCCTGAGCAACCTCCGAAACCTCAGCTAGCAGGGGCATAATTGCCTGCTTGTGAGGAATGGTGACATTAAATCCCCGTAACCCAATGGCAGCGAACCCCCGCACGGCTGTTTCCAGATGCTCTGGAGCCACTGCAAAGGGTAAGTACACCCAGTCAACCCCCAACGCTGCCAGAGCCGCATTATGCATGACAGGCGACAGCGAATGGGTGATTGGATCGCCAATTACCCCAAGAAGTTGAGTTTTTCCGGTAATCACCATGTCGAATCGGTATGCGAACTGTAGGAATTAAAGCAGGAGCATTGCACTTTTGCGCCCTCTCTCCCTTGTATTACTCTTGCCATGCGGATTAGGGCACCCTAGCGTACACAACCTGATGTGACGCTGTCCTTTTGACCGTGTTGCTTCCCTATTCCTTGTTCACTGTCATTCATCAAGAGTAAAGAACCTTTGTCTTCAACTCGTATCTCACCTGTACCCGCTATTCCTTGTTCACTGCCATCCATCAAGGGTGAAGAGAGGTGGGGGTGCTCCCCGATGAGGGTTCCACTCCTGCACCCTCTGCCTCAATCAGAGAGCGCTAGCTACAGGGAGCAATTTCTAGCATAACGGTCGAGCAATGGGGCTCTCCGCTATACTCTCACACTTCTTATTAAGTTTATTAAGTATTTTTCTCGCTAAGAAGTGAGATGCCCCTGAAGCCAGCAGGTAATTTCTCTGAGAGATCTCCTGAAAACCCAGTTGAGCTTGAGTCGTCTTTACAAGCTGGTGCCAGTGAACCGGGGACGATTGGCTGCTATTGCATTTGACAGAATCGGGCGGGGAGTTGCCAGAAACGTTGTTGGAGTGGGTAACCAGGCTTGACCGGCACCGTTAATGGAGGCAGGTGGTGGGGCTGCGGGTAGGGGCGCGGGTACAACTGGAGCGGGGAAGGTTGGCGGTGGCGTCAGCGTCGCAGGGGTAGGTGCGGGGGCCGGGGGAAGCAGAGTTGCCTGTTGCCCCCGGTTGGCTGAAGATATCGCATCACCGATACCCATTGCAATAAGTCTATTGCGGAGGGCGGCACCAATGCCTCCTAAAAAGCCGGGTGGTGTTGGATGGCTGGGTAAGTTGGTAGGTCTCATTACCGTTGCTGGAGGCACTGGTGTTGGAGATGCTGTGGAGATTGGTTGGGGTCGTCCCACCGGCATTGTAAATGGGATGCCTAAGATCGAACTGCGCATGGCTGAACTGAGCAGGCGGCTCCTACCAACGCTGGGCCGGGCCGGGACTGGAGGTCTAGGAGTTCTTAGCACACCAGAGACCACTGCGCTGGGGCTGCCAATGGGCGATGGTAGGGGCGATGGGCCTAACCCTAGGGCTGCTCTAATGGTGGCTGATAGCAGCGGGCTGGGGGCTGGGGGCGTTACCGATGAGGAGGCTGAAGGCGTTGATGGAGAGGTTAGTGTTGGGGCCAGTGGTGTTCCGGGGGGGGAGTTGTCTAAGATGGTGCCAATTCCCTGTCCTGTTGCGATCGCAGCATTCACCGGGTTGCTTAGCCACACCGTAAAGGTTTCGCTTGGCTCCGCCAGGTTATCTTGCAAAATCGAAACCACAATATTCTTAATGGTTTCGCCAGGGTTAAAGGTCAAGAGGCCACTGGCGGGTTGGTAATCGGCTCCAGCGATCGCGGTGCCATCGGCTGTGGCATAACTGACCTGCACCGGCAGCGTCGAACTACCAAACAAACTGACCTGGAAGATCGCATTAACCGCGCCCGTTGCCCCCTCCTGAATCGTGACATTGTTAATCGTGAGTTGGGGCTGAGTGGGTGGAGCAGTACCATCAAATTCATAAGCTCCCGCATCCGGTGCGCCAACACGACCAGCTCCTCGCTGATCGGTAATGGGTGCCCCGGCTACCCCTCGGTTAATCGCTGGACTCCCCGGTTGCAGCGTGAAAAAGACCGCATTCCCGACTTGCTGAATCGGGCCAAGCAGAGGATCTGCCAGCAAAATGGAACTGGTAACGTTGTTATCATTGCCCAGCGTGGTGGCCTTGGGCGGAAATTGGATGTTCCCGCCTCCATCTGTGAGCAGACGACTAGTCTGGTGTTGAATATTGAAGGGATTACGGGCAGTATTGTTGGCAAAAATGCTGTTTTGCACGAGTACGGCTGCCGTCCCTGCGGCGATCGCCCCCCCAGACCAACCCGCCTTATTATTGACAATGGTTGTGTTAATGATGTCGGCAGCCGCATTGGTTGAGAGCAAAATCGCCCCACCGTTCTGACTGAAATTATTGGGGGGATTAAACCCGGTTTGGTTACCAGAGAAAGTGCTGTTTAGAATCGTTGTTTTGGTGGTCTGGTTTACCCAGAGGCCGCCGCCGCCAGTTTGGGCAAAGTTATCAATCACACTCACCCGATTCAGAGTCAGGGTGCCACTTCCTCGGGAATTGCGCACATGGGTAATGGCACCGGCATTCCCCTGTTCGCCAGCGGGTTGGCCGGCGGCATTAATCAGGCCGATCGCTTGGTTATTGCGAAACAGGCTGTCTTCAATCGTGACCGTATCTTCTGGGTCAGCAAAAAGGTGCACTGCCCCCCCGGCAGCACGACTCTGATTGCCCTCAAACACGCTGTTGCGAATCACAATAGCATTGTTCGCGCGATCGGTATAAATTGCTCCACCATAGCCCCGCAGAAAATCGCGCACTTGGCCGGTGGCAAACCGAGCGGCCAACACGTCGTTGTTAATGAAGCGGCTATTTTCAACCGTAAGCTGGGCATTGATGACGTTAATTGCGGCTCCATTGATCCCCCGGTTATTGGTGAAATCACTATTGCGAATCGCCACAATCCCTGGAGTGATGGTTGAAATCGTGGCTCCCCGCTCATCATTGCCAGCGATCGCCTGGTTGCCGTTAAAGCGGCTATTATTCACACTTAAGTTACTCTCAAAGCCCAGGTAGATGGCACTCCCTGCATTGCGGGCGGTGTTATTGAGAAAATTAACGTTGTCAACAATTAGATTGACGCGAAAGTTGGCATAGACGGCGCCCCCCCGATCGGTTGGGTCGGTCGTACCGCTGGCATTGCCATTCTGGAGCGTCAGATTGCGCAAGGTCACCGTATTAAAATCAGACACGGTGATTAGGCGTCCGCTTCCGGTGCCACTTAGCGTCACCCCTGCCCCGCCATCGATGGTGAGGTTGCGATTAGAAGGTACCACCACCGGACTGTTGAGTGTAATGCTAGTGACAGTGGGGGCAAAAACGATGGTGTCGCCGACTTGGGCATTAGCGATCGCCTGCCGCAAAGAACCCGCTCCGCTATCGGCGTTATTGGTCACTGTAATAATGGGCATAACCTCTCTCCCTAATGTGTAAGCACAGTTGAAGCTCTTTGAATCAGCGAAAATAGACGGCTCAACAAAAGCATCCGGTAATCACCGTGTTGGCCGAGTGGTAGAAAATTGGCTGCACCACGCGCTGTCGGCAACGCAAAAGTAGCCGACCATCACCCGCTCCAAAGCTGGAACAAGTTGAAAGTCAAGACTGCCTAAGACCAAATCAACTTACCTTTGATTCAGCAAGAGAGCCATGACAAGTTTCGAATTGGGCCGAATTGAAAATTCGGAGAAATCCACTGGGTAACCCTCCAACGTCGGCAAGAAATTGATTTTCTTCCTAGAGCGAAGGAGATTTGCTCACCTTCAATCTCGTCCAAATTCAAGAAAGTCAATCGTCTGCAAATCGACGACGAGTATCATGCTGGTCTGGGTTAAAACAGCGAATTGGGCTGTGGCAAGGGGGCTAAAGTCCGTTTAGAAAAATCACCTCTTTCAGGTTTCTTAACGGTCGAGCCACCCTCCGGAAAATAAATCTTTTTGACTAGACCTTTTAATTTAATCAGCAAATCAGCTCACCTCGTAGCTGTTCTAATCAAGTCTAATCAAGTCATGACGAGAAATCAGGAACTACAGCAACGCTGTCCTTTATCCACCCGTACACGATGACCCTTGGATAGATTATGGCAGAAGCCTCTAGTGAGAGTTTGGCAGATGCCCTGGTTTCACACAACTGAATATAGCCTAAGAGCGGTTTTGCTTCTGCCCCTACCGTAAAATTGCCAGTTTTCTGGCTGTCTGCTCATGCAAAAATGGAGCTTTAAAATCGTGTTCTAACCATTTGAGTACCTTGAATCGTAGTAGCAAGGTTGAGTGATTAAGTACTTACTGAAGTCACTCTTGAAGTACAGTTTAAAAAATTGGCGATCGCTTATCAGCAGCAACTTTCAACGGGTATCGGCATCTTTTTACAGATGAAATTTACCCGGTTTCGCAGCATAAAGTTGATCGCAAATATGGCAGTCAAATGATTTTTCAAGCTGGTCATAAGTACCATCCGTAATTTCTCAGAGGTTCTTGATTGTATCTATGCCAGTTTTTCGGGTGTCTACCTGGTTGGTGCTACCCCGGTTGCCCTTGAGAAGACAGAGGAGGTGTTGGCAACTGTTGCCAATAAAACTGCTCAACAGCACCGCGTTGATACATAGGGGTTTTGTAACGCCCAACTAAGCGAGGCTCAATGCCGGCTTTTGCCAGATGCGATCGCGCCTGCCGCCCGGTGCAGCCCAGAATCTCTGCCGTATCCTTCAGCGAGATCCACTGCCGGGCAAAGCGGGGCAATAGCACTTCATCTGATTCATTGATAATCTCTGTGATCAACCGTTTAAGCAACAGCCAGCAGGCTTTGGTATCCGCCGCTGCCCGATGCGATCGCCCTACCTCAAACCCAAAATGGCGCACCAGGTTAGGCAAACTGCGAGAGGGTAAATCGGGCAACATCAGCCGTGCCAAAACCACCGTACATAGCCGGGCCTGGGATGGACGCTCAAAGGCTGTAGCCAAACGGGCATACTCTGACTGCAAAAACTTATAGTCAAATTCCAAATTATGAGCTGTTAACACTCCCCGGCTAAGAGCAGGAAGACAAGTTTGCCAGACCTCCTGACTAGAGTGTGCCGCATCTACCATGGCCTGAGTGATGCCGGTAAAGCGAGTAATAGGGGGTGGCACCTTCACCTCAGGATTGACCAGGTAAGTCTGTTGGGCGACGATCCCCTCGCGTAACGTCGCCTGTAACACAGAGATTTCAATCACGCGCGCCTGAGGCGGTTTGCTACCGGTTGTCTCCACATCAACCACAGTAAAAGGTTGTTGGCTGACCTGGCGATAAAACTGTAGGAGATGGGTGGAAAGCACAGCGGGGTTAGAGGGTGAGAGCCAGCAGAAAGATTTTACAACGATAAAGTGTAACGACCCAAAAGTGTAACGACCTAGGCGGTTCCCTAAGAGCCGAACGGCCCTCATCCCCTTTTTCTCATGCTCATCAGGGGGATGCCCCTGATGTACCCGTCTTGCGGTTTATTCCAAAACTGGCGACCAAGGGAGCCAGATTCACAGGTTTTCTCCCAAATTTGAGGAGGGGTTGAGGGTGTCGCTTGCTTCTCGCAAGATAGGCAGGCTGAGGCGTCACGATAAAATTTTCCACAACAATCCCTTGTGCGGTAGGGGCTAGCCATTCTTCTCTGCGGCAAAGGCGCGAAATCGACATCCCAGAATGATAAGCTAACGAATGCCCTTAAAAAACATTTAGGAAACTGATTGAAT
Organism: uncultured Leptolyngbyaceae cyanobacterium; assembly: GCA_938023035.1. Classification (GTDB taxonomy): domain Bacteria; phylum Cyanobacteriota; class Cyanobacteriia; order Leptolyngbyales; family Leptolyngbyaceae; genus DSRU01. The sequence goes on along the minus strand of CALIDI010000047.1, from coordinate 7,682 downwards.
GACCGGGATAAGTCAAGCTCCGCTCTTGTTAAGAGCTGCCCGCGGTGAAACGGTTGAGCGTCCACCCGTTTGGATGATGCGACAAGCCGGGCGCTATATGAAAGCCTATCGCGACTTGCGTGATAAGCACCCCTCTTTTCGAGAGCGGTCTGAAAATCCCGATTTGGCCATTGAAATTTCACTACAGCCGTTTCGGGCGTTTCAGCCCGATGGGGTGATTCTCTTTTCTGACATTCTCACGCCGCTTCCAGGAATTGGGATTCCCTTTGATATTGTTGAAAGTCGTGGGCCAATCATTGACCCGCCCATTCGCACGGCAGAGCAAGTGGCCAACCTACACGCCCTAGAGCCAGAGCAGTCGCTCCCCTTTATTCGCACTATTCTTAAAACATTGCGACAAGAGGTGGGGAACCAGGCGACGGTGCTGGGCTTTGTCGGTGCCCCCTGGACCCTGGCCGCCTACGCAGTTGAGGGAAAAAGCTCGAAGGACTATAGCGTGATTAAGCGCATGGCCTTTAGTGAGCCAGAGATATTGCATGGCTTACTGGGCAAGCTAGCCGCCGCGATCGCCACCTATGCCTGTTACCAGATTGAGTCAGGAGCGCAGGTTGTGCAGTTGTTTGATTCTTGGGCAGGCCAACTTAGTCCCCAAGACTATGATACCTTTGCCCTGCCCTATCAACGCCAGGTTGTGCAACAGGTCAAAGCGGTTTACCCCGATACCCCGTTGATTCTTTACATTAGTGGTAGTGCTGGTGTGCTAGAACGGATGGGACAGTCGGGGGTGGATATTATTAGTGTTGACTGGACTGTTGACATGGCTGATGCCCGCCGCCGACTGGGGGCGGCTCTCGGGGTACAGGGTAATGTTGATCCGGGCGTATTGTTTGGCACCCAGCCGTTCATTCGGGAACGAATCCTGGATACGGTGCGCAAAGCCGGGAGTAATAAATATATTCTCAATCTGGGGCATGGTATCCTTCCAGGAACCCCTGAAGAAAATGCTGCTTATTTCTTTGAGATGGGTAAGCAGGTGCCACAATGGCTCGCCGTAACGGCTGGGTAGGGCCTGGGAAGCCCTTTGCTTCGGTTTTCCCCCGCTCGTTTTGTGCTGTATTTGCCCTGAAGGCTCCATTTTGCTGAAACAACTCTCAGACGAAAGCTGAATCTAAGCCGACTCCTCCTCGCGTCATTTGCTGTTGTTTTTTTACCCTTTAGGCTCTAATGACCAAACGGATATTTTTGACGGGCGCGAGTGGCTGTATTGGCCACTACGTGACGGAGGCGTTGATTCAGGAGACGGCGCATGAGCTTTATCTGCTGGTGAGAAACCCCAACAAACTCGGTTTTAACTATTGTGCCCGCCCAGGCATTCATCTGGTACAAGGAGATTTGCGCCAGATTGAGCAATTTGGGGATTTGCTGAAAACGATGGATGCTGCCATCTTAATTGCGACTTCTTGGGGTGGCAAGGAAGAAGTCTTTGATGTCAATGTCAATAAAACCCTAGCGCTGGTACAAGAGCTTGACCTGGAGCGGTGTGAGCAGGTGATTTATTTTTCGACGGCCAGTATTTTGAATCGCGATAATCAACTTCTCTCCCAAGCCGCAGAGTTGGGTACTGACTACATTCGCTCAAAATATCTTTGCTATCAAGAGCTACAAAAGCTGACAATCGCCCCTCGGATTACGACCCTGTTTCCTACGCTTTTACTAGGTGGTGAGACGCAGGTGCCCTACTCCCACATTTCATCGGGGATTGGCCAGGTCGCCCGCTGGATTGATGTGATTCGCTTTTTGCAGGCAGATGGGAGCTTTCACTTTATCCATGGTCGGGATGTCGCCGAAATTGTCCGGTATTTGATTGATCATCCTCCTGCACCGGGCCAGGAGCGCCAGTTTGTTTTAGGGAACGAGCGCATTACCCTTAACCAGGCGATCGCAGAGGCCTGCGCTTACCTCCATAAGCGCATTTATTTTCGCATTCCCCTAACCTACAGTTTGGCGGATGTGATTATTCGCCTGTTTCAAATCAAAATTGCCGATTGGGATCGCTTTTCGATGGAGTATCGCCACTTTACTCACAAAGTCGTCACCAACCCTGCCAGCTTTGGGCTGCCGACCTACTGCGCTACCATCGCCGATGTCTTGAAGTTGAGTGGTATCCGACCCCGCAAAGCCAAGCGATAATTCAGCCTGTTGCTTTTCGCAGCGTCCATAGGGGTACCTTCTGAGTCACTTCCAAGCTCGCGCCCTGAACCCAAGGTTGGGTGAAGAGGAAATCTTTGTTTTGCCAGAAGGGAATGTAGGGGACTTCATCCGCCACCAGTTGCTGAATCTCGGCGAAAATCTGTCGCCGTTTGTCGGGGTTCTGTTCCCTGCGGCTACGGTTGACCAGTTCATTGGCGCGTTCGCTGTAGTAAAACGACCCTTGCACCTGGCTGCTACCCTCAATGCAACCGGTCTGGGGTGAACCATTGCGGCACCGTAGAAAGGGTTCGATGTAGTTATCAGCATCCAGAAAATCAGCCGCCCAATCAAACAAAAAGGTGGGATAAACCCCCTTCTCTACCAGGCGATTGGCTGTGGTTGACTCGACACTGCGAAGCTCCAGTTGCAAGAGTTTACCGAGTTTTTGGCGGGCGATCGCCTTGAGGGTAACAGCGGCCAATTGGCCACTAGCAATGTTAGAGCGATACCAAAACTCTACCTTGAGTGGATGGGTTTCAGAATAACCTGCCCGGGTTAGCAACTCCCGTGCCTTTGCCGCATTGCTATCACCGTAGGTGGTCTGGAAGGTGGGCACCTCCTCATCTAAGGTTGAAGGAATTAGGGTGTAAAGCGGTTCAACCTGCCCTTGAAAGATGCGATCGCGCAACACCTGACGATCCACAATTGCGGCTAACGCCTGCCGCACCTCTAACCGATTCAACGGGGGCGACGTTACATTTAAGGTGAGGTAGTTAATCTCTCCCCCTGCTTTTTCAAGCACTCGCCAGCCCGTGGTGGCAGCACTCTCCTTGATTTTGTTGACCTGATCCAGCGAGAGGCTTTGGTACGCCACATCCACAGCCCCTGTGCGAAACGCATTAAACAGGTTAGCTGGGCTGGAATAGAATTGGATGTCTATCCCCTGATTGGCAGGTTGGCCTCCCCAATACTGCTCAAAGGCATCCAACTGGAGTTGATCCGTGCCATAGCGTACCAATTTGTAGGGGCCGGTACCAACAAAGGCATCGGGAACGAAGGCCCCCTGCTCAATTTTGTAGGCTTTGGGTGAAACCGCGCAGGTACCCGAAAACGCCAACAATGAGGGAAACGCCGCAAAGGGATTTTTTAGTTGAATGGTTAACTCATAGTCCCCTGTGGCCTGGACAGACTCAACCAAGTCAGAAAGCAGAAACGAGGGGCCACCCCCATTCTGAATGAACCGATTTAAAGAAAAAGCCATGGTTTCAGCATTAAAGGGGGTACCATCGTGGTACACAACCCCCTGCCGCAGAGGGATAGTGTAGGTCAACCCATCCTCACTAACCTGGGGAAAATCTCTAGCCAGTTGAGGTACCAGCTCATCGGTTCCTAGTTTATAGGTGTAAAGGCGATCGCCCAGGTTATAGAGTAAAGCCCCGGTAAAAATTTTGTAGGAATCAGCCGGGTCAATCGTTTCAACCGTGGCAGTGGTGCCCAATACCAGACGATTGCCGGGGCGCGGTACCAGCATGGTCGGAGTCGATTGCTGACAGCTCACAATCAGGAGACTGCCAAGCAAAGCGAAGAGCAGCGATCGCCCCCAAGAAGAGGCCAGTTTCAATCGCTGTGCTCCGGCCCTCCACCAACTCAGGCGTTGCCCTAGCCACCAAGCTCCCCAGTATTGGAGCATGCCCCCCCATCTAAACCATTGCTGACCCGTCATAACCTGAAACACTGTGTCAAATCCGCTGGATATAGCGTACACTCTCAGACGGATGAAGAACGGGAATCACTTCGTTAAGATAGGTCAGCAGTCTGTAATGAAAACCATGACACGGGTTGGCGTTGGCATTCGTACCGCCGCATCACGAGATGAGCGCATTGTCGGGCAAATTCATGTCTACGACGGAGCGGGCAAGGGCAAGTCCCAGGCCGCTCTGGGGGTAGTGCTGCGATCAATCGGGTTGGGAATTCGCGCAGAGCAGCCAACGCGAGTCTTACTGTTGCGCTTTCTCAAAGGGCCGGGCCGCACCTACGATGAAGATGCGGCAATTGCCGCACTGCAACGGGGGTTTCCCCATCTGATTGATCAGGTGCGCACGGGCCGGGCTGAGTTTTTTGGAGCCGATGAGATTACCCGCTTTGATCGGCTAGAAGCTCAGCGGGGCTGGGATGTGGCTAAGGGCGCGATCGCCTCTGGGCTGTATTCAGTGGTCGTGCTGGATGAATTAAACCCAGTATTAGATCTGGGGTTGCTGCCCGTCGATGAAGTAGTGAATGCGCTCAAACGCAAGCCAGACCATATGGAGGTGATTGCAACTGGGCGGGCGGCTCCCTCTGCCTTGCTAGAGATTGCCGATCTGCACTCAGAGATGCGGCCCCACTACCACGCCGCCGCCAAGGAAAACGGGATTGGTGGAATTGAGATTTATACGGGGGATGGCAAAGGTAAATCAACCAGTGCCTTGGGTAAGGCGCTTCAGGCCATTGGGCGCGGTATTAGCCAGGATATGTCGCACCGGGTGCTGATTATGCAATGGCTCAAGGGTGGAGCGGGTTATACCGAAGATGCAGCGATCGCGGCACTGCGCCAGAGTTATCCCAACTTGGTAGATCACCAGCGCTGTGGTCGAGATGCCATCGTTTGGCGTGGGCAACAGCAAGAACTAGATTATGTGGAAGCCGAGCGCGGTTGGGAAATTGCCAGAGCGGCGATCGCCTCTGGCCTATACAAGACCATTATTTTGGATGAGCTAAACCCCACCGTTGATCTAGAGCTATTGCCAGAAGAACCGATCATTCAAGCCCTACTGCGCAAACCCAAGGATACGGAAGTTGTGATTACGGGACGGTGCAAACACCAACCCACCTATTTTGATCTAGCCAGCGTGCATTCTGAGATGATCTGTCATAAGCACTATGCGGAAAAGGGCGTTGATCTAAAGCGTGGGGTTGATTTTTAGACATGGCTGCCATGTCGCTCGGCTGACTCACCTCGCAGTGCTCCAGACAAAACATTCTTCCGCTGGTTATGAGAGGCTACATTGGCTTAAGCCAGCGGAGATGATTTGGCTGACGTCGTCGCAGGTTTAAACACTGGACTTTGCCAACATTCTCTGAGAAAGAATTCTAAGAACACCTTTGTGCACAATCTCAGTCGGCTCGCTATCGTTGAACAAATGCGATACCATCTGGGGCTTTGGGCTTATAGTGAGCTGGTCAAACGATAGCCCTGCCACCGGATGGGGGCAGGGGTGCAAGCCCTGGCCGTCACTAACTAAGAGCATTGAGAAAGAGGAATGCTATGGAAACAACGCTCAATCGACTCCTATCTGGTGGATTAGGGATTGCAATGTTGTTGGGCGCTGGGTCAGCACTGGCCTTACCCCCCGCAGAGGATATCCCAGAAGAAATATTGCGTACAGAAATTATCACAGGGGCGCGATCGCCCGTGGATGGGCGACCCCTCACAGCGGCTGAATACGCCGAAATACAACAGCAACTACGGGCATTACCCCCAGAGTTGCAGGCCCAGGTTCCTGATCATTTTAAGGATTTGATTACCCTGCTCAAACTGCGCCGATTGATTAAAACCGTCTTTCCGTTTATTCCAATTCGTTGACACAGCTCCGTCGGTTTCCCGTCGCGATCGCCTGGTTCAGGCGGTACAGGCGTTGCTGAATGAAGGGATGAATTGCCCTCATTCCCCTTTCTTGAAGCCCGTCAGGGTTGTACCCCTCTCCAATAGAAGCAGGGAGCGAAAGAGCCGATTCCTTTCGCTTGGGCAGAGGGCCAGGGTAAGGGCAAATAGGGTGATTCCTACCCAGATTCAGCAACATTGGTGGTACCTTAGAAGTCGGCGATCGCTTTTTGCTTCGCATAAATTGCCTTAAATTGTTTCTGGCGCTGATTATGATCCACAATCGGTTGAGGATAATGACAGCGTTTGCGATCAAGGGGCAAGATCTGACCCGTGACCAGAGCCGCTGTTTCTAAACTGCGCAGTTCAGGTACCCAAGTGCGGATATAGTCAGCCTCTGGGTCAAACTTTTGGGCTTGACTGGCCGGGTTAAAAATACGCAGAGGTTTTGGATCCATGCCGCTGGAGGCACTCCACTGCCAGCCACCGTTATTCGCAGCTTGGTCACCATCGATTAGCGTTTGCATAAAATATTTCTCGCCCCAGCGCCAATCAACGATCAAATCCTTGGTGAGAAAGCTAGCCACAATCATACGGCAGCGGTTATGCATCCAACCGGTTGCATTTAACTGCCGCATCGCTGCATCCACAATCGGGTAACCTGTCTGCCCGGCGCACCAAGCTTGGAAATGGTCTTCGCAATTTAACCAGGGAAAATTCTTGAAGGGTTGACGATAAGGCCCCTCTGCCAGTTCTGGAAAAAGATACATCACATGCTGGTAAAACTCACGCCAGGCCAGCTCCTGCTGCCACACCCGAATGCTATCACGCGTTTCGTTGCTACGGGCCTGCTCCATCACTTCCAGGGTTTTGGCCCAAACAGTGCGAATGCCGATCGCGCCAAACTTGAGGGCTGCACTCAGTTGTGAGGTGCTGGGCTGGCTAGGAAAATTGCGATCGCTCTGGTAAGCCGCGATCGCCTCGTTACAAAAGCTCTCTAGCCGCTGTTGGGCAGCCAGTTCCCCCGGTTCTAAAAACAGCGGATTGGCCCAGACAAAACCAAGCTCCCGCGCTGATGGCAGAGCGATCGCCCCTGCCCCTGCGGCAGCCGCTTGTTCCTGCGGCGTCAAGCCCTCAGCCCCCTGTAGAGCCGGGTAAGGCGACGCCTTAGGGCGCTGACTCCAGTTTTTCCAGAAGGGGGTATAAACCGTGTAGGGAGTGCCAGCACCACTGCGAATCTCATCCGGCCCATGCAGCAATTGATCCCAAAAGGTCTCAACCTGAATACCCGCCTGCTCTAGGGCGGCTTTAACGGCGCGATCGCGCTCCCGGGCATAGGGTTCTCCATCTAGATTCCACAACACAGCCCTGGCCCCAACTGCCTCCGCCAGGGTCGGAATCGCCTTTTCAGGTGAATTCTTTAAAATCACCAGTTGGCTCCCCGCTTCGGCATAGCCCTTTTGCAAAGCTTGCAGGCAGCCCACCAAATAGGCAACCCGCGCCGGAGCAACATCATCCCGTTCAAGAATGTGAGGATCCAGACAAAAGACTCCCACCACCTTAGGAGTGCGTTGTCGGGCCTCAAACAACCCCACATTATCCCTGAGACGTAAATCGCGACGATGCCAAAATAAAATTAAATCAGCCATAGGTCAGTCGGTGTCACGCTTAAACAGCAGAAGAGTAGGAGATCGGGAACGACGGTTGGCTGTTAAGCGATTTCCAGAAAAGCGCTGAGCCTTCTAGATAGGCCTGAGTCGCTTGTCTTGAGCACGGCCCCAAGAGGCGCGCGGTCGTCTAAGCGTTATCGTTCCTGTCCGATCGCGCCCAGAGAGAACGCCAACAGGTCGTT
>CALIDI010000046.1 GCA_938023035.1 uncultured Leptolyngbyaceae cyanobacterium | reverse complement strand
AATCTTGCCTCCCAGTTCTTTTGGATTCGCGGTCACAGTTCCCAGAATCACAAGCCGTTTTTCGCTAGCGGGCGATCGCTTTAGATCTTCTAGCATCAGGTTACAGAGCAGAAAGTGCCCAAGGTGGTTGGTAGCCACGCTCAGCTCGTAACCATCGACACTGCGGAGGGGTTCTTTCAGCAGGGGAAAGTAGACGGCTGCATTGCATACCAGAGCATCTAGAGAACGGCCCGTCGCCCTAAAATTCTCAACAAACTGGCGGACATTGCTAAGAGATGCCAGGTCAAGCTGTAAAACGGTGTAAGCATTGGAGGGAATCCCCACTGTTTCAGCGGCAGTTTTGGCCTTTTCTAAGTTGCGACAGGCCATGACCACGTACCAGCCTCTTGCAGCAAGGGCCTTGGCTGCATGTAACCCCACCCCAGAGGAGGCACCTGTAACGATAACGGTTGGTTTCTGATCGTGTTCCATTCTGTTTAGTGTTTGTTAACTGCGTCATTCATTCTTTTAGAATCTCATGGCACTGAACACCCGAATGGAATGTTAAGCGGCTTATTCTTTAAGTTTTTTGGAGCGATCGCAGCGGGGAATGGCCATTCCATGAATTTCAATTCATAGAATCTTATTGACAGAAAATCGCGCGAATACGACTGTTGCGATGGTTAACGACCGTCCTTGGCAAAACTGAATGTTCAAAACATAGACTCTGCTCAATCCTTACTCCAGACAAGTTGTATGCGTGCCCGCTAAACGAGTAAGAACGCTGTCAGCGGTATCCCCTTAGTACAACAAGGCAGAAATTTCTGGATCTACCAGCATCAACGGCTTGACTTTCAAGATAATCGCTGCTCCCAAAGTAGACGCAGGAGAGTTGGACTCAAAGTCTCTCTCCCCACCCCTTGGCCCCCCGCAAACAGGGAAAAGGGAAAAGGGATTTAGGGTGTAGCTTGCTTCTCGCAGGGTGGGTAACGAAACTGGAATGCTCTTGGGCGTTGCTGAATAGCGATAGGATGTTGCCACACCCTGCCCCTGCGATCGGCTATAGCACTCGCCATGCAAGTTAAAACGCCTTAGCATTCACAGACCGGTGTACGCTTTCCTTTTGACTTTGTTTCTTGTCCTCTATTTCCTGTTTATAAAGACACCTCCAGGGGTAGATACCCTTGCCTGGGCGCACAGCCCCTACTCTTCCCTGCTTACAGTGAACTAGGACTCCCTACTGACTGGCGAAGACGCACTGTTGAATCCGGCAGACTCATGGGCCAACTGCGCACTCCCTACTTACTGGCGAGGACGCAGCAGGTAACCGTTGAAAAGCTGCATAGTGGGCTGATTGATCTGGCGAATTAAACCATCATCATGGGTTGTCACAACAACAGTGATACCTGCCCCATTCAACTTCTTTAAAATCTTCATCACCTGTAGGGAGTTATCTGGGTCAAGGTTGCCCGTTGGCTCATCGGCTAGCAAAATCGGAGGGGTGCCCACAATCGCTCTAGCAATACTGACCCGCTGCTGCTCACCGCCTGACAACTGTTCTGGGAAACAGTTGACTTTGTGGTGAAGCCCGACCATTTTTAGAGCCGGATGCAGGCGACGCTGCACTTCTTTACGGGAGAAGCCCTGTGCCCAAAGAGAAAAGGCTACATTCTCATAAACAGTGCGGCGAGGAATCAGCTTGTAATCTTGAAATATGACGCCAATCCGGCGGCGCAGGCGAGAGAGGCGATCGCCCTTTAGCTGACCTACATCTAAGTTATCGACCAGAACCTTGCCCTCGCTTGCTCGCTCTTCGCCATACAGTAACTTGAGTAGGGTTGATTTGCCTGAACCAGAGGGGCCAGTAATAAACAAAAAATCTCCCCGCCGAATCTCCAGATTGACTCCAACTAGGGCCTTGGCATTGTTGGAATAGGTTTTACTAACATTCTGAAGACTAATAACGGTGGGAGTCGTTACTCTGGGGATCGTTTGTGGGTTTTCTAAACCCATTAGAGGAAGAGGAGCGATCGCCGGTGCCATAACCGATAACAACATCATTGGAATGATGACACATTAGAGCATAAAAGACCTAAGACGCACAGAGTTTTCGCATTCCTTCACAGGACAAGGAGGCCATTCTCGATGCCTTAAGGGGTTTGGTTAACCGAACCTGTATCTTGTTTCGTTACAGTGAGAGGGGATAACCTCAACTTTCTGCCCAAAGCTATATCTTTCGAGTCGATTGCAGAGGCCTATCGTTTGCAGAAACCTATCGTTAAGCATGCTATCGGGAGCAATCATGCATCAATGGCTGACCGGCCCCCTTTCGGTTGAGCAACTGACGGTTTCGATTCCAGACCTGCCGGTGCATCTCAGTGGAGTCCGTTTAACTCAGTTAACCGATTTTCACTACGATGGTCTTTGCCTGTCTGATTGGCTTTTGCAAGAAGCGATCGCAGCGAGTAATGCCGCCAACCCCGACTTGGTTGTGCTTACAGGAGACTATGTGACCGACGCCCCAGAATGGATTCATGCCCTGGTTCCCTGGCTGAAGCGGCTACAGAGTCGTCACGGGGTTTATGCTGTGCTGGGCAATCACGATAACTACCAGCGGCGATCGCGGCACACAATCACGCACGCACTGACCAATGCCGGGATTCACGTCCTTTGGAACCAGATCGCCTATCCTTTTGGCACCGATTTACCCTTAGTCGGCCTCTCTGACTATTGGACTCCCGGCTTTCAACCCGGCCCAGTGATGCAACAGTTAGCTCCTAGTACGCCCCGCATTGTCCTTTCCCATAATCCGGATAGTGCCACTGCGCTGCACTCCTGGCGAGTAGACCTGCAACTTTCTGGCCACAGCCACGGGGGGCAAATTTTTCTTCCTGGTATTGGTCTCTTGCCTGCTAAGCTGGCTGAACTTTATCCCCAATTGCCTCATCCTTTGCGGCGTTATGTTCCAATTTTGCGTACTTGCTATCGCACTGTGCAAACTTGGGCCTGGGCACAGGGGTTTCACCGGGTGGGGAAAAACGCTCTCTATGTGAATCGAGGCCTGGGGAGTTATCCTCCCGGACGCTTATTCTGCCCCCCAGAAGTGACGGTGATTACGCTGACACGGCAATAGTCGAAAGCAAGATGGCGAATACTCTAAACCACCGAGAAATTAGCCCCTGCTGCACTAGTGTCACTCGGCGAAATTCAAAATGACAAAATTCAACGTAACAATGCTGAGTGTCTCCGCGTTGCTAGATGCTTGAATCGGTGAGTTACTTCTGCTGCAGTGTACGGGGGCGATCGCATTTCCCTTTCCATGTAGTAGATGCTAAACTGAGCTATACTTCATAACATACTACTTGTAGTATTTACGGTTTTTCAGTGATTTATCATTTCAATTGTTCTACAGGAAAAACTTAAGAGCAGTTGCCTCGAGCAATGTCGCTCTGCTGCTGTCGATTTCTATCTGTGTTCTCCAATGCCAGCACGGTTGCAGATCAAACCTGATGATTGTTCGCCCTTAGGTCGTTTTATTCTTCAGTACCTGGAAGAGCGAAATATCAGTATGAATCGTCTGGCAGAGTTGTCTGGGGTGCCTCAACCTCGCCTGAGGGGGGCCTGCTTCAAGGGTACCTGCCCTACCCCTGAAACGTTGAGGAAGCTGGCACGGGCCATGGGCAAGCATCATCTAGAGCTGTACACGTTGGCCTACGAAGGTCGAATCGAAAATTTGCCCGGAGAAGCGACGGCGGTTTCTCTGGATCAGCTGATGCGAGATTTATTTGAAACGGCGAGAGAACTGGGTTTAGCGGCTCCTGCAACGCCTCCTTCTAAGGAAAAAATTCGTAAAGCGCTACTAGAGCTTGGGTTTTATCCCGACAAGAGTGAGTGCGCCTAGAGTTCGACTGGGCTCTCCAACTCTAAGGATGCAGCCCTTAGTGCTCCGCAAGGCCGTCATTTTGTAGGCGTGTCAGCTTATGATAGATGCATGCCCTGTGAGCTGAGCCGCTTCAATAAGCTCTGGGCATAGGGTGAGGTTAGTCATGGAGTCTCAGACGTTTTCGCAATCGATTCAGATTCGTGCAAGTGCCACGCTAGTGGAGCGCTGTTTGACCGACCTGGAGCTGATGCACCGTTGGTTAAACCCGGCGTTGCGCTGTAAACCCGTTGGCCGTTGGTCTACAGAACTGGGCAGTCAAAGTCGCTTTGTTATTCAGCTTCCGTTGTTACAGCCCAGTCTCAGCAGCGTTGTTGTCGAGCGGGAGCCAGGGTTGATCGTGTGGCAGTTTGAGGGGTTTTTTCAGGGGCGCGATCGCTGGGAATGCCAACCCAATTCAACGGGCACCCTTCTACTCAACCAGTTTGACTTTACAGTACCCAACCCAATTGTGCGCTTCGGTTTTCGCACCTTTGCAGCAAGCTGGACTCAGGCAGATATGCAAATGCAACTCCAACGACTAAAGCGCGTTGCCGAGTCGCTTCAATCGTAGGCTCGCCAATCTGGCTCTTGGTCAGAATTTAGCTCATTCCAGATAAAGACAGCGCCTGAAAAGGGTTTGGCTATTACAATAGCAACTGCCCTAGCAACATTTCGCCTGCATGGACTCTAGTCAATAGATGGCGATCGCCAGGTTGCCGATTCTGTCGGGGGTTAGGAGGGTGTGGGGTCATTGTCAGAACCATTTAACAAGTTAACAAAAACTGTGAAGGCGAGGTTTGGTCAGTATCACCACGACTTGAGTTGCCAGTGACACAGTTTTTTCTATGAAAAAATAAATAATTCTGAAATTCTGATCTGAGCTTAACCAGCATCCAGGATGGATTCCACGGAAAAATTTATCCAATTAGATTAGGCTGTAGTTGGGTTTTCTCCGTTTCATCGAATTGCGGAAAAACTGTGGGGAGTTGATGAGTACTGCACAAGCCATCCTAATTTTGGCCATTTTGCTGCTTGGCGGTGTGGTTGCAGTGGTTGGCGATCGCCTCGGAACAAAGGTTGGCAAAGCCCGTCTGAGCCTTTTTAATCTGCGTCCGCGCAAAACAGCAACACTTGTTACCATTCTGACGGGTGCAACGATTTCCGCTCTGACCTTTGGTTTGTTATTTGCCCTGAGCGGCGAACTACGCAAAGGGGTGTTTGAATATGAGAAAAATCAAAAACGGCTTCGTCAGACGCGGGCTGCATTGGAGCAAACCAGCAAAGATTTAATCGCTGCCGAAAGCCAAAAAGCCCAAACAGAAGCAGCCCTTTCAGCCGCTAAAAATGAGCAAGCTAAGGTCAGACAACAGCTTTCAGAACTGACGAATCAGTTAGGCGATGCTCAAACCCAACTAGCTCAAAAGGAGCAGCGGTTGGTTGAAACTGATCGCTCCCTAGCAACGGCCCTCTCGGAACAAGCAAGTGCTCGCGCCGAAGCAGATCGAGTCGTAGGGGAGCTCAGTCGCACCCGTAGCCAGCTAGACACCGTTTCGCGGCAAACGGCGGTGCTCCGATCAGAAATCACCGCGCTAGAACGGGAAAAGAATCAATTGATTGCTCAGAAAGCGAGTGAAATTCGCAGTAAAGAACTGGCGATTCAAGAGCGAGAAAGCCGTCTTCAACAGTTACAGGCAAGACTGGGAAACCTGGAAGACGAGCAAAAAAGCTTAGAAGGGCAGGTGCAGAAGCTCCAGGAAGAAGCAGAAGCGCTCGCCCAAAAGAATATTGATCTACGCAGTCGCAGCTTTGCGATTCAGCGGGGGCAGGTTTTAGCTTCTGCTGTTGTGCGGGTGATTCAGCCCCGGGCGGCCAATCAGGCCATCGACCGGCTCTTACAAGAGGCAAATCGCCAAACCTCTCGACTGTTGCGCTTTAGTAACGGCGATCAGGTTGATCGCAACCAGCGGATTTTGCCGGCTCGCAGTGAGGTTAACCGCTTGATTCAGCAAATTGGAGATGGGCGCGAATATGTATTGCGCGTTGTTTCCATTGCGAACTATCTGGAAAATGAGGAAGTTCCTGTAATTGTTCGCATTGATGCTGTGGAAAACCGTCAGGTTTTTAAGGTGGGAGATGTCATTACCTCAATCACGATTGACCCAACCAAACAAAACTCGGAGGGCATTCGCCAAAGCTTTGACCAGCTTTTATTGGCGGTGGGCTTACGGGCACAGTTACTAGGCGTTGTGAGTGATGCGATTGATATTGGCTCGATTCAAGATTTAAGCCGGTTTCTAGAACAAGTGCGGCAATCCCAAACGTCACTGCAAGTGAAGGCGATTGCGGCTAAACCTATCTTTGCGGCAGGCCCCCTCAAGATTGAGTTTCTTGCCGAACACGATGGGCAAATTCTATTCCGGAGTGAATAACCAAACGAGTCATTTTTCAGGGGGCTGTGGTAAGTAACACAACCGCGTAGGCAGCAATCCCCTCTTCCCGCCCAGTGGCATCGAGTTTTTCGTTTGTTGTGGCCTTAATTCCAACTTGGTTGACCTGAAGGTTGAGCACCTCCGCCAGGCGATCGCGCATGGCAACAATGTGGGGTTTAAGTTTAGGGCGCTCGGCCACAATTACAGAGTCAATATTGCCAATATGCCAACCCTGGTCATGCACCAGTTGGTTTACCTGCCTTAGCAACTTTAAACTATCTGCCCCTGCCCATTGGGGATCACTGGGGGGAAAGTAATGCCCAATATCACCCAAGCTAAGTGCCCCTAGCATGGCATCCATAATGGCATGGGTGAGAACGTCGGCATCGCTATGTCCTAATAACCCCAAATCGTGGGGAATTTTGACTCCACCTAAAATTAAGGGGCGTTCGGGTACCAGACGATGGATGTCATAACCATTGCCAATTCGAATTGCACTCATTGTTGTCTCTTTGCGTTGCTGGTTTTCCACCGATACCGATAGGGGGGCCAAACCCTAGCCTCCTGATCTGTAGGCAGGGGCATCCACTTTGGCGAGTTGCTCTACCCTGCGCGAAGCGCGGAGTGCTCCATCCCCCTTACTTGAATACCTGTCAGGGCCATACCCCCTTCATCCAAAATGAGCAAAGGAGAGCTGGATTGAAAGTCCCGCTTCCTACCTCCCTGGCCCCCACAAACAGAGAGGAGGGAGAGGGATTTAGGGTGTAACCTGCTTCCCGCAGGGTGGGTAACGAAACTGGGATGCACTCTGGGGGCGGGCGCTGCTCAAACGAGTCCAAGGTTATCGGCCCTTCACCCATCCTACGTCTAATCGCCCCCGATCCATTGATTCTAAAAATTAAACTGACTAAATCCGCAAGAAATGGGTAGAGGTTTTCTACAATAGACATAGATTCTCGTGGCGTGAGGCTTGACCCATTTCTTCTGAGTTCTTCTAGCTGGTTTAGATGAGCATCATGAAGAGGAAAAGCAACATCGCTTGAGGAAGGACAATACCTATCCAACTCCAGGGGGCAATGGTTGGGTTTGATAGACTCGTCGATAGACCAGCCGTTACCCTGGGGAGAGTCAGCCGCAAGGTAAAAGGTTTACGTAACGTTTCTCAAATCCCTGAGGGATTAAACTTGTGAACCAGGCTAGGCTAGGTTAGTTTTGAAGAAAAAGCAACACTGGGCGCACAATGAGTCAGCTAAGTCCTTATGAGCAGTTAGGCATTCGTGAAGATGCCAGCACAGAAGAAATTCTCGAAACTCGTAATCGCCTGTTGTCGGAAGCTGATTTGGTCGGCGATCGCCAGCAGCGAGATCAAATTGAAGCGGCCTACGATGCCGTTTTGATGGATCGACTGCGGCTGCGTCAAGAAGGCAAAATTAAAGTTCCAGATCGGATTCGCTTCCCTGAGAAGACGCCTGCCCAGGCTCCTAGCTTTACGCCTCCACCGCCGCCCCAGCCACCCAACTGGTTGAGCCAGTGGGTGAGCACACCTACAACATGGCAGGAGTTTGCTCTGCCCACCGTTATTTTTGTCGGGCTTGGAGCCTTGGCCTTGTTTTATCCCATGCTCCAGCAGTTGGCTCTAATGGCAGGGGTTGTTGTTGCCATCTACTTTATCTATAAGCGCGAGCGGCGGATGGGCAAGGCCATGCTACTAGGACTGGCCGGTTTCTTCATCGGTTTTTTGGCGGGTGGTTTAATCTGGACGTTGTTCAAGACGCAGTTAATGGGGATGGGGCTCCAGACAAGTTTGCTAGACTCGCTGTTGGTGATATTTTTCCTGTGGTTGCTCAGTAATTTTGCTGGCTAGATGTTGCTTAAATTTTGCTGGCTAGATGTTGCAATTTTGCTGGCTAGATGTTGCTTAGTGGTTTCAATGGCGCCTTAAACATTCAGCATTCGCAAAATAGCCGAGCAACCTGACCATTTTCACCCGAGTGAATCGCTGTGCTTAATTCTGTCGTTACTTCAAGTCAATCCCCAAATAGGTTTTACTCATGTAGCGGGTGAGCCGTTTAAGCGGGTTTTCAGACGCACTGAGTGCCCCACCCGTAATTTTAGCTAGTGCTTCATCGGAGATTTCACCCGCTTGATGCTTGGCAAACGCATCGACCACAGTAATTAACTCTTCAACCGAAAAAGTGTAACCGTTTTGGGCGGCAAAATCAGTTACAATCGGTGCTCGTTCCCCTTTCAGGGCGGCTGCCTCGTCAGGGTCTAACTCTGCTTCAGAGCTAATGTTGCCATCGCCAACGCCTAAGAGCGCTTCTAATTGCTGACGCAACACGTCATCTTCGGCGGTTTTCTGCATAAACTGGAGAACGCTTGCTGTAGCCATACCACACAATGCCTTGTTTCTCTAGAATCGCCAGGATTATATCAAGACCCTAGAGCAAAAGTCGTTTAATAAAATTGGAAGCTTTGTTGATTGGGCGATCGCGCGGATTGTCAGTGATTTACCAAACCACCCAAGAGGGGGATAGGCCGTCACTACCCTAAAAGCTCGGGTATAAATGATCCAGTTGCTGATCAGGCCATACCTACTTGTGATTGTGGCATCGTTGTTTAGAATAGAGCAGCGTAGACCTTGTTTCTGTGTTGTCTGATTTGGTGCTCCGATTGAGGGGCAAGATGCTGCCAATGACCCCCACACCACCACCCCAAAAACCGCAAACCCTGCTGGGAAGCGTGACCCAAGCTGTGCGGACGGTACAGGCCAAGATCAATTTCTCGAAGCTAAAGCTAAAGCCCAACGCTCGGGTGCCTGAATTGTGGGTACAAACGGCGGAGTCTAGCAAGGCTGAGGTTTATCCTTTGTTGGGCGATCGCTACCTGTTAGGACGAAGTTCCCAATCCTGTGACATTGTAGTGCGCAACCCGGTAGTGAGCCAGGTACATCTTTCCCTTAATCGAGATAGCCGCCCCCAGGGAAAGCTGTCTTACTTTGTGCGGCCACCCTTTTGGCTACGGGATGAAAACTCGACCAATGGGATCTACCGCGGCAAACGACGCATTCAGCAGGAACGTTTACGCCATGGTATGGTCTATACCCTTGGCCCAGCAGAATTAGCTGCCTCCGTGCGGGTGAAGTATGTTGATCCACCGCCCTGGTATGTGCGGGCCTTTCAGTACGGCATGTATGGGCTAGGAGGAATAACTGCCCTGACAGTGCTAGCCGTTTTGATTGAGTGGCAAAAATTTTCGGTAAAACCGTTGCCACCTGCAACCCAGGGGCCAGTGATTGTTTATTCTCGCGAGGGAGAAGCACTTAATTCCACAATTACACGCCCCCATACGGAATTTCGGACCCTGTCAGAATATCCCAAGAATCTGCGCAATGCTCTGATTGCCTCAGAGGACTCGCGCTTTTTCTGGCACTTTGGGGTTGACCCTATCGGTACGCTCAGGGCACTGGTGGTGAATATTCGCGGCGGGCGTTTACGCGAAGGCGGTAGCGGCCTAACGCAGCAGTTGGCTCGCAGTCTATTTCGGGATTATGTTGGCACTGAGGATTCTGCTGCGCGCAAATTGCGGGAGGCCGCCGCTGCCCTGAAGTTAGAAACTTACTACAGCAAAGATGATTTGCTATTGCTCTATATGAACCGGGTTTATCTCGGTTATGGCATCTATGGATTTGAGGATGCGGCCCAATTTTACTTTGGCAAATCAGCCAGTCAGCTTTCTCTTTCAGAGGCCGCCACGCTGGTGGGTATGCTTCCTGGCCCCAATATTTTTAACCCGGTGCGCGATCGCGAAAAAGCAATTAAACAGCGCGATGGCGTTTTACAACGGATGGTGGAGTTGGGGATGGTTTCCCAGGAGGAGGCCAGCCGTGCTCGGCGATCGCGCCTGGAGGTCAATCCGAAAGCAGAGGCAGAAATCAGTAGCATTCGTGCCCCCTATGTTTACAGCTATGTCTTTGATGAGCTAGCCCAAATCTTGGGGGAAGACCTGGCCAAAGAAGGCAACTTTTTTGTTGAAACTGGGGTAGACCTACGGCTACAGGCAGAAGCAGAGCAGGCCCTAAAGGAAACGATCAGTACGGCTGGGGCACAGGCAGGGTTTTCTCAGGGAGCCGTTGTGACCCTCGACTCCCGTAACGGGGAAGTGATGGCCCTAGTTGGGGGCACTGACTACAGCAAAAGTGAGTTTAACCGGGCAACCCAAGCCTATCGTCAGCCGGGGTCTACCTTTAAGGTGTTTGCCTATATTGCTGCCCTAGAGCGGGGCATCGCTCCCACTAAAGCGTTTGCCTGCACGGCTCTTACCTGGCAGGGACAACGCTTTGATGGTTGTCGCACGGGGGCTGGTGCGGTAGATATGTACACGGGGATGGCCCAGTCAGAAAACGTTGTGGCTCTGCGAGTTGCTCAAGAAGTCGGGTTAAATCGGGTCATAGACACTGCTCGCAAAATGGGAATTCGTGCTGAGCTCGCGGCCAACCCCGGCCTAGTACTGGGCCAGAGTGAAGTCACACCGTTGGAGCTAACGGCGGCTTACAGCGTTTTGGCCAATCAGGGAATATATAATCCGCCGCGCTTAATTCGCCGAATCTTTGATGGGGGAGACTGCAAAGATCGTGCTAACTATCAGACCTGTCGGCTCATTTTCTCGCGGGATCAGGACTCTGAGCGCGATCGCCCCGTTTTAGATGCCGCGATCGCCAACACCGTGACCCAATTACTTCAGGGAGTTGTGCGCAGCGGCACAGGGCGTGCTGCTGCAATTGGCAAAGGCGAAGCTGGCAAAACTGGCACCAACAACGACAACGTCGATCTGTGGTTTGTTGGTTATATCCCCGGTGGGTTGGTGACCGGCGTTTGGCTGGGAAACGATGAATATGCTGCAACAGGGGGCACCAGTGCAATGGCCGCCGACCTGTGGGGGCGATATATGAGCCGCGCTTTGCGCTAAGACCAGGCCAGATGCTGATGGGTAGAGGGTTGCGGGCGCTGGGTTGTTTGTACTGCTTGCGATCGAGAAAAGGTGGTTGAATTTTGATTTTAGTCGGTTACAGGAGAATTCTGCGTGAGTGCTCAAGCCCCTTCCCCATTACCCATTCCGAGCTTCTTTGAACCTCAACGGGTCGGCGAGGTCTGGCGAGTTCCCTATCAAGAACGGGCCAGTCAAGCAAAAGTGTGGGCCAATCAGCAGGCCATTCCTCCTGCCGATCAAGATTCAACTCACATCTGTTTGTTGATTATTGATGCGCAAAATACGTTTTGTATTCCTGGGTTTGAGTTGTTTGTAGGCGGGCGATCGCAACGGGGCGCAGTAGAAGACAACATTCGACTGTGCGAATTCATCTATCGCAACCTGGGTCGGCTCACAACCATCATCCCGACTTTAGACACCCACACCGCCATGCAAATCTTTCATCCCATTTTTTGGGTCAATAATCAGGGAGATAATCCACCCCCGATGACAATAATTGCCTTAGAGGAGGTTCAGTCGGGGCAATGGCGCGTAAACCCAGCGATCGCCCATACCCTCCAACAACCCTACGAAGACCTACAGCGCTACGCACTGCATTACACTCAACGCCTTAGCAGCGCGGGCAAATATCCCCTGACCATCTGGCCCTATCACTCGATGCTGGGCGGCATTGGTCATGCGCTAGTTTCTGCTGTAGAAGAAGCCTGCTTTTTCCACGCGATCGCCCGTCAAAGCCAGACCGCCTTTGAAGTAAAAGGCAACAACCCCCTTACTGAAAATTACTCGGTGCTCAGTCCTGAAGTCTTAGATGGGGTTGATCAGCAACCCATCGCTCAAAAAAATCAGGCTCTGATTCAAAAACTGCTGACCTTTGATGCTGTGATAATTGCTGGGCAGGCAAAAAGCCATTGCGTCGCCTGGACAATCGATGATTTACTGAGTGCAATTCCGCAACAGAATCGGGCACTTGCCAGCAAAATCTATCTCCTAGAAGATTGCACGTCCCCCGTCGTCATTCCTGATGTAGTGGATTTTACGGATCAGGCAGATGCTGCCTTTCAACGCTTTGCCGCTGCGGGCATGCAAGTTGTGCGCTCAACCGCTGATCTCCATACCTGGCCAGGATTTCCTATCGAAAAAGCCGCTTAGAGACAAGACTTGATAAAATGCACCCCAAGTTTCGCAAATGTGCCCTTATCCCCCACCCCTGCACATGAAATAGGCGGTTGCGTATATATCAGTGATTGGATCCAGCCGATTGAGTCGCAGAATCTAATCCTGATTGCTGTCATAAATTTGGATTTGGCCAACTCCAATATACTGTCCATAGGGCTTTTTCCCCGCTGGAAAGGCGGTAATACCATAGAAGTAGGTGCCTGCAACACCAGGATTTCTGACGGGATAGAGTCGAATGGTGACTGTTTTCCCTGGGGAAATGGGTGGGTCAAATTCGATCATCAAGGCTGGGATTTCTGGTTCAAGGTTGATATTTTGAATAGCCAGGGGTTTGCCACGACGATTGCGTGTGCCTTCAAAGGCTTCGGTACTGCTCGAATCAAATAAGGGCCGGCCCAAACCGCCTTCCTGCACGATCGCAACTTTTTGCAGTGGCTCCCCGGCATTTTCAGGCACCGCTAATGTGAAGTAGTAGGTCGCCCCCCAGATGTAAGTACCATCCTGGCTAGAGGTGGCCCCTAGGAAGCGAGGAGGATGAAGGAAATAGGTCACGCCGTCAGCTAACTCGATCGCATCGGTGGATAAACTATTGATCAAAAGTGCACTAGCACTTAAAAAAGCACCGAGGGTGTATTGAAAAAAAGTTTTCATTGATAGACGCACTCCAAACTCAGTCTTAGTTTCAAATTCAGTCATAATTTAAGCAAGCAAGGATGAACCGTGATACGCGAATAAACGCACCAACCCGAGCAAGAAACTAAGTTTTAGAAGCTAAATGTGGTACGCAGGGTACCAATAAAAATAGGATCGTTGCTCTGATTGTGTTCTGGATTCAGGATCACTACGAAACCTGGTGTAATGCTGACCCCCTTGTTAACACGAATGCGGTAGAACGCTTCCAAGTGCCAAGACGTATCGCGATCGCGAAAGGATTCTCCCCGACGCTGAAAGTCATTCGCGATAACTTTGGGGGGTTGACCAATCATAAAGCCCAACAGGTTACCCTCCTGTCCTAAATTAGGGAAGGCGATGGTAACAGCCCAGTTAAAGATACTGGCGGATGGGTTTCTTGGCAGATCCTTAGCCGTTGCCCGTGAAAACCCAACCCAACCCGATAAGGCCAAGTTTTTATTGATGCCAACGGTGGTTTCCAGGCCAAAGGAGTCTGCTGTAATTGCATTGCTCCGGTTATTAAACGGATCATCAGCGCGGCTACTCCCGGCGTTGGTATCCAGCGCATTAAATGAGCGCACATAGGTTAACCCAATTCCCGCAGTTTTGCTGAGTCTGAAGGTGAGTTGGGCGATCGCGCCATAGGCTCCTTTCTGAAAGCCCTCATCGGGATCGTTGACCCGATCGGCTAAATAGCCAATATCCAACTTAACCGCTTTGCTGAGTTGAACGTTAAACCCTAAACCCACCTCACCGCCCTGGCGATAAATGGGGTTGCGTTGACCAAAGCGCGAAATACTGCCTTGGCTGCTACCTGCTAAAAACGGATTCAGGGGTTCCGTAAATTTGTTTAAGCTACCACCTGCGGCAAAAGCCGACAGAGTGATCCGTTGACTCAAGCGTGAACGCAAACTTAATTCATCCAGTTCAAAGCGGTTGCGGTTATCTCCCTGAAAGCTGAGACGGGCCATGTCAGTACCTGTCGCTCGTTGCAGGCCCACAATGTTATTGGCTTTCAAAGTTGTGCGGAGAAGATTTTTGCCACTTAGGTTAGTTAAAAAGGTTAACTTAACCCGGCTGCTCATCGTAACCTCATTGTCAGTAGCGTCATTTCTACCTGCTTTTTGTGAATTGCTGACAAAAATCGGCGCAAAAATCACCTCCCCCGTTAATTTTGTTGTTTCTGAAACAGGGCGAAGCACGCGCTCCAGACGAGTCACCTTATCGTTCACTGCCTCTAGTTCTTTGGAAAATTCTGCCTGCAAGCGTTGCAAATCTTCCAAATCCTTTTTGGTAGCAAAGCTAGAAAGGTCAACTTTAGGAATCGCTGCCCTCAGTGCAGCCGCAAACTCAGAGCGAGTGAGCGGGCGATCGCCCCGAAAGGTCTTATCTGGGTAGCCTGCAATGACACCATAGCGCTCAATCAAAGATTGCAGCGCTTGATAAGCCCAGTCATTGGGGTTAACATCTGCTAACTCGGCGACGCTGGTAACGCGATCCATCGGGCTATCGGATGTGTCATCCAAATCCAATAAAGGTTGCAGAGGAGTCTCTGAAGGCATAACAGGAACCGGTTGGTTTGGCCTGTCGGTAGCAGCAGGTGGGGATGTAGGGGCCAACAGCTTTGAATCATCAGTGGTCTCGGGTGGAGAGATGGGAGAGGGTGCCTGCAGCGAGCCAGACTCTGCCGCAGGTATGCTCAAGGTATCAGAATCATCATCTGGTGACGATAACGGCAGCGCTTCAGCCCCATACACGCGACTTGTAGATAAGCCAAACCCAAGCAATAGGTACAGCCCTAAACTCAAGCCAGTTCTTTTCATGAAAACCACAGTAAATAACGACTGAGCTAACAACAAAGAGGCAGATGAGATACCTGAGGTTGATAGTAATCTTGATACCATCGGACAAATCGATGCATGCCTTCCTCAATCGTAATACTGGGTTTAAACCCAACAGCCTGCATCAGATCCTCAACATCAGCATAGGTCGTAGGTACATCTCCGGGTTGCATCGGCAAGAAATTGAGATGGGCCGGCTTGCCAATCGCCTGTTCAATCACTCGAATAAACTGCATCAGTTCGACGGGGCGATGGTTTCCGATGTTATAAAGCTGATACCGAGCCTGACTATTAATCATAGGATTGACATTTGATAATAATGATTCTGGAGGCTGATGCATGACTCGTACAACCCCCTCAACGACATCATCAATGTAAGTAAAGTCTCGTTGCATCAAGCCATAGTTGTAAACCTGAATGGGTTTGCCTTCTGCAATAGCTTTGACAAATTTGAAATAGGCCATATCAGGGCGGCCCCAAGGCCCGTACACTGTGAAGAAACGCAAGCCCGTGACGGGTAATCCATACAGATGGCTGTAAGTATGGGCAATGAGTTCATTTGATTTTTTAGTTGCCGCATAAAGAGAGATGGGGTGATCGACATTATCCGTAATTGCAAAGGGGGTTTTTGTATTGGCTCCGTAGACTGAACTGGAAGAAGCAAAAACAAAATGCTGAGTCTGGGATTGGCGACACCCTTCTAGCAGATTGACAAAGCCAGTGATGTTACTGTCGATGTAAGCCCAAGGATTTTGCAGGGAGTAACGAACACCTGCCTGAGCTGCTAGATGCACCACATAATCAAAGGAGTGTTCCTGAAAGAGTTGGGCAACACTGGCGCGATCGCCCAACTCCAGGTACTGAAACGTAAAGTTTTTGTAGGGGTAGAGGTGACTTAAGCGCGCTTGTTTGAGGGTCACATCATAGTAGTCATTGAGGTTATCAACCCCGTAAACAGTGATATCATCTTCTAATAATCGTTTAGCAAAATGATAGCCAATAAATCCGGCAACTCCAGTGACAAGAACATTCATGTCTCTCTTCTCCGATGGGTAATTTTTTCAATTCAACGTCGGCGTCAGTTGTTCGTAAGTTAGTTATTCGTAATGTTGAGTAATTAGTGAAAAGGTAGGTGGTACAGATGAGTGTTCCAGCAACTTGTTCTGTTTAAGCAAGATTCATAGCTTGTAAGACTGTTGTGTTTAAGCTAGATGGGTAATAGATGATGCTGAGTGTGTCAGGAATCAACTGCAAAGATTGAGGCTGAATATCCAACAATTGACTCAGGAGCTGTAGCGCGATCGCCTCTCGAACAACAACCAGCGCTGTCAATGGTCGATGCTGATGAACTTCTGTGGATGCTTTTTGCCAATGGCGAGCGGCTAACATTTGCTGCCAGGCCTGAGGAAAGTCTTCCCGTAGCACCTGAAGCTGTACGGTATTGGAATGATGTTGCAACAGTTGATCAATCACTGGTTGACAGGCATCGAGATCGTTACTAATGCTAAAGTCGATCGAGACATTTGCTAATCGATTGGCCAATGCTTGAATCGGATGAAGATTCTCACCACTGGCCGGAATGATCAGCAACCGTAACCCCTGCTTGCCTTCCTTTAATTTGGGTAATGTCTCCCCCAAATGATGGGTTGAGTTGAGCTGTTCTAGACAGGCTAACTGTTTTGAGGAGTGCGAAAAGTTTAGGACGCTGACTCCACAATTGGATTGTTGCAGGCTATGAAACCGATGGGGAGGAAGCCCAATTGCTGTACTGAGGAGGGCACGGTTTGTGCCGGCATGGGCGACCACCAGTAAGGTTTCACCGCGATGACGCACTAAAACCTCTTGCCAAAATTGTTGGGCGCGATCGTAGAGTTCTAATACTGGGTAGCAAGGTTTAGCGAGATGGGTGAGGGTAAGGGTACCGCGATAATATAAAACATCCTCTGCGCGGGCGGCCATTTGAAACTGGTCGGGGCGCTCTTTCCAGCAGCGATATTCTTTGGCAAATTGCTCCCGCACCACCTGGTAAGGTAGGCCCTCCCAAAGTGGGAGAGAAATTTCTTTCAAAGCCTTGTGGGTCAATAGGTCAGGCGGTGTATCTACTGCCGTTGCGATCGCGGCTATCACTTCCCGGGCTGTTTCCTGAGCCCGTTGTAACGGGCTGCTATAAACTGCGTCAATCGCTGATTCTCTTAATGCCAGGCCAGTTTGATACGCAGCAATACGTCCTTGTTCTGTTAATACAGAATCATCACTGCTGCCCTGGTGACGTTTTTCAGCATTGTAGGTGCTCTGTCCATGGCGCATTAGAATTACACGAGTATATGAGGAAAAAGAACATTGGGAGAACTGTGAGGATAAGAGAGACATAATCGTTCCTTGAAATGCGAGGGAATAGAGACGTAGGAGAATGGGGAACCTAAAGTTACAAATTCAAAACTCGAAAGGTTTTCTTTGATGCGGCCTTCACCCCTCTCCCAATTTCAGGGCAGAATGACCTTCATCCAGTGCCGATTGAATGGCATAGAGTGCGGCATAGCGTCCTCCCAGGCGCATCAGCTCGGTGTGAGTTCCCTGCTCTAAAACTTGACCCGCCTCAATGTAGAGGATGCGATCAGCGGTCTCAGTAGTTCTCAAGTTATGGGAGATCCAGAAGGTGGTACATCCCTGGGTCAAGCGCTCTAAGGCTTCGTTGACAGCGCGCTCGTTTTCGTTATCTAGGCCAGTAGTCGGTTCATCCAAAATGACAATGGGGGCCTGGCGCACTGCCGCACGGGCGATCGCGATGCGTTGCCGTTGTCCGCCAGAAAGGGTAGCACCGCGCTCGCCTAAAATGGTGGCGTACTCCTGAGGCAAGTTGACAATAAAATCATGGGCGTTGGCGAGTTTGGCCGCTTGCTCAATTTCAGCTTGAGTGGCTCCTAGGCGTCCGTAGGCGATGTTGTCACTGACACTGGCCGCAAATAAGACACTGTCCTGGAGTACGACACTAATCTGCTGACGCAGCGATCGCAGTTGGTAAGAGCGCAGATCCAGCCCATCAATGGAAATGCTTCCTGTCAATGGGTCATACAATCGCAGTAACAAGCTCACCAAGGTAGATTTGCCCCCCCCAGAAGGCCCGACGAGAGCGATGTGTTGCCCTGGTTGGGCCGTAAAGCTGAGATTGCGGAGAATCGGTTTGCCCGTCTCATAGGCAAAACTCACCTGCTCAAACTGTACCAATCCGCGAAAGGGGGGAGCCGCGATCGCCCCACGGGTATCGCGAATATCGGGCACCGTATCCAGCACATCTAAAATTCGTTCACCCGATGCAGTCGCTTTGGCAATTTGTCCGGTGTATTTCGCCAACTGCCGCATGGGCTTAAAGGCAATCCGCAGGTAGTTAGTGAACACCAGCAAGTCTCCAGGTGTCAATGTTTTACCCAATACCAAATAGACCCCACGCCATAACACCAGGGCCGTTGCTATTCCTACGAGCAGTTCTACCATCCGCTCTAAGCCTGCCGAAAGCTGCTGAGCTTGGTTGGTTGCCCGCAGGCTGTGGTAGTTGTGAGCAGAAAAGTCACGCTCTAGCATGTCATGCAGGGATAGGGCCTGTACGACTTTGATGGCCCCGATCGCCTCGGCTGTGTTGGCGGCGATCGCCCCCTCGCGCTGCCGCTGGGTCTTCACAACCCTGCGGATCTGGTGGGTCAGCCGCATCATTGAAAAAAGGAAGAAAGGCACAACTGCGATCGCCACCAGGGCCAGTTCCCAATTGATCCAGAACATCACCAGCAGCATCCCAGCTAGGGTAAGCGAATGGGCCAATAGCGGCATGACCGCCATCACAGTGACTTCTCGCAGGCGCTCCACATCTGCGGTAACACGGGTAATCAAATCCCCCGTTTTGGCCTTATGGTGAAAGTTGAGAGAGAGCCGCTGCAGATGGCTGTAAAGGTCAGCACGCACCTCAGTCAAGATATTCGTTGCGGCCAGAGCCATCCCTACAATACTGAAATAGGCAGCAAGCGATCGCAGCCCCGTCACCGTCACCATGGCGGCGGTTAACCCCGCCAGCAGCATCACCGGACTTAACCCCGTCAAAAAGGGTAAACCATGGGATTGGAGCGTCACATCCCGCAGCAAAACGTAGTCAAAAATAAACTTCAAAAACCATGGCTCAAGCAAGTGCAGAATAATTTCTGCCATCAGTGCCCCAAAAGCCAGAATCAAGAGCCACTTTTGTCGGCGAATTTGGGGCGCAAATTGGGTAAGAATGCGCTGAATTCCTGGTAACGCTGCACGAATACTTTTAGAATCTTTCGGAGACTTTAAACTGTTCATAGTTAGAGAGCGCAGAGAAAGGGGAGACGGAAGCAGAACAGAAAAGGAAATAAGGGGGGGATAGAGGGCCGCGTTGTCAGCTTAAAGCCTTCAATGTCTGACTTCTCTATGCCCCCAACGGTTAACTTTTCTACGCCTTATCGAGTTGGTGCAACCAGCTCCCGCTGAGGTGTAGCTGTAGTAGTCTCTGTAGGAAAATTCAACAAACGGCAGGCAACTGCACGATTAGCATACTTTTGGCTGTAGCGGTTTGTAATCCAGTGGTTGATGACACGCTCTAGGGCGATCGCCTGCTGCTCTAACCACAGATTATCCTTGCCGAAGGGAAGGCGACGCACCAGCGGCCTCAGAAAGGCATTATGACGCCGGTGACCCAAGCGCTTATAGCGCTTCTTGAAGTACTTATCTTTTTTGGGTAAATCCCATTTTTGCGAGAAATGCTCCAGGCTAGAGACTTCCCAGGCATCGCTCCAACGTAATAAAAAGAAGGAGACATCCGCCCAATTCAGTGGCAGCTCTGGCACATAGGTAACAACTGAGGCCGGTTCACAGAAAATCGTCCCCCCAGCCTGGGTAACATTCATACAAAAATCAATGTGCTCACGGGTATTGAGTAATGCTTCATCTAGCAGACCAATCTGGTCAAAGATCTGGGTGCGAACTAACATGCAATGAAACTCAGCAAATTCACACTGCTGGCGATGCAGTTGATCTTTTACCTCAGCAACCGGACGATTGACAAAGTAATGTTTTTCGTGAACTTTGCGTCGAATGCCTTCCTCTGTGAGTTCTTCCACAATGCGGGCTTCTCCACCTGCTAGGTGAATGATTTCATTCAAGTTTTTGCCAATACAGGTGAGGGGGCAAACGACAGTAGCTTGTTCTTCTTCAGCACATTGCACAAGATAATCTAGCCACTGCGGGCCAACAACAACATCATTATCAATGAAAACAACATAGTCGGTGCTCACATGAGGAATCGCCAGATTCCGTGCCTGGTTGGGCGATAGATAACAGTCAGTCCGAATTAATTGAAAATCTTGCAGACGAGCCTGAGCTTCTAGGTAAGACTGGATGTGCTTCGGAGAACCCCCATCTACATAAATCAATGAGAACGGCTGGGGAGTGTGTTCGTAAATGCTTTCTAGGTTACGCTGGGTAAAACTAAAGCGCTCCCGTGGAGATACGACAATCGTTACTGTTGGCTTCATCATGATTTGCTCCAAAGATACTTAGACAGTTTTCAAGGAATATTGACAGACGGTTGCAGTTGAATTAGTACTCAGGCCAGACTAAACTCAGGCAAGAGTTCTGTTGTTGGGGTTCCCAGAACGGTCTGGTAAACCGTTAGCCAATTTTGAAACTCTACGGTAGGGGCCAGTTGTGTCTGCACCTTCTGCCGGGCAGCAACACCGAGCGATCGTCGCAAGTCTGGATATAGGGCTAAATGATGAATGGCCGTGGCTAATTCATCGGGTCTGCCGGGGTTAACTAACCAGCCATCGATGCCATGTTCCAGGATTTCACCGATTGCATCGACCCGAGAACCAATAATTGCCCGCTCTGCCATCATGGCTTCTAGCAAAGCATTAGGACAGCCATCATTAATAGAAGGAATCACAAAAATATCCAAAACTGGCAAGTAAGATAGCGCCTGCTGCCGACTGAGAATGCCTGTAATGTGCAGGCGATCGCCTAAACCACAGGTCGCGACCTCCTGCTCCCAGTAAGCACGCTCTTTCTCAACAAAATCACCAATCAGCAGGAGCGTCAGGTCCATCTCCGCTTGTAACTGGGCACAGGCATCAAGCAAAAACTCAATTCCCTTTTTATCCCGTAATCGTCCAGAAGCCCCCACAACAATCCCAGACATTGGCCGCCCTGGCAAGCCAACCGTAATCTGGCTAAAGTCAATTGGCACAATTGAATTCCAAAAAGCAGAAGACTTAGCGGCAACACTGGGAACCAAGACCTCAGCCCGATGTTTCAAATCTCGGCTGACAAAAGTTACCCAATCAGAGTTATCCAACACCCAAGTTAGGGGTGCATGGTTCTTCGGGTTGAAAATGTGCTTATGCAAATCACTACCACGCACACTATTAACGACAGGTACATTTTCTTCCTTCGCCAAGAGCGTGGTGACATAACCTGTTTCATTAATGAAAAAGGCATGGAAGAGATCAAAGTGGTATTGTTGATGCAACAACTTCAGATGAAAATAGACATCACTGTAGAAGTCTTGGATTTCTGTATTGTCTAGCCGAATAGCTGACTTAATGCGATGAACAAACACACCTTCCTGTAGCGTTGTTTTACAGCTCGCCCGACGTCGGCTATTGTCTGAAACAAGCCGTTGCTTAGAACGAAAAACAACCACATGAACCTCATATCCCGACTGAATCAACATCTGGGAAATGCGTTGTACCGATTCCCCAACACCACCGATATCTGGTGGATATTCCAGAGTTGTTAGACAAACTTTCTGCTTTTCCATTGGTTTTACTCGCTACTATTTACATGAAATGGTTGACTTTTTAGCCCCATCCAATTCGCAACTCACCGTTTGCCCAAAAAATAGGGGCATGGCTTAGATTGGACAGGTTAGAAATCTACAGATTTTTGGCTGGCTGATTAACCCACGAAAGCGACCTGTTTTGCTGCAACCAGTTCCTTTAGAAAATAGGTGGTTTGGGCAACCCCGTTAAAATCAAACCGAACCTGGTGCGGCTGCCGTTGCAAGCTTGCGATCACTTTTTCTGCGAAGACCTTGGGGTGTAAATCCTCTGGGCGGATCATTTCCACCACGCCTAATTTCGCAAGCTTGGCAGCCCGAATGGTTTGCTCTTGGTCGTCGTTGCCCGTAAAGGGCAAAATCATCGCTCTTACCCCAGTCGTCAGCACATTCATCGTTGTGTTGTAACCAGACATGCTGATCGACAAATCAGCTTGCTGCATGTAAGTCAAAAGATTAGGGGTAAATCGATTAACCTTCAAGTTAGGGCTATCGATCGCCATTGCCTGTAGCTTGGCAAATCCGCTCTCTGGCATAAAGGGGCCAGTAAACATTTGAATCGTGTGAGGCAATTGCGTTGCTAACAGAGGCGCTGTCTTCGCAACACACTCTAGCAACTCGTGGCCAAACCGCCCACCTCCCACGCTGACTAATATCAGCGGAGAATTGGCGTGCTCAAGCACGGCTGGTTGCGGCTGGGGTTGTACAACATAACCGGTGTAGCACACGGGGCACTGCAAATCATAAACCCGCGAAAAGGTATCTTCCAAAGTCTGAAAGCGGGGGTCACCATGAACAAGGAGAAGGTCAAAATACTGATTCATCAACCGACAAACTTTGTCTTCGTACTTGGCCTGATCGCGTTTCGTCACAACAATATCTCGCAGGCTACAAACGACCTTGGCCGGAGATGGGAGCGATCGCGCCGCTTCTAATAGCGGAATCAGTTCAAAGGAAAATTTACCCCGCCCGAAGGGAAAAAGCTCAATCATCAGCACATCGGGTTGAAAGCGATCGCACACTTCTAGCAACTGATTTTTGCGCTGTTCTTGCACTTCAGCCAGTGTCAGAGAGGTATTGACAGGCTGCAAAGTTTGGAACTCGGCATCGGTTTTGATGGCTGGTAGATTCACTACTTCCACCCCCGCTGGAATTGTGAACCCTTCCACGATTTCCCCACCATTGATGAAGCAGATCTGAAACTCGTGAACCAATCCGCGTACAATCTCCATGCTACGAACCAGATGCCCCATGCCTAAAATATGTTGGCAGTAAAACAATAACCGTTTCATGACAAACTTCCTTAGGACGAAAATTCTGAGAATTGGCTCAATACGCTTAAACAGTTCGAGCCTGAGCTGTACGGAGTAAACAAGGGTGAATCCAGGTATGAGAATCGCTCAATTGCGGTAATCGGTGGGACAACATGGCCGCACAGTGATGAGACGAATATCCGCTTTGAGCCAAAATTGAACGAATATATTGCGCAATTCTGGGTAATGCAAACAGATCCAGGTCAGTGGTAGAAAAGGCTTGACCAGATGCATCCAACTGTTGCAATAGCGTTCGCATTAAATGCCCTGGTGTAAGCTGATTAGGATGAATGGCTGCTAGCAGCCCCCGCTTTGCCAATCGTTCAGCCCGCAACCATTGCTCTTGCGAGGGTTTAATTCGAGGGACGACGACTGCCCGCTTCCCTGCGGATAAAATCTCACAGGTCGTGTTATAGCCTGCCATTGCCACAACAGCATCTGCTGCCGCCATATAACTCATCAAATCATCGGTAAACTCACCCATCTGCACATGAGCATAGGCTTCTGCTTTTTTGCTCAAAATAGCCTGCTGCTCTGGGGGCATCTCTGGGCCGCAGATAATTAAGCTCCGCAGCTTCCGGTTTGACGGCAATTCAGCCAAGCTGGAGAGATAGGTATCAATTAAGTGGTAACCATCCTCACCGCCACCGGGGGTAACCAACACAAGCGACTCATCGGGCTGAAGTTGCAAAGTCTGACGCAGCAATTCAGGATTTTGGTATCCTGGCTCTTTGCGAATATATCCACAAAATTGAACTTTTTCAGCAACTGTTTCAGGAAACTGGTACTCCTCACATAGGTTAAAAAAATCAGCACTGCCAACCACTAGAATGCACTGATAAAACGTCTCAATCGCTTCATAGTAGCCATGCTTTTGCCATTCCTGGATTGTGATGTCAGGATGATCTAAAATATCGCGCAGTAATAGCACCCGCTGAGTATCCGGTAATTCTGCTTTAAGATATTCCATCGATACCTGCAACTCATTGCGCATCCCATAGGGCTTTTTATCGACTAGAAAGACGTTTGGTTTGAAGCTCGCGATCGCGGATAGCATCAATTGCGATCGCAGCGCCACCGTTTCTTCTGTCTCAGTCCGTAGGTACTTTGCCGCTAGCTCTCCAGAGGTACCTCGATTCAAGCAAGGAAGCTTAATGTAGTCTAAGCCCTGAGGCAAGCGAAAACTGTGCAACATGGGCGAACCAGACAACAGCAGAATGGAAAGGTCAGGGATTGAATGCAAAAGATGCGTACAAATCGCCAGCATTCGACGAATATTGCCGAGACCGAATCCATCATGGGAATAAACCATCAGTCTCATGGTAAGAAGATCCTCTCGGTGAGATAAGCAAACGAACAAGCATCAAAGTGAGAATCAAGCACTGACTAAAACTGGTTCAGAAGTCTCTACAGAAGTCGCTTGGGATATTACTGGTGCAAGGCAACGGGTAAGCCGCGCATTGATTCCCTGAGAGCGGCCAATGCCAATGTAGTAGAAGCCGGCTTGCGCTAACAGCAGCGGATCTAGGAAGTTGCGTCCATCAATGAAAATAGGAGTCACCATCTGACTGGAAAGCTGGGCGTAATTCAGATGACGAAATTGTGGCCAATCTGTTACCAATACCAGGGCATCACAACCATTGGCCAATTGTTCCGCAACTTCAACAAAGGTGACCACTTCGAGGGCAGCCTGTCCGTGGGGTTGGTGAATCAGTGGATCATGGACGCGCACCTTAGCCCCCAAATGATGGAGTGCCTCAATGAGATCTAGAGAAGGCGCATCTCGCAAATCGTCCGTATTGGGCTTGAAAGTCAACCCCAATAGCCCAATCGTTTTACCCTTGAGCACTTTTAAGACTTGTTGCAGCTTTTCAATCACAAGCAAACGTTGTTGGCGATTGGTTTCAATAACAGACTGCAATAGCTTTGGTTCATAACCATAGTCATTTGCTGTATGCACTAGGGCAGAGACATCCTTGGGAAAACAAGAGCCGCCCCAGCCAATCCCAGCTTGCAAGAATTTATGCCCAATGCGAGAGTCTAAACCAATACCGTTGGCAACCTGGGTAACATCTGCACCGACGCGATCGCAGATATTCGCGACTTCATTAATAAAGCTAATTTTAGTGGCTAAAAAAGCATTAGCGGCATATTTAATCATCTCTGCCGAAGTCAAATCTGTCACCACTACTGGCACAGGGGGTAGGGAAGGATCTTCGGCATACTGACGCTCGACAATTGGGGCATAGAGCTGTTGCATCAGCGCGATCGCCCGCTGGCTGTGACTGCCCAAGACGATACGATCGGGATTAAGGTATCGTAAACGGCAGAACCCTCGCGCAAAAATTCAGGATTGCTGACCACATCAAACTCTGTAATATCCTGCCCCCGATCAGCAACCCCATCCATTACAATCCGCTGTACCCAATCACCTGAACCAATGGGCACTGTAGACTTATTCACAATAACTTTATACCCCCCATTCAGGTGCGTGCCAATGCCACGGGCGACAGCCTCCACATAGCGTGTATCACTTTCACCCGTGGGTAAAGCGGGTGTACCGACAGCAATAAACAAGATTTCACCGTGAGCGACACCCGCCCCTAAATCAGTGGTGAAATCCAGGTGCCCTGCCTGCATTGCAGCTTGCATCAGAGTGTCGAGACCGGGTTCAAAAATGGGCGATCGCCCCGATTTCATTACATCAACCTTCTCAGCATTATTATCAACACACAGAACCGAGTGCCCAATTTTTGCCAAACACACACCGGTCACTAATCCAACGTATCCCGTTCCAATTACTGTGACTCGCATAAAGCTGACCTCATTCAAGACGACCGTATTGCTTTAGGGTTTGACGCACCAACTAGTTTTGACTAGGCTCTACATTTGATAGATTCGCAGTTCTCTACAACAACTGCATGAAGAGTTTATGAGAAGGCTCTCATTAAGACGTAAAAATACGGACTTCCCATGAGAAGAGTCATCGATCTCTGCTCAACCAATAACGTGATAACCACACAAAAAAGTAAACACAGATACGCAAAAACCATTGAATACTTGATTGAGAGCGGCAACCAGTCAATCAAAAAAAGTTCCCAAATTTGGATAGTGTGAGAACTCTCTCATCAGATATTCATAAGTCAGTCGTTCTAACTAACTGTCAGCAGAGAAGAGTGGGGCTACGTTTCCAAGCAAGGGGTTCTACCCCTGACATCATCTTCAACTTAATTGCACCCAGCTACTGAGTGCTTTACTAAGTGCTTTGATGAAATTTGCAGGGGATTTTTCTGGAAAGCCCGATCCAGTAGGATACATTGCCCTCCCGATTGTTCAGCTCAAAGCCATGCACCGTAGGTAGAAGGTTGAGCACTTGGTTTTGTCCGAAGTCTTTTGACTAAAGCGACATATCACCAAAACCATGAAAGCCTCAACCCTGCTATCAGGATGCTTTGAATGATGCCACCAGAGTGATCTGACGTGGGTTGAAGGCATCATTTCGCAGAGCCACAGGCAACCCATCGCATTGCCCTGAAAAATTCCCTTGCGATAAAAATTGAACTGCCGGTTTAGCCAGTGCCTCAGGTTTCTGAGGTTAATTCGGACTCATCTGGCTCGAGTTTGGCTTGGGCACGGTGTAGCTCCTCAAGCGCGTTCAGAAGGGATTGATTCTTCTCCCTCAGTTCTTGAGTGCGCTCCTTGACTTTTTTTTCTAAGACCTGACTGTAAACTTCTAATTGATCATTTGCTTCCCGTTGCGCTGCCAGCAATTGTTGGACCTCCTGAATCAGTCGATTCAATGAAACGGCGAGAATACCGATTTCATCGTTGGTCATAATCGGTGCTTGCAGATCAAAGTTAGACTCTTCCGTCACCTGTTGTGCTACATGGGTTACAGCTTGAATGGGGCGCGCGATCGCCCGATTCATATAAAGTGCTAACAATGCCGCTACCACAAGTGACAATATCATACTCACGGTAATTACCTGAAGTCGAAGCCTTTCCGCATTTCTTAAGTCTAACTTTGCCTGATTATATTCAACGGCCGTTACCTCTACCAAATGAGCAATATCTGTTAAAAACTCATCTAAGGTAAATACTCTAGAGTTATGCATAAAGTTAAACGACTTCGCCTGAGCTGAGGCAACTGATTCTGGGGAAAGATGACTGGGGTCGCTAGCTCGAAACAGTATCTCAGACTGCTCTAAATAATTATCAAAACCACTCTTTGTGCGCATAATCCGTTCATAGGCGCGCTTCTCCTCTGGAGTATCTTTTAAGCGTCGAGCCGGATTACGAAAGGTTGCCCTAAAATCTACCCAAGTCTGTTGCGCTTGAGCGATCTGGCTAAGAAATTTTTGGTACTTCTCCTGCCAAATTTTGGGCTGATCCATGTATAAAATCAACTTGTGCTGCTTCGTGCGCACTCGAAAAACCGCACTCTTGAGCCGGTAAACCTGATACAGTTCCTCAATCGCATCCTCTTCTTTTTCTTGGGCTTCTTTTTGATAATGGTCAGCCACTGTAAAGCCAATAGCTGTACCAATAACGGCAACACCCAAAACTAGGGCGTACCCTAAAGAAATCTTTTGTCCAACTTTCAGTCGCCCTAACCAACCGGTTCTTGAGGCTACAAACCTCTGATCAGGGGTGTTGAGAATGCCTTGACCAGCGACATCGGCAGAAATCTGACTCAAATAATGGGAACGCTGCTTCATTGGGCGGCGAGATGAGTCTGTATCCGTTCGAGCAAATCACTAAACCGAAAGGGCTTGGATACATAATCCGTAGCCCCATTCCGCATTACAAATTCCTTCTCATAGTCTTCAGTTCGCGCGGTCACCACAATAATTGGCTTCATCTCACCCCGGCTACGCAACTCTTTCAAGACCGTCCAGCCATCGATCAAGGGCAGACCCAAATCAAGCAACAACAAGTCAAAGCCAGGCTGGTCAGCCATTTGCAGAGCTTGCTCACCATCCTCAGCGATCGCCGTGTCAAACCCATGCTTCCTCAAACCCTTATCAATAAAGGCTGCCAGACGAGCTTCGTCTTCCACAATCAGAATCTGAGTCATGTCCAGATAAAGTTGGCGTTATAAAATGGGCTGTGCTACCACAATGAACAGGCACCTACTAAACTCCCCTCTATAGTAAATCACCCAAATAAACAACCTATAAGAAAAAGATGAGAAATTTATTAAGTTTTGAGCCGATAACCCATCCCGCGTACGGTTTCAATCAACTGACTGCCAAGCTTTTTGCGGAGATAGCCAACATAAACATCGACAACATTGGAGCCAGGATCATAGTTGTAGCCCCAAACTCTATCGAGCAGCTGCTCTCGACTCAGCACTTGCCCGGGATGTCGGAAAAACACTTCAGCCATGGCAAATTCCCGCACAGGCAACTCAACCACATTCCCCCTGACAATCGCCTGACGCGTACGCAAGTTGAGTAAAACATCTCCTGACTGCAAAATGTCTTGATCTTTGCCCTTAACGGTGGATAGGTTACGCAAGCGCACTCTTATCCGTGCTAATAGCTCTTCAAAGCGAAATGGCTTAGTCACATAATCATCGGCACCACCCTCTAGGCCTGTTACCTTATCGTGAATACCATCTCTTGCCGTGAGGATGATAACCGGCAAGGTTTGACCTTGTCCTCGCAGTTCTTCCAGTACTTCTAAGCCATCCTTTGCAGGTAAACCCAGGTCTAAAATAAGCAAGTCAAATGGCTTTCCTTGAACCAAACTTAAGGTCTCCAGGCCATTACCAGAAACAGTTGTGGTAAAGCCGTTAGAACGCAGCCCCTTTTCAATAAAAGCAGCAATGCGGGGTTCATCTTCAGCAATCAGGATATGAGACATTGGCAGCGTATCCTACATCACATCCAATGGTAAAACCAGGGTAAACATGGAGCCAACACCAAGCTTGCTGCGGAGAAGTACCTGCCCATGGTGAGCCTCAGCGATCGCCTTGACAATCGACAAGCCCAAGCCAGCCCCTTCAGAGCGGCGACGACTATTAGCAGCCCGAGCAAACCGCTCAAAGATCCGCTTTTGATCCGGTAGCGGAATCCCCTCTCCCGTATCCCGCACCCAAAAACGAACCTTACCCTTAGCAATAGTAGATCCGATCGAGATTGTATCCTCTGGTTTAGTATGCTGGGTAGCGTTTTGTGGTTTAGTATGCTGGGTAGCGTTTTGTGCCAGATTCATAACTGCCTCTGTAATCCGCTCGCGGTCTACCACAATCCAGCCCTGAGCCACTTCATCCAACTGCCAGTCACGATCGGCCAGAGCCATCGCTTTATTAAACAGATCGGTTGTCAGCGCAGCAGCATCAACCAAAGCGAGACGTAAAAAATCACTGCGTTCGGCCTTTGCTAGCAAAATCATGTCATCCACTAACCGACTCATTCGCTCTAGCTCACTATTGACCAGCGCTAACGTTTCTTGTTGTTCTTCTGGATCGTCCTCCATCAGTTCCAAATGTCCTCGAATAATCGTAATCGGGGTTCTTAACTCATGGCCCGCATCGTTAATAAACTCTCGCTGGGTGCTAAAAGCTGTTTCCAACCGATCCATCATGCCGTTAAACGTTGCTGCTAGTTCTGATAGTTCCCCTTTACCTTGCACAGGCAAACGCCGCGAGAGATCCGTTTCGCTGATTGTTTGAGCCGTCATTGTTACCGTTCTCAGGGGTGCCAGCACCCGCCCCGCTGCAAACCAAGCTAGCACCAAAGAAATCAAAAACAAAACGAAAGACACTTCTAAAATCACACTTAAGGCATCTAACACCTCTGCGCGTTCACCAGCCGTAGCGTGGGCAATGACAAACACTCCGCGTGGCCTGCCATTGACCGACACCGGCTCAACTCGATAAATCACCTTACCAATCTCAGGGATGTTAACCTCCACTTCTCCCGCACGAGACTGGGTTTGTTTGGCCCACTGCTGCATCAACAGACTCTCGCGATGAAGGGGTTGAGGCCGCGCCCTGGGACTAGATTTAAAGAACTGGCCATCAATAAACGTGATTAAAAAGGTGTCATCTTTAGGGATGCGGTGGAGTAAGTACTTTCTAAAAAAGATTTCTAAGCTCTCTCTAGAACTGAGTGGAACCAGTGTCTTAATTGCCCGGAGGTCTTCTTGCAAGCGCTCTAAACCCTCTGTTTCCGAATCCTCTAGTGATTACAGAAATGGCTCATTGGAGGTTAGCAAATCTCGAAAGATTTCTATCTCTGTAGCCATATCCCGGCGCACACGTTCATCAATTCGTTGAAACAGCAGGTACCGAAAGGCGGGAACACCGGCCAGAAACACCAACCCCAAAATCAGTACATACCATAACAACACGCGAGTGCGCGCTTCTCCCCAGAGGTACTGCCAACCTCGTCGAATAGATGTAAAGGACTGAACCTCAAGAGACGGTACTGGCATAGATGTTGCAGAAGGGGTTTGCCCTTTAGTCAAAGTCATCGTTTACCGCTCTCCGAACCTGGATGCTACCTCTAACTTGAGTCTAAACCAAAGTCCGGTATGAAAGCGTTTATTTACTTCTAACTAAACCGCTTAGCCTGAACCTGGATAAAGCTTAAAGCGAATACCAATTAAACAAAGCTGAGTAATGAATCACTCAGTTATCACTATCTCCAAGTTGCTTAGAAGCGAGAATGTAATCACCTGCAAAACGCGCTACACAGACACAAAGTAAACTCTTGGGAGAGCATGTCACCTTTACAGACCCTCATCCCCCCGCCCCTTCTCCCAATTTGGGAGAAGGGGGGCCGAGCGATCTCAAAGTCCCACTCCCAAATTAGGAGCGGGATGAAAGCAATCCGGGCATACCAGAAAAGGGGGAGGGCAAAAGTGACGTGCACCCACTCTTGGTGTCTTGTGATTCTGTTCTAGGATAATATCTTAGTTGATCTAAACCTCTTAGTACATTGGGGTAAGCGAGGCTAGGGGCACTACCCCTGGTCGAAGGCTCTCCCCCTGAACCCCGCCCTTAGTGAGGTGGCTACGGCTAGCCCAACTGGAGATAGCCATCGTCTGAGAGCCAATGCCTCGAAACGATCGCCCATTTCCAAGGGTTAGCAGCGAATGCCGCTAATCGGTACACTACTAGAACCAGAACTTTTCTTCATCGTAGCATTTCGGCTGAGAAACAGTTCCAAGTGAACCGCAACGCTTCTGCCTAAGGTCATGAGTGCCTGAGCTTCTTCCTCGCTCCAACGACCGGGCTGCAAATGCCCAATGGTAATAGCCCCATGCACCCAGCGATGCATAATTGGTACGGCAATCAAAGCCTTCGCCGCAGGTAGTAGGGGTTCACCCACCTGTCGTCGGGTCGCATCCAGAATTTGTACTGCCCGTTTCTGGTGCAGCGCTTTTCCACTTAAACCATGGGAAAGTGGCAACTTCCAACCCTGACCAATAGCGTTTCCTTCAACAACAAGTATTTTCAACTGGTCGTCTGCAACCCTTAGAGCAATTACAACTCCCTCTGCACCAAAAATGGTATGTAGAATTCGAGCCACTCCCTGCAACAGCTCGAGTGGATTACGACTGGTCAATTCTGAAACACTCTGCAAAGTCCGCAATTGTGCCCAGCGACGCTGACTCGTTAACTCACACTGTTCGTGCATCCCCAGTAGCCGCCGGTGAATTTCACTGATATGGATGTTTTGCTGACTGTGCTTCCGCACTTGCACCGGTTCGTAGCTCGTTTCCATCACCTGAGAAACCAACAATGAGATCCGGTCAACGACAGTCTCATCAAAAGACCATAGCCCATCAAAGCAGCGTCCCCCCGTAATCGCATCTTGCCCTTCTACTTCTTGAGCCACCAGAGTTGTCCAAAAATTTGGCGTATCGACTAACAGAAACCATTCACGTGTCAAAGGAGAAGTTGGAGAAATCTCTACAAACTCTACCCCTGGCAACCGTTCTGGTCGGTAATCGGCAGTGCCAAACACATAAACTCTGCGGCAAACTCCCCCCAAGCGACTGTAGCGGCGTAGTTGATCGGGGAAATTTGAGAATTTTTGAAAGCCGGCATAGAAATCAACGGCCAGATGACGCTGCACAACCTGATCTTCAATTTGATGACTGATCACATTCATCATTGAGACAGAATTGATTTGCCGAAGATTTTGATATTGATTGGCAATAGAGCGAAATAGCGAGATAGACATAACTAAGATAATAATGAGAATACACCCAAGGCAATAAAAAGTTGGCT
The DNA here is from genome assembly GCA_938023035.1 of uncultured Leptolyngbyaceae cyanobacterium. Classification (GTDB taxonomy): domain Bacteria; phylum Cyanobacteriota; class Cyanobacteriia; order Leptolyngbyales; family Leptolyngbyaceae; genus DSRU01. Next base: position 19,355 of record CALIDI010000046.1, on the reverse strand, counting down.
CTATGCCCTGCACTGAACAGCTTGAGTCAACGTCCTCTGCACTTTGATAAGCAAGTCTTGAAGTTGGTAAGGCTTTGTAATATAACCTATACCGCCTATTGCAGAAACTCTCTCATTTTGTGATGCAGTATCTAAGGCGCTGACAAAAATGACGGGAACCTTGGCTGTCGCCGGGTTACCCTTTAGTTGACGGCAAACCTCGTAGCCATCCATCTCTGGCATCATAATATCTAGCAAAATCAAACGAGGAGGAAACAACTGCGCCGATCTCAAGGCCATTGCCCCGCTCGTTGCACAGCGTACACCATATCCTTCCCGACGTAATAGAGCCGCAAGAATTTTCAAATTTTCTGGGAGATCATCAACAATTAGAATCTCTTCCGGGCAAGAATAAGAAGTGTTCGATCCATTCATCAGTCCATTCATAGGTGGTTTAACCTTTCTAATCTGGTCAAAGTTGCACTAGCCTGCAAAGCAGGCCTATGCCGATGCGCTGCACCTTGCAAGTGTGTAGAGACAACGAGGTAAGATCCGCAATCACGTGACCTTTGTCGTTTTGGTGAATCAATCGACTAGGTATAAATGCATCCCAGACGAATGGTTGGGAGCTAGCTCTAGCTTGCATCGATGTTTACAGATCCATTGATACTGGATGCATTACTCAACTAATAAAACCCACCAAATTTAGCTGTATGGTGCTAGCTTGGCGATCGCCGCCTTGGCCTAGCAAGTATACTTCAATGACTTTTATAACCCCTAGCCTGCTCTATACTGAACAGAGCTATCTCAGAAAGTAACTTGAAACACATAACATCTCTCAAAGGGGAGAATATGAAAAAATGTTAAAATCACTGACTGCTAGATCGATAAAAGAAAAGTACTATAAGGCCATTCAGCTGATAGGCAGAAGCATAAAGCAGCACAAGACAGGTCAGTTCCTCTGATGAAGAGCTTGGTACTAATAGACTAAGGCATCAGTCTGTCTGCCCTCACCCTTCTCTCAAAGCAGAAGAGGAGCCTCTATCCGGTTCGCCTGCTCCCTCATAGGCACCCCCTCAGTACCTAGCATCACAACAGGTTGTCTACGAGTAATGCCTCCAAGAAAAATCAAAGTATGCAGCTTATACTGTTCAAATAGATGCATAAGCTACTATGAGCACCCGCTGTAGAAAACATTACTCAAGCCAGATGATACCAATGTGAAGTTTCCATGAGAAAGTTCTTACTCTCTTAGCCTTTACTCCCGAGTGACGGATCACCACTAAAGCTGGCAACAAACCATCTCAGACGTGCTGATAGTTTTATTTCTTAAAAGATAGAGAATAATTAGGTGCTTTCAAAAGCTTTTCAGCAAATATTTGCCAGCTCGAGGCGGTTTTTCTCTGTTGATCTGTGATTCCCAGGGTATAAATCTTGCAAGAAAAATCATCGAAAAGACAAATAGAATTTAATTTGTATTGAATATAGATATTCATTTACTGATGGTCAAGCACTCTATTAAGCTTGAAAAAATTTAAATGTAAATGTCTTGCTCACTACTTTAAATTCTGTGCTGTTCCTGTCTTTGCTGGATTCATACTGTTACTCAACAATATCAAAAGGGGGCGTAATTCCTGCGTAGTTTCCTGTTAGGTAGCCGATGCTGTCATCTAGAAGGTGGATGAGTGTGCTTGCCATAACTTTCCTATAAACTGATGCAGCTTTTGCTGCCCTGCCGGATTGCCCTGGAGATGGCTATGCGCTGGCTGCAATTGCCCTAAGAATGGAATGATTTCTGTATCAAGGGCCAGTTGCAAAAGCTGGGCGGGACAAAGCAGATCGGAACAGTGGCGTAAGTCTTGCCATTGGGATGTTGTCTCAGCGAATACATTTTCTTGATAGGCCAAGACTAAAAGTATAGGTCGAACCCAACAAGTTTGTCGCTTTTCTGCCATTTGAACCACTTCTGCATAGAGGCGATCGCCAGATACCTCAAGGTAAACAATCTGATGGGGGGTAAATTTAGTTGCGCTGGCAATGTTTCCCTGCTGGCTTGGAAAAGTCATCGTGCTTTATCGTACTTTCTTTTATTGTAGGGGGCTGCCGCAACAGTTTTGAGTAGCCCCAAAAAAGGATTTGGTCGATTATCCTTGCTCATCCAACCAGGCTAGTCCTGCCCCTGCGATTTCGGCTAGCACACTCACTAAGCGATAAAGGGCTACGACGCTCAGCAAAATTGCCGGGGAGTACTGCTTACCTAGCAGGGCGATCGCCGTTGCCTCAAACACTCCAACTCCGCCAGGTGCACCGGGTACAACCAGACCCAGTAACCAGGCTAGGCTAAAGACGCTGATCAACAGGGGGATATCTGCGGGGGCGATCGCGCTAATCGCTAAAAAGGTTGCTAGAAAGCCGCTGGCCCGCAGTAAAACAAAACCTAACTCTCCTAGTAAAGGCACCAGTGGATAGTGATCAATAATCTGGTCAGGAGTTGGGGCTTCTTCTCCCCTTTGTTTGAGTTTGCTAGCAAATTGCAAGAGGGGGTTCAAACAGCGGGGATGCACTGCTGCCAAAATGAAAAATAGGGTACTGGTCTGCCATACCAAGGCGATCGCGCCATATTGAGCCAAAATTTGTTGACTGCATAGCAATGTCACCAACAGAGCCGCCGCCAGCATCAGCAGGGGTTCTAGTAGCACACTCAGAGCCGCTACCTTGAGGGATGCGCCTGCCTTCTTAGCCGCATTCACCCGCCCGTAATAGTGCCAGACATTTCCTGGTAAATACTTGGCGATATTGGTTTTAAGGTAAGCTTGCATCACCCAGATCGAGTTTACCGGCTGCTTTAACTCGTACAGGGTGCGACTCCAGACCCATCCACCGGAAATGTGGGCAAATAGGGTCAGCCCCAGGGCGATCTCGAGATAGGCCCAACCGGCTGCCGTTACTCTAATCGCAGCAACTTCTTGCCAATGGTCTTTCAACACCTTGGCTAAAAAAAATAGAGTTCCCCCCAAAATGAGCCAGCGAAAGAAGGGCGTTAGGCGACGAATAATCAGCGGCATGGGTACTTGTACGATTTTAGATTTTGGACGTAGGGTGAGCCTGTTGAACAATTTGCGGTTTTGGCTAGCAGTAGCCCCGCAACACCAGGCGTTCAGTCGGGTATCTGTCCCATTCTTTGTCCGTATACGCTTAAGGCGGTAAGAATTCTTTGACCCTTAGTCTACCCTTGAAATCAGCCGCATTGCTAACGCGGAGCAGTAAAATCAGCCGAAGACTTGGAACAACTTGGGTGGGGGGATGGGACACGATTCCTCAGGGTGTGTTTGAACCGTGTCCAGTGGTTAAAACCACACTGACATGCATCAAGTTAACACCAGTGGACTTAAACCCAACCGGAACCTACCATAGGCTGTGGCAGTGGGTTTTGTCTGTCTAGCCGCACTGTTTGGCCGCGACTTGAGTCATCAGGGCTACCAGAGAATCGGCTTTTAAGGCCTCCTCTGCGAATCAGGAATGCGATCAAGTAATGAGGTTGGTGCTGTTTAGGCTTGTGAATCGGCTCTGCGCTGCAGCAGCGCAGCAAGGCGGAAATTTCTAGACTCATCTAAGCCACCCTCATCCCCTAGCCCCTTCTCCCTTGATGGGAGAAGGGGAACCACTTCTTTTTATCTATTGGATGTATCTAGATGCTCTGCCCTAGCCCCTGCTCTCATAGAGGCAGAAGGGAAGATCGAAGCCCCTCTCCTACCTGCTTTTAGAGAGGAGTAGGGGTGAGGGCCAACAGACGGATGCCTTAGTCGCCTAGTCAGGGTTGCCCATTCCCTCAATTGCGGGCAACTCTATCAACAGGTTGTTACTAGAACCTAACTTTTTCAATAGCAATGTCGAAATCAGACTTTTGGGTGAGATCTTCCGGAACAAGTTTTTACTCCTATGAAGGTTCCCCTATCAGAGGTGGCTAATAATCAAGACTCAATGAAACCATGCGTTAAATGTGTAATCTGAACCTACTTTGAAGGACAAGTTGTTAATTTTCAGCCAATTCCACCTTTTGACAAATTTAATCTGGGGTTTGTGACTCGGTGATGTTGATGGGTTTAGCCTTCAGATCTATGAGTGGTTTAGCCAATTACACAGAATCATACCGTTGCAAAATCCGGTAAACCAACGGTACCGATCTGATGGATCTGGCCAGGCACCTGAAAGGGCAGCCTGATCCAAAGCTGCCTTCCTGAAGCGATTGAGACTTTACTAAGCCGCGCGCTGGGCTGAATCACAACCCCATGTGAAAGCATTTTTGGAGAAATGATTATGTTCATCCAGGCCCCCGGAATGGACTATTGCAGCCGTAAGCCGCAACAAAAATTCAATTCTTTACAACCCCACATTTCCTTACCAGACAAAGCTATTTATGATTTGCAAACGTTACTCTTGCTTGAGGCGAACGTTTCTGGTGCACTTGTTTTGACTGAAAACCACACCATTGTCTATATCGATGCGGGTGCCCAGAAAATTTTAGGACGCCTCAATCAACATAGAGATCAAGCAGACCCTTTGCCTGTGGAGGTTTGGTGTGTTGCTCAGGCCTTGGTTGAGAACCAATCGCTATTTCCCGAAAGTGATTGGCGGATTGAGTCGCGATTGATTGTAGATCTGTCAACGATTCTACACGTACAGGGGCGCTGGCTACAGCTTGCAGACTGTGATCACCCCTATCGACTGCTGCTGTTTTTAGAGTCTGAGCGATCGCTCAAGGAGAAAGCCCTATCTGAGGCGCAGCAATGTAAGTTTACGGCCCGCGAGGTTGAGGTATGGCTACTTTATCGGGCTAACCATACTTATCAGCAAATTGCCGATAAGCTCTATATCACCCTGAATACAGTGAAAAAGCATATGAAAAGTATACACGCCAAACGCCGAGCCGTTTTTGATCTCGATGAGTTTGAGTTAAAGGAGAAGTGAGCCTAGAGTACCTCACGATCATCTAAGGCGAGTCTCGATACAAGTTTAGTGAGAATCTTTTCACCTAATTACAGCAGGTTTGTCGCATCCAAGCTAACGACCAAAATCGTCAATGGAAAACGACAATCAAAGGAGTGAGTGAGAGCATTTCACCGTTGCAGGCCCTCATCCCCCAGCCCTTCTCCCAACCTGGGAGAAGGAGAGCCGAGCCAACTCAAAGTCCCACTCCAAATTAGGAGCGGGATTAGAGCAATCCGGGCATACCAGAAAAGGGCGAGGGCAAAAGTGACATGCACCTAAGTGAGTGAATCAGGATAGCGATAGCCGCTTGATTGATAATGAAGTGCAGGGTCTCTAACCCCCTGGTGAACTCAGTAACCTGGCAATAGCAGCCATATAGCTGTCGCTGGATTGCTCATTTCAATAGGGAATCAAAAAGCCTACCCAACATGGGCGGTTGAGCACTTGGTTCTGGCCTAAGCTCTCTGGCCAAAGCTACAGCGGATTTTGCACTGACTTGTAAGATGCTATTTCAACTCCAGCAATGTAACTGAGGCAATTCTTGATTACGTTTTCCGGATTTGAGTTTTTTCTTAGCGTTCTAATCGTTGCTGCCATTCTGCATCAACCCGGTTAGCATTGAGATACTCCTGCTCAGCCAGATCGGTCTCGGTGGTGTAGGCAATACTTTCTCGATCAACGACAACTTCTAGGGCAAATTGACGGGCATAGGCCAGCTTTTGCTGCAATGCTTCCCCACCTTGGTTAAAGGCTTCGGCCCTTTCCTGACGGGCGAGATTGCGAGCAGACACTCTGGCATTTCGTAACTTTAGCCAACTGTAGCGGATTAAGGGAACTGCCAGAAAGCCAATGCCATAGGCCAATAGTACGCCGTAGATGCCACTCACAAAGGCAACTAGACCACCTATTTGAGCCGCGATCGCCCCATCAGCCAGTAGAATCCCCAGCCAGATCGCCCCCACCAAGTTGACCAAACCCAGCCCAGCCGCCAACATTATCTGCCCAGAAGTCGCCTGACTAAATTGCCATAGGGACTCTTTCAGATACGCGGCTACCGGTTGGGGTCGATTCTCGGCAGCCGTCACCTGTAATTCTGGAAAATGATAAACCAAGTGCCCTTCGGGACTGACTTCGGGTCTGCCATTAAAGCGTGTGAGGACGGGCAGCATGTAGGCTTCAAATTCCTCACGGTCTCCTTGGTCGATGTCGTCCAGGTAGGGGGTGACTTGTTCCGCCACGATCGCGCCCCGATGATTCCGAATAACGGTAGCGATCGCCTGCCAACGGCGATCTTCTAGATCGGCGTTGGGGTTACCATCCCCAAACAGAAAGGAGAAAACCGCCTCAAAAAAGTTCATTTGATGACTCTCTGTCTTTGAGGCAGCGCGATCATGCTGGCTTTTGGACGGGCGCTGGTGCTGACGATAACCAGGCGAAAAGACTTCATACCAGTCGTAGGGCAACCAAAGCCTGGGAATCACAATTGCGCTACCCCGTGAATCGCTGCGTCGATTGTCGTCACTACTGCTAGAACTCAGGGCGATCAAAAGGAGGGCGATCGTTACCACAATCAGAACGATTGAGGCAATTAAGAGAATTGCAAAGGAAATCCGGATGAGATAAAAGAGCACATTCCAGATCTTACGACCCCAGTCTTGTAAACGCAGGCGGAGAAACTTATTGCGCAAAATTCCACGAAAATTTTGGGGAAAGAGATAAGCAATTTCTCCCGTTTCAGACACTTGCAAATGCCCACCGGCATCGGATGCAAGTGCTAAAAGCCCCTGCTCTGCAAATTTGATATCCATACCTACTTGGGCAGCGATATCTCCTGGCGTGACGCGATAGCCAAGGTGCTCAACTGCTTGCATAATCGCTGGATTTGGAGTCATCTGTTTTCACCAATCCACTTTTAGAATCTCTTCTTTAGTATAGAATTTTAAATTCTTATTCGTGTCATCCAGAAGTTATCAATTGGTTTTCTGGCCAGAAAACCAATCCTTTCATATCGCTGTCATTTGTTCTCTGGTCTTCAGTAAACATTTTCTAAAAAATCTAAAAAAGATCGATACCACTACACCTTTTGTTGGGAGTTTGACTCTAATCTTTCTCTAATCTTTCTAGAGATAGATTTCGTCACGATGCCTCGCCAAGAAGATGGGTCTATGCAGAGACTCCTATTCCTTTGGCAACGCTGCAAATGCCTCGTGGGCTTGATGGTAGCGATCGCGGTTTTCTACAGTACGGTTGGAGTAGCCTCGGCAGCGGCTGCACCCTTTAAAGGCAATCGTGCTGAGGATAAAACCCAGTGCTTAGCGATTCAAGCTGATTTGGCTTTTTGATGGCCTGTCGCAATGTTGTTTATAGAGGCTTTCATCGCGCCAGCTCTTTTATCTTGGGCAAATTTATCTCAGGCAAAGGCTTTTATACCTACACCTTGACTCGTACCTCTGCTACCCTAGAAACTCACCAGCAGGCTGCCAGAGATAGCCACTAGCTTTGCAGGAATCGCAACAGGCCGCTCCCTCAGCTCTTTTTGCGACGATAGCGTCTGGGGATAATTCCTTGGCTGGGGCTAAACAGCAGTACGAGTAAAAATAGGGCTGAAGAAACCAAGACAATCGCCGGGCCAGATGGCAGATTGTAGTAGTAGCTGAGATAGATTCCTGAAACACTGGAAAACACCCCGATTACCATCCCCATCAGCATCATCTGATGCAATTCTTTGGTCAACAGATAGGCTGTCAAGGCTGGCCCCACCAGTAAAGAAATCACCAGAATCACACCGACTGCTTGCATACTGGCAATAATCGTGAGCGTAACCGCAGCCATAAAGCCATAGTAGATGGTTTGGATTGGCAATCCGATTGCCTGTGCCCCTACCTGATCAAAGGTATAAAACAAAAGCTCTTTATATAGCAGGCGCACCAGCCCTAAAATCAGTACCGCAATCACCAGCGTACGTTGAATATCCTGGGATGAGACCCCAAGAATATCGCCAAATAGAAAACTATCCAGATCCAACGTATTTCTGAGTAAGGTGATCAGGATGACGCCGACAGAAAAGAAACTGGAAAAAATCAGTGCCATGGCGGCATCAGCCTTGATGCGCGATTGGGATCGAATCCACGCAATCAAGACAGAGCCAAAAATTCCAGAAGTGAAGGCCCCGATTAAAATATCAATTCCCAGAAAAAAGGAAATGGATAGCCCCGGCAATACACAGTGGGCGATCACGTCGCCTAAAAGCGCCATCCGCTGAACAATTAAGTAGCTGCCAACCACCGGGCAAAGAATGCCGACTAGCGCACCCACCGCGATCGCATTTCGCATAAACTCATACGCCAGCGGTTCCGTTAACCAATCCATTTTGTAACGATCTAAACGCGACTTTTCCAGGATACGCTGAGAAGGCTGAGGATGATTCTCAAAATCACAAACTCTTGCAAATAGGTGAGTCGGTAGGTAATCCTAATTAACTGTTAGCAGGGAGGCATGGGTAATGCGCGTCCCCTAGGCAGGAGGAACCACCCCCTCCCCCCCTGAAATCAGCTTCAATAGAATTGCGCCGAGCTACTGATCAGGCGAAGGGTGGTTAAGCGGCTGAGTTTATTCCCCGGCGAATACATCCTCTGCGAGTAGGTTCATCACCCTACGCCATGCAATCTCCCCTTCTGGCCCAACTGCTTCAAACACCCGTGCAAACCGTTGTCGTTGATCGCCAGATAGCTGACGCTCTAAACATGCGCCTGACGATGTAAGGGTTAGGCGTTTGATCCGGCGATCAGTAGTGTCAACACGAGACTCAACTAGCCCCAATTGGGTCAGTTGCCGTAATGGACTGTTCAAAGCCTGTTTACTAATTCCAAGAGTCGCCAGTAATTCGTTCACGCTTAATCCTGGCTTGCGACCAATAAAATAGAGAATCCGATGATGGACACGCGATAGACCACGCTCGGCAAGAATAGCATCTGGCTTTGCAACAACTGCGCAAAAAGCAAAGTACATTGCTTCCAGAGCCTCGTTCAGTTCTTTTTCTCGATCGCTTGGCGGACTATTTAGGTCAGTCATATTGACATATTAATCGATGTTCAGCTAATTTGAGTACGTCAACCTATATGACCTATTTTGCCCCCATGCCGATCCTTAACGCAGATTTTGCCTTAAGCTTTGCCCGCAGTTGGGTCGAGAGCTGGAATCAGCATGACATCGATGCTGTCCTGAGCCACTACGCAGATGACTTCGAGCTAACGTCTCCTTTGATTTCATCCATTGCTGGAGAGCCTAGCGGTGTTTTACGGGGGAAGACGGATGTGAGAGCTTACTGGCAGCAGAGCCTCGCGCGCATCCCTGAGCTGCATTTTGACCTGAAAGAAGTTATGACGGGTGTAGATTGTCTCACGCTCTATTACCGAGGGCATGGAGGCACGGTGGCTGAGGTGCTATGGTTTGACGGTGCTGGCAAGGTGAAGCAAGCTAGCGTTTGCTACGCTGTTAACATGGCGAGGAAGGATGAGTTGTGAAGCCATTCCCCATTTCATCGGAATCGATTTCAGCACCGCTCGGTAAGACGATATATCCAGAACCCTATGCGTCTCTGTTGCAGGGCCGACGAAAGCGAAAATTGGGTGAGTGTTTTGGGTTGACTTATTTTGGAGTTAATTTGACCCATCTTTCACCTGGTGCCGTTTCTGCTCTTGCTCACAGCCACTCAAAACAGGAAGAATTTATCCTAATATTGGAAGGTAGCCCAACGTTGGTATTAGGGGAAGCAGAATTCGTTTGGCAGCCCGGTGACTGTTATGGTTTTAAGGCAGGCACAGGCATCGCCCATCAACTGATTAATCGATCTGAAGAAACCGTCACCTATCTTGAGGTTGGTGATTGCACGGAGGGAGATGAGGTCGAATATCCAAATGATGATTTCAAGTCAACCCAGTTGCCAAATGGTGAATGGGCTTTCACGCACAAAGATGGTCGCACCTATTAACTGATTTAGGACAATGTGCAGAAATGAAGCCCTCGGTGGGGGCAATGCCCCCAGTCTTCTCTTTTTAAGGATCATTAGGACTCGCTACTTAGGCGGCGATCGCCGTTAAGGGTAAGTCATAGAGTTCACCAAATTTTTTGTGGATATAGCGCATTAGAGGTTTAGTGCCGAGGGGTTGCCCGGTCACCCGCACCATGATTTCCTCAGCGGTAAATTTGCGGCCATGCTGATAAAGATTGGTTTGCAACCAGTGGGATAAGCTCTCAAAATCGCCCTGCTCTAACTGCTGTGGAATGTTAGGGTGGGCTTTGAGGGCTGCTTCAAAGAACTGAGCACTCATCAAGTTACCCAGGGTATAGCCCTGGAAAGCGCCTCCAATACACCCGCTATACCAGTGCACATCCTGCAATACCCCGTTGCTATCGCTGTCGGGTACGAGACCCAGGTCAGAACGGTAGCGTTCATTCCAGGCATCGGGCAGCTCACGTATCGACAGGGAGCCTTCGAGCAGGGCTAGTTCTAGATCAAAGCGAATCATGACATGGAGGTTGTAGGTAACCTCATCAGCGTCGGTGCGAATCAACGAGGGTGATACTTTATTGATCGCCCGGTAGAAGGTTTCTAGTGGTACAGATTGAAGCTGAGCCGGAAAAGCTGCCTGAAGTTGGGGATAGGCATAGCGCCAAAAAGGTCGCGATCGCCCTACCATATTTTCCCAAAGACGGGATTGACTTTCATGAACCCCAGAGGAAATGCCACCGGCTAGAGGGGTATTTTCAAGTGCTGGCGCATTACCTAGCTCGTAAAAGGCATGACCCATTTCATGTAGGGTGCTAAACAGGCATTCGCTGAAATTCTGTTCCTGCACCCGCGTCGTAATTCGCACATCATTAATCGAGAAATTGGTCATAAACGGATGCAGGGTTTTATCTTGCCGTCCCCGATCTAGGCTAAACCCCATCTGCTGAATCAGCTTCAGGCTAAAAGCAAGTTGATCCGCCTCTGGAAAAAACTGCTTGAGGCAGTGATCGGCGATCGGAGGTTGCTCAGTAATCGCCTGCACGACTGGCACAAGTTGGGATCGCAATTCAGCAAAAATCGCCTGAATGGTGGCGGCTTTCATGCCATGGTCGGAGGCGTCGATCAGGGGATCTGCAATGTGGTCATACCCCGGAAAAAAATTGGCCCACTCGCGGCTGAGTTCCAGGGTCTTTTCTAGGTAGGGCTGCACTAGGGCAAAGGAATTACTCTCCCGCGCCTTTGCCCAAACCTGGTAAGTCTCGGCACGGTGCTTTGATAGCTCTGCCATAAATGAATTTGGCACCTTTGTCGCCCGCTCTACCTGGCGCCGGGTAATTCGAAGCAGGGCAGCCGTGTCAGAATCGTAGGGTAAATCTGCCGCGTCGGTTGACAGGTCTTCGAGCAATTGGGCGATCGCCCCATCGGTTAGTTTGGCATGGGCTAATTGTCGCAGGGTTGCCAATTGCCGCCCTCTGGCTGTGGCTCCACCAAGGGGCATGTAGGTAGCCTGATCCCAATACAGCAAGGAGGCCGCACAATTAATATCATCAATTTCAGCCAGACGTTTTTTGAGTTCCGTCAGCTTGGGGTGAGTTTTCTCTAAGGTTTGCATAGCAATGGTAGACAGCATACATCGGTCATCTGCTCTAGCCTGATTTGGCATAAAGTCTCTAAGAAAGGATAGTCTACAGAAAACTCGAGTAGCCGTTTGTGATCACCGTCGCGATGACTCAAACTTGATGACCGTTTAGGAGATATGACGGTAACACCCCTAAGATCTTAAGATCTAGTGTAGGCTTTTGAAAAAAGGAGGGCTGAACTTCACTCCTCTCTCAATCAATTGAGCCTGAAGCTGGCAGTCATAGAATGACAGCCTCAAGCCAAGATGGCGCATAGGGACAAGATCCCTTGCTAGGATTGAATCCCCACATTTCCCCCGTGTCTAAATATCCTAAAGTGGGCTTATGCCGAGAGCCTGTTGGCCAGGGTAAACTATCTTTTGGTTGGGAAAGACAAGCATTTTGTAGAATAGGGCATGAAAATATCCCCTCATCTAGTGGAGGTTTGCAGTGAACGAAATAAGGTCAGTGCTGGAGTTGGCGACTGATGATGAATTGCGTGACCTCACAGAGATTTTGTTTCGACGCAAATTTAATCCTTTGGATTATGTCAGTACTCCTGACCCACTAGATGTGCAAAGCCTGGAGCGGGAAGCATGGCTTGATGCGATCGAGGCGCGGTTTTGCTTTTTAGCTGCTGATGGTCTGACGGTTTTGAGTCGGCGCACCCATGGGTTAACCTACAGGCAGGTGCTAGTGCAGGTTTGCCGCTATCTTAAGCTGCCCTACAAAGCTTCAATGTCTGTGGAGGATTTGGAAGCCGAGGTTTTCTTAAACCTGCTGAGTCGTGCCTGCAAACAACTACCCAAGGCTGAGCAGGGAGCGTTGCAGGTGCGATTGAAAAAGTCCTTAACCCAGGCTCAGATTTTGCCAGAGTTGCCGATACCGTTTCAGCAGGAGCCGATCGCTCTTTTGGTTAAGGGAGGGGGGGCGTTAGCGGTTAGCTCTGTGATTCGACCGCTCTTCTTAAAGCACATCGCTCACCAGTTTGCTCTGCATTTTGCCAGTTACCAGGCAGCTCAACAAGCATTGGCCCTAGGGGGCGGAGTGGCGGCAAATCAGATTCAGCGGCAGGTGGCGTTGCATCTGGCGAAGCGGGGCATGGCTCTGAGTGCGGCACGCTACGCAGCAGCCCGGAGCGTTTTTGCCGTGTTAGGCCCGGCTCTGTGGACTCTGTTTCTGGCTGATTTAGGCTGGCGGGCGATCGCGACCAATTATGGGCGCATTATTCCTGCAATCTATGCCCTCGCTCAAATTCGCTTAACTCGTACCGAGTGTTTTGAAGTTGCTTAAGCGCCTGATCAGCCTGTCCTTTCTTCCACCGGCTCCGTGCGATCGCGCTCTGGGGCAAGAGTGGTTCTTTGTTCAATGGGGGTTTCTATTGTTACCCCTGTTTCCAGTCTTTGGGATTGTGAGCCTCTCTCTGGGGCTGCTGGGCATCACGGGGCAGCGATGGCGACAGTTTGGCAAACACTGGCTGAATCGCGGCTTACTTTTGGTCGCTTTGTTATTTCTGCTGAGTACCGCTTTTGCTGAGCGCAAGGTAGACGCCGTTCTAGGGTTATTTAACTTCTTACCCTTTTTCTGGTTGTGTGCCGCCCTCAGCGAACTGATCCAGACCCCTTTGCAGTTGCGCCGACTGAGCTGGATTTTAGTTGTGACTTCGATTCCAGTCATGCTGATTGGTTTGGCACAACAGGGGTTAAATCTGGGTGGAGGATTCAACTGGGGGGTGGTGCATTGGGTGATACCAGCGGGGGGAAGTCCGCCGGGGCGAATGTCGTCTGTATTTTTCTATGCCAATGTACTGGCCAGCTATTTTTGCATCACCCTGGTGATGAGCTTGGGGCTGTGGGTTGAGGCGCTCGGCTGGATGCAGCAGGGAAACCGCCAATTCAATCACCCGATGGGAAACAGGGAATCGACTCTGACTCCTGACCAGGATTCACCCAACCAATTATCTTGGCTGCACCGTATTGGTTTAGGGGTGATTGTGCTAGGTAATACGCTTTCTCTAGTGATGACCGACTCGCGCAACGCCTGGGGGATTGCCCTGTTTGTTTTTTTGATTTTTGCGCTTTATGTGGGTTGGCACTGGTTGCTAGCCAGTGCTGTGGCGGTTGGGATGGTGTGTTTGGGGGCCGCCTATGCTCCGAATCGCTTGAGTCAGCCTCTGCGTCAGGTGGTTCCTGCTTTTATTTGGATGCGCCTTAATGATCAGCTCTATCCCAACCGACCGGTGGCCGATTTACGGGTGACTCAGTGGCGCTTTGCTCTTGATTTGATCCAGCAGCGTCCGGTCTGGGGCTGGGGTTTACGCAGCTTCAGCCAGATTTATCGAGATACGATGGGGGTGTATATTGGGCATCCCCATAATTTGCCATTGATGCTGGCCAGCGAAGCTGGAATCCCTGCGATGGTGCTATTGCTGGGTTTGGTGATTGGGTTAATGGTGCAGGCGGTGGGCCTGTTGCAGTGCTGGCGGGGGGATGTGGCCCAAACCATGCCGGGTGTCAGAGAAAATCGCCTGATTCTTTTTACCTGGTTGGTGGCGATCGCGGCCTATGCCCTGTTTCATTTATTAGATGTCACCCTGTTTGATGTGCGCATTAACCTCCTGGGTTGGCTGTTAATTGGGGCGATCGCTGGAGTCGTCACTCGACAAAATTGTGATGCAGGAACGTTGAGAAGAAACGAAGCTGGTTAAAATAATCGAAGTATCTGAGATCTAGGCATAGGCACCTGATTGAGGATGGGGTGTAAAAGTGAACCCCCTGGCTAGGGTTGGCTCCCCTATCACCCCTAGCACCAATGGACTCAGCAACCTGGCGATAGCTATAGTTAGATAAACGACCCCGCGATCTTAGGAATCTACCGTGACGCAAGATTGGGCCTCCCCGACCGAAAAGACGCCACCCTCGCCCCAAAGCCGATTTGCGGCAACTTATTATGGGTTGCTGGGTTTACACCCTTCTGCCTCAGCCCGCGAAATTCGCCAATCCTATCGGGATTTGAGTAAGCTTTATCATCCAGATACGACAACCCTGACTCCGGCAGTGGCTACTCGAAAGTTTCAACAGCTTAATGAAGCCTATGCCACCCTCAGTAGCCCTGAGCGGCGGGCTATTTACGATCAAAAAATTGGCTATTCCCGTGTGGCGGTTGTGCATTCGCTACCCTCTCTCCAAAATTCTAGGGTCTTTAGTCCGGTGTCTTCGTCTTCGTCTTATTTAGACCCAACGGATCGGCCTCTTTCTCCTGGCGAGTTGTTTGCTCTGTTTATCTTAGGGTTAACCTTTGTGGCTTGTCTGGTGCTGGCGATCGCGATTGGGGTCAGTCGGGGCGAGTCAATTATGCAAACGGTTGCCCAAAGCTATCGTCAAGCACCGATTGTGCGACTCAACTCTGGATCTGAACAATCGGCGACATTGGCACCCGCCCCTGATCCAGTCCTCAACCCCTTGCTCCCGACTGAGTCTTCTTCCTCGTTTCCTCTTGTTGTCGATTCAGAGAAATCAGAAGCCCAGACCCAGGAGATGGTCGGCGCAACGTCGCCCCAGGCGTTGGGAGTCACCGAGTGATGAAACCTGACGTGGTTTAGGTCGGTGCGATCGCTGATAATAAATGAAGTGGTGAGCAGTTTTAAGGATCATGGCACTTCCTCCTTCGAGTACTCCTCTCTATAACCATCCTTTACCCGAAATTGAGCGCTGGCTGAGTAATCAGGGTTTTGAGCAAAGTGAGGCGGATATTCACTGCTGGTTACTAGCTCGCCCTGACTGGAAAGCAGAATTGTGTCTGGATATTGAACAAATTGTGGTGCGATACTACGACTATGGCGAGGGCGATCGCAATGTGCGCCGTTCCTTTAAGTATTCTCTCAGCCGTCAGGATATTGAAGACGCCATCTTTGCGGGGCCATAGAGTGATAGCCACAGACAAAACCTGCGGAGGTATTAGGGCGGGCTTCTGTTGGCTCAAATCTGTATAAGCGTTGACTGGTGTCGTTGCGGTTTTAACCGCCAAACACGTTTCAAACGCCCTCTAAGGTTACCCCAAGAACAAATGATAAGCGGGGTTTTGACTTTCATCCCAAAAGCGATAACCTAGTGTATCCAGAAATGCCTGCCATGCACCCATTTCGTCAGGGGGGACTTGCATCCCCACAAGGATGCGCCCATAATCGGAACCGTTATTACGGTAATGAAACAGGCTGATATTCCAATCAGGACTCATGGAAGAGACGAATTTCATCAGTGCACCCGGGCGCTCAGGAAACTCAAACCGATAGAGCAGCTCGTGCTCAGCTAGGGGCGATCGCCCACCCACCAGATGGCGCAAGTGCAGTTTTGCCAGTTCATCATCAGTCAGGTCGATGGTGGCAAAGCCACAGTGAACAAAGTTGGCTGCCATTTGCGCGGCATCGGCCCGGTTTTCGACCTGTAAGCCGACAAAAATATGGGCATCCCGGTCATCGGCAATGCGGTAATTAAACTCGGTGAGATTGCGTTTACCAATGCACTCACAAAACTTACGCAGACTCCCGCGTTCCTCTGGGATCGTCACCGCAAAAATGGCTTCTCGCCGTTCGCCCACCTCGGCCCGTTCTGCCACAAATCGGAGCCGATCAAAATTCATGTTGGCACCGCAGGCGATCGCTACCAGCGTTTCGCCCTGAATCTGTTCCCGCTCTACATAAGCCTTTGCCCCAGCGATCGCCAACGCCCCAGCCGGCTCCATAATAGAGCGGGTATCTTCAAATACATCCTTAATCGCCGCGCAAATGTCATCCGTGCTGACCAAAATAATCTCATCTACATACTGCTGACACAGGCGAAAGGTTTCTTCTCCCACCTGCCGCACCGCCACCCCATCGGCAAATAACCCGACCTGGGGTAAACGTACTCGCTCTCCAGCCTTCAGGGATTGGGCCATGGCATCAGAATCTACAGGTTCAACGCCAATGATTTTAATCTCTGGATGAAGTCGCTTGACATAAGCCGCCACCCCCGAAATTAGCCCCCCGCCACCGATCGCCACAAAAATGGCATGAATCGGTTGTTGCTGCTGCCGTAAAATCTCCATACCAATCGTGCCCTGACCGGCAATCACATAAGGATCATCGAAGGGATGAATAAACGTTAGCCCCTTTTCGACCTCAAGCTGACGGGCATAGGCATACGCATCATCGTAGGTATCCCCATGCAATAGCACCATTGCCCCCCGCGCTTTCACCGCATTCACCTTAACCTGGGGGGTTGTCACCGGCATCACAATAATGGCTTGGGTATTCAACTGTTGCGCTCCTAACGCTACCCCCTGAGCGTGATTCCCAGCAGATGCAGCGATTACCCCCTGAGCCAACTTTTCGGGGGGCAAGTTCACCATTTTGTTATAAGCTCCCCGTAACTTAAACGAAAAAACGGGTTGCATATCTTCCCGCTTTAGCAGGAGTCGATTGTTTAATCGAGCCGATAGGTTGGGGGCTAATTCTAAAGGCGTTTCTTGGGCCACATCGTAGACACGCGCGGTCAAAATCTGGACAAGATAGTCGCAGTACATGGAAGGTTCGTAAAAAGGAGTGAGAGATCATTCTACGCCACGACCAGGGCACTCATATGGCAGTGGAGCAATTCTGAAATCCCAAATAGCATTAGAACACTTGGATAATAGCTAGGATCGCTTCACCTCCAGCCATAAGTTCTACCCCCTAACCCTGTCCTAGCCTGTGTTTGTCCTGCCATACGGGATTAGCCCCCTGTTTCCTGGACGGGTATTCCTGCGTTTTTCAAACCCATTGAATTTGATAGTGCTGAATCTAGGTAGAGATCACCCAGTTTGCTCTCACCCTGGCTCTTTCCCCAAGAGAGACAGAACAGGCTCTCTCGCTCCCTTTTTCCCTTGGGGGCAGGGTACCGCCCTGACGGGCATTTAAGAAAGGGGGGGCGGGCGATTCATTTCTTCGATTTCTAAACCCATTAAATTGCGTGGCTTAGCGACCAAATCCCTTTGTTGCAGTTGCTTTCTCTTTCGGTTTCTTTTTCTGTTTTTGTACTTCTAGCAGGGCAGCCTCAAACAATTGGTGGAGATGCAAGGGCACACTGGCTGTTTCAGGCAGGGCCGGTGCGGGAGGATGATGGAATTCCTGTAAGAGTGCAGGTAGATCTTGCTTGAGCTGCCAGTCAGGACGATGCAGGATACTCCGCAGCAGGGTTTCTAGGGGGACAGGATACTCCTGAGCTAGCCGTTGCCAGATAAAGGGTTTCACCTCTGGATTAGCGAGATAAGTTTGAAGCAATGTTTTAGCAGTGGGTGCTTCTTCAGGATTGGCTTCCCTTAAATAGCCCAGCAACTGGCAATAATCGGGCAAAAATACTTGCCCCCAGCGAGGATGCACAAGCATGGTCAGGGTTGCAGCCTGCTTTAGGTGATTGGGGAGGCTGACTGGTCTAGCGGTCAGCCGGTCTAGCGGCGATCCTTGACTGAATAATTGTTTAGCGGCTTGTGGAGCGATCCCTAATGTGGCTGCTCGTTCTAGAAACTCGGCTTCAGAGATTTCTGGTTCCTGCTTTACCGCATCCATCCGCTTTTGCACGATCGCGGCCTGGAGTTCTTGGAGTTGCTGACTCATTTGGTCACCTGGCAACGTCACTTGGTCTTGCCCAAAAAAATCGACAAATTCCCTATGGTATTGCTCCACAGATTGCCAGGCTGCTTCGAGCAACTCAGGGGCATCCCCATAAAGGTGAGTCGGAAAGTCGTGCTTAAAATGACCGATCGCCGCAGCTAGCTTTGGTTTACCTAACTTACCTAACCGCATCTGCGGGCCAAATACTATCCAACCCTTACCCAGAGGCGCGATGTGACTGAGCAGAATTTCTTTCTGGCCCAACTGGGTTGGCATCTGCTCTGGAGGCACCTGAATCTGGTAACGCTGGTTGGTTAACCAATTCATCCCGTTAAAGCCAGTGGCTAGTGGCTCTGTTACTTCAAATAAACCAATGAAACTGTTTTCCCAATGGTGAACTAGAGCGCGATCGCCATCGGTCAACTCTGATGCATTCTCTAAAAAGTAAGCAATTGGGGTTTTGCCTGAGATCTGCGCTTCTGTCAAAAACCGATGAACAATCCAGTCGGTTCGCGCTTGCCCCTGAAACTGAAACTTTGTAGGCTGGGCCAGTTGATCGGCAGAGTAGCGCTCTAGGGCGATCGCAAGTTCACCTTCGGCACGGTTGATATAGTCGAGTAGTGCCTGTCTTAATTCTATGGCTCGCCGCAGCAGGGTATCCATTACAGTTAAACGTTAATTGATGCTCTAAGGCCTAGAGTAATGCCGTTGTTAAAATTGCCCAACTCTCAATTGAGAGAGACTAAAACTTGTCTGGTCTGCCCAAAGAAAGAGGCGACTGGCGGCTCAAATCCATGGCTGATTCTAGAAGTGAGTATCTCGAGCCGTTGACTAACACTTATTCCAGAAGTCGTAGAAAAAGCTTTAAAAACATTCTTACAGTTCCCATCCTTTTGCCCACCAGAATGTCTCCCATTCATCGGCAATGTTAAGAACAACAACTGGCATTGAACTGAATCTATGAGCCATCGTTTTTGTGCGGAATTTAATGATTGGCATGGAAGTTTAAACCATGACTGGATGGTTGGTTCGCTGCATTGTTTGGTTAAACGGGTGCTAGTCTAACCCCCTCTCCCTCGTTGATTGACGAAACTTTTTCGCTGGCGGCTGGAAGCCGCGCCTACAGATG
>CALIDI010000045.1 GCA_938023035.1 uncultured Leptolyngbyaceae cyanobacterium | reverse complement strand
ACACCCGACATCTGCTGTAGGCCCACACCGGACATCATCCCAACACCCGACATCTGCTGTAGGCCCACACCGGACATCATCCCAACACCCGACATCTGCTGTAGGCCCACACCGGACATTCCGACCCCAGAAGCCGTTATTGCCGCTCCCGAAGCCCACATTCCCACTCCGGAGGGAAAAATATAGGAACTAACTGACTCAGCAGCCACTTGGATTGAACCTGGCACCGATCCCGGCACCGATCCTGGTACGGAACCGGGTACCGTCTGCATTAACGCAAAGACAGAGCCATCGACACGCTGGGCTTCTGCGACTTTGGCTAACTGATACATTCGGTCGTAGAGACCCTTTGCTTCGCTCAGGCGTCGCCGTCCGGTTGCCTTTAGCTCAGCTAGGGTTCTACCTTCAAGCGTCTCATCCCAGCCAACCGTAATAAAGTGATCCTGTACCCAATCAGAAGGATAGACCGGTGGAACATGCACAGGGGCAGAGCGAGCCAATACTAACCAGCGGCCATCTGCACAGCGATAGCCAATATCGATCACGTAATCGCGATCGCTCACGGGAATGGGCAGGTACCACTCCCGCGCCAACTCATCGCAGGGGTATTCTTGCAAGCTATGAGGAGACTGATAAGCCAGATCAATCTCCGTTACATCGTAGATGCGTAGCGCTAATTGCTGCCCCCCCTGCTGTCTAAGCACCTGCTTACATTCATTGGGAACATCCCAATAGGTGTAAGCCCACTGAGGATCGCGAGGCATCAACACAATGCGAGCATCGCCGTACCCAGAGGGTAGATCAGGTAAGCCCTCATCAACTTTCGCTAATTCCGTAACAAGCGGCCCGGTTGCAGCCGTTTGCCCAACATCAAACTTAGCAGCCTCTACCTCCGCTTGGGCCTCCATCTGAGGAGGCGTCACACTCACACCACGATTTTGCATAACTTCTCTGATTGCAGCTAACAACTGATCTTTTCGCATCCGGCTATAACGGGACACTCCATACTCACTGGCAACTCTACGCAGTTGACGCAGGGTCATTTCCTCAAGGGGCGGACGGGATCGGGTCATGGGTCGGACATCTCCGTTAACTCACTTCGTCATTGCTGAGAACCATTAGCCTGCCAAATTAGGAACCTGGGATAACGACACAGCCAACAGGGATCAATTTCTATGCCTATGTTGCAGGAAACCCGCTATTTGGTCAAGGGGCTAAAATCTCTTTCCTTACGCGGTTTTGGGGATATTGAGGCATTCTTCATGGCTTTCAGGGGATCTATATGTCAGCAAACTATGACATTTGTTCGACTCTGGGATCATTAAATGTTAAGGAGTCGTGACATTTTCCGTCGCGGATATCGCTGTTGCCGTGAAAACATGGCGACAACGAGTCAAAAAGCCTACCCAACAGCATCAGCGGTTGAGCGCTGGGTTTGGTCTTAAGCTGTTTAACCAAGGCGATAGCCATAGCCCCCTGACTTAAGGCAAGGCGCAGGGGTAAAACCCTTTGGCTGGGTTAATCCCCCCTACCCCCTCATGAGGGGAGCAACCCAGCGATCGCGATATATCTATCCTCGATTTGCTGCGCTTCAGTCTAAGGGGGATCTCGCCCTTAACCTATCTGCGGCTACCAGGTTCATCGTTCACTAGGAGAGCGCTCTATGGGGTTTGTGGGTGGCTGGTCAGTGGGCGTTGCGTCCAAAAGTCTCGCTTGCGACTGGCTCCAAAGAAGGTGGGCTGTCCTTGATTGCTGTTCTCAAGTTGTTCTCAAAGGGATGAGAGAGATCAGGTGTGCCCAAAAAGTCAATAAAAAACAGCCACCCTTAAAGGATGGCTGTTTCGAGTAGCAATAGGAAAAAGCGCTCAGTACTACTGGATTAGACCAGAAACCAATCAAAGCCTATCATTTTGGTGTAGATAAGCCGTTTGGTCTGAACTCGGATAAGGTTTAACTAGCAATCGTAGTACAGTGCAAACTCATAGGGATGAGGACGGATGCTAACCGGGATCACCTCATTATCAAGCTTGTAGCTAATCCAGGTGTTGATGAAATCCTCTGTAAATACGCCACCAGCAGTCAAGAATTCGTGATCCTTCTCCAGATTTTTCAGAGCATCCATCAGAGACCCAGGTGTAGAAGGCACCTTGGCCAATTCTTCTGGGCTGAGATCGTAAATGTCCACATCCAAAGAAGGACCAGGATCGATTTGATTCTTAATCCCATCAATACCAGCACAGAGCATTGCGGCAAAGGCCAGGTAAGGGTTGCACGATGCATCTGGGCAACGAAACTCTAGGCGCTTGGCCTTGGGGTTGCCACCCGATAAAGGAATACGAATCGACGCAGAACGGTTGCCCTGGGAGTAGGCCAGGTTCACAGGTGCTTCAAACCCAGGCACCAGGCGCTTGTAGGAGTTGGTTGTGGGGTTGGTAAATGCCAGCAGGGCGGGGGCATGCTTCAAAAGACCGCCAATGTACCACAGAGCCAACTGGCTGAGTTGGGCATAGCCATCGCCAAAGAAGGTGGGCTGTCCTTCTTTCCAAATCGACTGGTGGCAGTGCATCCCTGTCCCGTTATCGTTAAACAAGGGCTTCGGCATGAAGGTCACTGTCTTGCCGTACTTCTTCGCAACGTTTTTGATGCAGTACTTATAAGTCAATAGATAGTCTGCGGCTTTAACAAGCTCGGCAAAGCGAAAGCCCAATTCACACTGCCCCCCTGTCGCCACTTCGTGGTGATGCTTCTCAATCGGCACCCCGCACTTAGCCATGGTCAGCAGCATTTCAGTACGAATGTCCTGGAGTGTATCCGTGGGGGCGACCGGGAAGTAGCCTTCCTTATAACGGGGCTTGTAACCTAGGTTGCCACCCGCTTCTTCTCGGCCAGTGTTCCAGCGGCCTTCAATGCTGTCTACATAGTAGTAGCCAGAGCTTTGGGTTTGATCAAAGCGGACATCATCGAATACAAAGAATTCTGCCTCTGGTCCAAAGTAGCAGACATCGCCAATTCCAGTTGATTTCAGGTACTCAACAGCTTTATAAGCGATCGCCCGGGGGCAACGACTGTAGAGTTCGCCCGTGCGCGGTTCAATAATCGTGCAAATCATACTCAAGGTCGGCTCTTCCATGAAGGGGTCAATCCATGCCGTATCTGGATCGGGAACCATCGCCATGTCAGAGTCATTAATCGCTTTCCAACCCCGAATACTCGAGCCGTCAAAGGCAACGCCTTCAGTAAAGCTGCTTTCATCGATCATATTGTGGTAAAGCGTTAAATGCTGCCAGGTGCCTGGGGTGTCGATGAATTTCAGATCAATCATCTGAATATTGTCACGCTTGATCCACTCCAGGATCTCTTGCGGGGTTGCCATGAACTACTCCTTATTGCTGTTTTATCTCAATGGGGGAGGTGAATCTTTTGAGTTAAGACGCATCCTTTGGGCTTCCCTTTGACAACTGAGGCGCGGCTACACGTTATCGTAGGGCTGTCCAAGCTTACATTTCATCTGAACAATCCTAGAGATAGGATTCAGCGCATTTTGTATCAGAAATCACAAAACATTGTCAAATCCATGAATTTTAGGGTGATCTCAATCTGCACTCCCTACTTCGTAGATTTGGCCATCCCACGAGCTGAATCAGTTGATAGGAAAAGTGACTTGCCGAGCAATTTCAGTCGCAAGGATTTGTTAAGTAAAGTTACGTTGCGGGGATGAAAAGCCTTGTTGAAGCATGTTTCGATTGCCACTGCGTGGTAGACTATTGCTCAATACAAACGATAAAAGATTGCTAGATTGGTTTACCACTCACTAATGAGAATGCTCGACAAAGTTAACGAAATTTAATGCTGACGTATTGAGATTTCATTCAGTTTTAGTAATTAAGGTGGTTTCTCATTTACTCGGTGTCTCTTAGCGGTTAAGAAGATGCTGCTAGCGGCAGTCTTTACCATAGTCGGGCAGTTCATTGTTGAGATTGAGATTTGAGGAAAACTGGGAGATTCGTTCCATGCGGGATGCTGTGACAAGTCTGATTAAGAACTATGACGTTACTGGACGCTACTTTGATCGCAATGCGCTTGATCGGCTCAAGTCTTATTTTGAAACGGGCGCAGCACGAGTTCAGGCAACGGCTGTGATTAATGCAAATGCGGCAGAGATTGTGAAAGCTGCTGGCTTGCGACTGTTTGACGAATTGCCAGAGTTAATTCGTCCGGGTGGAAACGCCTACACCACTCGCCGGTATGCGGCCTGTTTGCGCGATATGGATTATTACCTGCGCTACGCTAGCTATGCAGTAGTGGCTGGTGATACAGATGTTCTGGATGAGCGGGTTTTAGAAGGACTGCGAGAAACCTACAATTCCTTAGGGGTACCCATTGGGCCAACGGTTCGGGGGATTCAGATTATGAAGGATATTGTGCAAGCGCAGCTGATGGAGGCTGGTATTGCCGCTAATGTGGTAGATCAGGCTTTTGATTATCTCATCCGTGAGTTGAGCGAAAAGAATCTGTAGGGGCACTAGCTGCTACAAGAGTTCTGCATAGTAGATTAAGGCGTTAGTCTGTCTGCCCTCATCTCCACCCCTCTCCCTCGATGGAGGTAGGGGTATGCTTTTGTTGGTATTCAAGAGAAAGGATGAGGATGGCTTGGATGTGTCCAAAAATTTCTGTCCTGCTGTACTCGTGTACCTATGCTTCAAGAGCTTCAAGATTTCTCAAGACTTCTAGACAGATGACTCATTTCTGCCGTGGTGTGTCAACCGACATCCATGACTTCGTCCTGGACGGTCTCACACTCCACGGCGTTTAGTTTATCTATCCTAGAAATGGTCTATAGACCTAATACTAGTTGCCACTGGTTAATGATCCCCGTGTCGCCGATCGCGTGATCAACCACCCAGAGCTGCCAGTTACCGTTCACGGGTTGGTTGAGTAGTCGGCGCAGCAGTGGAGTTGTTTCCAGGGTGTAGGTCGCTTGAAGTTTTTCTTGTCGTCCCAAGGTGCGACCCTGGAGCAAGATGCGATCGCCGTTGGGGGCAATCAGGCTCACTGTCAAATCTCCCAGGTAGCTGTGGGTAATATCTACACTCAGGCGAATGTTCCGCAGGGGCAGACGATCGCTAATGGGGATGGCGCTAAAAACTCCACTGGGGCTGGCATCAGGAATCGTCGTCGGGTTGCGGTTTTGGCCCTGAACCTGTCGGGTCGGGGCGATCGCCTTAGCAATCTTTTGGCGAGCCGCCTGCACTGCCCGGAAGGCATTCACCTTGCCATAGCCAAACCAGTCGCAGCGTCCGCCTGCGCCATAGGTGCCCCTTTGCAAACCCAATTGGGGGTCAGGATCGGAATCGACAATCTTATCTGCGGTCTGCTGCAAAATTTGCCGTACCTCTCCAGCCTTCAAGTCAGGATTTGCCGATAAAACCAAGGCCGCTACACCCGCGACCAGCGGGCAAGCACTGGAAGTACCACCGAAATCATTGGCAAAGTCGCCCGTCGCATAGCCCTCGCCCCCTACCCGATCCGTCGTAACAATGCCTAGGCCTCTAAAAGATTGGCGAATCTCTGGGCCAGTATAGACATATCCCACAGATTGCAGCCCGACTCCTGGATGGGCATTGTTACTGGGAGCACAGACGGATATTTCCGGCCCCCAATTACTATAGGCGGCTTTTTTGTTAAGGCTGGTAGAAGCTGAAACGGCGATCACGTCGGGATGGGCGGCAAACCCCCCCAGCCAGGCCGTATTGCCATTCAAAACATTGCCGCGCCAGTCCCGTTCGTTAATGCTGCCATTCACGGGGCGGTTTGCATTGCCAGCAGCAAACACAATCACACAACCTTTGCCATTGCGCCCTTCTGTTGCGGCCCTTGTGATCACGGCGCGTTGCCGTAGAGACAAGGGAAAGTAAACCGCACTGGCTCCCCAACTACAGGAAATCACCCAAGCCCCTTTTTCGATCGCCCAATTAAAGAGTTCTTCAATAGAGCCATCGTCTAGATAGCCACTGGTACGCAGGGGCATTAGTGCACAACCCGGAGCAATTCCAACCGCACCGGTGCCATTTTCTTCGGCTACTGCTACCCCAGCGCAGGCCGTGCCATGGTTATCGTCGGGCAACTCTGGGTCAGGCAAAAAGTCGCGATCATAGAAGTCGCGGGGCGCAACGATTTTGCCGACTCCCTGAAAGTCGGGATGGCTAAGATCCACCGAATCATCTGCGATCGCCACGACCACTGCCCGATGCCCTTTGGTAATATCCCAGGCGGCCTCAGCAAAGACATGGGAGTTGGGGGCTAGATCGTTACCACCGTTGTGGTGTAAATGCCATTGCTTAGGATAAATGGGATCGCGCGGGCGATACAGGGATTGACTGCGAACCAAAATATTAGGCTCTGCTGTTAACACTTCCCGATGTTGCATCAGGCGGTTGGCGATTTTAAGTGGATTCTCGGTTGCTGCGGGTGTGACTTCAAAAACAAACGTATTAGGGATACCCAGCACTGGCTGTTGCTGTCGCAAACCCATCCCTAGCGTGAGCTGTTGGATAGTCGCTGGCGGCACCTCTGGAGCAAACTGAATAGTGATTTCGTCGGTTAAATAGACTTGCGTCCCGGGGTTACCTTGCAGTTGATAGACGTGGCTGGCGTACTTGACGGCGTCTGTGGATCGCACTTGCGCCATCACGGCATCCCGCTGATTGGGGTGAATTACCACTTCTGCCTGCTCCGTTGGCAATTGCTTGACCTGCACGCCAGCAGGCAGTTGGTGTACCAGATTTGCCAAGGTATTGGGGTCGTGGGTACTGATGGTGAAACGGTCAGAGATTTTTTCCAGGATGAGCTCCTCCCCCCCCCTTTGTAAGACCATACCGATACTGGTTTCTGGCATGGCAGAACCAGCGGTATTCACTCCTGATGGATCACTCATCTTGATGCTTCTCCTTTTAGCGGCAAAACAGGGCTGGCCCCAAGTCTAAAATAGAAGGGGCATTCCCACCTGACTGAATGGGGACGTTACGAAATGCTTCTTCGCCATCTTAGAAAAGCTTAGACGGGGTGGGCCAACCTTGTCACAAGACTTTGTCGAGATTTCTCAGCCATGTCGCTGCTGATGCCAGTTCCAGGCATGGGCAATGATAGATTCAATGTCGGGGTAGAGAGGTCTCCAGCCCAGTTGGGCGATCGCTTTTTCGCTGCTGCCCACCAAAGCGGGTGGATCTCCGGGGCGGCGATCGCACTCAACTGCCAGAATCTCTCGGCCCGTGATTTGGCGGGCTGCGTCAATGACCTGTTTCACCGAAAAGCCATTGCCATTTCCTAGATTGAATGTGGTCGTTTCGCCGCCATCCAGTAAGTATTGCAAACCCAGCACATGGGCCTGAGCTAAATCATGCACATGAATGTAATCACGTACGCAGGTACCATCGGGGGTCGGGTAATCCGTACCAAAGATAGAAACGGATTGGCGCTTGCCCAGCGCAGTCAAGAGTACCAGGGGGATCAAATGAGTTTCAGGCTGGTGATCTTCTCCTAAGCGCCCGCCTGGGTCGGCCCCCGCTGCATTAAAATAACGAAAGCAAACAGACTTTAACCCATAGGCTTTATCAAAGTCTGTCAGAATGTGCTCCACCATGAGCTTGGTCATGCCATAGGGGCTAATGGGCGCTTGGGGATGATCTTCAGGAATCGGGACGCTTTTGGGAACCCCATAGGTCGCGCAGGTAGACGAGAAGACAAAGTGTTTGACCCCCGCTGCGAGCATGGCTTCCAATAAGGTGAGCGTGCCGACCACATTATTGCGATAAAACTTGGCCGGTTCCGTGACCGACTCTCCAACATAGGTATAGGCGGCAAAGTGCATTACCCCCGCGATCGGATAGTGGGCAAACACATCGTTGAGTAGGGCGCGATCGTTCGTATCTCCCTGCACAAACTCAACCTTCAGCACGTTTTCGACAATATCGCGATGCCCATAAACTAAGTTATCCAATACAACCACGGAGTAACCCGCCTGTTGCAAAGCCAAAACACCATGGGAGCCGATATAGCCAGCCCCTCCAGTCACTAAAACGGTTTTTCCAGATGCCATCGCTGATTTGAAAGATTGATTCGTTACTAAGGCTTGCAATTTAGACTAGAGCAAAGTGTCGCTTTGGTGAGAAAGCTCAGGAAAAGTCAAGTGTTTAACCGCCAATGCTGGGTAGGCTTTTTAACTCGCCGTCGGCATAAGAACATGGCGATGATGATGATGAGTGTGCTGGGGCTTATTGAAAAATAGGACGGGATTTAGCGAACCACAGACAGAGTACTCAAAGTTATTACAAGATCTTCACATTTTTCTTTATTATTTGGCAAATTAACAAGCTATCCCTTGAGCCACTCGCTAGAGAACCCCTACGCCAAGGCAGAAATGATTCGTCTATTCAGAGATGTTGCGCTCGGATATACGCAGCATTTTTTACTTTCAATCAATTCCGCGAATTTTGTCATTCTAAATTCCGCGGAGCGGCACTAGAAAGTGGTGTGCGCTGAAAAGGAGGCATCGAAGGCGACTTCAAGCTTTTTAGGAGACCGATTCAGTGCGATCAATTGTGAATCGGCGACCCACGGTTACAGCTTAACTCCCATACAAAAGACAATCCAAATCTAGTAAATATAGATAGACACCCTGGGGCTAAACCTAAGTCATCTGCGCCCGGCTACACCAGCGAAACAGGACGCGGGCAAGAGCCTTGGGATTGTGCCGGACTAACCCTGTTTGCTCATCCTCATCCATCACGTTGGCCGTGAGGATGCGTCGTCCCAGTTGCTCGACCACATCTCGATCTAGAGGCACTGGGTTAGAGTTTTCCTGGGCATAACGAATCAAGGCTTTAGCAGAAGGCATGCTCCGTTGTACTAGCACTGCATCAAATAAACGCTTACCGCAGGCGCGGTCGATCGCCCGGATATGGTCACCCACACTATAGCCCTGGGTTTCTCCGGGCTGAGTCATAATGTTGCAAACATAAATTCTGGGAGCGTTACTCTGCTCGATCGCCGCTGCAATTTCCGGTACCAGCAAGTTAGGGATCACACTGGTATACAAGCTACCTGGCCCAATCACAATAAAGTCAGCCTCTCGTAGGGCTGCGACAGCCTGTGGCAGAGCTGGAGGATTTGCCGGAGTGCAGCCCAACTCAACAATGCTGCCACCTGCTTCTGTAATGGTTGACTCACCCTCAATGTAGCGCCCATCAGATAGCCGTGCCCACAGCCGCATGTCACTCAGGGTAGCTGGCAACACTTCTCCTCGCACAGCGAGTACCCGCGAGCTTGTGGCGATCGCCTGTACCATGTCCCCTGTAATTTCGCCCATTGCAGTCAGAAAGAGATTGCCAAAACTGTGACCGACCAGACCATCCCCTGCTCGAAACCGGTATTGAAATAGCTCCGTCATCAACTTTTCTTCATCTGCCAATGCTGCCAGGCAATTACGAATATCTCCCGGCGGCAATACCCCAATTTCGCGCCGTAGCCGTCCTGAAGAACCCCCATCATCAGCAACTGTAACGATCGCCGTAATATTTGCGCTGTATTCCTTCAAGCCCCGTAGCAAGGTTGATAGGCCAGTCCCTCCCCCAATCGCCACAATTTTAGGCCCGCGATGCAGGCGGCGGTGGGTCAGCAACACATCCACTAATTCGGTTTCGCCTGCGGGCATCAGCGCTTCGGTAATCGAACCCAGAGTGCGCGTTTGCCCCCACCATACCAGCAATAACCCTGCCCCCATTGCGATCGGTCCACTGACATAGCTAGGCACAATATCCGCAATTCTTTGGAGGAGCTGAGTGGTGTAAAAGATCGGGGTTAACTTGATCCAAATCGCAAAACCCAGTGTCACAAGCAGCATACCGCTCGCACTTAACAGCAACCAGCGTTTCACGAGTAACCCAGGTGCCAACCACTTAACCCACTGGTTAATGCGATGGTGCTTACCGCGATTACTTTCTAACCGCAAAACGTGGATTGCTTGCTTAATTAAACCAATCGTCATTGTAATTTGAGAGAGAGGGAAAAGCCCAAACAGGATCAGCTCGTTCAGATCTCTAGCAGCAGAATAACCTATGTTCTGGTTTTCTACTGACAAATTCCCTGACTTTGCTGCATTACTGCTGCATTACTAATGTTGCAGCAGACAAAGCAGAATTGTAAGGAACTCAGACAGGTTTCGTAACCGGCAACGACCCAAGAAATGATCAAGTTAAGGCCATCAAGAGTATGGTTCTACAAGATCGTGCTTCATCAACTCTTTTTTAACTGAGAAGAATAAACAAAGTTCAGATCCATCAAAAAACGGTTTGCGGCTTTGGTTTCGGCTTCAGACAATATAAATCTTTGAATAGCATCAATTTGGCCAGGAGGTTTGAACTCGAACTGCTGAATTACCCTCTCTGCATGAGCCAAGGGTCAGGGGGCGTGCCCGATTCTATACAGATGACTCAGAGAGCCTTTGAAAAGTGTCCGGTGATTAAACCTGTGACGAGAGCAGCCCCAAGTTTGCTGCTGTGGGTTTCACTCTACTGACGCCTGCCGTCACTTGCAGAGCAGGGTTTTGTCTGTACCGCTGCGACTCAAGTCGTCAGGGCTAAGTAGCTGGACATCATTCAATTGAAGATGATTTTGGGGGCGGAGGGGGTAGAACCCTGCGTTTGGGCGCACGGCCCCCACTCCTTCCTGCTTACAGTTAATTAGGACGACTAATCAGGACGACCGACTCGCTGAGAGATGGGCTGTTAGAACACCCTCTAAGGAAGCAGAAGAGCCGTTGGCGGCAGCAGGGGACGGCGAAAATAGAAAAATCAACGAATAGAGAAATTTTTGTTGCGAGATTCACTCCCGTTTTATAGAACACAAGGGTAATCAACAGATTACCCTAGGATAAAAGCACCATTGCTTCTGTGGAGTTATCATGCAAACGCTCTCTCGTCCCCTCCAAGCAAAGGATTCAGCCGTTCTACACCGAACTAAAATTGTTGCTACCATTGGGCCTGCTAGCCGCTCGCTTGAAACCCTGCGCTTAATGGTGCAAGCGGGAATGAATGTCGCCCGTCTCAATTTTTCCCATGGCAGTTATGAGGATCATGCCCATACTGTTGCCCTGTTGCGCCAGGTATCGGCTGAGTTTGACACCCCAATCACCATTTTGCAGGATTTGCAGGGGCCTAAAATTCGAGTGGCCCGGTTGCCGGGTGAAACGTTGACCTTGGTAGAAGGGGAGACGCTCATGCTGGTGCCAGATGAGGGTGTGATGACGGATCCGAGTGCGATCGCGATCGATTATCCCCATCTGGCCGAGGAGGCGACTGTCGGCACCCAAATTTTGCTGGACGATGGGCTTTTGGAACTCCAGGTTGAGGAAGTGGCGGGTACTCAACTCCGCTGCCAGATTGTTAAGGGTGGTATTCTCAAGCCCCGCAAAGGGGTAAATTTGCCCAGTTTGAACCTGCGACTGCCTTCTTTAACAGAGAAAGATCGCGAGGATTTAGAGTTTGGGATTCAGCAGGGGGTTGATTGGGTCTGCCTGAGCTTTGTGCGAAAGAGCGATGACATTCGGGAACTGAAGGCGATTTTGGCAGAGCATGGCACGGATCTACCGGTGATTGCCAAGATTGAAAAGCCTCAGGCGATCGCCAATTTGGAAGATATTCTGGAAGTAACCGATGGCATCATGGTGGCACGGGGCGACATGGGGGTTGAAGTTAGCCCAGCCAAAGTACCCATGTACCAAAAGCATATTATTCGGCGCTGTAACCAGAAGGGCATTCCTGTCATTACGGCCACCCAAATGCTGGAAAGCATGATTCAAAATCCGCGCCCTACCCGCGCCGAAGCTAATGATGTGGCCAATGCCATCCTGGATGGTACCGATGCAGTGATGCTCTCGGGTGAATCTGCCGTGGGCCAGTACCCAGTTCAGGCTGTAGCGATGATGGCCCTGATTGCGAATGAGGTTGAGCAGCAGGCTACTTTTACGAACTATGCAGCGGATCGGGATGATGCAGCCCATGCAATTAGCGAGGGGTTAAACGTCATTGATGAAATTCTCGATTTACGCTGCATCGTCGCTTTTACCACCAGTGGGTACACGGCTCGCCTAGTTGCAGAGGAACGGCCCCGTGCCCCGGTAGTAGCTATGACTCCTAATATTCGCGTTTATCACCGGCTCAACTTGGTTTGGGGGGTCAAGCCCCTGTTGCTCGATCAAGAAGCCACCACCTTTGAGGCTATTGTGCAGCAAGCCGAGCACTATTTGCGAGAGCGGCAACTGGTGAGTCCGGGCGATCGCATTCTAATTACAGGAGGCATTCCCGTTGGCACGGTGGGAGGCACCAACTTTCTCAAAATCCACCAGGTGATTCATTAGCGCCTTGATTTTCTCAGCGCAATTTTTTCTATAGTCTTAGCCACCTGATTGAAGACGCGGTGCCAGAGTGAAACCCCTGACTAGGGGCAGTGCCCTCCGCCTGCTTAACCCCCGATAGACACAGCCACCGGGCGATAGCGATCAACCTTTTCTGAGGATATCCATGGCGACACTAATCTTGACCCGGCACGGGCAAAGCCTTTGGAATGCGGAAAATAAATTTACAGGTTGGGTTGATGTGCCCTTGAGTGAACGGGGGCGCGCTGAAGCGACGATCGCCTCTTGTAAATTGCGTCATTATCGAGTGCGGGTTTGCTACACTAGCCTGCTGTTTCGAGCCATTGAAACTGCCGTCTGCATTTTGACGGAAGTAGACGATATTTGCGGTGGCCGTACTCCGATTCTCAAGCACGAGGTCGAAGACCCCAACTGGAAAGGCTGGGATCAATACCAGGGGAATCCAGATACTGAGCTACCGATTTACATGACCCCGATTCTAGATGAGCGCTATTACGGCGACCTCCAAGGCATGAATAAGGCGGAAATGGCTGAGAAATATGGGGCTGAGCAGGTGCAAATCTGGCGGCGCTCTTTTGATATTGCTCCACCTGGCGGCGAAAGCCTGGAAGATACTATGAACCGAACGGTTCCCTTTTTCCGTGGTCGCATCATGCAGCATTTGTTGGAGGGCGACAATGTGCTGATTTCAGCCCACGGCAATTCCCTGCGATCAATCATTATGGATTTGGAAAAGCTGTCAGGAGATGAAATTGTCAACTTAGAGCTGGGTACAGCGGTGCCCATTGTTTATGAGATTGATGCCAACGGAGCCGTCTTGAAAAAAGAAGTGCTGGATAAGTAGGTAACCTGACTGGAAGCACTGTAAACTGTCACACTCAATCCGAAGCCTGATTTTTTTCCCATTCACCATAGAAACAAAGGTAAGTATGGATAAGACAGACTATGGGTTCTAAAGAAACTGGCACATTCTTAGGCTTTAGCGTGATTCTGGCAATCGCTCTGTTAATCACCTTTGCCGCCCTACGCTGGCTGAATATTCCCACGGGCAGTTTTCTGGATTGGATGGTTGGGGCCGCTAGTTTCTGGTGGCTGTTGGTGATTGTCACGGTGCCGTGGAATATTCACTTTAGGGCTAAAGCAGTGCTGGCGGATGGGGTAGAGTCGCGCAAAAAAGGCATCCAGGTTGATGAGGGGCAGATGCGCTACGTGCACCAAATTGCCACGCGTTCTTTTGGGGTGGCGATCGCCCTACACTTGTTGTCAGCCCTCGGTTTGTATTGGCTGGCTGCCAGCGGCGTTAGCTCCATTGGTTATATTAGTTCGGCTGCCACTCTACTATTCACGGGTCTGCGTCCGGCTCTGGCTCTCTACCAATTTCTTGCAAAGCGGCTGCAAGAAATTGGCCAAACGCTCCGCTATCCCCGTGAAGATGTGGTTGAGTTGCGTCATCGCGTTTTGCAAGTAGAGTCCCGCTTGACCAAGGTCGATGATCAATTGAATCCTGACTATGCCGATAGCCAGGTTGCGACTCTGCAACGGGCCATTAATGCCCTGCGTCAGGATTTGACCCAACTGGCTGCTGCCCATGAAGACTTGAAACGTCTCAACCAGGCTGACCATGATCGCCTATCTCGCGAGGCCCGTGCCGCGATCGCCCAACTCAGTACGGATGGCCAAGTGCTGGATCATGTGCGTGAAATCATTCGCTTCTTTAAAACAGCCTAATGGTGCAATCGTGCCGACTGGCAGTGTACAATTGGCGACGGCGAACAGAGCCACGGTCATCGTTTTGGCTTGAGGCATAACTCTTTGGTGATTTTAGTAACGGGTGCAACCCGTTCGGGTAAAAGTGAATGGGCCGAGCATCTGGCCCACAGGTCTGGTAAAGCGGTGACTTACATTGCCACAGCCCAGGTCGATCCGACCGACCCCGACTGGCAGGCTCGAATTGAACAACATCAGGCTCGCCGCCCTGCTGAGTGGCTGACGGTGACTGCTCCTGCCAACTTGGCAGGGGTAATTCGTTTTGCTACAGCCGCTGATTGCTTGCTGGTCGATGCCCTGGGTACCTGGTTGGCGAATCATCTTGATCAGGAAGAAGCTGCTTGGAGTGCTACGGCTCATGCCTTGCTAGAGAGCTTAGCCCAAACTCAGAGCCAAGTCATTCTTGTGGCAGAGGAGACCGGCTGGGGAGTCGTACCCGCCTATGCCTCAGGCAGACGGTTTCGCGATCGCCTGGGTCTCTTAACCCGCCAGATTGCCGCGATCGCCCAATCTGCCTATCTGGTCGTGGCGGGCTATGCCATTCCACTCAACCAGGTAGGAATGCTGGTTCCCTTTTCTAAAGCCCCTGTGGAGCCATTCTAGGAATGGTTAATATCAAACGGCTAGGGCATCCTATTGACCGCAGACGTAGCGCGCCACAGCCTGCGCTACCGGATGACCGCGAAAGGCATTCCCAGAGGGGCCGCGATCGCCAGGTTCTGACTTAGTCACTAGATTCGAGTGTTCATCTAAAAACTCTGCGGCCCGAATCCGGATTGTCCCAGAGCGACAGTCCGCGGATAGATAAGCCGTCATCCCATACACGTTTCTACCCCGTTCAGAGAAAATGGGACGGCTACCAGCCGCATCTCGAAACACCCAAAAAAAACGAATTGGCCCATTTCGCTGAATCGAGCCAGGATTAATATACCAGACCTCATTGTCATCGTCCGTCAGCAGGCGCACCCAGCCATTTTGGGCAGCCAGCGGTGAGGCAATGCCGACTAACAAAAGGGGCAACGCAATGCCACTTATTAGCTTTTTCATAATTTCCACCTCAAGCCTCTTCCTGTTCCTGCGCCCCCACCGACATTTATCGTCTGCCACAGACATAATTCGCAACTCCTCGTCCCGCCGGGCGATCTAGCGCAAACTGGCCCATAATGTTGCGACCACTGGCATCTTGCTGCATGAGTCTACGTCCCTTCTGATCAAACAGCTCCAGCATCCACAAGCAGATCTCCGTTGTCTGGCAATCAGTCGAATAATAGTAATTCACCCCGTAAACCGCTCTTCCCTGCCAATTGCCCAAGGCGCGCTGATCAGAACGGGCCGAGTGAATCCAGAAGTGGCGATAACTCCCCTCCTGGGCAATTGAGTTTTTGTCGATGTAGAGCACCGTCTGATCACGCGGGTTGGAATATACTCTAACCCAGCTATTGGCAAGGGCAACCTGATGCATGCCACCACTACCCCACAGCCATCCCAAACTGTCGATGAGTAGCCATTTTGATCCTTTTATTTGCATCAGATGATTCCAATGTTAAGAACATGAGTTCGACAGGAATGTAGATCGAGTCAGGTTTGGCCAGGGTGTGGTAGACCCCATTCCATGTATGATTGGCGAAACCCACCTCCACAAAAGCTCGTGGTTTTATCCCGTCGCATTTCTTATCGGCCTCCGGCACAAGCATACTGAATCAGGCCAACGCTATCCGGTGTATCCGGTCTGACCACTGGGGCAGTCTTTTCGTCTTCAGCGTACCCTGCCTGAATTAGACCCCCCCAGGCATTGTAGAGTTCCATGCCCTGCACCGACAGCCACCGCTTTTCACAATCGGCTAAGTAGTAAATATTAGCCCCAGCAGGAAAATAAAAAGCAGGATCGTGGGGGTTGGTTGGGCGAACATCTGGGCGATTGGCACGGTTGATGAAGTCAAAGTGAGCCCAAAAATAGCGCCGAGAGCCTTTACGAGTAATGGAGTCTCGGTGAATATAGACGGTGTGCTCAGCCGTTGTGTAAACCCGCACCCAACCTTTATGATTTGCTGCGGCTTGGTCGGCCAGAGTACTGAAGCTGATCAGGGCTAAAGCACCCGCCAGTTCCCACCGCCATAACTTGGTTTTGATCATCTTGTTCTAGCCAAAAAGATTTTTAAATCCATTCCGGGTTTAAACCGGTCATTTGTCTTTCTTTTGCCCTGAAAATCATCCATCAACGGGTAAATAGAATGATGCAAACACATTCAGATAATCATCCGGAAACCTTTGCGCCGAACCGCCCCCAAAGGGAAAGGGCTAAAGCTGACGGCATGACGAGGGTTTTCAGCATTTTTACAAAAACTGTCCGGAGTGTTGTTAAGACATTTGATTGAGGGAATGGAGGCTTCTGGCCTATGGTGAGTTTTTACCTCTAAAATCCGTCTTCACAGCCTGTACTGCCCTAGATCGATGGGTGGGGTGATGCATCCACTGAACTGTAGCAGTGCCATGCCGTTGGCGCAGCTTCTTGTAGAAGAGGTGATGCCCAATCTCCGATTTTCACGGAGGATTGATTGTCACAATCCTGGGGCTCAGACAAGAGTTAGCTTGTACAGACGTATTGAACCAATCCTTGATTTTGGGGGCGATTTCGCATTCTTTGCGGGATGGGAGTGGCTTGAGCATCCATCGTGTCGATGAGCTGTCGCTTCTGGTCGTAAAGCTCAACATACTGCGCCCAGAGTGTTCCCTTCTGACAGTCTGCGATGTAGTAAATATCGATCTGGCGATCGCCCGATTTCTCCAATCGCCCATGGATTGGCCGTCAACACTCGTTTGGTGTGTCCAGAAGTTGCGACGGGGGCCTTGCCGCACAATCGATGTGCGATCAAGATAGGTAATGGAGTTGAGTTTGCGATTGGTATAAATTCGCACCCAGGCATTAGCCTGGACGGGCTGTTGAAAAAAGCAGAGGCTCAGGGGCGTTAGGGATGCGATCGCGCTAGCGGTCAGTCTGAGCCGATAAATTTGGTGAATCACAGTGAATGATGGGGGTGAAGGGTGACTATGTAGCAGAGGATAGGTATGAGAGTTCAAGATTCAGCACTGATAGACCACTCAATCAAGGCTTTTAGCCGTTTGCGTGTCCTGGTAATGGCATCGACGGCGATCGTTATAGCCAGAGCCGCCTGATTGGAGACAAGGTACCCCCAGTGGACTCAGCCGCCTAACGATAGCGATACTCTGTCCGCAAGCTGACGGGGGAATACTTGAAACTACACATCTATTGTTCAAAGTTCCCAAATTTTCCCAAACCACCGGCAACGAACGGTGATTCTTCATCAAAGTTTGACCATCCCTAAGGGAGGGTTGAAGTCCAGCCGCCACCCCTCTGTGTAGGAGAATCGGGGCATCCAATTAAGGATAAAAATGTAGCCTCAGTTACCATGAGTGGGTCACTGGGTCGCTTTATTCAAACTACTCCTAGGAAGTGCTGCTTATGCCAAGACCCAAGAATTGGCATAAGCAGAGGCTGTGGGCGATGGTGTGCAGAGCCTCTGCCCAAGGACAATGACCCGCCAGTTCAATCAATCAGAGAGCCATTCCGTTTTACCAGCTGTCATGGCACGCTAGAAGCAACTAACTTGTTGAAGAGTCTGATGCTAAACTGCTTCAGGCCCTTTTCTCTGTCCCGCTTTCACCTTTCGTGAAGGATTTAGGCTAGTTTATATCCCCCTCAGTATTGTAGAAGGAGTACTCTATTCCCTACCCTGGCGCTTAAGTGATCTGTTAGACGAGCGCGAAGAAGTTCCTCGCAATGGCTACCATCGTGAAATGATTACGGTGGAATGTGGTGGGTACCGGTATTCAAACGTGCGCACCTACGTCGTCGTTAACAAGCTAAAAGAAGAACTCGCTCCCAATGATTGGTACTTTGGTGTAGTAATGCGCGGAGCCGTTACCTGTGGTTTATCCGAAACCTACTGCTGGCAGTTATTTCACTATATGCGCCAACTCCAGCAAAAAGAACAAAAACGCCGTTTAGCCTGAAACCGATTCATGATTTATTCATGATTTGATTTCGCAGCCAAATGTTCACGAAGAAGCTGGTTTCTTCGGCAAAAACTCCTGAGGGAGTTGGTTTAGCTCAAAATATTGATGAAACTTATCCGTCACCTGTAACCAGTAAGAGCGACCATCCGACTGTCGGCGCTTCCTCACAAAACCAAATTGTACCAGTTCCTGCACATGTTGATAGGCATTAGAACCACGCAATTCAACCAGTTGAGTTTGAGCAATTGGCCCCTTCAGCGCGATTGCAGCTAAGGTGCGAAGTGTACCCACCCCTAAATCTGCCGGAAGCAGCTTTTGGACGAGGTCATGATAGGCTTCCCGCAACTGTAAACTATAACCAGTTGGAGTCTCTGCAATTTCTAAGGCCGTCTCACGCCGGGCATAGTCATCCATTAATTCCAGCAAACCGTCTTCAGCCGCAGCGCGATCGCAACCTGCGCACTCAGCAATCTCAGCAATTGTCAGAGGCTGAGCCTTTAAATAGAGAATCGCTTCAATAATGGTCGCTAATTGAGCCATCGCCTTAAAACTTTCTCAGAAGCCTACCATGCACTAACAACTGCCCCTAGAAAGGCATCGCAGAAATTAGTCGTCTATTCAGGAATCTTAAAACACGAATACACTCAACGTTTTTTACTTTGAACTTTTACTTTGAATTTTTACTTTGAATTTTGTCATTTTGAATTTTGCAGCGTGTGCGGCTTCTACCCCTCTCAGAGAAAAAAGCATCCGTACCGCCACCTTATTACCCCGACATCCTAACAACCTTACTTAGTGCTGCTATATCTGCTATAGATTTTTTTCTAGGAATATCAACACTTCGGCAAGCAGGTGTGAGGGGAGGACTGATGGGGACAACAAAAAGTGCCCCTCACCCAGAGTAGTGAAGAGCACTTTTTGAGAATCGACCTGGCATCGTGCT
>CALIDI010000044.1 GCA_938023035.1 uncultured Leptolyngbyaceae cyanobacterium | reverse complement strand
TTGAGCAGATGCTGATACAGCAAGACCCTGATTGACTGACAAAACCTAGCCCCCGGGCGGTTGAAACCGCTGCGACATCAACAAAGTCGGGCGCTGCCTCTCTACCCTTACCGAAAACCCGCCTGCGCGGGTTTTGCATCTGTAGGCGCGGCTTCCAGCCGCCAGCGAAAAAGTTTTGTCAATCAACGAGCAACAAGACCTATTGTCGGCTGGCCGGTCATGGTAACAGGGCGAGTTGTTGTTGTCTTCGATGGCCAAGGCCCTTTTTGGCGATCAAAGAGCGCCTTTTCGACGCGGGTTTGGGGGTGTCGCTGAGGAGATGTTTCAGCAACGGCTGGGGTTGATAGGGCGATCGCGAATAAAGCCGGGCTGAGGAACAGGATAAGACGTTTCATGGAGTTTCTCCAAAGATTCTTAGGTGTGTTGTTTCATCCTGATAGGTCGACATGAGTCAAGCATGAGAGTCACCTAAGACCCACATAAAGCTTCCTGCGTCCGTACTTATTTCTACAAATTTCTACAAAACAGCATTCTTTGATAGCGATCGCCTACCAACTAACGTGCTGCTGCCACTGTCTGCGGGTAAAGGATTGATGCAGACTCATTTCTCCGCCCAACTCGGTGATGGGATGTCCAGCAATGAGGAGTGTCACTTGGGCCTCTGGCACCACCTCTGTGACGGTG
Organism: uncultured Leptolyngbyaceae cyanobacterium; assembly: GCA_938023035.1. GTDB lineage: Bacteria > Cyanobacteriota > Cyanobacteriia > Leptolyngbyales > Leptolyngbyaceae > DSRU01. Next base: position 26,965 of record CALIDI010000044.1, on the reverse strand, counting down.
TAAACCACTTGGGCAATGCGCGTTGCTAGAGTCAGGGGAGTCCTTTGACTCAAAAATTCAGCAGACAGGTTAATCCGGATCTGGTTGCCGCTGATGGTCAGGCCCAACAGTTGCGTATGGGCAGGGATTGTAGTCATCAGGCCCTGAGGTGGAGCGCCCGCGAGCAAGAGAGTAAGAGCCTGGGTCAGGCGCTGGGTTGGTTGGTGGCTCAGGGGCAAGCTGAGGGGGGCCGATCGCAACACAATTTGGTGGCCTGTGGCGTTGAGCCAGTAGAGCTGTAAGGTTTGACTCTGGGGAGGAAGTGCTGGGGGGTGCGAGCGCTGATTTCGGGCGATTGGCCAGCCCTCCAATGGGTGGGTCGCCGCTGGCAGTGCCTGGAAGGTTTTGGCCGCATGGGCGATCGCCCCTAGGCTCAGCAGCAGGGCGATGCCCCAACGCCAGTCAGCCAATGTCCTGGGGGAGGAGTGCAACCTGAACGAATGATTCATCGATATCCTCCAAGCCAACGCCCCACACTTTTCATCCATGGAGCCAGCGTTTCCGGATGGATTTTGGCTATTCAGCGGGATACCAGATGGCCTCAATTTGCTGGGCGATCGCCGTCGCTGCTGCCCGTTCCGGGGTCGATAGCAACACCGTGACATGCCCTAACTTCCGCCCTGGGCGGGCCTCAGCTTTGCCATACCAGTACACATGCGCATGGGGAATCGCCGCGAGTTGCTGACGTTTTTTCCCGTAGTCACTCTGGGCGCTCTCGTAGCCGAGCAAATTGACCATAACCGCTTGGGGGGAGCGCATCACCGGGTTGCCCAGGGGTAGCCCTGCCACAGCACGCAAATGTTGCTCAAATTGGGAGGTTTCGCAGGCATCTAGGCTGAAGTGTCCAGAGTTATGCACCCGGGGAGCAATCTCGTTAATTAGAACTTTTTGGTCAGGCGTGAGAAACAATTCAATCGCAAGCACCCCAATTGCGTCTAAATGTTCTAACAAGGTGCGGGCGATCGCTTCAATTTGAGCCGCTAAGGCTGGCTCTAACCGAACGGGGGCAAATACCCGCCGACAGACTTGATCGACCTGTTGGGTTTCAACAATCGGGTAGAGGGCAAACTCGCCACTGGTCGAACGGGCCGCAATCACCGCCAGCTCTCGCTCAAAGGGGATAAATTCCTCCACGAGCAGGGGGCGATCGCCCAGATTAGTCAAGGCCGTCGCCAGTTCCTGGGAGGTGCGCACCACCACCGTACCATAGCCATCGTAACCATGCCGGCGGGCTTTGAGTACGGCTGGGTAGGTGATTGGCGAATCTGGGGAAAACTCAGCAAACGTTGGAGTAGGCAACCCCAGCGCTTGCAGATACTGGCGCTGATGTAGCTTATCGAGGAGAGGCGTCAGCACTTCTAAGTGAGGGCGAAAGCGCACACCCCGCTGGGCTAACTCCTGGAGTGCGGCTAAGTCCACAAACTCATTCTCAAACGTAATCACATCTGCTAAACAGGCCAGACGCGCCGTAGCGGCAGCATCGTCAATCGCTGCAAACACCCGCTCTGTGGCGATCGCCGCCGCTGGGTCAGTCGCTGAAGGCGTCTGCACAGCCAGCTTTAGCCCCAACTTCTGGGCTGCGCTTGCCATCATCCAGGCCAATTGCCCCCCGCCAACAATTCCCACACAGCGGACATAGTTTGGGGATGCTGTCCGCCAAGTCATTGATTCATTCACAGCAACTAGTTTGCTAAATGGGCAACAGGCAAGGGGTCAAAACCATATCCAGAGGGCATTGATTCCAGCAACAATGCGATCATCTCCAGGGTAGAAAACAAACGCAGTATAATCGGCAACGATGAGTCTTGCCGACAGCCAAACAGCCATGCCAAAAGGTTTGAGCCGGGTATTCAGCCGCCTGCTACAGCTTATTGTAAGAGGCTTGATGCCCTTTACAGACAATCGTGGCGGCGGAAAAGTTGCCCTCTATTTACCCAAGGGGCAGGTTTATCGGGTAAACAACTACTGCGGCAATCTCCACTTCAATGTCGATACAACCTATCCAATTGAAGGAACGATCTGGCTTTCAGGCGTTTACGACATTCGCACAACCCGCTTTCTCCAGCGGTTTCTCCAACCTGGAGACATTGTCTTAGATGTCGGGGCAAATTGCGGTGCCCTAACGCTGGTCGCAGCCCAGCAGGTTACCCCAGGCAAGGTTTACGCTTTTGAACCAGCGCCAGACATCCGTGCGCGCCTGCACGCTAACCTGGCACTGAACCCTGCCTTACAACCTCAGGTCGAGATTGTTTCTGTGGCTCTCGGCTCAACTCAGCGGCAGTTGTTTTATCAAGCCGATAGGGGATGTGAGGGCAATGGGCGATTAGCTGAAACCAGTGGCCTTCCAGTAGAAGTGATGCCCCTGGATGATTGGCTGGAGCAAGCAGCGATCGCTCGTATTGATCTGATCAAAATCGACACCGAAGGAATGGAGTTTGACATTTTGCGGGGGGCACAGCGGGCGATCGCCCAGTATCATCCCACCCTTCACTTTGAAACCCTACCTGCCTTTTTTGCCACCACCCCTTACACGATTCAATCCCTCTATGAGTTCCTAGCAGGATTTGGTTACCAGATCCGCAACCCAGAACCGCCCTATGCTCCTATTCCCTTCACTGGCCCCTATCCACCCAACTCAGCAGCTATTCACCCTAGCCGATTGCAACAGCTTAAAATCCCGTTTTGAGCAGAGTCACTGAAACGCCCTGACTCATCGGTTAGAGAGCCTAGCTTGTACCTGTTTGAGCTGCTCTTCAGCCTTGGTTGCCCAGGGTGTATTTTTCTGATGACGGTAAAGATCCCTGGCATATTGCAGTACTTTCACTGCATCGTTGTACTTTTGCTGCTGTATAAAAACCAGCCCTGCCCCATAGTAGGCATTGGCATAGTTAGAGTTGGCCTGGGCCGAGCGGCGATAGGCATTAAGCGCCCCTTCTAAATCACCCTGACGAAAGAGAATAGAGCCGATGTTGTAGTGGGCTTCGGCATAACCCGGATCGATCTGAACCGCCCGCTCAAAGGCAGCCCGCGCTTCTTTCGGTTTATTTTGTTGGAGATAAATTAGCCCCAGATGGTAAGTCGGCTCTGGCGCATGGGGGGTTAGCTCTGCCGCCCGCCGAAAGCTCGTCAAGGCTCGCTCAAAATCACGCTCTTGCTCCTGCACCAGCCCCAAATTGTAGTGGGCTAAGCCTAGCGTAGGATCGAGTTGGATCGCCCGCTGCAAATAGTCCTTCGCTTGCCTCAGGTTGTTGCCCTCTAGCAGGGAGGCTCCCAGGTTAGCATAGGCCAGGGCAAAGCGAGGGTCTGCCTGGGTTGCCTGATAAAAGGCAGTGGCCGCCGCTTGCAGTTGGCCCTTTTGCCGCAGGGCCAACCCCAGATTGTAGTGAGCCGCTGCCAACCGAGGATTCATCTGGGCGGCTTTGCGAAAGGAGGCGATCGCAGCATCTATCTGTCTTTGTTGAATCTCTTGCAACCCTTGATTTACCATAGCCTCAGCGGTGGTCGCTTGGGCCATGAGAGAGGCTTGAGCCGATAACACCACAGGTGACAGAGGCAAAACCCCTACCCCACTCCCAAAAATCACCAAACCAGCCAGGGCCGAGATTCGTCGCTGCTGCCAACCAAGAAGCATGGTCATTCAAACAAATGGGAATTTTCTCGCCATTCTACAGGCAAAATTCAAAGTCAACGCAGAAGAAATCCTCTGCAAGTTCAGGCCATACCTCCTGAGTTCAGCCCCGTTTCGTATTGCAAAAGTGAGATGCGTCGGTGTCTCCTTATACTGACAAACTAGTATTGCGCTGTCCCTCTCCCCTTCTTCTCTCTTGCAGTTCTCTCGCCATATCCGCTTTCTGGCCAAGGTCATCTTTTAGCATTCCGCCGGAGCCACACCTGCATAACGAAACCGATTAAATTCGACACAAATACTCACAGCACTTAAGGCTTGTTTAAGCCTTTCTTAAGAGAACCTGTAGTTTTGATTTGCCCGGCAGCGCCAGTTACAGAATCAGGGTAGCTCTCTCTGTGTCGGAGATCTTCGGAGAGGTGTCATGGCTGGCTAGAACTCAGCTAGAACTCAGACTATAACAGCGCTCTTGCCGTTCTCGTCAGTCACTTACCTTTGTTAACTGGTGAGGTACTTATGCGCGAAAACGTCTTGTCTGGCTCACGAAATGTGGCGATCGTGGGTTCCTATCTCAGTGGTAAAACCACCCTGCTGGAGAGTATTTTGTTTGTAACCGGGGCAACGACTCGCAAGGGCAGGGTGCAAGATGGTAACACCGTTGGAGATAGCGTTGCCGAAGCCCGCGATCGCCAGATGACCGTAGAAGTTAACGCCGCCAGCACCGAGTATGGCGGCGTTCGTTTTACATTCCTAGATTGCCCTGGTTCGATTGAGTTTGCTCAAGAAACCATGAACGCCTTGATTGGCGTAGACGCTGCGGTGATCGTCTGTGAACCCACCGCCGATCGAGTGTTAAACCTGTCGCCCCTCTTCAAATTCCTAGATGACTGGGAAATTCCTCACCTCGTCTTCATTAACAAAATGGATCGGGCCGACATTGATTTTACCGATGTGCTGTCAGCCCTCAAGCGCGTCTCCAGTCGCCCCCTTGTGGCCCATCAGTACCCCATTGGCAAAGGGGAGCAGTTGGTGGGGTTTATTGACTTGGTCACAGAGCAAGCCTATCACTACCACCCCGGTGCCCCGGCTGATCTCGTGCGGCTGCCAGAGCATTTGCGCGAGCAAGAAAAAGCCACCCGTAACGAAATGTTAGAGACCCTGGCTGAATTTGACGACCACCTGTTAGAAGCACTGCTAGAAGACATTAACCCCTCCCAGGAAGAAATCTGGCAAGATCTGAAAATGGAGTTGGGAGCCGACCAGATTGTGCCCGTCTTTATCGGACAGGCCGATGCCGACTTTGGGGTGCGACCTTTGCTAGAGGCCTTACTCCGGGAAGCGCCCGATCCAGAAGTAACCGCGCAAAACCGGGGCATTGTTTTAAGTGACAGCACCCCCCTAGCCCAGGTACTCAAGACCTACTACACGCCCCAGGGTAGCAAACTCAGCCTGGTACGAGTGTGGCAGGGCACGGTAGAAGATGGCATGACGCTGAATGGGGTGCGGGTTGGCGGCGTTTATCGCCTGAGTGGCCAGAAGGCGCAAAATTTGAACCGGGCCACTGCGGGTGAAATCGTCGCCCTCGGTCGTATGGACGGCATCATGACGGGGGACACACTCACCAGTGACTGCACTTCTGTAGCCGAATTACCACGAGCGGAAAAACTCACCCCCGTGTTTGCCCTGGCGATCGCCCCTGAAAAGCGCAGCGACGAAGTCAAACTCACCGCCGCTCTGGCCAAGCTCCTCGAAGAAGACCCGGCGCTAGTTTGGGAACAGCATGGTGATACCCACGAAATTATTCTTTGGGGGCAGGGCGACATTCATCTGCAAGTCGCAATGGATCGGCTACGCCGCAAGTACAACCTACCCATGAGCACGCACCTGCCCCAAATTCCCTACAAGGAGACGATTCGTAAAAACGCCAGCCACATCCATGGGCGTTACAAACATCAAACCGGAGGGCACGGCCAATTTGGTGATGTCTATCTGGATATTCAACCGCTTTCACGGGGCACTGGCTTTAACTTCAAAGACACGATTGTTGGCGGAGTCGTCCCCAAACAATATATTCCAGCCGTAGAAACAGGCGTGCGCGAATTTCTGGCCCATGGGCCGCTGGGTTTTCCAGTGGTGGATGTGGCTGTAACGCTGACCGACGGCTCTTACCACAACGTCGATAGTTCTGAGCAGGCCTTTAAGCAGGCCGCCCGCCTGGCGATGCAAGAGGGCATGGCAAAGTGTGAGCCAATGTTGCTAGAACCGATCTTGAATATCGTGATTTCTGTGCCGAATGACTTTACCTCCAAGGCACTGCGGCTAATCAGCGGACGCCGCGGGCAGATTCTTGGCTATGATGCCAAAGCCGGGTGGCTGGGTTGGGATGAAATTACGGCTTTCATCCCCCAGGCAGAAATGCATGACCTGATTGTGGAGTTGCGATCGCTCACCCTAGGGGTAGGCTTCTTTGAATGGCAGTACGACCATCTCCAAGAAGTTCCTGAAAAGCTGGCCGAGCAGGTACTCGCCACCGCCAACAATAACAGTAACGGTAACAGTCATCGCTAGACTTTTGTACATTACTAGGGTGGTTGAGGCCGCAACAGCCTGCCCCCACCCCACCAAGGGGGAGACAGGGTTGGTTCCTTGACTGGGGCTATCATCACGCTCAGGGTCAAGCCTGCCAACGGCTCTCCCCTTTTCTTTGGCAAAAGAATCCGTCTATGTCTAAGCTTGCTTTTTTCAATCGACTGAGAATCCGGTCGCGATCGCGCCAGCGCCTCGCTCTCGTGATGGCTGCCTGGCTCTTGGCGATCGCCAGCATCCTTTGCTCTCCTAGCCTGCCGCCCAGTCCTGCCCAAGACATCCCCAAAATCTTGAAAATGGGCACCTCGGCAGACTACAAACCCTTTGAGTTCCATAACACCTCCAGAGGCAAGGATGAAATTGTCGGCTTTGATATCGACATCGCCAAACGGTTGGCTCAGGAACTAGGATTTGAGTTGCAAATCGTGGATATGGATTTTAATGGCTTGATTCCAGCCTTGCAAAGCCAGCGGGTTGACTTTGTCATGGCAGCCATGACCCCCACCCCCGAACGACGGCAAAATATCGATTTCTCCACCATCTACTACGAAGCCAAAAACACCATCATTTCCAAAAAAGAAAAACCTTTCGCCAGCCTCGCAAGTTTGACCGGCAAAAAGGTTGGAGTGCAGCTCGGGAGCACGCAACAAGACACCGCCCAGAAAATTCCCCAGATGCAGGCCAAAATCTATAATCGCATTCCAGACATTATCCAAGAAGTCAAAGCAGGACGGGTTGATGCTGCGGTGGTCGAAGAATCCATCGCCCGTGGCTATGCCAATGCCTTTCCTGACTTGTCTTTTACGGTGTTAGAGAACAGCGAAGGGGGCTACGCGATCGCCTTTCCTAAGGGATCGGCCCTGGTGCCTGCCTTTAACCGGGTGCTGGATACCATCAAGCGCGATGGCACCCTAGATCGGCTAGCCAAGAAATGGTTTGAAGCGCAGGGCAAACCTTCTGGACTTGGGTTTCAGCAAATTCTCCCCGCTTTACCCTACATCTTTGCCGGCGTCCCTGTCACTCTGGCATTTACCCTGGTGTCTGCCCTGTTTGGCTTTTTCTGGGCGGTTGTGCTGGCCCTAGCCAAAATTTCCGATTTCAAGCCCCTGCGCTGGCTGGCCAACGCCTACACCTCGATCTTTCGAGGTACCCCCTTGATTTTGCAGATTGCGCTGGTTTATTTTGCGACCCCCCAACTCACCGGTTACGATATTCCAGCCTTTCAAGCCGGGGTGATAGCCTTTGCCCTCAACTCGGGGGCGTACATCTCTGAAACCCTGCGAGGTGGCATCATGGCCGTTGATCCGGGGCAACGGGAGGCTGCCCTATCCCTGGGAGTTTCCTACCACCAAACCATGGGCGATATCATTCTGCCTCAGGCGATTAGAACGATTCTGCCAGCGCTCGCCAATGAGGCCATTAACCTGCTCAAAGATTCTGCCCTCGTTTCTACCATTGGCGCAGCCGACCTGTTGCGGCGGGCCAGTGTGGTCGGGGCGGAGAAATACCTCTATTTTGAACCGCTGCTGATTGTTGGCCTTATTTACTACTTGATGGTGACGCTCCTAACGGCTGGCACAGCACTGTTAGAAAAAAGGATGGGACGAAGTGCTTAACGTTGAGAATCTGCACAAATCCTTTGGGGCGCTTTCGGTTTTAAGCGGGATTACCACCCAAATTCAGCCCGGTGAGGTCGTCGCGATTTTGGGGCCATCTGGTTCCGGAAAATCTACTTTTCTCCGTTGTCTAAATTTGCTGGAACAACCGACCCACGGCAAAATTTACTTCAAAGGGGTGGACATTACCGATTCACAAACAGATATTCGCCAGATTCGCCAAAATCTGGGGATGGTGTTTCAGCATTTCAACCTGTTTCCCCACATGACAGTGCTGCAAAACATTATCTACGCCCCTGTAAAAGTCAAAGGATTGCCCAGAGAAGCCGCTCAGCAACGGGGTCACGATCTGCTGCGGAAGGTAGGGCTGGACGCAAAGGCAGATGTCTACCCTGCTCAGTTGTCGGGAGGGCAAAAGCAACGGGTGGCGATCGCCCGTGCCCTGGCCATGCAACCCGACATGGTGCTATTTGATGAACCAACCTCCGCCCTCGATCCAGAAATGGTGAAGGAGGTTCTAGATGTGATGAAAGACCTGGCCCAGAGTGGTATGACCATGGCGATTGTCACCCATGAGATGGGATTTGCCCGCCAGGTCGCTAGTCGCATTCTCTTTCTAAATGAGGGGAAACTGGCGGAAGATGCCCCCCCTGAGCAGTTTTTTACCAACCCCCAGTGCGATCGCGCCAAACAATTTTTAGAACGCATGCTGAAATGACCTTCTGTGCATCCTATTTTTGCAACCGGGCATGGCACCAACCCTGATGACCCGCCAGCGATCGCGCCACGGATTTGACCAAAGCCCTTGACAAAAGCATAGGAAGAACGTGCAATTGAGGCAGTCTATCTGGACTGCTTACCCCCCTGGGGACGGGTCAATGCCATCAGGGAATCTGCGCATCGCCTGTGTCGTTCATCTTGAACAGTTACAAACCCTGTGGCTTTTTAGCATAGCTCTAGTCAGACTATCCATTTTTATGTCTCACAACCTTTACATTGCGACCGTCGAACCGGGGAGTGGCAAATCTCTGGTGGTGCTGGGTTTAATGGAGTTGTTGTCAAAGCGGGTCAGTCAGTTGGGGTTCTTTCGCCCAGTCGTAAAGGCAGGGCCATATCCCAACCGCGATATTGAGTTGGTGCGCGATCGCTATGGGCTAGCGTTTCCCTATGAGGCGTTTTATGCCTTGACCCATTCTGAGGCCCGTCGTTTAATTGCCAACGGCCAGATGGATGAGTTGCTGAAGCGTGTGATGGAGAAATATCGTGCTCTGGAACGCCAGTGTGATTTTGTCCTCTGCGCGGGCACTGACACAATGGATATTGAGTCAGCCTTTGTCGATAACTTCAATGCCCAGGTAGCCAACCACTTGGCAGCGCCCCTTTTACTGGTCGCCAATGGCCAAGGGCGCGATCTAGAGGCGCTGGTCAATACCGTGCGGACAGAACGGGAGGCTTTTATAGAAGCGGGTTGCGCGATCGCGGCGACCATCGTCAACCGGGTGTCTCCGAGCCATCTCAGCTTAGTGCAGCACCAATTGCAATCGGTTTGGCTGGGGGATGACCCCCTCTTTGTCTTACCAGAGGATGAGCTACTAGCGAAGCCGACGATCGCCGAGGTCGCGCATACGGTTGGTGCAACCCTGCTGCATGGAGATGGTGATTTGCTGAACCGGGAGGTGCTCCATGTCAAAGTCGCGGCGATGCAAATTCCCAACTTTTTGCATCATCTCGAGGAGGGCAGCCTGATTTTGGTGCCCGGCGATCGCGCTGATATTGTGCTAGCCTGCCTCGCGGCTTCCTTTTCCGACCATTACCCCAACATCGCCGGAATTGTGCTGACCGGGGGGTTAGAGTTGGCTCCTACCGTAGAGCGTCTGCTCGCCGGATTCAGCCGCTGGAGGGTTCCCATCTTTTCAGTCGCAACCGATACCTACGAGACGGCCAGCCGGGTCAACCACGTGCGATCGCACATTACCCCCGCCAACCCGCGCAGAATTGCCGCCGCACTTGGCCTGTTTGAAGCCAACGTCAACATCAACCAGATGGCCGAGCGGATTTCAGTTTCTCGCTCAGACCGCATGACTCCTTTAATGTTTGAGTATGACCTGATTGAACGAGCAAAAACGCACCGCCAGCATATTGTTTTGCCAGAAGGCACAGAAGATCGAATTTTGCAGGCAGCGGATATTTTGCTGCGTCGGGGAGTAGTAGATATTACCGTTTTGGGTGATGAAAGCACCATTCGGGAACGGATTGCAGCCCTGGGCCTGAATTTAGAAGAGGCTCAAATCATCGACCCGTTCCACTCTGAGTGGTATGACGACTTTGCCCAAACCTACTATGAGCTACGCCAGCATAAAGGCATTACCTTCGACTATGCCTGCGATGTGATGCATGATATCAGCTACTTTGGCACGATGATGGTTTATCAGGGTAAGGCAGACGGGATGGTATCGGGCGCGGTGAATACAACAGCCCACACGATTCGCCCCGCCCTTGAATTTATTCGCACAGTACCCGGCTGCTCAATTGTTTCGAGTGTTTTCCTGATGTGTCTGGAGGATCGGGTGCTGGTCTATGGCGACTGTGCTGTGAACCCAAATCCCAATGCCCAGCAGCTCGCGGATATTGCCATCAGTTCGGCTGAGACCGCCCATACCTTTGGGATTACCCCTCTAGTGGCCATGCTCTCCTACTCTACAGGAACCTCTGGCAAGGGAGAAGAGGTGGAGAAGGTGCGCCAGGCCACAGAACTGGTGCGATCGCAGCGGCCCGACCTCAAGATTGAAGGCCCAATCCAGTACGATGCAGCGATTGATGAACAGGTGGCCAAAACAAAACTCCCCAGCAGCGAAGTTGCAGGTCATGCGACGGTCTTTATCTTTCCTGATTTGAATACGGGCAACAATACCTATAAAGCCGTGCAACGCTCTGCCAATGCGGTGGCGATCGGCCCCATTTTACAAGGGTTGAAGAAGCCGGTGAATGACCTGAGCCGTGGTTGTACCGTCACTGACATTGTTAACACCGTGGCCATTACAGCCATCCAAGCCCAGGCGATCGCCGCGGCGGCTCCCCCCCTCCCTGCTCTTGTCAGTTAGCGGTTTGTTGGGTGTCAGAGCTTGGGTATCGTGGTTCACTCACGGCCTATCCCCCAATCAACACGGTCATCTCACCGCCAGTAATGGTATTGCTAGGGCCAATCGCCTCCAAAATCGTATCTCCCATACGGCAAGCGGGTAACCCATTGATGGTGACCGTTTTACTACCATTAATGACCACTCCCGGCCCATGGGGCGGAATCGGCAGGGGGGTAAGGCACTGATGGATATCGGCACCGCCGGCACTACCCGTAATTAAACTCGCCATGGCGGCAGCTTCTGCCGCCTTTAGCGATTCTTCACTCGCCTTAGCCGCTGGGGCACCGGGAGTTCCTGCGGCGGCTGTCGTTGCCGCCTCTGCCGCCCGAATGCGTACCTCAGAGGCTTGCTTAGCGCTTTGCAAAGCCCCAACTGCCGCCAGGGGAATTCCCCGCCAAGCCGGTCTACCCCCAATCAAGACATTGAAACTGCCAGGGCCAGGGGTAAGAACAGGAGGGAGCGGGTGGGCCACACTATCGCCGACCCGAGCGGCTGGTTTAGACATAGGGATAAAAGATAGGGGTAAACCAAAAGAAGGAAGGGGGTGAATCGCTAATTTAACCGGATTAATTGACCTTTGACCGTAATCACTCCGTTGGCTTTGAGATCCATATTGGTTTGAGCCTCGATGGTGATACTGCCCTTTGATTCCATTTTGATGCTGGGGTTGGTCTCACTGTCGCTAAGGGTGAGCTTGTGTCCCAGGTTGGTCTCAACTTCAATGCGGCGATCGCTATCACTAACGCGAATCTTGTGTCCTCCAGCCGTTTCAATATAAACCCCCTTTTTGCTACTGCCCTTATCCTCATCGACAAATTGCAGTTTGTGCCCTACCCGAGTCTGAAACGTGCGCAACCGAACTTTGCCTCCCTGCACCGAGTCATCCACCTTTGTGGGGGGATTGTCTTGGCCATTCCAGACATTGCCAATCACATAGGGATGGTGAATATCCCCATGGATAAAAGCCACCAGCACTTCATCATTAACTTCTGGCAAACAGTCAAACCCGCGATCGCGACCCGCCCCGATAGAGACCACCCTGGCCCAATAACTGTTATGCTCCTCCGTCAACATAGGAAACTTCACCTTCACCCGGCTCAAGCCCTTCGGGTCTTTATTATCAGTCACGATCCCGACTAGCAAGGTTTGCCCAGGGGAGAGCGCATTAGCAGGGGTCAAAAGCTCCAACAGGTTGCTCCCCCGCAAGCCGCGCACGCTAAATTCGGTGGTGTATACCCGCTTGCTAAACAAGTGGCGCGTTTCCGTCACGTAGTACTTACCGCTAAACCGCCCCATATCCTCAAGAGCAACTATACGTCCAGGGCGAATTTTAGGGTTGCCTTCGCCCACCGCATCGGCATGGATGTATTCTCCACCCAGTTGATCACACAACGCCTGAGCGATTTTATCGGCCTCTTTGCGTTGAAACATGGGGCGATCGACAACAACCAGCTTCGGTGCCGGTAGGTTTCTAAACTTTTGGTTGGTCTCGTGGCCATTGCCATACTCCGTCGAAGTCAACACACCCCGAGGCTTCTCCGCTGTCGCGACAACTGCTTGCTTGCGATCGTAATCCCACCCGCGGACTTCAACCGACTGCACCTGTTCAGCACTGGTCATGCGCACTCGAAAGCTGTGCACATCCTTTAACCACTTCAGCGACAGATCGCTACCCTCTTTTTTCGGCTTGCGAAAATAGAGCTTCCCGTTTTGGACAAATAGCTCAAACCCTAAGCGATTTGCCCGCCGCCGCAAAAACTCCATATTGGTCTGGTTTTCTTGAAACACGTAGTCATGGGGTTCGCCGCTAGCATCAGCCGTACCGACATCAATGCCAACCTCCTTCACAATCTTGTTGACAATATCCGTATCCGTCATGTTTTGAAACGAGCGATTGTGACGGCCCCGATGTAACCGATGGGATAGGTCGTATCCACGCACAATCACAGGAGCCTGCGATTCCTTAGTGAAGTGGGTCTCAATGGCGGTAATTTCCCCCTGCATCACGTAGTCTTCTTCTTCTTGAGCAAATTCTTGCGCTTCGCTGGTGCTAGAACGAAAGCCAATTTTAACGGTTTTGCCAATTTCCAATAAGTCTTTATAACGCCACAGCACATCCCGTTCGGCTGCACCCGGAAAGTAGTCGTTTTTAATCACGAGGGTAAACATTCCCGGTAGATGCAGGCTTTCTTCAACACAGATTTGCAACAGATCTTCGATCAGCGGGTCTTTGCTTTCAAAGCGGCGACCATCGATTTCTAGCAGGGGGGTAGGGATGTAGCGGGCAGGATCAGCCATGGGAGGAGCCGGTTGAAGGGGTGAAGAAGGAAGAGAAAAGAGGAAAAGGGGGAGTTTTGAAGTGAACCTGGGCAGCACTTCACGCTTGCCAAATGACCGGTGATAGCGGATGTCATTCCAATGTTTATCGGTTCTTTAGGGTGCAGCTAAAAGCGCTGTAGAACGAGCAGGCTCAACTTAAAAATCGTTAATCCAAAACCTAAATTCGGTAATGGTTAGGTGCGGCGGCTAGCGCGGTTATCTGTTTCGCGATCGCTGACGGTCGCGGTGGGGGTGCGCGGGTCGGCAGGGCTAACAGATTCGTCTACTTCCTTGAGGGTTAAATTCACCTTCGCTCGCACGGGGGTGCCATCCGGTAAAAAGAGGGTGAACTGGTACTGGCAAGATTCGACAAAGCAGCGCAGGTAGAGCTGATTACCCCAGACAAACAGGTAGATGGGGGGGCGGTTATTTTCGGCCTGGCGGCGGGTTGAGCTAGAGTGGCGTGTGGTTGGAGGCGAGCTAGAACTGACACTGCCACCACCGGCAGCGTTAGGGTCAAGAAATTGCACAGCCCGAACCAGTTTGTTAATGTAGCGAGTCCGCACGCTTTCACCGGTTTCATAGGTGTCGAAGATCAGGTTTGAAAGGGTGAGGGTGCAGGGTTCGGGTGCCGCAAAGCTAACTTTGGCCTGGCCACGATTAGAGCGGGCACCAGAGGGTTGGTTGACTCGAATGCTCTGACGAAAATCGAGTTGGGCCGGGTTAAACATCAGTTCAATGTCGTATTCCGCTTTGTCTACGGAAAACAACATGGCTTTTTCCAGAGTTTGGGAAGGAAGTTGGGCAGGCATGGCAGTTACAGGGAGATAAATCGCTAGACAGAACTAGAAGCTTGTTGTTTTTACACTTCACAGCTACAGGGAAGTCAATGGCTAGACAGAACTAGAAGCGGCGATCGCGGTAATAGCCACCACTGCGCTCCTGTTCAATTTCGATTCGTTGCCGAAGCAGGTGATAAACTTCGCGGGCGAGACGTTCCAGGTTGTCTGATTCTTCTTGAGCAGAGGCTTGCTTTCCGGAGAGTTCTTCTGGGGTACGGTCGTCTGTTGTAGTTTCCTCAGTTGTTGGCGTCACCGAAAGGCTAAACGGGGAAGCCACAGCACCATCTGCCAAACTGAGGGGAGTGGTTGGCGGCGTTGGCGGCAGATCTGCCGTAATTGGGCCAGAAGGGGGCATAGGGGCGGGCAGCCAGTCACTCAAATTATCCAGGCGGCGCTGCACCATTGGCGTAGTTTGGGTTAGCAGGTCTTCGATGCTCGACCACTGGTCAGGGATTGAGTCTGAAACACCAGCACTAGAGTCTAACCGGAGAGCAGAACTCATCGCCGCTGCGGTTGGGTTAGCAGAAAACTCTTGCGCGGGAGAATCTGCACGAGCCAGTATCGGAGCACCCTCTGTCGGGTTGTCAGCTTTTGTCTGAATCTGAGGCTCTGCACTGGCAGCGCTTTGCCCTAGAGGGGGGGTTGGCCCAGCATCAGCTAAAGGCCGCGTATCGGCAGGGCTGGCTTCATCGGCAGGGGCTGACTCAGCGCCCGTCAGCACAGAGCTGGCACGCTCATCATCTGCTGTTGTAGGGGAAGCGTTAGGTAAAGGACTCGATCCGGGTAGGCCAGCCGCGCTTGAGTTCATCCGGTCGGCTCCGGGGGAGAACCCTGAGGCCGCTGCATCGGGTTGACTCGCATCGGGTTGTCTGGCTGCGGGCAGCTCGGCTGCGGGAATCGGGTCACGCTGCACCAGCGGCTGGCTGGGAGGCAGAGGACGCAACCCAGCCAGATGTTCGGGCGCAGTGGAGAGGTGTGGTATCCGCTGGGTTGAGGTTGAGGTTGGGGTTTCCTGGGGTGTTGCATCTGAGGTTCCGGTTTCTGCTGCAGCAGAGGTAGGGCGATCGCCAGCATCAGGCACTCCTGAAGCAGGGGAGAGCAACCCATGGTCTGGTTCTGCGGCATGCCTCTCTAACCGGGGCTGAATTGCCGACAAATCTGCATCTCCAGCGACAACCTCCCCAGAAGATACAGCCGCCGGAGCACGCTCATCCCCATTGGGGGGGGCAGCACTCGCCGGATTTGCCTCTATCTCTAGTTGCAGTGCGGCTCGTTCCCTAGCGGTTTCCCTCCGTTCTACAGGAGGTAGAACAGGGAGATCGGAGTCCTTCCGACTTGCAGGTGGAGCATCCGGCGGGGAGCCAGAAGCCTCTAATTTTGGCTGAGTCGCAGACTCGTTAACAGTCTCTGCGGCCCTCTCTGCGATTGGGAAAGCCTCTGAAACTATGACCTCCGCAGCAGACGAAGCCACAGAAACAACCGGACTGGTTTCTCCCTTCGACTGAATGAGGGGTAACGCAGCGGCCTCATCGCCTTCTGGCAAGGATGCAGCGGTAGAGATTCCTGCCTCGCTAGCGATCGCAGCATTTTCTGAAGCCGGAATCACCGCAGAGTCAGCATTTGCTGCCGATTTTGGCTGAATCCCAGGCAGATTGCCTGACGCCTTTACGCGATCAGGGGCAGCGAAGGAAGCTGCTGTTGGGATAACATCATTATCAGCCATGTTATCAGCCGTTACAGAAGCGTCTGAAGCCGAAAGGCCGGATGCAATAGCAGCCTCTAAAGCCGAGAGGCTAGATGCAGTAGCTGAGGTTTCATCGGCATCTTGCTTCTGGATTTGGGGATTACGCAGCGCAGAGTCGCTGGGTGAAACCCTATCCGCAGCCCTCGGCAATGCGTTTTCAGCCGTTGTTGTGACTTCACGACTAGCTTCTGCTGGGGAATTAGTGACAATGGGGCTGGTTGGGGCAATAGGTGGTACATCAGGGCTAGCCCAACGAGACGGAGAGGCCGTATCGATAGCAGGTCGGTGTTCTGCTGGGGGCGCAGTCAATTCCTGCCGGGGCTGGATCATTGGGGTGGCCACGGTCGCAGTCGACGAGGAAAGCGCCCTATCTGATGCGGAGACAGCTATCTCGTCTGTAGCGGCAGAGGGCATATCTAACCCAGCCGCAGGGGTTATCGTCTCCTCTTCGCTAGCACCAGAGAAAAAATCTGACCCAACCGCAGGGGCTGTGGCCTCTGCTGCTGGTTCCGAAGTCAGCCTAGAGTCTCCCAACACTAGAATCGGATCGGTTTCTGTGGCGTCCGACTCCGAATCAATGGAGCGAGCAATGATTTCTGGCTCAGTAATCGGGGTGGTTTCTGGAGCAAGTGACGAAGCCAAACGGTCGATCGCCGCAGGGGCTAGCGCTGGAGCATCCGGGCGAGACGAGGGTAGGGGTGAAATGGCTTGGAGTGGGCTGGTGGCGGTGACACTGGCTTCCAGGAGTGGAGCGCTTAGCTCAGAACTAGGAGAATGGCCTCCATCGGCGGCGGCTCCCGGCGGCGCAGGAGTGGTCGCCACCTCAGCGTGCTGTCGTTGCACCGCAGGCAGCCCCCCATCTGGGGCACGATTGGATGCAGCCACAGAGGCAATGGATTCTAGGGGTTGTTCTGGCGCGGGCGCGAGCTTAGCCTGTACCGGCAGTGGGGCAAGCTCTGCTGAGGGGTCGGCGGCTGCAATAGTAGGGGCATTGGCCCCAGTCTCTGGTAAGGCAGAAGGTAGAGCCGACTCGCCTCCGGAGGCCGCGATCGCCGCTGTTTCTGGCCCCTGGGCTGCCAGCAAAGTTTCTGCGCCTGTCTGAGTCTCTATTGCAGGCGGGTCAACCGCCCCCTCTGGAATCTGAGCAGATTCTGAAACGAACGGGTACTCAGGGGGGGTTACACGCTCCCAGGCTAGCACTGGCGTTAGTCGAGTCTGAAGTGGCGGTGGCGAGGCCTCTGCCCCAGAAGTTGACACGACTGGAGAGGCGAATTCTGGCTCCGCTGCAAAGACCGGAGGAGCAATCGGGTTTGTGGTGCTAAAGCCCAACCCCGGTGTTGGGATAGTTGGTGTAGGCCGGGTAAAAGCCTGGATATCTGGTGGCGCGATCGTCCCTGGCTCTGACGGCTCATCCACCCGTTCAGCAAACTCCATTGACTCTACCGATGGGGAAACCGCTTGGATGCGAGGCAGGTTGGCTACCCCAGAGGGTGACAAGCTCTCCGATGGGCCAGACCCCTGTCGGTCAACCGGGCCTACCGGCTCCCCTGGGGAGAAGACCTCTGGCGCTGAAGCGGCTGAACTGACCCGGCGCTGAATCTCTGGAGGGGAGGCCGGTGCGTTTGCTCTGAAGTCAGGCAGTGCTTCTGGAGCCTCCTCAGCCCTCGCCTGGATCAAAGGAATCGCCGCCGGTTCAACGGTTGCAGGAGCCGCAGCCGCTGGCTCTATTCCCAAAAGTTCACTGAAATCGCGGCTACCCCGCTCTAAAGGCAGTGCCGATTTGCCTGGCTCAAGCCGCTCCGCTCCTCCAGGTAAAGCCACTTCAACCCGTCGTTGCAGCGCGGGGGCCTCAGCGCGGGTTGATGCTTTACTCGGAAATTGGCTGTCAGGAAAGAACTCCGTTGGTTGAAAATCGGCGCTGGCGACCTCTGGCAGATCGGGAATTCCCTCTGGGAAAAATAATTGGGGATTGTGGGCCGCCATGGGCTGCGCCCCCAAGGGCGTCAAAAATTTGGGGCGAATCCACCGTTCTCCCTCTGGATGGAGCAGCGGCAACTTCTCCAGCAGCGACTCCGCAGGATTCGGTTGTGATTGAGGTGGGCCAACTGACAAGTCAGCGCTGGCGCGATCGCGGGAGGACATGGGAGGGAAAGGATAAAAGAGAAAACGAAATGACGAAACAGCCAATCATCGCTACCGCTAGGTGGCCGAGTCCATGGGGGCACCCCGGCCTCAATCTGGTGGCGGTGGCTACACAATCAAACTAATGACTTGAGAACGAATTTGAAGCATCCCGTTCACCGCTGTGAATCGGCACGTTACCGCTGCCGGTGCGAAAGACTTTAATGCCCTCATGAGCGAGGGTGAGTTCTTCAATTGCCGCATTGTTGGAGTTGGCTTGCAGGCTGGGGGCCTTCCAGCCGATGGGTACCGCGCCAATCAGAGTCCAACACTGCATCGTTTCGCCTGCCTGGTTAAACACCAAAATATTAATGTTGCGCCGACTGTGGGGACGTTTAGGACGATTGCCATCGATCAGTTGGGGCATTAACCAACTGTTGATCCACGTCAAAAACGTCAAATCGTTGGTAAGGCCTCGCTTTAGGGTGACATCCCCAAACTCTGCGGGGCCAATCAATATTCGCTGTTGGTCATTCGCCCCACCTTCACTAAAGGTTTCCTTCTTAAACCGCACACTCAAGCCCTGGCATTCGCTAAAGGAGGCTTTAATTTCCGTGTCCATTTCGACATAGAAGCGGTTTGCCGTGACGTAGTTCAGTTCAGGTGGGGAAGGACTATGGATTTGGGCAGCGTCTGTCATAAACGACCTCCATAGGAGTAGGTACGGGGATGCTGGTGTTGCAGGTCTTCGAGTAGGAGTTGGTAAATGCGATCGCTCAACTGGCGTAACAAAAGCGGATCTGCCATGACTTTGGCCGCTAGCGCATTTAGATCGGCGGATTCTTGACTGGTAGGGAGTTGAATTGCAGCGGGGGCGGCAAAGCCAGCCAAGGAACTAGGTGCCCCAATTGGGGGCAGCGTTGCAGGAGAAACACGACCAAAGCCGAGGAGAGAACTGAGCGCAGATTGACTGGACATAGCATGGGTAAGGTAAGGGGATGATGAACCCGGTGATGGTAGCTGGCGAATCAATCACTCTGTGCTATTCCCTTCTTCGGGTATTCCAATCCGATATCGGGATTAACCCCGATTGTTTCAGCAGACTTTGCCCCTCTTGGGTTTGCATCATTTCGGCAAACTTTTCGCCAACGGGGGGTAACCGGTTATCCCGACGGTAGACAACGGCCAAGTCGTAGGCTAAGGGATACACCTGTCCCTGAAAAAGGGCACTATCAGGAGCATAGCTACCTTTGTTGCGACAGAGGTCGGTGTTGGGATCAATCGGTTTGCCATCAGTCTGCACCAGCGGTTGGACGGAGTGGTGATCGGTCGTGATCGCCAGGGGATAGACGGAGCATTGCCCAAACACGCGGCTAATCGGGGCAAAGGCGATCGCGCCTCGCTGGGGTTGCTCGTTTTCAAAGTCGCGAATCACCTGTTGCAGTAATCCCCCAATCGGTAGGCGGGGAATTTCGCCCAATTGCACAAAACTCTGGTTCTGTTGGTTTTTGGGGGCAAGCATCTGCCGAAACAGGCGAATATTATCAGGTGTTTGCAGTGCTTTCTGCTCAAACATTTGAATCACGGCCTCATCATCGGGGGCGTAGAGGCTAACGGGTAAGTCGGGGCCGCCCAATTCTTTCCAATTGCGCACTTGCCCGGTATACAGCCGTTGCAGATCGCTCATGCGAATTTGCCCCCCTAGACGCTTGGGGAGGCTATTGTCTCGTTTGGCATAGCTAAAAGCAACGATGATGGCCAACCCGTCGTGGGCAATGGTTTGGCTCATCAGATCTGCCGGGAGATCGGCTGTGTAATTGGTTAGGGTAAAGGCCGATTTTAACTCCTGTACCTGGGCGATCGCCTGTTCTCGGGCGGCCCGGTTGCTTTGACCGGTAATCGGCTGATACTGAAGCTTGAAATTCTTTTGACGTACTGCCAAAATTTCCTCAAATTTGCCATTGAGGTTGTCTGCCGGGTCACGCATACAGGCTGCTGATAAGTCACTGGCCCGACTCAGAAGGGTTTGCTTTAAAAAGCTACTCCACAGATCTCGCTCAGCCGTCCTATAAAGAAAGGTGCCATCAGGGACTCCTGCCACTTCCTCTATGCCACAGGTGAGGGTGGTGCTACGGGCGATCGCCTGGGGTTGGGGTTTGGGTAAAAGGGAGCTGACCAACCAAAGTAGTAGCCCTAGGGTGGTACCACCGAGTAACCACCAAAGCCACTTCGATGCCCGCAGAGGCGTTTCCCCCGCTTCTGCTGCAATTACGTTACCCTCGTGGCCCAATTCAATTGGCATCTGGCGCAGTTGTTGCCGCGCCTCAATCGCATCTTCGATCTGGCCCTCGACCAATTGCTCAATCACTTGGCGCAAAACTGGATGGGCGGATCGCAATCGGGGGTGGTTTAAGGCGAGGGGTTGCTCGGCAGTCGGGGCAACCTTTTTGCCTGTTAGGAGGGTGTAGCCGATATAACCGAGCGATCGCAAATCTGCTTTTTGCAGTGTTTTCAGTTCCTGATAGGCTTGCTGTTGCACACTGGCCAAGTAGGCTGCTTGCTGTTGCTTCAGGTGCTCAAGTTCGCGGTGGTGGGCCTCCTCGAGGCCGGGAATATCTCGGGTGGCGGCCTGTTTAAGCTGCTCAGATTGGCGCTTGCGCAGAGCCACTTGAGTTTCGGCCTGTTGGCGCTGCAAATCCCTGATTTGTTTTGCTTTCTGACCAATCACCTGAGCCAGGGCATACAGATCCTGGTAGGTAGCCGTAATATCAAACAAAAACTCCCACTGGGCCAAGTCGCAAACATAAATGAAGAAATCGAGGTCTGACAAGGCCGCACCCGTTGGCATTCTGCCAGCCTTGCGGTCAATATAGAGCAGGCTATGGAGCGTGAGGTTACCATGCATGGAGCCATACTCGTTGACAAAACCCTCCGGCGATCGCGCCTTAATTTGATGCAAAAATTCTAGGGTTTGTAGCACCTGATCTAGCACCCGGCGCACCTGCTGGTCGGTCATGGGGCCTTGCTGTTTTAAGTAGGTCGCCAAGGTGGGGGCCGCATCCCAATGGCCGCGGGTTACTAGGTAACAGCGATCGCGGTTGGTATCGGCGATCGCCTCCCAGGGGGTCACTAACCGATAATCCGACAGCTTGCCATCAACACTGTCGATGCCTGCTAAACGAGTAAACGTCGCCTTTTTTTCGCGCCGCTCCAATGGGTTCAAACGCTCGGATACCAGAAACTCCTTAATCACCACAGCGGCCCCATCAGAAACTCGGGTTGCCTGGTAAAGGCGGCCAATCCCTCGTTCACCGAGTACCCCAGTCACCCGGTAGCGGCCTCTCCGACCCGCAATTTGATCATCCACCCTCAACAACAGTGGGAAGCCACAACTCTTGCAGTGATCGCCCTCCTGTTTACCCTGGGCATTGGGACAGGTGAGTGGAGCGTGCGTGGCACACAGAGGCGCATACAAAGCCGAAGGGGCGATCGTTGCCTCCCCTTGGCCCGCTGGCGATTCTGGCAGCGGTTCGCCCACCTCCGGTTCGCCCACCTCTCCCCGAAAGCTTTCAATCACTGGAATCAACCACCGCAAAGGAGCGGGCACCAGCCCTTCTAACTGGCTACGCAGGCCACTTTTGACCAACTCTCGCTGGCTGGCAATCTCGCTTTTTAGCCGTTGAGCCGTCTGGCGGGTCACTTCTCGGCGCAGGCTACGTTGTTGAGGCGGGGTTTGGTTGGTCATAGTCGAAGCAGCAGAGAATCAGGGGACATCAAGTTTAAGTTTTGTCGGGCGTTGCCCTTCCCGCAGGGTCTTTTGAATGGAAGCAGCAGATGCGTCGGGATAGGCTCCCTGGCTCTTTGTGACTCACAGCAAAAAGCCATAGCCCACAGCAAATCGTCAGCTAAGCACAAACAAGGCCCAGTTTGAGCGCTTTGACAATCGCCTGAGTCCGGCTTGTCACCGCCAGTTTTTCAAAAATTGCCGTCAGGTGAGCTTTGACAGTGGCCACGGTGATGTAGAGGCGACTGGCAATTTCGTCGTTGGAGGCTCCCTGGACAAGCCAATGCAGCACTTCTTGTTCGCGATCGGTCAAATGCACCTGGTCGCAGGCGTGCAAAGTGCGCCCTGCGTAGAAGTGGAATAGTCGAAAAAAGCTGGTCGCGAGGTCAGGGGAGAGGTAAACATTGCCCTGGGTCAATGTTGTAATGGCCTCACACAATTCAGCAGCCAGCCGATCTTTGACGATGTAACCGCTGGCACCGGCTTGCATGGCGCGAAAAACCCACTCATCTTCTCGGTGGCCAGAGAGGATCAAAATTTTGCCCCTAAAACCAATGTGTCCTAAGCGTTGGATTGCAGTCATTCCACTGCCCCCAGCCAGTTCTAAATCCAGCAAGATCAGAGCCGGGTGTTGCTCTTCCGCTAACTTTAGGGCTTGCTCAACGGATGCGGCTTCACCAACGACGTTCAGTTCCAGACAATGATTGATTTGATAGAAGGAGAAGAGGGTTTTCAGCCCGTGCCGAAATTGGGGTTCATCATCAACTAGGAGTACAGAAAGAGGAGGTGCAGAAACCATGGGAATATAGCAATAGACTTAGAGTGGATAGATTCATACCGGTAATCAGGTTGGATTAGCTTAATCATTCAGATTCACATCAACTTTTCAGATCGCGGAAAAACGAGACCGCCTCTCAATGCAGCGGCAAGGTAAAGCAAAATTGGGCACCTCCTTCTGGATGGTTGGTCGCCCAAAGGCTACCCCGATGATCGAAGATGATTTTATGGGCGATCGTTAAGCCCAGCCCCGTACCGCCCAGTCGCCGCGAATAGTAGGGAGTCAGTGCTTGGCGCAGATCATCAGCGGAGAGGCCAACACCGCGATCGCGAATCGAAATCTGTGCCATCTGGGCAGAGGTGTGCCATTCCCAGCTAATCACCCCAGCCGTGGGGCTAAAGTGAATCGCGTTGTGTAGCAGATTGGTCAATACCTGTTTGATTTGCCAGCGATCCATTCGCAGGGGCAAAGCCTGCGCTGGCAAGTCCACTCGCAATTGTTTTGCCGTTAACCAGGGCTGAAGGCCATCTAGGGTTTCAGCCAATAGCGATCGCAAATCGCTCACTTCTAGCCGCAACCGGGTGCGCTGGCTGCAATGTAATAGCTCTGTCAGGTTGCTGCTCAAATCGCCTACTGTATCGCGAATCAGGACTGCCTGATCGCGAAAGAGGCCTTCTGGTAAGCCCAACCTCAAATTTTCAGCGTGGAGGCTAATTAAGGCCAGGGGATTGCGGAGTTGATGTTCGGCTTTCTGTAACACCTGCTCTAGCAGTTGAATTTCACCCCTTTGTCGAGACAACTCGGCATCGACTTGCAGCCAGTAGCTTAGCAATTGGGCCTGTTGTTCAACAAAGCGGCACTGGGTTTCAGTCAAAGGGGCTTGCGTCCAGAGCAGCAGATAGTGACTCTGAGTGGTTTCTGCCCCTAACCCGCACACATAAACAGCCTGACTTAAGCCTGACAGGGGTTGTAAGTTTTGATCCGGGGTGTAATGGTGCAGCCAGGCTTCAGATTCTAAGTAGGTCAGGGTGGCGTTATCGAGATCAGGGGGCGTTTGGGTACACAACAACCGCAGTTCCCAGCGATCGCCCTTGGGCGTCTGGCAAACTAACCAGGCGATCGCGATCGGCAATTGAGCCGCCAATTGCCCTAGTTGAAGCTGACAAGCTTTGCGCACCTCTGGAACGGTTTCCGTCCCTTGACTGGAAACGCTGGCGGCAAAAGCTGCATTGAGGGAAGGAATTCGTGTTTGTTCCGTAAGCATGAGCCGTCATCCAACCACAGAGGGTAGAGCCGCCCTGTCGAGAGGGCATTTGCGTAACCATACGAAGGAAAATTTGACCAATCAGGAACAAAACGCGAGATCACAACAATTCTTCAGGTCTAAAGGAGCTTGACATCCTACCGGGAATTATCTCAGGGAAGTACGTCTGTATTGATTCTCTAGTAGGTCTTGGCTGCTAACACAGACGAAATCTTAATTCCACTAGTTATAGGATGCTCCAGTTAGGTTAAGCCCACGGAGAGCGTGTCACCTTCGCATGCCTTCATCCCCCAGTCCTTCTCTCAGGTTGGGCAAAGGGGAGCCGAGCCAACCCAAAGTTTCTCTCCACAATTGGGAGAGGGATTAGAGCAATCCGGGCATACCAGAAAGGGGTGAGGACAAAAGTGACATGCACCTAGCCCACATCGGTAGACTTGACGGGGATGGCAATAATCCATCCTAGAGTCGAGAACAGGCTAAGCTCGCCTCGATGGACTTGACCCCTATCGTCGCAGGTTCAACCGTCGGACACTTTTCAAACGCGCTAAGTAGCTTGGCGTAGTAAATTGAAATGGATTTCGGGAGTGGAAGGAGGTGGAACACCACACCCGGGGACGCAGCCTCTACCCTTCCCTACTTAGAGTAAATTAGGACAACCGGCTGATGAGCTATTGGGTGAGCTGTAAATTCTCAGCTCCCTGAATCACCTGCATTGACTGAATGCGATCGCCCCGCTCAATCGCATCCACGACTTGCATTCCGTCCTTTACATAACCAAACACCGCATAGCTACCATCCAGAAAGGTGACATCCCCCAAGGTGATGTAAAACTGAGACGAAGCAGAGTCAGGGAAGTTAGACCGGGCCATTGCCAGCGCCCCGCGAGAATGACTTAACACCGGTGGTTGGGTAATCTGCGCATCGGCAAACGTTTGGTGATAAACCGGCTCAGTAGCACCTTTCGGCTTAATTTCTAAAGGAATGTTGCGCGGCTGTTGCGTAGCCGGATCGATATAACCACCCGTTCCCAATCGCTCAATCGGAAACTTCGGATCTTTCCCCTGGGGGTCACCCGCCTGCACGACAAATGGCTCGGGTTCTCGCACCACCCGGTGAAAGACCAAGCCATTGTAGACCCCTTTCTGCACCAGATCGACAAAGTTGCCCGCAGTAATCGGTGCATTCGTGCCATCTAGTTCCAGCACGACTTTGCCATCTTTGACGACCATCTCAACCGTAGCTTTGCCATTGAGGCGGGGCAATCCTGCTGGGATGCTGCTCGCCTTTTCACTGAAGGCGGGATCCCTTGGAGAAGAGTTCGCTGTAGTTGGTAGAGACCCACACCCCACAAGTAAAACCGCTAAGACAACTAAGACGATAGAAAAAAGTGGTCGAAATCGTTTTCGCATTGTGATCAAACCCAAACACGGCCAACAAAATACTCATCGCGACATGGCCTCGTCACCCAACAAGGAAAACCTTGATCCAACCCCAGCCCATTTCAACGCAGGCCGTTTCCCCAACAGCCTTACGACCGGCCTGAAGGTGATCAAGGCTTGGCTCAGCCCTGCTCTTCACTCACAACCCTTCCAGAGGGACTCCCAAAAATCGAGCCAGTTCGGCTCCCTGGTTTTCCAACTCAGAGAGAGGCAAAGGCTGACCAACCCGGGTCAAGGGGATTTCTCGCCTACCCTTAACCTTGAGATATAGCGATCGCTTAGGGTTTAACCCATCCCGCAGATCCACCTTCACCGACTGAACATCTTCCGTCCTACAATTCAGCTCAATTCGGCGATTTTTACCAGGAAAGCCCCAGCGAAAAATCTTAATATCCCCAGTCTCTTTGTTGAACTCATTGTAGCCACCGCCAATATCCCAAAGGATGGAGAGCCACAGGTAAAGACTCAACAGTAACCCAGCCACCCCATAAAAGCCCATGGCAACACCCTGGGGGATAAAGACTAACTGGGTCGGGTCAGAGAAGGGTAACAAGTTTACCTTGAGGTAGCTAGATAAAGCCGCCAGGAAAAAGCCTAACGACCCCAGGGTCACAACAACCGCCCAGAAGTAGTTACTCAAACGGCGCGAACCCAGTACCTGCTGCTGCAAAACCGCTGACCCGGCGGAAGGAGTTTGTACAGTCATAGTCTAAAAATTAGCCAGACAGAATCTACGTTAAAGAAAAGTGAGCTGAATGAGCCAAGATTTCTCCAGAGTACTGAACCCATTGAGATGGCAAGCGGCTCAACCATTAGAAGCACGGGCAGAATCACTCTCAATTCCTACATTTCAATTCCTACAAGGGAGGCGTTAGTTAGGGCAATGGCTGGAATCGAGAGGCCGGTTCCCAACAATGGATGGGTGACTACGATGACCGCCTTAACCTGTCCTCCAAAAGCCGTAGAACTCGTCGTAGGATTCCTCAATAGACAAAGATTGCCCTACTGAATCTTATCGGATTGCTTGCGGCAGTAACCTGATTTCAGCCAAATTTATCCTATAAGGATGGCGGCAAAGGCAAGCCTGGCAACTGCTGTGGCCAGAATGAGACCAAGGTAACGTTGTCTAAAGTGAACCCTACTTACGTATGAAGAGATCTTTACCGTAGACAACGGGCTTAAACTCCTGAAGAGCTTAGCAGTAAGGCCTCTAAATCATGGTAGCCTTTGGTTAAGTAAAACGACACGAGCTTTATGGGTCTTGCCCTGCGACTAGGTTTGTGTTGCGATCGCAGTGATGTCCAGTCTGGCTTTTTACCTATCGTTTCCCCAGAGACACCGTAACTTGCCAGGCTTAGGGAAAGGGATTTAACTGAAAGCCATTGACAAACTGAGATGAACGTATCGGTTTGTAAAATTTCTGATTTTGCTTATCATGTAAAACATAAAACCTGTTCACTCTAGGTAGCTCGTACTTTTAGAAAACACTAGAGGATAGCACTCATGACTATTGCAGTCGGACGCGTTCAGCAACGGGGCTGGTTTGATGCCCTGGATGACTGGCTCAAGCGTGACCGTTTTGTCTTTATCGGGTGGTCAGGCCTGTTGCTGTTTCCCTGTGCCTACTTGGCTCTGGGGGGCTGGCTGACCGGCACCACCTTCGTCACC
>CALIDI010000043.1 GCA_938023035.1 uncultured Leptolyngbyaceae cyanobacterium | reverse complement strand
TATTGCTGTTTCTTACCGAAATACTGCTCCGAACTCAATCCGATTGAAATCGAGGGGCATCAGTTAAAAACGCACGAATTGCGAGGACATATGTTTGAACATGAACTGGACTTAGCCGATGCCGTCATTGATGGGGTCAAGACCAGAGCGCAAGCGGCAGGGTATCAAGCTGAACGATTCCGATTTCCCTCGAAATTGGCTCATTCATGAACCATTACATACCTGAGCTTTTTAACCCTTAGCTACTTAGATTTGATGAGCTTTGACCAACTGGCGGGCAAAGTGGCGGGTATGGTTAGCATTCTAGGTGGCCAGTCAAATAGCAATGCCTTGAATGACCTGCGGACAATCTTGCGCTGGGTGCATACCTGGGTGATTCCAGAACAGGTGGCGATCGGCCAAGCCTGGAAAGCCTTTGATGCCCAGGGTAAGCTGGTGGATGAAGAACTCTCTCAGCGGTTAGATGCGTTTGCCCAAAGCCTCTATGACAATACACGCAAGTTGCGCGCAGTCGCTTAGTAGTGCCTTCTGACCAAAGCGATAGCCATAGCCACCGGATTGAGAACAGGGCGCAGAGGTGGAACATCCGGCTAGGGGCGCGCCCCCTGCCCCTAATGGGTTTAGCAACCGGGTGATCGGTATATCAATCGTGGCTACTCAGTCGGCCTACCCTGCAGGAAGCAAGCGACACCCAAATTTGGGAGAAGGACTTTGAATCTGACCCCCCTTCTCCTAAGTTTGGGAGAAGAAACTGGGGGATGGGGGCAATTCGGCACTCAGAGACCCCGCCTGAGTAGTGACCATACACCCTATCGAAAACGCCGGAGTTTTTGAGGCTCCGGCGCTGCGGTGTAAGGCTTTGGTGGAGGGAACGGAAGTACACCTCAGTCCCTCCTTGAACTGGCCTTAGGCTTCATCGAGGGCAGCAATGCCTGGAAGCTCTTTGCCTTCCAGTAATTCTAGGCTGGCACCCCCTCCTGTGGAGATGTGGCTCATTTGATCGGCAACGCCAACTTTTTCAACGGCGGCCACCGAGTCGCCTCCACCAATAATAGTGATAGTACCAGTGGCTGTCAGTTTAGCCAGGGTATTGGCGATCGCCTCAGTACCCGCGGCAAACTGATCAAACTCAAACACCCCCATCGGACCGTTCCAGATCACCGATTTGCAATCTGCCAGAGCTTCCTGGAAAAGCTTCACCGACTCAGGCCCAATATCCAGACCCATCCACCCATCCGGAATTGCTTCCACACTGATAGTTTGGCTATTGGCATCAGCAGCAAAGTTATCGGCGACCACCACATCTACGGGTAGCACCAGTTGCACGCCCTTCTCCTTGGCTTTGGCTTCTAGGGTTTTGGCGAGTTCGATAAATTCATTCTCCACCAGTGATTTCCCGACGCTCAAGCCGCGCGCCTTATAGAAGGTAAAGATCATGCCACCACCGATCAGGAGCTTGTCTACCTTCTCTAGCAGTGTTTCAATCACCGTGATTTTGCTCGAAACCTTAGAACCACCAATGATTGCCGCCAGGGGACGCTGGGGATTTTCGATCGCGCTTTGTAGATACTTCAGTTCCTTCTCGATCAAAAAGCCTGCAACGGAAGGGCTGAGATACTTTGTCACGCCCTCGGTAGAGGCATGGGCACGGTGGGCCGTACCAAAGGCATCATTGACATATAAATCAGCCACAGCAGCAAGCTGCTTGGCAAATTCGGGGTCGTTCTTTTCTTCACCCGGATGAAAGCGGACATTCTCCAGCAAAATCACATCCCCATCTTGCATCGCAGCAACAGCCGCTTCCACTTCTGCGCCAATGCAGTCGCTCGGTTTGGCCACAGGCTTACCCAGCAACTCTGACAGGCGCTGAGCCACAGGAGTTAACCGAAACTTATCAGAAGCACGGGTCGCAAAATCATCCCCCTTGGGCCGGCCAAAGTGACTGGTCAAGATAACTTTTGCACCCTTGGAGGTTAAATCCTGAATGGTGGGAAGAGCGGCCCGAATTCGAGTGTCATCGGTAATACTGCCCTGCTCATCCAGAGGCACGTTAAAATCAGCCCGCATTAACACTCGCTTTCCAGCCAGGTCAGCCGCCGTTAGATTTGCTATGGTCTTCTTGGGCACCGAACTAACCTCCTAACTTTGAATAAGTTTTTTTACCTAGTTACTCATTTTCCATGATTTTGGAACCAACTTTGTAGTGTTTTGGTTAAGGATGGCTGTCATGCCTCCCGGGAAATGCAAAAATCTGGAGGTGGTACGAAAGAACCGTTATCACATCGGGTTGACAGCGGAGGTAGGAGTATGTTTAAGACAATTTTGTTTCCGATTGACCAATCCCGTGAATCGGGTCAGGCTGTTGAGCTGGTGACTGAAATGGTGAAGATTCACGGCAGCCGGTTAGTTTTGGTCTCTGTCGTTGAAACGACTCCAGATGCGTTGGAGGCGGTTGAAGTTGAGGCAGAGGCCGCGATCGCCGAGCTTTTAGAAAATGCCAAGGCCCTCTTTAGTCAGGCAGGCATTGATGCTACCGCCATTGAACGTGAAGGCAAACCCGCTTTTGTTATTTGTGATGTGGCAGATGAAGTCGGCGCAGATCTTATTATCATGGGCTGTCGCGGTTTGGGGCTAACCGCCGAAGGAGCCTCTGAAAGTGTAACAAACCGGGTCATTAATCTCTCCCCCTGCCCAGTGTTAGTTGTGCCCTAGTCCAGCGCCCTAGTCCAGCACAGCAGAAATTAAATTTCTGGACTCGCCTAAGCCACCCTTATCTCCCAGCCCCTGCTTCTATCAAGAGAGAAGGAGCGCCAGATCAAAGCCCCTCTCCCTAGTCTGAGAGAGGGGTATAGCCCTAGCGGGCATTCCAGAAAGGGGGTGAGGGCAACCAAACTGATGCCTGAGTCTACTAGCCGAGACACACTAATTTTTTTAAATTTAATTTTTTTGTAAATCTATACAGATTGGTATTTTTTTTAGTAAATCCACGTAGATACGTATAGCTGCAATCAATTTTTTCAGTTTATTATCTGGCTTAAGTGAAATCACGATCGCCCAGCGTTATCGTTCAACCACCTGTAACCTTTAAGTAGCTAGGCTCAGTGAGATTGAAGATAATTTCGGGGGGGGAGAACCCATTGCCTAGGGGCGCAGCCCCTGATCTTCCCGACTTATAGTTCACTTAGTTCACTAGGACGACCTACTTACCGAAAACGGGTGCATGTCACTTGTGCCCTCACCCTTTTCTGGTATGCCCGGATTGCTCTAATTCTTCTCCCAATTTGAGGGAGGGACTCTGAGGTGGTTTGACCCCCTGCTCCCAGGTTGGGAGCAGGGGCTGGGGGATGAGGGCCTGCAAAGGTGACATGCTCTCCTAGAAAAGAAAGCCCGTTTTGTGCACTGGGTGATTGGACTCGGAAAAAAGTCAGAAGCAGGTGCTTCTATAGCATCTGACCTCCCGTGCTCCGGGTATAGCCGCTGTGAATCGCCTCTTCACAAATGCATATTTATGGATCTTTATCTACTTTCATGCCGCAGCACTGCGTCCTCCGTGTCTTGGGATCCAGTTTATGAGTTAGAAAATTTGATTGCCAGTACCTGCAACGCGATGATTTTGGCCCCTGGCTATCGCCCAGCCGTTCAACGTGCCCGCAGCACGGGGGGGAGGGTCAATCGCTGGGTTGAAAAGGCTTTTGGCAAAACGATTGGTCGCTATGAGCCAGTTCCCCTAATGTTACCGGCTACCACTCAGCCAAAGGTGCTGTTAGTGACGGCTATCTGTGGAGCCGATCTCAATCTTTTGTCTGCAATCAAAGGTTGGCGGCAGCAGTTTGATTGCGTAGCGGCTTACGTCTTTGATGCCTGGGGGTTGCCGATTTACCCGTCCTTTACCCGGCAACTTGATCATCTGTTTGTGCCGATGCCAGAATTAATCACGTCGTTGCATCAGGGTTTACACATCCCGGTGTCTTTTTTGCCGTTTGGGGTTGATGCTCTCCGCCAGGGATCGGGTGCCAGCGATCGCCCGATTGATGTTATCAGCTATGGCCGCATTCCCCAACCCTTTCACAAGGCTTTTGCGGCGGCATTTAACCAGCCCCAATCTGCTCAGCTTTACTACCGTGCGACGCCGCGCCGGCGCGACTATGCCCCTATCCTACCCTATGAGCAAAGAGAAGATGACCGCGATCGCCAACTCTTCTTTCAGCTTCTACGTCGCACTAAACTAGCTCTGGCCTTTGATACCCTTTACCCAGGCATGCGTGAATTTCCCCACTCCTTTGTGACGTTGCGCTGGTTTGAGGGGGCCGCAGCGGGTTGTGCCATCATTGGCAAACGCCCGACCACTCCTGTTGCTGACCAGTTGTTCAATTGGGAAGATGCCACCATTGAGAT
Source organism: uncultured Leptolyngbyaceae cyanobacterium (assembly GCA_938023035.1). Taxonomy (GTDB): domain Bacteria; phylum Cyanobacteriota; class Cyanobacteriia; order Leptolyngbyales; family Leptolyngbyaceae; genus DSRU01. Next base: position 4,708 of record CALIDI010000043.1, on the reverse strand, counting down.
TCCAGACGATCCTCTGGCGGCGATCGCGTTTGTCCAAGAGCTATTGGCCGACTTTAGCCGACTAGCAACCATTCGCCAACGCAATTACTGGCATACCCTAGCCCAACATGATTGGCGCTGGCGGATTCAACAAATTTTCCAGACCTTAAATTTGCCGATTCCCCATCCGCTTGCTGACGAACTGAGGGCAGTAGAGGCTAAAGTTGCTCAGCTCAGCCGCATTCATACGCTGGTCACCTAAGAGGCATTCAGTCTGATAAACAATTTGATAACCAAACAGTCCTTTTTATTTCAAGTGTCATTTACTTCAGGTGACAAACGACTCTGTTAAAGAGTTGTTAAGTAAGTAGTCCTAATGAACTGTAGGCGGGGAAGAGTCGGGGCTGCGTACCCTGCCGGGAGTTCCACCCCCTCTACTCCCGCCATCGTCTTTAATTGCATTGCGTCCGGATCTTACATGCGCTTGAATTTTTCGTCTAACGGCCATTTCACTTCCTTCTAGTACAGCAAGGCGAAAATTTCTGGACTCGTCTAGGCCACCCTTATCTCCCTTTCTTGAATATCTCCCTTTCTTGAATGCCTGTCAGGGCGATGTCCTTTCTGCCATCGAGGGAGCAGGGAAGATAGAAGCCCCTCTCCTGCCTGCTCTGGGAGAGGGGTGTAGCCCTACCGTGCATTCAAGAAAGGGGTGAGGGCAGACAGACTTGTGCCTGAGTCCACTCTTTCTACAAATCACATTCCTACAAGTCAGATATTGTAGCCCAGCAATTGTGATGAATCGCCACTTACGCTATGGTCAAGCGTGTGATTTTTTGTTTGTCTCTTTGATAAATGATGGCCCATGCCTAAACAACGTCTTGATAGCCTCCTGGTTGAACGGCAACTCTGCGAGTCGCGGCAGCAAGCTCAACGATTGATTCGAGCGGGAGAAGTCAGGGTAAATCAGCAGCTTGTGGATAAGCCAGGAACGGAGGTGGATAGTCAGGCAGAGATTCAGGTGAAGCGAAAATCTCCCTACGTATCGCGCGGGGGGGAAAAGCTGGCTAAGGCCTTACAGCAGTTTCCAATCTCTGTGGCCGATCGCATCTGCTTGGATGGGGGTATTTCTACCGGTGGTTTTACCGACTGCTTACTTCAAGCAGGTGCGCAGCAAGTTTATGGGGTAGATGTGGGCTATGGCCAAGTGGCCTGGAGTTTACGCCAAGATGCGCGGGTGGTTTTGTTAGAACGTGCCAACCTGCGCTATTTGACTCCTGCCGATCTCTACAGTGAGGATGCCAGCCCAGCGGATTTAGGCGTTGTGGATGTATCATTCATTTCCCTGACCAAGGTATTACCGGCACTTTGGCAGTTATTGCGATCGCCCCGTGAGTTGGTGTTACTCGTCAAGCCCCAATTTGAGGTTGGGCGCGAGCGAGTGGGGAAGCAGGGGGTTGTGAGGGATTCGGTGGCTCAGGCAGAGGCCATTGACCAGGTGCTGACGGCTGCCCGATCCCTAGGTTGGCAGGCATGGGGCCTCACTTGGTCTCCCCTGCTTGGCCCAGCGGGGAATATTGAGTATCTGCTTTGGCTAAAAGAAACCGCGCCAGAGCAGGTGCACTTGCCCACAGGAACAATATCTGTATTAGAAATGACCACCCTGAAGCAACTGACCCAGGCAGCCCAGCGATCGCTGAAGCATGATTCTCCTTAATTAGGCAGTTCACCACTCCTGCGCTAATCCAGAATCATGGGATAAACCCACGAGGCAGGCTCCAGTAGTGATAGCAGTGGGGAGCAGTGCTTAACGCAGGGATGCATCGCCCTCATCTCTCATCCTTCTCCCATCGGGAGATAGAGTGCGAGAGATTCTGTTCCCTATCGCTTTGAGGACAGGGTGCAGGGGAGGAAACCTCTGGTTAGGGTGACTCCCTCTCTTATCCCCTGTCGTAATGACTTTAGTGGTTGCAGCTAAACTAGCACTACAAACGATACAGAATTTACGTTTCGAGCGCCGAGATTGTCTCCTTCTCTGGCAGACGATTCACAAAATGGTAGGGAGGCAGAGGGTCGCTGCACTCGATTTGCCAGTCCGGATAGTGTTGACGCAACCGCCCCAAATGACTTTGCAGCGCGGAACTGGTTTCCTTGGGAACTAGCAAGAACACCTTCGTCGCCGGTGGGGACACCTCTCCAGGAACCGTGGCCGTGACCCATTGGGCAAGTGGCTCTAAGAGCAACCGCAAGATGCTTTGTTGTTGCATTTGCTGGGCACGCTGTTGCTCATACTGCTGTTTTTTACCCAGCAGATAGGCTTTCCCCTTTGGTTCCAGACCTGCACTAGGAACCGGTAAGGGGGGTGGCGTAATCCGCAAGGTATATTCCACCTGTCCAGCTAAGGCCTGTAACTGCGGCAGGTAGTGGGTCTGCTGCTGAGCTAAGTGCTCTCTCAGGGCCGTTTCAGAGGCAAAGACGGTGCCAAATCGGAGGGGCAAAAGGGTGGTTTGTTGAAAAAGGCTTTGAATCACCTGGTCATGCTGTACAACGGCCTGTAACAGTAAGTCTTCCTGAACGGGTAAATCTGCCAGGGTTAGGTTGGGTTCTGCGATCGCTCCCAAGGCATCTCCAACGATCACGGTTAAGGGGCCAGCAATTCCCTCCGGTAGGGTCAGCGGCTGCGATAAAGCGGGAATCAGAGCGTAGGTATACATGACCGGCTGTGTCGTGATAGCGAGATGATAACGATTTCAATGAAGGATGCGGTAGATAGAGCATTGATCAAACCGTTGAGGCTAAAACCAAGTGCTCAACTGCTAATGCTGGGTAGGCTTGCTGACTCGATGGCCGACCAATGCTTTAACTAATTGGGAAAAATTCTAGGCTGAGGTGCAACTGCAAACTGGCGGGCTGCCAGGCTTCATCAGGTCGGCTTTGTTGCTCAATTGCGATGCCTTCAAATAGGGGCACAAGCTCTGGTGCACCGGCACAAATCCGCTGTCGCAATGCCCCTAACAGCGTCGCTCCATCCCAGGATGGAAGGGTAGCGACAGCTGCGGGTGCCAAGATCAGTTGCTCAGGAGATAGCCGCGCGATCGCCCAAGGCTTTAAGAGCTTAGCGGCTTGGCTGGGGGCTTGCTGAGTTGCCAGATCAACCACTTGGCGGGCCGTTTCACCTCTGATTTCGAGCAGAGGGGCAAGGCGTAAAACACCAGTCTGCCAAGGCTTTAATGGTTGTAAGACCTCTGCTTTCACCCCTCCTAGCAGCACCATCACCGCATAATCGCTGCTCGTCAGGTTCCAGAGGAGGCGCGGCAGCAATTGAGCCAGGTCTTCCGGCTGGATGAGAAAAAACTGCGGGCTGGCAGGGGTATAAATGTGATCCGCCGCTTCATAGGCCGCAGTTACCAATGGTAAGAGCAGGTTATCTGAGTTGGTGCCAGACAAAAACGCCGCGCTTCGCAGCAGCGGTTCTAGAGGCTGTTGAATGGCCCGCTGGGTATAGTGTTCTAGCAGATGGGGATCTGCCAGTTTAAGCCGAGTTGTAGGCAGAGATAAGGTGAGCGGCTTAGGGGAAACAGGCTCCTCCCCAGCCGACGCTTCAGCCGCTTCAGGCACAAACTCAAACCCCAGGCTGAGCTTTAACTCGCCTGTTTGCCAATCTTCACTGGGTTGCAACCAAGCCCCACTCACCCCTGTAAAGAAAGGGGCTAAGGCCAGGTTGGCCCTTTGCAGTTGCTCAGTCAGTTGACGCAGATAAGCCGCAACTGGTTGGGCCGCTGGCTCGGTTGCCCCCATTGCGATCTCAGTGCGGGTGAATAGGATAGACCGGAGCAACCCTTCAGTTGCGGCTAGCTGGGCATCAGCAGGGAGCAAGTGGGCAGCAGATTGTAGGGTTGTCAAATCCAGTTGCCACGCTAGCTCGGTTGTATGCCCCTCCAGACAAATCACCAACCGCAACATACCATTGCACCAGGTCGTTGCAGGCCATCGGCATTGACCTGCAACCCCCTCAATCAAGGGCATGATTGGGTAGGCTGTGCCAACAATGGCCCAAAGTAATTGGGCACTAAGCTGATCTAACCCATAAAAGGCGGGAGGATTACTGGGGAGAGGAGACTCCACCGCAACAGGTCTTGGCAGATGGCGGAGTGCTTCTAAGACATCTGCTGCTTCTTCAGTAACGTAAGGTAACAAATTCTCAGGAGTCGGTGGTAACTCCGATTGCCAACCCCCAGCGGGCGATCGCAGGCGTTGCACCATTCCCACTAGTCGTCGCAGCGCGGCCAATACTTCCGCAGAAAGGGCGATCGCCTCTGCCTTGCCGGGGCAAAAAGGCTGCGGCAGACGCACAATTGTTTGACTGGGGAGAGGAATAATAAGAGCCATGGGTACGGGGTAGCCAACAGTAAACCAGAAGCCTGGAATGGGAGTGATCAAAATGATTCATCCGTAGTATGCGCCACTCTTGTTTCTTTCTGATCCATCCCCTGGCAAAAAGTCATCCATTTTAACCCCCAAAAAAAGCCCCCGCCAGAGGCAGGGGCTATGGTACGAAACCTAAGCAACCACTTAGAGAGCGTTGCCGCGAGGCAGAACCTCTTCGGGGAAAATAAAGTTTTCGTGGGGCTGATCCTGAGGCGCCATCCAAGCACGGATGCCCTCATTCAGCAGAATGTTCTTGGTGTAGAACGTTTCAAATTCTGGGTCTTCCGCTGCCCGCAATTCCTGT
>CALIDI010000042.1 GCA_938023035.1 uncultured Leptolyngbyaceae cyanobacterium | reverse complement strand
TTGGATTGTCGATCCCGAAACCCGGCAGGTGACGCTGTGCCTGTGGGTAAACGGGCAGTACGAAGACCGAATCTACACCGATACGGAGGTCATTCAATCCACTGTGGTGCCGGCCTTTGGGCTAACTCCGGCACAGATTTTGGGCTGATTGGGGAGGTGGTGTTGCGAAAGATCTCAAGGTTCTTCGATCCGTTAACCACAAGTGTTGGCCTACCCACCAAGAGAACCCTAGGCTTTGTGAGTTCGCTGCTGGCATTGCGGGCCAGTCAATGCCAGCAGGGGTGAGGCCTGTACCCTCTTGGGCGCGATCGCACCTAAGCGCCATCGTTCAATGTTTTGAAACGTTGCCTTTTAGGGTATGGACACAACTGGACTCGAACCAGTGACCCCCACGATGTCAACGTGGTGCTCTAACCAACTGAGCTATGCGTCCTTAAACGATACACTAGTCTAACATAGGTTCCTCTCCTAGAGAGGACATTAATTCAGAGTTCTTTGGTGCTCGAATCTGTTTTTTTCCCTGATTTTGCCACTGATAACGACTCGTCTATCTTCCCTGGGAGATTGTTCAAAATCAAGATGATACACCTTTGGTCTCAAACGTTGGCAGTGGCTCGCCGCATTCTTCTGGAACTGTGGCGGCGACAGCGTAGCCTCCTATTTTGGAGCGTTTTTCCAGTGGCGGTGTTGCTGCTCAATGGGTTGATTTACGCCGAGCGCGCCAGGGAAGAACTCAACCTAGCCCAGGCGTTTGAGCGGGCGGGAACGGCGACCCTAGTTGGGGCGGCTCTTTTCTTCAGTTGCCTAGGGGGAAGTGTCGCTACGATTGTGGCTGAGCGCGAACAACGGACTCTGCGAAGACTTTTTCTTACTCCGTTACAAGGCGTCGCTTACTTTTTGGGGATTTTTTTCGCCCACGGGGCGATCGCCTTGTGGCAAACCCTACTAGTGGCTGCGATCGCAACCCTATTCGGTGCCCAAATGCACGGCTCTTACCTATTAGCCGCTGGCATCCTTCTGCTCAGTGTATTGGCCTACGTCGGGGTCGGTTTTTTGCTAGGCAGCCAGTTTGCTCGCCGCACTGAAGATGTGAATGCTTTGGTTGCCGCTTTTGGGGTGCCGCTCCTGATTCTGGGAGGTGCTTTTGTCCCTAGCCGAATTTTTCCCCCAGCTTTGGTTCATCTGGCCCACTTTAACCCGGTTTATCACATGAATGAAGCCCTCACAAAAGTTGTTGCGGAAGGCCTCACCGTTGCCGATCTGGGAATGCACCTGCGGGTACTGATCGGGTTTGCCTTGCTGATGGTAGCCAGCGGTTGGTTGGCCTACCGCCAGATGTTAAACACCGAGCAACGGCTTTGATGCCACTTCTCCCTGCCCGGGTGATTTGATTATGCCAGCGCCAAACTTCATCGTCTTCTTGCCCCAATAGCCTCTCACCTCAGGCTCCCATACCCGAATATTGGCGCAGGCCGCAGCGCCAGAGCCAGCGGTATAGGCCCCCAAAAATAATGCTCCAGCCTAGCATGACTAGAAGGCCACGCCCTAAATCAACGGGTAAACCCACCAGCAAACTGGCAGGAAAATGGATCAGGTAGGGAAAGGGAGTCCACAGGGCGATCGCCCGCACTGTCGGAGGAAAGACCTCCAGGGGTGCAATTAAGCCAGAAAGAAACAGATAGAAGAGAAAGCTAAACTGCTCAATTGCCGTTGCCCGCTCCGTCCAAAAGGCAAACATTGCCAGGGTATATTGCATCAGAAACCGCAACGCAAAAGCCAGGATCGTGATGATTAGGGCCATGACCATATTTTCCCATTGGGGTAACCAGAGCGCCTGAGGATAGAGACCAAAGAATAGAACAATTAAAAACACCGCAAAGGGCAAGCGCGCGAACCGTTCGGCAAAGTGGGAAGCAAAATGGTGCCAGATCGGGTTTAGAGGCTGCAACAAGCGAAACGAAAGTTTGCCTTCCACCACTTCTCGCTCAAATTCCCAAATTACCCAAACCACCGAGAATTGGCGCACCGTAAACGCCGCAATAAAGTAGCGGGCAAACTCCAGGGGTGAGAGGGCAAACTGCCCCATCTGGGCGGCTTGTATCCACACTCCCATCAGAATGATTGGCAGCGACCCTGATAATGCCCAGAGAATTAACTCGGCTCGATACTCCACCATATAGGCGTAGTAAACCGAGAGGAGCGCCTGGGCAATTCGCCTAGCCCGTCGTAGCGCCGTCAGGGCAGATCGCCCAGACAAGTCGGAGGTTTGCTGTTGGGTCGGGTCGGGTTTCATCGCAGGGTTCCTCCCTGTAGTACCTGTCCAATTACCTCCTCTATTGGGGGTTCAGTTACGGCGAGATCCAGGACTTCTAATTCTGCCAAAATTCTGCCGACCGTCTGAGTGAGTACTTCTTGGGGCACTAAAAAGCGAGCAGAACGCCCTTCTGCGGCCTGCACATCTCCGTAGGTGGCCAGCTTTTCGACCGGGTAGGGAGAAGCTAGCTCCACTTTTACCTCACGGCAAGGGGCAAACTGATCCACCAGTCCTTCGAGGCTGCCGTCGTAGATTAAGCTGCCTTGGTGGATGACCAGCACTCGTGGGCAGAGCGCGGTAATATCGGCCATGTAATGGCTGGTTAAGAGCACGGTCGCTTGATAGCGCTGGTTATACTCCCGCAGAAACTCACGCACACTGACCTGGGCATTAACATCTAGCCCAATCGTCGGTTCGTCTAAAAACAAAATCTGGGGTTGATGTAGCAGGGCCGCCAGCAACTCAGCCTTCATGCGTTCCCCCAGGGAAAGTTTACGCACTGGTTGCTGTAATTTACCGCTGAGGCCGAGCATCTCCCCCAGTTCTCCCACTTGTTGATTGAGGGCGCGATCGCTCAACCCATACACTGCCGCATTAATCCGCAAAGAATCCAGGGCTGGTAAATCCCAAATCAACTGTTGTTTTTGCCCCATCACCAGCGTGATTTTTTGGAGAAACGCCGCCTTTCGCTGAAAGGGAATATGCCCGGCGACCTGAGCCTGCCCACCAGAGGGATGAATCAGGCCAGTTAACATCTTCAGTGTGGTGGTCTTTCCTGCTCCGTTCGCGCCCAAAAAACCGACAATTTCCCCTGCATCGATGTTAAAAGAGACATCTTGCACCGCCCGAACCTGGTTATAGCGACGCTGCCAGAAATGGCGCAGTGTACCCGCTAGCCCTGGTTCTTTGATGGCCACCGGGTAAACCTTACTAAGATTGTGTACCGAAATGATCGTCATATTGGCCAGCCCCTCAGGAGATTGGGCAATGCAGGGGTACCCCGCAGGTTCATGTCACTGTTTCTTTCACAATGACATAGATGCAGTCTGATCAAGAGGCAAAATCTGGCATTACTGAACGCAGGGATGAATGCCCTCGTTCCCCTTGCTTGAGTGCCCGTCAGGGCGATACCCTTCGCCAAAGGGAGAAGGGAGCGAGCGGTTCGGTTCCTTCTCCCTTTGGGAGGACTAGGGTGAGGGTGAATCTAGTGATTCAGATTCAGCAACATTCAAAATCTCTGAGGCATTTTTGGCAATTTGTGCAAAATGGAGAAAGCACTAGAAATGCAACCGTATCTAAGCCCAGAGCTAATGTTTTGCCTACGGGGAAATGACTGGTTTTGAGTTGGGCCTGGCTTCAGGGGAATGCTAATTTTGGCGGCATGGCCCCGATGTTAGCGGAAGTAGCCTGATTGTGATCTTTTAGGAGGAAAGGAATGCGAGCGTTCAATCACCCTAACTTCCCCCGTGATTTCTGGCGGACATATCCCCTCGCTGTTGGCCTATCGACACTGCTGGTGCTGACTGGCGGTTGGTTGGGGAGTCAGGCGATCGCCCCAGCCATGGTGCAGGCTAGCCCTACACGGGTGGACGTTACTCTAGATGTGTTAGACAATGAAACCTTTGATTTGCTTTTGCGTCGCGCGGAAGCTGTTGCCCGTGCAGCCGCGCAGCGTAGTTTTGACCGCGAGATTTTGATTACAGAAGTAAATGTGGTGATTGCGGCCCGCAAGGGGAATAACCTGGCCCCGATTTTGAGTCTACAGGTGACCCGCGAAAATTGGCGCGATCGCCCCGATCCTCGTGTTTGGTCTACCTACTATCGCATCAGTCGGCGGTTGTTAAATCTGGAATCTCCTAGATAACTAGGAAACCTTTTGAGGGCATCCGTAGCTGAAGCTTTTTGAACTCTGGCTGGTTGCCGCCCTGTTACAGATCGCCCTGGTACAGCAAGGTAGAAATGTTTGGGCTAGTTCAAGCCGCCCTCGTCCCTCTTGCTGGAATGCCCGTCAGGGCTATGGCCCTTCTGCCATCAAGGGCGAAGAGGAGCCGACTCGAAGCCCCTCTCTTGCCCTGGGACAACAGTTGGGGTGAGGGTCGCCAGACGGATGCCTTAGTCTACTAGCTACCTAATTGAGGAAAGGAGGCAGGGGTTTCTCCCTTGGCCAGGGGTAACGCTTCCACATTCAATCCACCGAACCGGCGGGCGATTTATCCCTGGTTTAAGACCTCCGAGATCGCGGCTTTTACCTGGGGATATTGATAGACAAACCCAGTCTCCAAAGTACGTTTGGGCAAAACCTGTTGCCCTTCTAAAACCACGATTGCCCCATCGCCTAGCAATAGCTCTAAGGCCAAGGGCGGCACTGGCAACCAAGAAGGCCGATTCATGGCACTCCCCAGGGTTTGGCAAAACTCAGCCATCCGTACTGGGTTCGGCGCTGTCGCGTTATAGACCCCCGCCATCGCAGGGTTAGTGAGTGCCTGGAGGATCAGACTGACTAAATCATCTCGATGAATCCAGGAAAACCATTGTCTCCCGGAACCGATCGGACCGCCCGCAAACAGCCGAAACGGAGGAATCATCTTGGCGATCGCGCCCCCATTCCCTAAAACAATCCCAATGCGTAGGATCACCAACCGCACACCTGCCGCCTCAACCCCACGGGCCGCCGCTTCCCAAGCTTTGCAGACCTCTGCCAAGAAGTCGTTTCCAGGAGGACTATTTTCCTCAAAAGCCGTGGTTTCACTGGTGCCGTAATAGCCAATTGCCGAGGCATTGACCAAAACACTCGGCTTTGGGTTAGCTTGGGCGATCGCCTCAACGAGGCGCTCCGTACCCACCTGGCGACTTGCCAAAATGCGCTGCTTGCGGTCGGGCGTCCAGCGTTCTGAGATGGGTTCACCCGCCAGATTCACAACCCCATCACACTCAGCGATCGTCTGCTGCCACTCGCCAGCAGCTAAAGGCGTGTAAGCAACCACTTCCAGCTTTGGAAACGCTGCCTGGGGGAATACTCTACGCGCGCGCGCAGGGTCGCGGGCCAGCACCAAAAGCGAGTGCCCTTCGGCCTGGAGGCGCTCCACCAAGCGAGAACCAACAAAACCTGTTGCACCAGCGATCGCAATTTTCATAACACGGTCAATCCACGGTCAATCAATGAGGTTACCCGTTATAGCCTACCGCAGAGGGAAAGCCAATCAGCAGGCATCGGCATCAGCCGGTACAGGAAACAACCAGTTTAACAATGAAAAATCAGGCGGCCTGCCTCTTGTTCTAAGTGCATCTAGCACTCAAAACACCGTAACACGTCGCCTGCCTGGTCAACGATAGAATCGTGACTTCCGATGAGCCATCTTAGTAGCCGTCTCCAACGTCAGTCCTCAACTTAGACCCTTTTCAAAACTTAGACCCTCTCTAAGTCTTGCCGTTTGTCAAATTTGATTGAACAAGGATTGTTTGATTGAACGAGAACTGAGCATTGAAGCATTAATCAGGGTTCAATGTTCAATTTTGAGACCCTACGACCCGGTCAAATTTTGCTGACGGAACATTCGCCTGAGAGGCGAATCGACTGAGAACCACTTGCCCCAACCAGGAGTTGGTTTAGCTCAACCCCACCCCAGAGCGATCGTAGTTGCTCACCGCATCACTGTGGGGTTTGCCTTGAATATGATTCCAAAAATGACCGACTTCAGCGGGCATTCCAGCCGCTTCCGCAGCACGGCTCAGCATGCATTGTTCGCGATTCTTAATCATCCGATGGTGGCGTATCATCAGGGCGCGGGCCTGTTCTTGAGTAGACATAAATTTTGCTCCTTAAGCCTTGCCATAAATATAATAATAAATTTCAGTATCAAAAGCTACAAAATAATCAAAATCAATAATTCTTAACTATGATGAGTGCCGTTTGCTAGCCATCCCCCCTCAGCAGCCCCGCCTTACCCTAGATATTGTCGAAAGGCGGGGTATCAGAGGGCGTGACGGAACTCATCCATTCCCCTTGCTTAAAAGCGATACCGTTGCTCGCGAAGCCAGAGACTAACCGGTACCGCATTACCGCTGGCATCGACCTTTGTCTCCACCACAAAAGATTGGCGATCGCGGCGTTGCAGTTGCCCAATCTCAGCATTGATGGCATTCCGCTGATCCTCTGGCATGTAGTAGGTTTCCAAGCCATAAGTGATTTGCCAGCCGTTGTAACGACCCCTTAGCGCAACCTGGTTGCCAGGTAAATTTTGGGGACGGCTCATTTCAACTCGTATCGGTTGCCACGGCTTTGGAGGAATGCTTTGGTGGGCCTGAGGTGCTTGCAACACGACATACACCGGAGTTCCCGGAAGTTGATTCTTAAGTTGATTACCCCCTGGGAGTTTTTCAAGCATGGCGACATTTGCGGCCTCGTAGCCCAATGTTTGAGAATAGCCTCGGAGCAAATCGTAGGGATCAGCTGGAGCCGTTTGTAAAACCACTGTGCGCCCCGTGAAGTAGGTATAGGCACTTTGGGCTGGAATTGCCATGATTAAGCCGACTTGAAACAGCAGGGGTAAGGCCAGTCGCCAGAAGGGTAACGCTGGTCGAGGCGGTACAACGGTTGGGGGAGGAGCCACAGGGGACTCGGGTTGAAAAGAAGTGGGTTCTTGCATTGTCATCTGTTTGACTCCGGTAGCGAAGAAGTGCGGCTAGGGCGAATGGCCCGCTCAAACCAAACACCCGCAGCTAAAATGCCAACCCCACAGAGGGAAATCACCATGGATTTAAACAACAGGCCGGTGTCATATTCCAAAACGCGGGTGATGATGGCGAAAACGAGTAACACCATGCCGCCCCAAAAGGTGCGACGAGCGCCTAGGGCCAGACCATCGCGAATTAGGGCGATCGCCAATAAAAACAGCAGTAAATTAACTAAAAAGATACTGACGATGGGCATGGGAGCCTGATCGATATGCACAACCAAAACACCACCTAGCAGCAGCAGGGCGATCGCCATCGTCACAGAATTCACCGATTGGGTCAGCACCTGTCGTAGGGATCTAGGATGTAGTAGCCTAACCCAATGAATCATGGCAAAGACTGCCAAAATCAAGGCATCGATCAGGGTGGCCCCCAAGGCCGGCACAAAGAAGTCTTTGGGGGGAGATTGCCACTGCCAGCGAAAGGAAAGCAGGTACAACACAATACTGAAGCAAATCAGCGCTAAACTCTGGGCGATCGCCGTAAACCCGTAGGTTGGATGCTGTGACCCATTGCTGTTGCTGGGGCGCTGCCAGAGACGATCGCCATAGCTCCAGAGCAAGGCTGTTGGCAGAATAAACGCGATCGCCACCATCCAACCATTGCCAGCTCCCCAAAGTCTAAAAGGCCGCAGATTAAAGGTTAAGGAAGTGGCTACCCAAACCGCACTCAGACCAAAAATAACGCGCGATCGGCACCAATAGGCCAGGGGAATAAACCCTAAGCTCACCAGCAGGGGCATGTGCTGAATCATCCCTTGGAGATTGCTGCGTGGCAGGCCAGAAAGACCCTCAAACCAACCAATCAGATAGCCAATCCCCAGCAAAATCAGCGACACGATCCCTAAAGAAGTCAGGCGCAGGCCATAGGCCATGGCCAAAACCCCAAAACTCCAGACCAGGTACAGTTCGTAGACCGAGCCACTCTGGTGAAACATTTGTGACATCAGGGCCAGATTAGCCCCCAATAACAACGCTCCCAGCAACAGTAGACCCTGCCCCAAGCGCTGGTAGCCCTTCTGACTCAAGGGCCGTCGCCACAGATAAAACCCCACCCCATTCACGGCCAGCAAGCTACCCAGCAGCACCACCAACTTGAGCGATCGCGGCCATTCCTGCCAGTTAGCCGCCACAAAAGTAATGGCACCAAGGCCTAACAAAATCGCCCCTAACCCCGTCAAAATTGCAACAAAGCGGTTGCTGGCTTCCTGCTCTAAAGCATTAAGTTGATAGCGTTCTGCTAGCTTTTCGTAGAGTGCGGCATCAATCAAACCCTCAGCCCACCAATGCTCTGCCTCCTGGCGCAACTGGCGGCGAAACTTCTCGGGAACCATAAAGTCGCCTGACAAAGAATAATGTGCTAGATCTTCACCATACCGCGGCAATCGCCCCCTATCTGGCATTGTAGACACTCTCTACGCTGGCCTGCTGCCCTTATCGACTCAATAGAAGAGGTTTCTTTCTGCGCTCTTACCCCCTTCTCCTCCCCGTCAATTGTTAATCTGGTACAGTTGATCAGCACCCAGCATTTGGGTAGCCATACCCCCGAATAAACCAATGACTTCACCTGCGATCCAGTGGTACCCTGGCCATATCGCCAAGGCAGAAAAAGCCCTGCGCGAACAACTGAAATTAGTGGATGTTGTCTTAGAAGTACGGGATGCCCGCATTCCCCTAGCGACCGAACACCCCCAGGTGCAGCAGTGGGTGGGAAGTAAGGATCGGGTGCTGGTCTTAAATCGGCTGGATATGGTATCGGCAGAAATGCGGCAACAGTGGAGCGACTGGTTTAACGCTCAGGGAACCCTTCCCCTCTTTACTGATGCCCAGCATGGTAAGGGGATTCAGGCTGTTATGAAAGCGACCCAAGTGGTTGGGGCGAAGGTAAACCAAAAACGACGCGATCGCGGCCTGCTGCCACGTCCGGTGAGGGCTGTTGTGATTGGTTTTCCCAATGTGGGAAAGTCGGCATTGATCAACCGCTTATTAAAGCGTCGGGTTGTTGAAAGTGCCCGTCGCGCTGGAATTACCCGCCAACTACGCTGGGTGCGCATTTCTGAGCAAATCGAATTATTAGATGCACCGGGAGTGCTGCCCGCCAGGTTGGATGACCAGGAGGCAGCCCTCAAACTGGCTATCTGTGATGATATCGGTGAGGCCGCCTATGATAATCAACGGGTGGCAGCGGCTTTGATTGATTTACTGTACCGCCTTAACTATGGGCAAGCCCTTGCGAGTCGTTACGAGGTAGAGCTGGAGGATCAATCCGGAGAAGCCTATCTACATGCCTTGGCCGCGGCAAAGTATCAGGGAGATGCAGAGCGAACAGCCCGCCAACTGCTAAATGACTTTCGGGTGGGCAATTTAGGCGCGATCGCCCTAGAGCATCCACCCTTTAACGAATCGTTGAATGCCTGCAAAAGGCAGAGAGGTTACGACCAATCAAATGCGGGCGATTAAGAGCAGCAGGGAAATCAGAAGCCAACACTGAATGACTTTGGCAGGAGCATTTTGTTTTATCCCACACAATTCGCCAAACCCTGTCAGATGGTTAAGCATCACCTAGGTTTGCTCCAGTTTTGGGCCTTTCGGCAGTAGAAGCGCGGTGTCAAAGGCTCAACGTCACTGAATAGGGCAAGCGGGCATCATCCGGTTACTCATCATGCTTCTAGAGCGGGTCTGGTTTCACCCTGTCCCTAAATTCTCATGCATTTTTGTAGATTCCGCTTATCCTAGTAGCAATTTTCTAGCGTTCAGTAGAGAACCATGGATAGGCAAACCTGGCACTCGGTGCCCCAAGCCCAAGGAACCAACACCCAATCCATCCGGATTTGGCAGAGTGTGGTCGGAGGAATCGGCGCGATCGCCCTAATCAGCGGCCCAGTTAGGGCTAACCCGGTAGGCGAGTGGCAGTATGACCCCACGACTCACCATCTGGAAGTGACCCTTAAAGATGGAGCGCAACCCCGATATTTTTTGATGGCCCAGCCTGCCCGGATTGTGGTGGATTTGCCGACAACCTCCCTCGGTAAAGCCCAGCAACAAGCGACCTATACCGGAGCGGTGCGCCAAATTCGGGCAGCGCAGTATGACCCGGCCACTACCAGAATTGTGCTAGAGCTATCGCCGGATGTGGTTTTGGCTCCGGGTCAGGTGGAATTGCAAAAGGTTGCAGGCGCAAAGCCAGGAAATGTGCGCTGGGTAGTACGACCTTTGATCGCAGTAACGGCTGGGGCCAAAGTGGCAACCTCTGCGGGGATGCCGGCGACTAGTCGGGTGTCAACCCCTCCTGTTTCGGTAACGCCACCCACAACTGAGGTGAGGTCGATTGTAGAACCATTAGGAGTATCCTCCCAAAAACCAGCGCCGATAGCCCTGCCCAGCGTGCCAGAACACCCCATCCCTGGGCCGATAGCCTTAGAACCTACTGGAAATGCACCGGCCCAGGATTCAACCCCTGCTCTGTTGCCTCGCTTGGAACCTAGCGGGCGATCGCAGTCGGGGCCACCAGCTACCGAAGCGCCCAAAGTCGCCAGGACAGAGGTAACAACCCCCAAGGTCGAGTCGATTTCCCATGCGGTCTCCCCAGCGCCAGCAATCGCGCCGCCAGCGCCCCTTGGGCCTGCTCCTCAGGAAACGACTCTAGCGCCGGGCACCGATCAGATGCCCACAGTGCCAGTGATGCTCAGCGCCCCCATTGCACAACCCCAACCAGTTGCCGCAACGCCGCCGCTCAATCAACCCGTGGCGATCGCAGTGCCTCCGCCAGAATTCAAGGCAACACTGCCTCCGACATCGGCATCCGGCGCTCAACCGCCATCAGCCACTACGCTAGCCGTATCAGTGCCAGCGGCCTCAGCACCCACAGTTTCCTCCACTGCCCCATCCTCGGCCCAGAGCACCACGCCGTTTCCTAAGGCTCCAACCCCGCCTCCGATGCCAGTGCGGGAAATTCCAGGAACTCAGTCGGTTTTGGCCCAAACCCCACCGATGATTACAGTGCCAGAGTTAAATGCGGCTCCTCCCGCAGCCGGCAGTCAACCCCCCATGCCTATAGTCCCTTCCCTAGATGCTCCCCCTGCAAACTTCCCCTCACCGGCGAATGCACCCCCCAGTGTTTCTGTGCCACCTCTAGACTTGGGGATGCCCACACCTACCCCAGCCCCCCCATCCACTCCACTGGAAGTGATTCAATTTGGTCAACCCTTACCGGCAGCTAGCCCTCCCCAAAGCTTTTTGCTACCCAGGGGCACGCTGTTAACTTTGCGCTTTCCCAGCGATACGGCCATGAACCTGCAATCAGGGATACCCCGGCAGGAGGTGTTGCTGCTAGCAGCCGATGTGCGCGATGGGGTTGGGCGGGTGATTTTTCCAGCGGGCACCCCGGTCATAGGGCGATTTGAGACCTCTGCAGTTGGCAGCCGGTTTGTTACCCAGGTGATCGCGATCGCTGGTAGAAGCATCCCCCTGAGCGCTCAGTCAGAGCCAATGGTAGGCGGCCGACGCATTTCCGAAAACTCACTCCTTCGTAATGCTGGTATTGGTGCGGTAGCCGGTGCTGTACTCAGTGATTTTTCTGGCTTTGGCGTTTTAGGCGGAGCCGCTACAGGGGCCGCTGTCACCTATCTGACCTCCCCGCGTCCTGCAACGATTCAGCCCAATCAACAGATTCAAGTGCAGCTAACAGAAGAATTACGCCAGTAATAGCCAATAACTGACAGCAGCACTGGCACTCCCTCGCTAAAACCGTGGGTGATTTTCATTTGGTACTTGATAAAGCTAGGATGGAATCAGTTCCCCATTGAAACCGTCGGGCCAGTTATCATCAACCAGGAGAAACCCATGGAACCTTCGGCTCAGCGCTACTTTGCTTCAGCTCGGGCAGAGACTACCCTCTCTCCGGTTGCTTCTGGCAAAAAAACGTTACCCCAGTGGTACTTCCGTTATTTCAGCGCCGGAACGTTGGCCGCAATGCTTCCTCTATTACTAGCGACTCCCGGCCTAGCTGAGTTAACAGCTTATCTGCAGGAAGGAAGTCGAGGCTCCCAAGTCCGTGAGTTGCAGTCGATTCTCAACGAGCTTGGTTATTTCGTGGGGGTCGATGGGGTTTTCAGCACCGAAACTCGAAGAGCTGTTGAGCAGTATCAGTCAAAGTGTGGCTTGGCCGTGGATGGAATCGTCGGCTCCGACACGCGTCTGCGTTTAAATCGACGAGATACCTGTGGTCGGGACGGCTCTCGCCCAAATCGGCCTAGTGGCTTTCGCCCCGGTGGCGAATGGGTTGTGATTGTGCCAACCGATGACCGAGCAACCCTGGCAAATGTCCGGGATGTGAGAAGTGATGCGAGGATTATCCGCTCTAGCCAGTTTGGCCCCTATATCTATGTGGGGACTTATGGTGACAAGTATGGGGCAGAAAATGCCTATCGGGTATTGCAGAAGCAATATGGGGTGCGCGATGCTCAGATGCGCTACGCTCCGCGACTTTTCTAGGGGCGTCGCCCCCAAGATAGGAAGGTAAAAGCCGACTGTTTGACTTCGCCCTGCCTTACCTTCAGATCAGCCCTTACTCACTGAACCCGCTTTTGCAGAGGGCAAGTAACTTGGGCGTTGCCAAACGTAGGGATGAGTTGCCCTCGTTTCCAACCCTTCCTCCAATAGAACAAGGCACTAGAGGCCCTGTTCCCTCTCCCAAAGAGGAAGAAGAACTTGGAATCTGGCTCCCTTGCTCCCAAACTTGGGAGTAGACTGAAGAGCTTGTGCAGTAGGGGCCTAGCCTTGCCGGACATTCAAGTCATTCAAGCCAGGGGAAGGAGGGCAGTTTGGAGCAAAGATATCCAAACGATGGCTATTTGAACTTTTGATGAAGCTATCAAACTATCCGGATAGGACCTTAAGACATGGAATAAGGGAATGGTAGATGCACCCTGAATAATTTCCCCGACTTCTAGCGAGGTTGGGGAATTTTTTTTGCTTCTCCCTTCCTAAGAAGATGTTTTGTGACGACTCAGCCTGCCTACCCTGCGGGAAGCAAGCGACGCCCTAAATTTCCTCCCAAATTTGGGAGAGAGCCTTTGAGTCTGGCGCTCTTTCTCCACAGTTTGGGAAAAGCGGTTAGGGGAGGAGGGTGGTTCGGCACTCAGAGAATAGCCTGAGTAGTGACGATGTTTTCTAACAGCCGGTCTCTCTGGCACTCTAGCGACTAAAGTCGCGGCAATACGGAGAAAATCTGCCGACACAGGTTACTGACAACCTGAATTTTATGAGTCCGTGCTAGCAGGATTGGTTGGTGGAGGGGCGGTTTTAACCACCGGATACTTTTCAAACGCGCTCTAAACTGGATCGACTCTTGCCTCAATTATCTTTTGCACAGACTCTGGTACGTTTGACAGCAAGTCATACTTCGTAGCGGTCTCGATTTTGTCTACAGAGACCTGGTATTTGCGCCAATCAACTCCGCGAATACCATTCACATTAGGCATCCAGACAGCAATCACACGAGTCGCTGCATTAATGTCGCTGAGATCGGGGCCGGAGCGATCGCGCACAACAATCACCTTCCACACCGTACTGGGTACCGTAATTTTTCCCCTAACCAACACTTGCTTTTTGCCATAGCCTCCCGCCACGATCGCCAGATGTTTGCCCGTTTTCACCAGATCACGACAGTAGACTTCTAAATCAGCCCAGGGGCCTTTATTATTGTCACCAGCCTGGGGCAAAATATTGGTCATCAGGAAAGTGGCCGAGTTGTCTGCCCGGGTATGGGTGCGATCGCCAGAAGGAATCATATGCCCGCGATCATAGCCGCTCCCCAGATAATCTGAGGACGTGACGCGATACCACCCCTCTGGCAAGGTATCATCTGGGCGAAAATCGTTGCTCCGGTCAACAGCCCCTAGCCAACTGCGCTGGAGTTCCCAACTCACCCAGTTGGCTGTGCGCTTACTGTTGTTATAAGACAGGGCATACTGAGGCTTCAGCATAAGGTAGTTGTCTGCGTTCCTGGGATCAGGGGTCGCCTGACTAGGGTTACCCAAAACTAGGTGAACAGAGGTTGGAGTCTGAAGCGGTAGGCGTTGAAGCAACCCACAGCCAGAGATGAATAGTGTTAAGCCTAAAGCCAGTCCAAAAATCCAGGTAAGTCTTGGCCTCGGCGATCGCGACCCTCTATTCATACGATGGCAGCCAAACAAGGTAATTCGTAGATTGAATTTAGCCAGCAATCGCTTAGGATTCCCGGTTTTCGGTTTGTGGGATGCACGCCGTCCTAAAATTTACTCTTCTTCCTCAAAATCCTCCTCGTCGTCATCGGATGCTCCCACGGTTAAAGGCGAGACAATTGCCCCCATTTCTAGTTTTTGGCGCACCATTTGCTCGATTTCCTGAGCAAATTCGGGTTTTTCTTCCATATACTTGATCGCGTTATCCCTACCCTGGCTAATGTTGTCACCGTTATAGCTGTACCAGGCTCCCCGGCGAGTAATGACTCCAGTTTCTTCGGCTAGGTCAACTAAACAACCGAGGGTTGAGATACCCTTGCCAAAAATGATGTCAAACTCGGCAATGCGGAAAGGTGGGGCTACCTTATTCTTCGCCACCTTGACCTTGGCCCGAGTCCCATACTCTTCTGTCCCTTTCTTAAGGGTTTGAATGCGGCGAATATCGAGACGGACAGAGGCATAAAATTTGAGTGCCTGCCCACCAGTGGTTGTCTCAGGGCTACCATAGGTGACACCGATTTTTTGCCGAAGCTGATTTAAGAAAATCACTGTGCACCCAGATTTACCCATATTTCCGGTAATTTTGCGGAGGGCCTGACTCATCAGTCGGGCCTGCAGACCGACGTGGCTATCCCCCATTTCCCCTTCAATTTCAGCCCGAGGTACGAGAGCAGCCACCGAGTCGATAACGATAATATCAACGGCGGACGATCGCACCAGTTGATCAACAATTTCTAAGGCTGCTTCTCCTGTATCCGGCTGAGAAACCAGCAGATTATCAATATCAACTCCCAGATTCTTTGCATAGACAGGGTCGAGGGCATGCTCAGCATCAACAAACGCGGCAATTCCGCCGGATCGTTGAACTTCCGCGATCGCATGGAGCGCTAACGTCGTCTTACCAGAACTTTCAGGCCCATAAATCTCAATCACCCGTCCCTTTGGCAAACCGCCACCCAATGCCAGATCGAGCGTCAGTGCCCCGCTTGGAATCGTCTCAACCTTCATGCGGGCGGCATCCCCTAACCGCATAATGCTGCCTTTCCCAAAGTTTCGTTCAATTTGGGTGAGAACAAGATTCAGAGCTTTTTGCTTATCTGGACTATCTGTTTTTGCTGCCATGATGACCTCAATAGGAGACGGATTGCACAAGTTGTATGGATACGGGAGAAGGATATTAAGTTTAGGGCTGAGATAGGTTTGAATTGACCCGCAACAAACGAGGAATCGGAAAGTAGAGTCTTCTACTCATGCCCCAGTGCAGGTGCTCACTTGAGCTTAAAACGGTGACTTGGTGGCAGCTCAACCTCAGCAACCCCTCTGGCAAAACTAACCGCTCATGCTCAAAGCCTGTAAGGGAGATTTTAATCGAAACTCGAAGAAATCACCCTGTGAATCCTACCTCCATTCTGCCAGGGGCAACGTGGGTTTCCCTGATCAGAGGATTTTTAGCGAGTAAATGACCCGTTGACTTCAGCTTTGCTTTGTCAGCTTGTGTTGTGGGCGTTGACGAAGGGTCATGTTAGAGGGAGCAGAAAGATTCGTTACAAATCGATGTTAATCCTCTCATTTTTTCTCGGAAACGTTTTCAAACTTTTTGCTCATAACTCATACCAATTCAAAGATGCCGATTTCAACAAAGAATACGGCAGAGGCCCAATTGACAGCTTTGTGCTGTAAGGTTTCTGCTAGCCAAACTCCAAAATAGTATGACTGAATCAAACCGCCTAATCTAAAAATAGTTAGCGCCTTATCGGCAGATTGCCCCTGGTTTGACAAAATAGGCTAAGAGGATGCCAGACTCACCTGAGCCAGTTTCGCTCCGTTAACCTCAGTCACTCGTATCCGATGTCTTCTCACCTGCCAACCTTGATTATTCCTGCGGTTCCGCTTTCTGTAGCTGGAGTGACCAGTTACATCCAGGAACTGCTGGAGCAAGACACCATTTTGGGCCAGGTATGGGTCGTGGGCGAGGTGTCGAGCGCCAGCCGTTATCGCAGTGGCTTGTTTTTCACTTTGCAAGATCCTGATGCTAAAGCCGCGATTAGCTGTGTGATTTGGAATAACTACCTGGATCGGCTGGTGATTTTGCCAACTCAGGGAGAGCAATTTGTCATTTTGGGAAGAATTCATGTTCATCAACAACGGGGTCAATATCAACTGATTGTCTGGCAGGTATTACCTGCAGGAGAAGGGTTACGAGCATTGCGCTATCGTCAGTTGCGGGAACGCCTGGAGGCCGAGGGGTTATTTGCACCTGAACGGAAGCGATCGCTGCCTCTATACCCCACTAGTGTTGGCATTGTCACTTCGCCTCAAGCCGCTGCCTGGGGTGACATTCAGCGAACTTTACGACGACGGTATCCTGGATTAAGGGTTTTTCTTTCGCCTGCGCTAGTTCAGGGAGAACAGGCCCCTAGTTCAATTGTGCGAGCGATTCAACGGATTGAACGTGATGGCAGATCAAATGTACTTATTCTATCACGAGGAGGTGGAGCGGTTGAAGATTTGGCCTGCTTCAATGATGAGCGAGTGGTGCGGGCGATCGCGAACTGCTCGATTCCCGTGATTGCCGGAATTGGTCACCAGCGGGATGAAACCCTGGCTGACCTGGTGGCTGATGTCTGTGCCCATACCCCAACCGCTGCTGCTGAGATCGCGGTGCCTCGACTAGCAGATTTAGTGACAACTCACCAGCGGCGCAAGCAACAGTTGCGTCACGCCTTAGAAGCAACCCTGAGCGTCAATTGGGCTAGGCTGCGCCACCTTCGCCAGCAACTGTATCGAATGCGGTTGGAGCAACGCTTGCACCAAGAGCAACAGCGTCTCACCTGGTTAAAGCAGCGGTTACAGCACAGTACCGATACCCAGCACCAACAAGCCCTGCAACAGTGCCAGTGGTTGCGGCAAAAGTTAAATACACTGGATCCTCAGGCCGTGTTGCGCCGCGGTTATGCCCTTGTGCAAGATCAGCAAGGGGCGATCGCCCGCTCGGTAGAAACCCTTCAGCCAGGACAGAGCTTAAAAGTAAGCCTGGGCAAAGGTCGCTTGCTCGCAACCATTACAGAAATCCTGGATACATAATCCAGAGTGTAAGGTCTCTATACTATTTTCACTAAGAATTGTTACTTCTAATCCCTATTCCCTCTATGAATGCTTCTACCTATCAATCTTCTAGTTGTGTTGAGCCAGCGATCCCACCCTTACCAATGAATTGGAGTTATGAGGGTACTGTTCAAAAGATTGAGACCATCGTGGCTCAAATTGAGTCAGGAGACTTGGAGCTAGCAGAGGTTTTTGAACAGTTCTCAGAAGCGGTCACCTACCTCAATCAGTGCGAGAGTTTTTTGAATGAACGCCAGCGGCAGATGGATTTGTTGATTGAGAATCTCGCGGATCACGAACCTGAAATTTAAAAGTTGTCAGTTTGACTGTGTCTGTGGTGTTTTGAGCGCATTGCAAAAACGCCTCCTCAGCATGGCGATAATTCGTAATTTCCACGATACAAAGATAAACCAGGTTAAAAGAATTGACTGGGTCATAGGTGATGGCAAAAACGCGATCGCAGACAACATTTCGGGTGATGCGAGTCGCAAAATCTAGAAGCCAGAGGCTTAACCGATGCCTGAACTTCTACGGAAGTGGTCAAGCACCTCTACTCATGGTCGTGAATAAGCCATTGGCGCGCGACCTATGCCAGGGGCTGGATCTGTTATTCTGATACCATCCCGACTGATTGAAGCTAGTTAGAAGAATAGGTGACTGAGCAGTATAGGTGACTGAGCAGTGGGATGGATCGTTATCGCCTATTTCTCGTGGCGACAGCGCGTCAAAAAGTCTACTCAGCCTTGGCAGTTAAGACCTTTGTTTTGCCTGTTTTGCCCCTAAGCTTTCTGACCAAAGTATCCATACAGGCTAACGACCAATGACAAAACGAGAGCATTTTACCTTTGCAGGCCCTCATCCCCCAGCCCCTTCTTCTAACTCGGAGAAGGGGAGCTAAGCCATTTCAAAGTCTCTTTCCCAGTTTGGGAGAGGGATTAGAGCAATCCGGGCATACTAGAAAAGGTTGAGGGCAAAAGTGACATGCACCCTCCTAAACAGAATCAGGTAGATGTCTTCCATGTTTTTGATGATCCGTAAAGCTCATTCTATAAGAAAATCGAACCTGTTGGGTTGCTTGGGCAATGAGCATGGGAGCTAACGCTACTTTGCCGGGTACTAACACGAAAAAGCCCTTAGGCAAGAAATCAAGGTTTACTTTTTCCAGATCAAAAGAACAACCCCTAAAACAACAAAGCCAAGGCCAAACATTCGGTTCAGAAAAATTGGTTCTTGAAATAAGAAATGCCCCATCAGGACAGAAAACACATAACCTAGGGCAACGGCTGGCCCAGCAACACTTAAGTCAACCCGTGTTAGTAACAGGATATAAAAGACTGCGCTCAATCCATACATCGTTAACCCCGCAACTAATTCAGGGGTCAGAGCAATGCTTAAAACATGGCTAAGTACGTTACTGCCACTGGCACGGCCCAGTTTTAGCGCGCCCAATTTCAATAAAAACTGCCCACAGGATGCCGATAGAACGGATATCAACAGCAGGATAAATTCACGAAAGGTCATCTTAGGGTCTGATTAAAAAACGTGTCTTCCCCAGCTTACAATGGGACACCAAAAGTCAGGATAAGATCAATGTGTATCATTGCTGCTAATTTTGTCAGCGAGGTGTTATGGCTAGCGTCATCCAATCTTCTTTTTCTGAAGAGTTAACACAGGTTTGGTTACATGGGTTGATGAGCGTTGCATGGGCCGATGGGGAGTTTACTCAGGCAGAGCAAGACTTGATTGCTTCATTAACTCAGCAAGATTTAGGTCGCGATCGCGCAGCTACTTTTACTCCTATCCCTCCAGACAAGTTAGCGACGGTGTTTGGGCAAGATCACAGTGCAGCGGAGAACTTTCTGCGCATGGCCGTTATGGTGGCTCTGGCGGATCGCTCCTACTCGGAAGAAGAAGACGCACTGTTGAACCAGTATTGTCAGGCTCTTGGGTTAGACCGGTCGGCGCTCGACAACTTGCGCCGTACCCTTAATCAGGTCTGCGCCGAGGCAGAGGCCGCTGCCCAAGAGGAAGGGCTCACTGAAGAACTCGCAGAAGGGGAGTTGAGAATCGATCCCCTTAACCCTGTGAAAGACTGGCTTGACCAGATGCAAATTCAAGACCCTAAGGTTGCCCACTTTCTTTGTCGGGTGATTCCACCCCAATGCCCATTTGAACGAGATATTAACCTATTCGGTAAAAAGATTGCCCACATCCCCGCTCTATGCAAACTCAATCCTCTCTATGAACAGTTCGTAGGGTTAAGGTTTCGGGCGCTTTCTTATCTGGCTGATGATTGTGGTGAAGATATTTCCTCTTACTATTAACGAATGAACCCATAGGCACTGATGAAGACGCCGGTGAGCAAAAGCAACAGGATGCCTGCCGCCCCTGTTAATGCCTGTCCGTCTCGCCCGGTAACCCAGCGGGGAGCCTGTTCGGAAATCTCTGTCAGTTGAGCGCTATCTAATAAAGCCAAAGCCGTTACCCAGCCAGCATGGAGGCCACAGGCTAAGGCAATCTCCCCCTGCATGATCAAAGTGGCGATCGCCAAAACCACCCCCATCAAAAATAAGCCTGGCAATTGAGCAATGCCTGCACGCCCATCCCAGATCAGGTGTAGAACCGCAAATAGACTACTGGAAAGCAGCACTGACAATGGCACATCAGCAACGGCTTGAAACTGATACAGAACAAAACCGCGAAAAACCCACTCCTCAGCAACCCCAACGACTAATCCTAAAAATAGCAAGGGCAATAAGAGCAGCAAAAGGCGAGTCGCAGAGGGCACATTCCAACGTACCCACCCTTGTAACCATTGCGGCCCATAGGCAAGCCAAACACCAAGAAACCCGATTAATAAACCGCTCATCAGGGAAACTCCACTATCGGACAGGGGTTGCCAGCCAAAGTCAGCGATGCGCAAGTCGCTAGCCTGAAGCCACAACCAGGTAAGTGGTACCAGTAAGGTGTAGAGAGAAAGCACTAGGGGGATTTTTTGTTGAGCCGACGGCGCACCCCGCCAAGGCACCCAGCCGAGCTGGTAGGCAAGGGGAACCGCGATCGGTAACCACAGTAAAAACCAAGCTCCAAAAAAGAGGCAAACCTGAATCAGAGGATGTTCAACTGTTAGCGATCGCAGCGCCCCAAAGACAGAACCCACAGATCAATCCCTGAAAAGTTTGTAACAAAAGCAATCAAGAGCACAGCGCAAACTCCCTAAAAAGAGTTTAACTAGAATCGTCCACAACACCCGACATCTGAGGCCAATCCAAATCTCAGTCCAACAAAAGTCAGATAAATGCCTGATAAGAACAAGGCGAGAACCGATTGACTGCCGTTCCACAGCAACTTATTTTGCCCTTCTTACAAACTCAACCCTAAAATATCTCAAAAACAAAAGACTCAATCATTCGACTCTGACCGCTAGAGCAATTAATCAGACTCAAAATGCTTACCATTGCTACTTTTCTTAGTATCGAGTTGAATCAAGTGAATGTGCTTGTACCCCAATTTGATTTCAAATTCATCTCCAGGTTTTAAGCCCATTGCTTGGGTGTAAGCTGCACCAATGACAATTTGTCCATTCTTGTGGACGGTAACCCGATAGGTCGGCTCACGCCCACGCCCATCTTTTGAACCTTCTGGGTTCAGAGGCACACCCCGAGCCATCAACAATGCATCATAAAACTCAGTTAGATTAACCCGCACCTGATTATTTCTTGTAACCGTGTAGTAGCCACAGCGCTTTGCTGTTTCTCTGCGCGGCAAATTAGAAAGTTCTTTAACTTTTTGAAGTAATGCCTTTCCGGTAAGAGGGGCCGTTGCTGCTTCGGTCATTTCTATAAGTTCCTGAGAGTAGATTTCAGTCTAGAGACTGTTCTAACTTTGGCTAGCTGCTCTATAAAAATATATCCCTAATTTTCTCACAGGCAACAATCTTTTTCGGATCGAATTATCCCTTACTTCTGCGAAACTGCAAACCTCTATTAAGGCTCTTGCTCTGCGCAGGTTTCCTGACTTTAGAACGCGTTTGCTAAACTCAACCCTGCACAATTCGACCTAGAAATTTATCGATAGAAAGACCAGAGATTTCGAGTGAGGCTTAGCTTAGAACAAAGCGCACGATTCAAAGCCAGCTTTAGCTCCCAAATACCCCCTAAGTGGAACCCCCTAACTCTATCCGCATTATTCAAATTCACACTTGCTCATTAGGGGCGAATCACAGGAAAAAATTGGTTAAACCGGCTTCTAAACTTGAGCAATCGGTGAGGGAATGATTCAAAAATAGCTGCTAATTTTCCTGGTTTCTATTGGATAAGCATAACGGCTAGAGCCTCATTGAAAACCAGAGATGGGGCTAATCCTTTTCCACAATTGGGAGGGTAGAATTCCTCTGGGATGCTACCTGAGCTTTGGATAGCTATCGCCAAGTTGCTGAGTGCCTGAGTGCCTCGGCGACCTAAGGTGATGTAGGCGCACGGTCTCTAGCTAGGAATTCTACTCCTGTACCCTGTCCTCCTAACCCGGCAGTGAAAGTCGCGAAAAAGAGCCTAGAATTTCCATGGGTTTCAGCTTCAAAATGCAAGGTCAATGGCTGCTGAAGTAATAAATCAAGTGGCTATGGCTATAAATCTTACGAGACCCTTTATAAACTCCTCTTGGAATGATTCAGTGTTTACGCCCCCCTTAAATGTCTGCACTAATTCGGGCACAGCTTGGTAAGAGGGCGTGTCTAAAGAGGGAATCCCCGCTTGTTGGGCACCGTAGACTTTACTCTCTTAACCACCGCTTAGAAACTAAGAGCACTCATTCGCACTTAAACGCCTTAGCACCGACACCCCCACGACTAACAGTTTTTCAAGTTAGGAGCTTGCCGGTTACCGGAGCACTGGAAGTTAGAATTAAATTTTGACTGCGACCTATCAAAGTTTTACTAACAGAACGCTAGAAAGCTGAAAAAAGGAACCTGAACGATTTTCCGATTTTCTGCTGAAATCCAGGCTCAGAAGCAATTCTGCCAAAAAATGTCTAACTGGTTTCTTCTAGATTCTTTAATAGGGATAGATTCCTTAATAGGGACGTTGGCCAATATAATTTCCTGGAGGATTATAGTTGCAAACCCAATATTCTTCTTTGCCTCTACGGGCAACGGCACACCCGACTTCTGTCGTGTTTCGCCAAACAATTTGGGTGTAGTGTCCACAAACGCTACGACATGTATTCCTGGCGTAGTTATAATCTTTAACTTCGTTGCCCCAATTATTAACCACTTCGGTCGCACTCCATCGACGCCCACTCCCCCAGAATAAATTTTCGCCATACCGCCGTTGTTGGCGATGCTCAAACTTACCAGCAGCAGCTAAGTGATTGGCCCACTGTTGCGCGTAGTTCGCAAGCTGGGGTGACCAGCGCAAGGGTTTGAGTCCCAGGTCAGTACGCCAGCGATTATGGGCATTTAACATCTCCTGAGCCATGCCAGAGGGCTGAGGCAGAGCAACTTGAGCAACAGAGATTGCTCCCCCAAAACACCAAGTAGAACTAGCCAGAATAAAAGCTAAAAACCGCATATAATCAGACCCTGAGCGAGGTTAAGAAGGGTGAATTGAATCAACTAGGCATTATCAACAGCCTAGTTGATTCACATATCGGTGCCTTTGGGCGGTTAAAACCGCAGCGAAATGACCACAATCGGTTTTCACAGGTAAGAAAATGGATATGGCAAAGTCTGCGGAGACAGACTTCGGTGATCTAGGTATGACTTTAGTGCCCGCTTCAAGGACAGGGTATCAAGTTAGTGATTTTGCATTTAATCGGATCGATGGTTATTACCCTTTCTAAAGGAATGACGCCCTATCTTGGGATATGGTCTTTTAATCCTAGATAGACCAATATTGCTTAATAGCTCCGAAGCCAATGGCAATGCTGAGAAATTTGCACAGGGGGCTAAAGCATAGCTTTGGTCGGACAGTCAGGACAAATGCACTTGATTCACAGAAGGGTAGACCACTGCCTATCGCCTCACCTGCTCCTATGTCCTATCTTCGAGTGTTCTAACGACTATAGCAATTGCTCAGTGCAAAAGTAATAAGCTGAGAGCCATGAGACTCCCTTGGAGACAACCTTCACCTTTAAGGAATCCCCAGTCGCCTCTCAAAAGTTCCTGCTTTTCATAAGCTCTTCAAAGGCTCTATCCAAGAGTAGAATATGTCACCTTTGCTGGCCCTTATCCCCCAGACCTTTCCCCAAGGTGGAATAGAGACGAGGGTGAGGGCAAAAGTGACATGCCCCCCCAAGAACTACGTGACAGCAAACAAAATCGATTCAGCAAACTCAACGACTTAAGGGGCGGCAAGTCGAAAAACCTCTTCACATAATCAAAGGTCACATAATCAAAGATCAAAGAGTAGAGCTTAACCCTACTCTTTGAAAAAATGGCTTCTTCCCTATAGCTTCACCTCAATGTCCACTCCAGCCGGTAGATCTAATTTCATCAATGCATCAATTGTCTTAGAGGAAGGCTGATAAATATCGATAATGCGGTGGTGAGTCCGCGTTTCAAAGTGCTCACGGGAGTCCTTATCTACGTGGGGCGATCGCAAAACACAATAAATTCGCCGCTTTGTTGGCAAAGGAATTGGCCCAATCGCCGTTGCATTTGTGCGATTAGCAGTCTCTACAATCTTTTCGCAAGAAGTATCAAGAAGACGACGGTCAAACGCCTTCAGACGAATGCGAATCTTTTGCTGTTGAATCGTTGCCATTGATATTGCCTACATTGTCAAGGTTCAGAAATTAAATAAATGCTTTCTAGGCTGCGCTACTTCTAGCCGCACAGATAGAAAGCACTCCTTATGCACTCCGTAGTGAGTAGGAATCGCTTGGCTTGCCTTGACTAGCGCAAGCAATCCCTACTCAACCTCTAAATAGTCTCCAACCTACTTTAGAATCTTGGAAACCACACCTGCACCAACGGTACGACCGCCCTCACGAATTGCAAAACGCATACCCTGCTCAATTGCAATCGGGTTGATTAGTTCAACCGTCATCTTGATCCGGTCACCAGGCATCACCATTTCTGCCTCTGAACCATCGTCGCTCGTAAAAGCACTAATGGTTCCCGTTACATCCGTTGTTCTCACGTAGAATTGAGGCTTATAACCAGGGAAGAACGGCGTATGACGACCACCTTCCTCCTTCTTCAAAATGTAAACCTCAGATTCAAACTGTGTATGCGGTGTAATGGAGCCGGGTTTTGCTAACACCATACCCCGCTCGACATCTGTCTTCTGAATACCCCGCATCAAAATGCCTGCATTATCACCTGCTATCCCTTCATCGAGTTGTTTCTTAAACATCTCAATGCCAGTCACAACAGTCTTACGAGTTGGCTTAATGCCAACAATCTCCAGTTCATCCTGAATCTTTACCCGGCCCCGCTCAATGCGGCCTGTCGCCACCGTGCCTCGACCTGTAATCGAAAACACATCTTCAATAGCCATCAAGAAAGGCTTATCAATCTCACGCTCCGGTGTAGGGATATAACTATCGACAGTATCCATGAGTTTATAGATGCAATCCACCCACTCATTCTCTCCGCGAGCCGTTTTGGGATTGGCCGTCATTGTTTCCAAAGCCTGGAGTGCTGAACCAGCGGTGATAGGAATCTCATCCCCAGGGAAGTCGTAAGAATCCAGCAGCTCGCGAACCTCCAGTTCTACCAGCTCCAAAAGTTCTTCGTCATCCACCATATCCTTCTTATTCAAGAACACGACTAGGCGAGGCACACCGACCTGACGCGCCAATAGAATGTGCTCACGAGTTTGGGGCATTGGCCCATCCGCAGCAGACACGACCAGAATGGCACCATCCATCTGCGCAGCCCCCGTGATCATGTTCTTTACATAGTCTGCATGACCGGGACAATCGACGTGGGCATAATGGCGATTCTCAGTCTCATACTCAACGTGAGCCGTATTAATCGTAATTCCCCGCGCCTTTTCCTCAGGAGCTGCATCAATCTCGTCATACTTTTTCGCCTGAGCCTGACCCAACGCCGCCAGGGTCATTGTGATCGCAGCTGTGAGTGTCGTCTTACCATGGTCAACGTGACCAATCGTACCGATGTTTACGTGGGGTTTTTTCCGTTCAAACTTTGCGCGTGCCATGAGTTGTCTGTTCCTCTCTTTCCTT
Source organism: uncultured Leptolyngbyaceae cyanobacterium (assembly GCA_938023035.1). Lineage (GTDB taxonomy): Bacteria > Cyanobacteriota > Cyanobacteriia > Leptolyngbyales > Leptolyngbyaceae > DSRU01. The sequence continues at coordinate 70,703 of CALIDI010000042.1, read as the reverse complement.
CCTGATTATGCGTTCCCTTTGTTCTTAGCAATAATCGCTTCCGCCTCATTACGGGGCACTTCCTCGTAGTTGCTAAACTCCATCGTGAAGATTCCCCGACCTTGCGTCTTCGTTCGGATATCTGTAGCATATCCAAACATCTTTGCCAACGGCACCTTAGCGGTCACCTTTGCAATACCAGCTTCGTTGTCCTGCCCTTCAATTTGACCTCGACGAGCGTTGAGATCCCCGATCACGTTGCCAACGAAATCATCGGGAACTTCAACCTCAACTTTCATCACAGGTTCAAGCAAAACAGGCGAAGCCTTCATAACGGCCTCCTTAATTGCCATAGAGCCAGCAATCTTAAAAGCCATTTCTGAGGAGTCCACGTCGTGGTAAGAACCGTCAACTAACGTCGCTTTAACATCAATTAACGGGTAACCTGCTAAAATACCGGACTCACAAGCTTCCCTCATTCCCTGTTCCGCAGGCCCAACATATTCTTTAGGAACAGTACCGCCAACAATTTTAGAGACGAACTCGAAGCCACTCCCGGGATCCCCTGGGGCCAGCTCAATCACCACATGGCCATATTGCCCCTTACCACCACTCTGGCGGACAAACTTACCTTCTGCTCTGACAGGTTTACGAATCGTTTCACGATAGGCAACCTGAGGAGCACCCACATTGGCTTCGACCTTATACTCCCGTAGCATTCGATCTACCAGGATCTCCAAGTGCAACTCACCCATACCCGCAATTACGGTTTGGTTCGTTTCGCTATCGACACTGACACGGAAGGTTGGGTCTTCCTCAGCAAGAGCTTGCAGAGCCTTAGACAACTTTTCCATATCCTGCTTGGTTTTCGGTTCAACCGCTACCGAAATCACAGGCTCAGGAATAAACAGCGATTCTAAGATCACTGGGTCACTTTCAGAACAAAGGGTATCACCTGTAAAGGTGTCTTTCATGCCCAGGGCTGCACCCAAATCACCTGCCCGTAACTCATCAACCTCAATTCGCTCATCAGCTTTCAAGACAATTAAGCGAGAAATGCGCTCTTTTTTACCCTTGGTTGAGTTGTAAACATAACTACCCTTTTGCAGAATCCCCGAATAGACACGCACAAAGGTCAAACGACCATAAGGATCAGCCATGATCTTAAAGGCTAGTGCCGATAAAGGCTCATCATCGCTGGCATACCGCTCAACAGTTTCGCCACTGGGTAAGGTACCTTGAATAGGTGGTACCTCCGTAGGAGCAGGGAGATAATCAATCACTGCATCGAGCAGTAATTGCACTCCTTTATTCTTGAAGGCAGAACCACACAGCATCGGCACTATGGAGCCATCAATTGTGCCCTTACGCAGGGCAGCCTTGATTTCTTCTTCAGAAATTTCTTCACCCTCAAGGTAACGTTCGGTCAAAACGTCATCAGTTTCGGCAACTGCCTCAATCAGGAATGTACGGTACTCCTCAGCTTTTTCCTTAACGTCCTCAGGAATCTCTGTCTCCTGAATATCTGTACCAATGTCATTGGTGTAAATGTAGGCTCGCATCCGCACCAGATCCACGATGCCCCGTAAGCTATCTTCACTGCCAATCGGGAGCTGAATGGGCACAGCGTTTGCCCGCAAGCGATCACGCACCTGATCCAAGACTTTGTAGAAATTGGCTCCCGTCCGATCCATTTTGTTAACAAAAATGATTCGAGGGACGTTATAACGATTCGCCTGCTTCCAAACTGTTTCCGTTTGGGGCTGGACACCACCCACCGAGCAAAGCACCGTAATCACTCCATCCAATACCCGCATGGAGCGCTCCACCTCAATGGTAAAATCAACGTGTCCTGGTGTATCAATAATGTTAATGCGATGCTCTAACTCACCAGGCTTAGGCTGAGTCGGGTTTTCTGGATCACGCCGAGTCCAGGCCGTACTGATAGCGGCAGCCGTAATCGTGATACCACGTTCACGTTCCTGCGCCATCCAATCAGTAACCGCAGTGCCTTCGTGAACCTCACCCATCTTATGAACCACGCCAGAGTAAAATAGAATTCGCTCAGTCGTGGTTGTCTTACCCGCATCAATATGCGCGGCAATTCCAATATTTCTGACCCGTTCAAGCGGGATAGTACGTGGCACTGCTACCTCCTTCGTTATGCCGTGGAAACGACATGACACTACGTTAAGATTCTATACTTTTTCAGCTTAAACTTTGGGAAAGTCCTAACCAACCAACTTAGTAGCGATAGTGGGCAAACGCCTTATTCGCATCTGCCATCTTATGGGTTTCTTCCCGTTTGCGAATCGCACTACCCGTTTCATTGGCTGCATCCATCAATTCATTGGCTAAACGGCTTGCCATCGACTTGCCAGGTCGTTGCCGCGAATACTGAATCAGCCAACGCAAAGCCAGCGCAACGCCCCGATCTGAGCGGACTTCCATTGGCACCTGGTAGGTGGCGCCACCAACTCGTCGCGCTTTCACTTCGACTAGCGGTGTCGCATTTTTAACCGCGCGTTCAAACACCTCTAGAGGATCCGCACCTGTCCGCTGCTTCACCGTTTCAAAGGCATCGTAGACAATCCGAGCAGCAACAGAACGTTTACCGCTATACATCACACGCCGGATCATCATACTCACTAGGCGTGAATTATATACTGCGTCGGGTGGCACGGGTCTTTTTTGAATCGAAGTACGACGAGACATCTTTAACCTTTATTCTTTGCAAGCAGATCTAGACAATGAGAACCGTAGGCTGAACGGAAAACTTTAGTTTCATGCTAGCAACTCAGTACCAGCATAAATCGGGAATACTCATCAAGACTTTTTCGGGCGTTTCGCTCCATACTTGGAGCGCCCTTGCTTACGATCCTTCACACCTGCCGTATCTAGAGTGCCTCGAATGATGTGATAACGCACCCCTGGCAAATCTTTCACCCGACCACCACGAATCATCACCACGGAGTGTTCCTGAAGATTATGACCAATTCCAGGAATGTAGGCAGTGACTTCAAAGCCAGAGGTTAAACGCACCCGAGCCACCTTCCGCAGAGCAGAATTCGGCTTCTTAGGAGTTGTGGTATAAACACGTGTACAAACTCCCCGACGCTGAGGACAGCTTTTAAGAGCTGGAGACTTGGTTTTCTTCTGTACCTTTTGGCGTTCGCTGCGGATTAGCTGCTGGATAGTGGGCATTGTGTGCGTGGTTCTGAACTTTTCCAAACGTTAATGTTAGCAAGTGCTGCTTCTAAAAGTCAACTTGAAATCAAGATCTCTACGAAATCAAAGCTAGCCTTGCCTAGATCTGGAGTTTCACGTCGATTCGATTATCTAAAGCTCCCAGATGTTGACATTCTGACAGCACTCTATCAGTTTCTCATCTCTGGCTGGGGAAGTCGTGCCAGCGCCAAAAAACAGCAGAATTCAACGTGAATAACTCCCCCCTGGGGATTTCGGTGATCCCCACTACCTGATTGACAAAGGACTTAAGGAGAACGGTTGGGCGCTTCGGTAACATCAATTTGAAAATTGCTTAGCTAGCAGCTTCTTCGGTAAAGTTTGAGGGGGTGAAAGAATTGCCACATCTGCAGGTTTGGGATGCCTTGGAATTACCGAAATGGAAACCGCCCCCCATTAAGTCTTCAGCGTAGTCAATGACCAAGATGCCCAAGCTTGCTAAACTAGCAGCATCAACGACAAGCTGTCCCCCATCCAGGTTAAACGAGTGATCATCGGGCTGAAGCTGCGAGTCGAAACTTAAGCAGTAACTTCTACCCAAACAGCCACCTGCTTGAATGCTCAGCCGCAAAAAACGCGCGCTCTGTTGACGCTGTAGCAGTCTCTGAAGTTCCCTGGCGGCAGCGGGACGAATCTGAATCATGCCCAATAAAAATAGGGAGGTAAGCAATTACCCCCCTATTTTAGCGTTTGTGGTGACTTTCTAATTACACTTAGCATTGGCAATTAACTGCCAGTTAGCGTCAGCGTACTGATGAATTCACCTGATTCGTTAGACTTGGGCACGAGCATAGTCGTCTTGAAAGCGAACAATATCGTCTTCGCCGAGGTATTCTCCGTTTTGAACCTCGATCAGAATTAAAGGAATCACCCCTGGGTTTTCTAAGCGGTGCGAAGTACACTGGGGCACGTAGGTTGACTGGTTGCTATTCAAAATTAGTTCAGCATCGCCGCAGGTTACCTTTGCGGTGCCAGAAACGACAATCCAGTGCTCACTCCGGTGGTGATGCATTTGCAAGCTTAGGCGGTGACCCGGTTTTACCTCAATCCGCTTGATTTTGTAACCCCGGCCTTCTTCTAAAATCGTAAAGGAACCCCAAGGGCGTAGCTCTGTTGCCGCAACAATACTAGGGTGTTGAATCGGGGTTTGTACTGCTTCTGAGGATTTGCTAGTGTTCAAGGCCTGAATTTCTTGAAGTTGAACCACAGTTATCTCCTTTGGGGTTAATCAAATGCGCTTGCAATCGGAATTTAAGTCATACGGTCGTTGACTGACAGAAGAGAAGAAGAACTCAGGAACCGACGTGTTCCCCAATGGGTGAGGAGTCAGTCAGCTTTGGACTTAACCCTCTTTTCCATCTTTAATCTGCTCTCTGCAAACCTCACCCAAACTGCTAGCTCAGGAAAACCCACCGACGACTATGAGAATTGGGAGCGACTTGATGGAACACTAGACAACCACGTTTTGCCCTGATACTTTTGCCTCTGTCTTGATAATGGCTCCACTAAGATCAGACCCCTGCGTCTTTGCTCTTAATGTGGACGCCTAATAACCGAGACACTTTAGATAAAACAGAACCGTCTTGGACAATAGTTATTTTGCGGGATGCATTCTCAGCCATCATGGTTGTGCTGGAGGAGCCTACTGAATCTTTACAGGAGGCTGCTGAGGCTTCTCGGTTTTTTTACAGTCATACTTGCCTATGGTGGCTTTTGCTTCCAGAGAGTGCGAAGAGTATTTTTACGGATTCGTGGGCTGAATAGAAATGCCTAGACTTTGGTGAACACGCGCCGTCTGGTGGGAGGGGCGATCTACAATTTGCCCGCCTAGATAAAGAGTCGTCGAGCTGCCGCCGTCCAGATTTAGTGCATCGACGGCTTGGAGGGTACTCAGTAGTTGTGCGGCTTCGTTAAGGCTAGGGCCTGCTCCGTTGACGCGATTATGCATAGTGACCAGCAGCAGATGGCCAGTGCTGGTGCGGGCGATCGCGCTACGACTGGCCTTCTGGCTTGCAAAAGCTTGACTAAAGCCTTCGGCTTCTGCATCTAGAACAATTTGGCGATTTTGAATCAGTAGTGGCCCAGCGGCCAGAATGTTGGGGTAGCGGTTATAGACTGAAGGGATAGTCGTGCTTTCAATTGAGATGACTGTGCCCACTGGCAAGAGCGATGGGGAGACGGGGGAGGAGCGAGCCACTAGAAGATAGCCATCGCTTGGAATGGGTAGAGCCATTCCTGCGGCTGGTAGTGTCTGCTGCTGGGATACCCGGTTATTCTGCACAGTGACGACGATTTCCTGATTACTCAAGCTGGTGTAGACATTGCCCCACTCTGGGGTGTAGCGGGCTACCCCAGGTTGAATATAGCCACTATTGAGGTGTGTTAGAGGAAACCGCCCACCCGGCAGTACGAGGGTTTCTTGGAGCATCAATCGACCAATCTGGATATCGCCCCCATTCCAAGCAATCGCCCCTCGTCCCAAAATTGGCCCTGAAAACCAGCGTCCAACTTTACGCAAAGCCCCTAAGGGCAGTTGGTTATTCCGGTTGAAAAAGCCCCCATTAATGGCCGCTGCTACCCCGGCCAAGCGGGCAGTCTCTGCCAGGGGGGCAATCCCGGTCATCTGGTCGGGCTGGGGCAGAATGGGAACCAGTTGCAGACCCACCTGGCGGGGATTTATTTCCAGCCAGGTGACTGGAAATTTTGCTTCTCCCAGGGCAATCAGCTGCGATCGCCAACGTAGCCCTGGTGCCCAAACAATATCTCGCTCTACCAGGGCATCAGGGCGAAGATCAATAACCAAACGATAGGGATTGGGCAAACTCCACACCCGTGCTGGCAGGGTTGCCTCAATTCGCACCTGGGTTTGTTCGCCAACGGGTATTACTTGCAATGAACGGATCGCCTGTGAGACCTGCGGTTGAAAGGCCGAGATTAGCTCTGGAGCAATCTGGGCATCTAGGGTAAGCTGAGCACCACTAAATTGAACCTGATTTTGCCATGGGGTTGGGCGGTCTAACTCTAACACCAGGCGATCGCCCCAAGATTGTTTGCCGTAGCGCACAGCTAACACCTTTGCGGGTGGCATAGCGATTTCCAATGTGGGTGCATTGCCTTGAAGTTGCCAACCCAATTGCTTAGCCAAGTCAGTAATGTCGAGCAGGCGAGCTTGCCCTGTCAGGCGTGTGGGCAGTTGAAGCGGCATAGTCGGCGGGAGAGAAAACCACTGAACCGGCTGATTTTGTAGACTAGAGTTGGGCAACAGCTCAAATCCAAATACCTGATTCAGCCCTATGTCGCTGACGCCAATTCTTAGCCCCTTGGGTGTGCGCCATTGCCCCCATAGCAACGAATGCGTACGGCCATTAAGTTGAATCTGGTTGCCCCATTTTTCGAGTTCCATAGAGGGTGCTTGAGCCATGGGTGCTTGAGCCTCCGTCAGGGTTATTGATGGCTCTGGAAAATCGGCAAGCGCTGGGTAACGAAGCCACCCCAGCCAAAGGCTTCCAAACAGAAACCCTAACCCCCAGGGCAACATTCTGAGGAGAATCGTTTCTTTCTGGAAAATCTCCTGAACGCCTATCGACTTTGTTTTGGTGGCCATTTTTAACTGGTGGTGATGAAAAAGGGAGGGTGATGAAAAAAGAGACGGATCTGAGGGCGAGTGGTGTGCCAGGAGAGGGTGACGGGTCGAAACCCATCACAAATCGATCTAGGTTCGCCTTTGGGGTTCCAAGCATCCGTGCAATCGACGTTGACGCAGCGTTGGGGGTTATTAGAAATTGATTGTCATGCTCAGAGCAAGGAATCATCACTCCAGACTTTGGGGTTATCTAGACGGTTGTCCTCAAGTAGTGGGTGGTTACGGTTTCTACCAAAATGGGGTTACTTGATCTGGGGTGACTCTAGACGGTTGTCCTCCCTTCCAGCGAATGAGGTATTCCAACTGGTAGGAGGGGGTAACAGGGGCGGTTTGCTCTAGGAGAAAGCAGGATGCTGTCTCAGATTAGCGACTTGCTTCTGATTCTGCAAAGGGTGCATCTCATTTTTGCCCTCACCCTTTTCTGGTATGCCCGGATTGCTCTAATCCTGCTCCCCGACTCCCCATGAATGGGGGCAGGGGTGCAGGGAGAGAGACTGTGAGATGGCTTGGCTCTTCTTTTCCCAGGTTGAGAGGAGGGGCTGGGGAATGAGGGCCTGCAAAGGTGAGATGCTCTCTCTGCGAGTATGCGCCAAGGGTAATTCAACTCCCTGGGCTGGTCTCTCTATCTGAGTCACTTGGTTCCTTCCAAACCAGGGTTGTTGTGGTGCAGGCAGACGTGGGACGTTTCTCCTAATCTGCAAAAATAAGGCTACTTACTGCAACACACGTATCAGTTCAGCCAGATTTCAGGGATGTAAGATATAGACTCCCCAATTGAATGGATTGCAAGTCTACCCCATTTGCATCCAGCGATATCCCAGACGATTCCGTTATTGGGTAAAATCCGCTATCTTACAGGTTTAACTGCAAGAGAGGGATGGCTGGTTTAATTACTAGTGCTGTTTACCTACATTCAGTGCATCTGCTGATGTTCTGAGTAGATAGACCTGAGGCAGTTGACCGCTGTTTGATGGCAAGGGTTCCACCCTTCGCTGAATTGCTCCGCAGCGTCTAGTAGTTTGTCAAAAAAATTGATGAGTCACTTGGGTATAAGAAAGTTGATGAGTTGATGGGGGCTAAATTTTGAGGGTCTGCGCCGTCAAAGTTTTCTTGAGGGAACGCTAGCCAGTTTTACTAGGCTCAATTTTTTCTAGGTCATCTAGACCAATTACACAAACCGTCGCATGGGTAACACGACTGTGAATCAGGATAATTGGAATCAAGCATCGAATGCTGGTTACGCTGGGCAAACCTGGCTAGTAGAAGAGCGGGATGCCTGTGGTGTTGGTTTTTTAGCAGACCAGCAAGGCAAAAGTAGTCACGTCTTAATTGAGCATGCTCTGGCGGCGTTAACCTGTGTTGAGCATCGAGGCGGGTGCAGCGCCGACCAGGATTCGGGGGATGGGGCGGGGTTAATGTCAGCGATTCCCTGGGATGTGTTTGCGGATTGGCTAGCAGAACGGGGGATAGCGCCTGCAAACATTGCTGGAATTGGGGTGGGTATGGTGTTTTTGCCGACTCAGCCAGAAGCGGCGGCCTGTGCGCGTCAGGTTGTGGCTAAGGTCACTGAAGAGGAAGGGTTGAAGCTTTTGGGGTGGCGGGTGGTACCGGTGCGCCCAGAGGTGCTCGGTGTGCAAGCACGGGAAAATCAACCCCAAATTGAGCAGGTGTTTGTGCAATCGGAACATTTGACAGGGGATGAGTTAGAGCGCCAGCTTTATTTACTGCGCAAGCGGATTGGCAAAGCCATTAGGCCAGCGATCGCTGCCTCTCAGCTTGACCCAGAAACCTTTGAGAATTTTTATTTTTGCTCCTTCTCCAGCCGCACGATTGTCTATAAGGGTATGGTGCGCTCAGCGGTGTTAGGCGAGTTTTATCTTGACTTGCAGCAGCCCACCTATAAAAGCCCCTTTGCGGTGTACCATCGCCGCTTTAGTACCAATACGATGCCCCGCTGGCCCTTGGCTCAACCCATGCGCATGCTGGGTCATAACGGTGAAATTAACACCCTGCTGGGCAATATTAATTGGATGCTGGCCCGGGAAGCGGATTTGGGGCACGAATGCTGGGGCGATCGCATTCAAGACTTGAAACCAACGGTGATTGCCACCAATAGCGACTCGGCCAACCTAGACAACGTGTTTGAGTTGTTGGTGCGCTCTGGCCGCAGCCCCCAGGAAGCGCTGATGCTAATGGTGCCAGAAGCCTATCAAAATCAGCCCGATTTAATTCATCATCCTGAAATTATTGATTTCTACGAATATTACAGCGGGATTCAGGAAGCCTGGGATGGCCCCGCCCTCCTGGCTTTTACAGATGGCAAAACCGTGGGGGCAACTCTAGATCGAAACGGTTTGCGCCCGGCTCGCTATGTGATTACCCGCGATGGCTATGTGGTGGTGGCATCCGAGGCAGGGGTCGTCCCTGTGGATGAGGCCGATATTATTGAGAAAGGACGCCTTGGCCCCGGTCAAATGATTCTGGTTGATCTCCAAAGTCACGAAATTCTGAAGAACTGGGAGGTTAAGCAACGGGTGGCTCAAGCTCATCCCTATGGAGAATGGTTGCAGAATCGCCAAACCATTGCGCCTCAACCCTTCCCAGATGAGCAGCCCTGCCTGGATTTGCAGACGATGCTGCGCTACCAAACAGCCTTTGGCTACTCTGCGGAAGATGTAGAGATGATTATTGAAGAGATGGCGGCCCAGGGCAAAGAGCCGACCTTCTGTATGGGGGATGACATTCCTCTAGCGGTGCTATCTTCCCGGCCTCGGCTGCTTTACGACTACTTTAAGCAGCGGTTTGCCCAGGTGACCAACCCCGCGATTGACCCTTTGCGGGAGAGTTTGGTGATGTCTTTGGCGACGTCTTTAGGCGATCGCGGCAATATTTTGAAGCCAACTCCAGAGTTAGCCCACCTGCTAAAGTTGGAATCGCCCGTTTTAGGGGATACGGAGTTAGAGCACATTCGCCAATCGGGCTTTAAGACCGCCGATTTATCGACCCTATTTGCTGTGGCCCACGGCCCGGGTGGATTACAGCAGGCGGTTAATGACCTCTGCCAGCGAGCTGTGGCAGAGGTACGGGCAGGCGTCAAGATTTTAATTCTTAGCGATCGCCTGACGCTAGCAGGGCAGCCCGGCGGCATCAGCGCTGATTACACCTATATTCCGCCACTGCTGGCTGTGGGGGCCGTGCATCACCACTTGATTCGCCAGGGCCTGCGGATGAAGGCTTCACTGGTAGTGGATACCGCCCAGTGCTGGAGCACCCATCACTATGCTTGCTTGATCGGGTATGGGGCTAGTGCGGTTTGTCCATATCTGGCGCTGGAGACCGTGCGGCAATGGTGGGCAGACACTCGAACGCAAACCCTGATGCAACGAGGCAAGTTAAAGCAACTTTCTCTAGCCACTGCTCAAGCCAACTTCCGTAAGTCGATTGAAGCAGGGTTACTCAAAATTCTCTCCAAAATGGGAATTTCTTTGCTTGCCAGTTATCATGGCGCTCAGATTTTTGAAGCAATTGGGATCGGGGGTGACTTGCTTCACCTTGGTTTTGCTGGGACCGTTTCTCGCCTAGGTGGGCTAGGGGTAGCAGACCTAGCCCAAGAAACCCTTGCAGTTCATTGTCGGGCTTTCCCTGAGTTGACGTTGAAAAAGTTGGAGAATTATGGCTTCGTCAACTACCGCCCTGGCGGCGAGTACCACATGAATAGCCCAGAGATGGCGAAGTATCTGCATAAAGCCGTCGCTGGCCCCAGTGCTGATCATTACGAACTCTATCGGAAGTATTTGGAGGAGCGGCCCCTGACGGCGCTACGCGATTTGTTAGATTTTCGGAGTGACCGGCCCTCGATTCCCCTAGAAGCGGTTGAGCCAGCCACAGAGATTGTGAAGCGCTTTTGCACCGGTGGCATGTCCCTAGGGGCACTTTCGCGAGAGGCCCATGAGACGCTCGCGATCGCCATGAATCGGCTGGGGGGCAAATCCAACTCTGGGGAAGGGGGCGAAGACCCGGTTCGCTTCCATGTCCTCAGTGACGTGGACCCAGAGGGAAACTCGGCCCTGCTGCCCCACCTGAAGGGATTACAAAATGGAGATACGGCCAACTCTGCAATTAAACAAATTGCGTCGGGGCGGTTTGGGGTAACGCCAGAATACCTGATGAGCGCTAGACAACTAGAAATCAAACTGGCCCAAGGTGCAAAGCCCGGTGAAGGCGGGCAACTGCCCGGCAATAAGGTTAGCCCTTACATTGCCATGTTGCGGCGCTCTAAGCCTGGGGTCACGTTGATCTCACCTCCACCTCATCACGATATTTATTCGATTGAGGATTTGGCACAGTTGATTTTTGACCTGCACCAGATTAATCCGAAGGCGCAGGTATCCGTGAAACTGGTATCGGAGATTGGGATTGGCACAATTGCGGCTGGAGTAGCGAAGGCCAATGCCGATATTATCCAAATCTCCGGTCATGATGGTGGAACGGGCGCATCGCCACTCAGCTCGATTAAACACGCAGGCAGTCCGTGGGAATTGGGCTTGACGGAAGTCCATCGCGTGTTGATGCAGAATGGCCTGCGCGATCGCGTGATTTTACGGGTGGATGGTGGCATTAAAACCGGTTGGGATGTCGTCATGGCAGCCCTAATGGGGGGCGAAGAGTTTGGCTTTGGCTCGATTGCGATGATTGCAGAAGGGTGCATTATGGCGCGGATTTGCCATACCAACAACTGTCCCGTTGGGGTGGCCAGCCAGAAGGAAGAACTCCGCAAACGCTTCCCAGGAACCCCGGAACATGTGGTGAATTTCTTCCTCTTTATTGCCGAAGAGGCCCGTTCTATCATGGCAAAGTTGGGCTACCGGCATTTGCATGAGTTGATTGGCCGAGCCGATTTGCTGAAGCAGCGAGAGGGGGTCAGCCTGACGAAAACCCCAACTCTGGATCTCACCTGTTTAACCCAGCTACCGGATACTCGTACAGATCGCCGCTGGCTCTACCATGAAGAGGTGCATAGTAACGGCCCGGTGCTGGATGATCAAATTCTGGCCGATGCCACTGTGCAAACCGCGATCGCCCAACAGGGCAGGGTTGAAAAATCCTATCGGATTGTTAACACTGATCGAACCGTTGGTGCTCGAATTGCCGGAGTCATCGCCAAACAATATGGGGACACTGGCTTCGGTGGCCATCTGACCCTGCGCTTTACAGGGGCAGCAGGGCAAAGCTTTGGTGCCTTTAACATCACCGGGGTCACCCTGCATCTCACGGGTGAGGCTAACGACTATGTTGGCAAAGGCATCAATGGTGGCGAAATTATCATTGTGCCACCCGGTGATGCCGCCTATAACCCAGCGGAGAATGTAATCATCGGGAATACCTGCCTTTACGGAGCAACCGGTGGTTTCTTGTTTGCCAACGGGCAGGCGGGAGAACGCTTTGCTGTGCGTAATTCCCTCAGTCAAGCGGTAGTGGAAGGCACTGGCGACCACTGCTGCGAATATATGACGGGTGGGGTCGTCGTCGTCTTGGGGCGTACGGGGCGTAATGTGGGTGCTGGGATGACAGGGGGGCTTGCTTACTTCCTAGATGAGGATGGAGGCTTTCCCGCTAAGGTCAATCCCGAAATTGTCAAAATTCAGCGGGTGATTACCCCTGTGGGGGAGCAACAACTGCGCGATTTAATTACGGCCCATGCTGAGAAAACAGGGAGCCGAAAAGCAACAGCAATTCTGGCTAACTGGGCGGAGTACTTACCAAAGTTCTGGCAAGTGGTGCCACCGTCGGAAAAAGATACGCCTGAGGTAAACCCCGATGCCACCAGTGATGCGGATAAGGCACTTGCTGTCAAGTAAGGCACGAGATCTGACCTGGCAAAGCGGGGTGAGGGGGTTCTCTCAAATTTGAATTCCGGCAAATTGCTAGGGGGAGGGTTGTGCACAGGCAACCCTCATTTTGGTTTTTGGATTGCAGTAAAAGCCAGAGTGATCTCGAACTTAAACTGTAAGGTTTATTTAAGCTTTAAATTAAACATAGGACTCAAGGTTTTTCTGCCTGGTACCGAATCAACCGTTGCACGCTCACCAGAGCACGGTTTAACTCATGGGGGCGCTGATGAGGATTCGCCAGATAAGCCTGTTGCTCCTGCTCAATCATACGAATATCCTGCTCGACCAAACCTTCCAGTAACTTTTTGGCGGAGTTAAACATCCGATTCTTGACAAAGCGGCGAAACCAAAGCGGCAGCTTGTGGAGCCGATGAAAAGCATTGAGGGAAGTAAAATGCACGAGGTAAGCGCGGGTATGGCGGGGGCTAACCGGGCAGAACAGGCAGTAGATTTTAAAGTCATCCCCTAGACGCGATCGCCAGTGGGGATAGACATAGCTGACATCCAAAGGATCTGGATGTAACTGGCGTAGGGCGGGGATGAAGAGTTGTGAAACCGACCAGATTTGATTAATCCGGTAATAATTCTGCGCCTGGTAATGGGCATCGACGCGATCGCCCGTCTCCTCTAGGCTCTCTAAAACCGCCCCGCTCCAGGCTTGCCAGTTATCGTGGAGATGCCCGTGATACATGTCCATCAGGTTCTCAATCAGGTAAGAGAAATGGGAACGCGTATCAATCAGCGTGTAGGAAGCAATCCAATTTAAGTGATCCCATTCGGGAATACCCATGGGTTCAACCTGGCTGGCCAGAGCTGAATCACCCGGAAATAGCCAGATAAAGCCATCCTGCTCCTTTACCGGATAGGTTTTAACCTGGCAGTTGGGGAGTTTTTGCCGAGGCTCCAGGTAGGGCACATGGGCGCATTGCCCCTGGGTATTAATTTGCCAGCCATGGTAAGCACATTCCAGATAATTGCCAACTACACAGCCATCGCTGAGTTTGACATACCGATGAGGGCAGGCGTCTTCCAGCGCATGAATCTGGCCCTGACTGTCACGATAGAGGGCGATCGCTCGTTGCCACAGAGTGACCCCTAGGGGCTGCGTTTTTACCTCCGCACTAGCGGCGACCACATACCAGTGGTTGAGGTTAGTCGCCGCTTGCCGGATATCAAAGTTGACGTTGGCAGAGATCGGGGCATTCATAGACACGCTCACTATCCGAACTGGGGTAGGCAATAGCCGGAGTCACAGGGAAAGGACGCATACCAAAGACCAGAAATTCTTCGATATCTGAAATTTAATTGATATTTGAACTTAACAAGTGAAGTTGCCGATCAAATCGCACCGCACCCAGCCAACCACTCGCGATTTGGGAAACCGGACTTTGAACCATCTGGCACCGTTGTGGTCAGTTGAAATCACAAACCCATCAACACTGCCGCGCATAATCTGCACCTGATCGCCGACTGGGCCATAGCTGGGAGCAGGATAGCCTGTCCCCGCTCCTGTGCGCACATTGATTTGGGAACGCGGGTCGCGAGCAGTCAAGCGGGCTGAGCAGCCACTGATTTCCTGGGCAGAACTGGGGGCTGGCCTGACCATTCCAAAACTAGCAGTTAGGTCAGTGGCTAGTAATACAGGAAGGATGCGCATTGTGTTTATCCTAAGGATATCTACTTGTCCAATCGTCGCGATGTTTCTCCTGGCGACAGCGAGCCAGAAAGCCGACCCAGCATCGATAGTTGAGCATAGGGTTTTGTCTTCAGCTTTCTGAGCTGGGCTATAACTCTATACCAAAAGGTTTACGCAAGCAGGGACAGCATTCCCTGGGGGCGTACTGTCAGGAGGGTGCGTCGTTGGAGACCTTCCTGATGCAAAATTGCATTGCTGGCCAGCAAGCCGCTGCTGATCGCGCGCTCCATCAATCCTGAAGGAAAGGGCATTTTCACCCAGTCTCCGGCAAAGAAGAGATTCGGGGCACCCGACTCGGTTGCAGGGCGATCGCCGTAACTGCCGGGTGGGTAACCCGAAAAATTCTTCTGATTCACCAACTCGCGATGCAGGAGCCTGGCCTCCCGCAAACTAGGAACAATATCGTAAAGTTCGTGCTCAAAAGTGGTTAACACCGCTTCCTGGGTCGGAAATTCCTTTTCCTTATAGCAGTAGGCATGGAGCTCAACAACGCTACCGCCAGTTCGTTTGGCCCAGTCAATGTAGTCCTCTTGAATGCGATGGTATAGGGTAATACTATCCGTCAGCCGATAGCCTGACAGGGAAGTGAACCAGCTATGCTCCCACTCAAAGTCACGATCAAACCAAAAGCGACACACGGCAAAGGGGTCGGCAACTGGCAACTGGGTTAAGCGAGTTTGCAACTCTAGGGGCACAGCACCCGTCATCAGGTTCGCCAGATGGCGCATCCCAATCACATCCGCCGCCAGCACAAAATAATCAGCGGTAACGGTAAGGGTTTGGCCAGGATTTGGATTGGCCGCCACCAACTGGAGGCGATCGCCCTGCTGTGCCAGAACCTTGTACCGGCGGAGATCCTGCTGAGCAGGGCCACGCAGCACTTTGCCCTGGGCGTTGTACATTGCCCCATGACAGGGACAGTGGAAACGGCCTGTGGCATCGGGGTGTACAGTACAACCCTGATGGGTACAACTGAGGGAAAGCGCTTCTTGCTGACTTTCCGCCAACAGATAAACCGCATCTCCACCGCCAAAAAAACGCGGCTCAGCGGCAGCGTTCAACACGGCATTGGCCTCCACCCAGAAAGGAACAGCATCGGTAGCCCCATGAGTCTGATAGTCTAAAGCCGTCACCTTGCCTTGCTCCCAGTAGATGTTACTCACAGCGGCTTCTGTCACGATTGTGCCACCATGCTCCGTAATGTAGCGGGCAATGGGTTCCACTAAGCTCCGGCCCATATCCTGGCAAGTGCCATTAAAGGCTAACCCCTCCGGGTTGCCAAAAAAGTAGAAGTGGAAGAATTGCATGAGTTCGCCCGCGCTCATCGTATCCGGTGCATTTAAGCTGGATTTTGCAAAGGGCAGAAAATAAAGGTCATACAACCCGCGTGGAAAATCTTGACTGACCCACTCTGCAACAGATAGCTGATCCAACCGTTGATAGCTATGCGCCGGATTGAACCCACTAATTTCTCGAAAAACCTGCCAGTGGGAAGATTTTGTCAGGTTTAGCCCCCACTTGAGGCGGTTTGTTGACGAAATCGCCAGATCGACAATATTCCAGGGAAAGGCAGAATGGCTGGGACGAAAGACTTCTGGTTTGTAGCGATCGCCCTTGTAAACCACCGAGTAGTAATTAAGCGACTTAAAGTTTTCTCGAATCTGTAGCTCCTGAACCAGGCTCCAGAGGTTGTAATACTGGGGAAAAAAGCCATGGAAGCCATGCTCCATCCGGAAAGGCTCTCCATTCACCGTAATATCCCAACTGGCAATTTTACCGCCTAGCTGGGGCGATCGCTCCAGTAGGGTGACTTGAAACCCCCGCTGACAAAGCTCGTAGGCGCAGGCCAGCCCAGCTAACCCACCACCCACCACCACCACGTGGCGAGGCTGCTCCAGTTGGCTTGGCAGCGTGAGCGTATCCTGCTGATAAATGCTAGGTTTTGGCTTGCTCAGACGCGAGTAGCCTAGGCCCCCAGCTAAAGCCCCGGCTCCAAAAAGTTTGAGAACAGTTCGTCGAGAAAGATTCCATTCAGGGGGCAAATCAAACAGTGGGGTCATGCAACAAAATCAGACAACTCGGCAAAAACCGCCCCTCACACTAGGGCACAGGCCAAGTCCAAATCGCAACCTGTTGTGTTTCCACAGACAAAGCTCCAGTTTTAGACTTGGATAAAATTGAAATTCCAGGGCGCAAATGCCTGAGAATGTATGAAAACATTACTACCTTTGCCATGGATTGGGAATCCCTTCGGACTAGTCAATTCAAGACATCCAGAAAATGATTTAGGATAGGCGTTGTGCTTTGTAGCGACGCCGCCGCAAAAGAAACTCGGGCAGATCAAGCTGTGATTCGCGGTTAAAGCGGGCGGGTACCAATGCCGAGGCAGAATTTTGATCAATCGCAGATAGCCGACTTACCTCTAGGGTTGCGAGAATCGCCTCAACCTCAGGAGGAAGAACGGGCAGCGTCGCTTCTAAAACTTGCCTCAATTGCTGGATCTGTTGATAGTTTCCAACATATCGATCCTTCCAGTGCTGTACTGCTGTTTCATATTCGCTGGCTTGCTGAGCCTGATGTAAAATCTGCTCCTGCATTTCGGCGACCTGGGCTTCTAAGTCTTGTAATCGCTGACGCTGGCGATTACGGTCGGTTTCTATCTCCTGGTAGGTGTGTTGCAGCAACACCCGAGCAGTCTCCTGATGAGCCAGTTGGGTTTCTAATTCGCCAATGCGTTTTTGAGCCTCAATTAATTCCTGCGCAGAGATAGGAGAACTGGCACTGTGCTGCTTAACCAGGGGAGCCTGTTCCAGAGATTGTGCCAAACCCGACAGACAGTGGGTCAGTTGCGCCAACAGATCCGACACGGAGTCAGGCGACTCTCCAGGTGCCAGATCTGAAATCTCTCCCAGAGTTGTAAGAGTTGTTTGAGTACTAACCAGCATCTCAATCAGAGACGTTTCCCAGCCTGCCCGCAGGGCCGCCGCTGCCTCTAGCTCGGCAATATACTGCCGTTGCCGGGCTAGCAGCGTCTCTAGGGTGGATGGCTCCAGCGGGTAATCTGTCAGGGGAACTAGGTTGGGGTTGATCTTTGACCGCCCGTGCCCGGGCAAGTCTACAGATATTCCGGCCTCTTGCAGCCGTTGCCAGGCAACCTGTAATTCCTGCCGCTGTTGCCTCAGCTCAGTTTGATCAGCCTCAATGATCTGTTGCTTGGCTGCAAGTTGAGCCTTCAGTTGATGAATCGCTTGCTGCTGAATATTGGCAATTTCTTCGGTTGCGGCCAAATGATCTTCTAAAAATTGCTGGTCGATCAGTTGTTGGCGTAACTCCTTGAGATGGGCCAGCGATTGATCAAGAGCTTGCTCCAGGCTACGAATGCGAGAGACTTGACTGTGAGCCTGAGCGCGCAATTGCAGCAGTTCAGCTAGCAATTTCTGCTGTTGCTGGGGGGAGATTTCTGACCCGGTGTCGTCGCGGGAGCGTCCGCGACAATTGCCTCCACTGGGCTTTCCGGCTGGCTGAGCAAAGGTCTCACTGCCATCAAAATCAGGTAAGGGCAGAACAAGCTGTAGAGGGAGCCATTCCGCTTCAGGCAGATTCTGAGCCTGGGCTTCAAGGGGGCTACGCTCCGCTATTGTATCTAAGTCGGTCAGCAAGTCGTGCTCCATCGCTGGATGGTCTCGCGCTTTGTGAAATCGTCATCGCTAACGAAAAAGTGCTTACCAGATTAAACGATCTGGATTCGAAAAAACCTCCGTAGCGATCGCCCGACGGGAGATTATTTAAGTTTCTTCACCTGCACCCAAATCCTCGGTTGTGACAGCAACAGTTGTCTGCTCCGCTCCATTTAAGGACCAGCGATAATCGATCGGGATGTGCTGACGTTCGCAGGTTTCTTCAAGTTGGCGCTGCTGCGCAATTGCCTTGCGCAGAGTAATAATCAGCTCATGCACCTGCTCTTGCATTAAAGTCTTGCGCCCAACGGCCAACATCGTCTGGCGCTCTAGCAGTTGCAACAGTAACTCATAGTGAATATGGGAAGGGAGAGGGATGGGTTCCATAGAAGCAACCTGGGGTAAAGAGTACGAAATCAACAATGGTTGAGCCGAGGCTCTGAAACAACGGGTTTTCAGGCTTTTGATATCAGCCTGAGCGGGCAATAAAGGGGACAGAGAACTGCTCTGGTGTGCCCTTATGTATCCTTATGTATAAGGACAGAGCAAAATAACCTCGAACTGGCAAACGCTTGCTGAAAAGCGGCTAGAAACGCGCGATTATTCTCCATCTTTTAAGAAATAGGACTACCCCTGTTCTTACTAAAATGGCCAAACGAGTCTCCTCAAAATCAGAACTCATTCAAAATAAAAAGTTAAAAATGGCTTCTAGTGCAGGTTTTCCACCCTACAATCCGCCATTGTGCATAATTCATTCTCCTTAGGGAACCCCACCCTTGACGAACCTGCAAAGGTTGAGTCAACCAAAAGACCAGAAAGGTGCAGACAGCGGCACAAGCGGCAGAAAAATCATCCGAAACATTGACAGACCCCTCTAAGCAGACTCAAACAACTGTTGCAAAGCCACACCCGGCTCTGGCTGTTTCATCAAGGCTTCACCAATTAGCACGGCCTTTGCCCCAGCATCAGCCACTTGTTGAAGATCGGCTGGAGTGTGTAGCCCCGACTCACTCACAACCAGCAGGGAGCGAGCCTGAAGCTGGTCGCGACGCTGAGATAACAAGTCGCAAGTCGTCTGCAAATGAACAGAGAAATCCTGCAAGTTACGGTTATTGATCCCAATCAGCTCAACCTCATCTAAGGCCAAGACGCGATCAAATTCTGCCAGGGTATGCACTTCTACTAACGCGGTCATGCCCAGCGTTCGCACAATCTTTAAGAAATATTTCAGATCTTTGTCGGGCAAAATTGCCGCAATTAGTAGAATCGCATCGGCCCCATTGGCCCGTGCTAGGTACATCTGATAGGGGTACAGAATAAAGTCTTTACAGAGTAAAGGCAAGTCAACAGCGGCGCGAATCTGAGATAGGTATTCAAAACTGCCTTGAAAGAAGCGTTGATCGGTCAGCACTGAAAGACAACTGGCCCCCCCTGATGCGTAGGACTGGGCGATTGCCACCGGGTCAAAATCAGCCCGAATCACCCCTTTGCTGGGAGACGCCTTTTTTACCTCTGCGATCACGGCGGGTTGGGTTTTTCCTTGGCGCAGCGCTTGCAAGAAGTCCTTTGCGGGGGGTGAATCTTGCACCCGTTGCCTCAGGTCATTGAGAGGAACTTGCTCACGCCAGCGCTCAACCTCTACTTCTTTATGCCAAACAATTTCTTCAAGAATGTGCTGTGGTTTTGCATCTGGCACTGGCACCACATAGTTGAGGTCAAGGACAGAAACACTAGGATTAGGCGATCGCCGACGAATCTGCATGGGAAGTGATGGAAAACGCGTTCAAGGATGGAACAATCAAGGCCATTTAATGGGGCAAAAGCTCCTACTCCAGAGAAGCTCTGGAGCGATCGCACTCCCGTGCACCCACGATTTCCGTCTTATCTGGGGGATGCCGGTTAAGGGGAGTCAGCCCTATTTGATAGGTTAACCTACCCAGGCAACCTCCCTGGCAAAACTCAACTAAAACCTGAAAATGAAACACTCAACGACAGAAATCCAAATCCTGCTCTTTTGCCCTTTAGAGTCCCATTACTCTTTAAAATCCTGGTGGCAAAGGCTCTTGGCACAGTTGGTGAATCGCTTTAATCCGGTCAAACACCCACGGGTAACCCTGCCGATAGGTGGGCAGCAAGGCTAGGGGACTCAGCAAGGCTGCTGCCGTTAGGTCGGCAATGGTTGGGCGATTGCCGACCAGATAGGGGGCCGTTTGCCAGCGATCGCCCAATACCTCTAATGCTAGGTCTAAACGCTGCGCCGCCAATGCCACACTGGCAGAATTAATTTGATACTGCCATCGCACAACCCCAATCACCGCCTGGCTCATCAGGGATGGATCAATCGCTTTACCAGCGCCCGCGCGAAACTGGTAATAGACAAAACGTGTAGCCGTGCCAATACTTTCATCTAGCCAATCCTCCAACAGCCAGGCTTGGCGCTGTTGAGTGGGGTCAGCAGGTACTAGAGGTGGGTCAGGCTTATATTTTTCTAGAAAATGAAAAATTTGACTGGAGTCACCCACCACCGTTGGCTGCGCTTCGGCCTCTGGCAAGAGAACCGGTACAGTCGTCAGGCCCGTCAATGGTTTGATTCGCAGGCTGTGTAATCCCGGTGTGAGATTTTCGACGGTGTAGTCAATTTGCTTGTAACCAAGAGCCAGCCTAGCTTTGCGGCAATAGTGAGAGGTGCTGAATTGAAGAAGCTTCACAGGAAAGGGGGCGGTGGTGTTATTGCGGACTCGGTGACGGTTGGGTCGGGCTGGGTGGTTCTTGGGGGGGATTGGCCGCTGGGGCACAGGCTTGCAGCAACAACAGCCCACCCATGAGCAGTTGTAGCAATTGATGACGGGGCGATCGCTTCATTGGGGTTGCTCAAAAAAACTTCATCCAAATCAAAAGGTAGTTTACCTAAATCCACGATTTCAACGGTAGCGCTCCTCAGGGAAAATAAAAAATGATTAGTTTTTAATAGATTAATTTTAATATCAGTATTTTGTAGAAACCAATACAACCCCAATCATCAGGAGTCGGTACGATTACGCTCTAGATCATGACAGGGGTATCGTTTGAGGGATTAGCGCTGAACTGTCGAGCCATTTTTCAGATGGAGGAGAGCGTTTTAATCAATTCTCTAGACTTATGGATTTGAAGACCCATTCCGTTATTCCAATGCATCCCTTTTAATAGGACGTTTACAACTTAATAGGATGTTTTTAAGTAGGACGTTTGCAACGTGTCCAAGTGTTAAAGCTGTCCTGATAAAGTTGCGCTGATATTCGATCCAAGTCCTGCGCTGGCGGGCTTGACCCATCCGGAACCTTCTGTAACCTGCGAGGGCAGGGCCTTGCTGCCATCGCTGTAATTATAGTCGTCAGGGCGACTGGGGGATGGGTCTTTGAAGTATCCTTTAAGCTTGTTCCAGTCAAGGGTGTCATTGATTAAGGCTAAAGTGCTTATGAGGAGCGTCTAGGCTTCTGCGCCAGGGTACCCATTTAAGGGAGTGTTTTGTCAAGTTGATGGGATGAGTCACTGAGCGCCAGCACATTGATACGGGCTAGATTGTGAGGGTTAGCGATTCGCGACCTGTCAGAGCTTTCCAGATTGAACACTGGAGCCACTCAAAAGTATTGTTTGACGCACACAAGCCAAGTATGCGTAGAAAAATGATCAGTTTAAGCTAAATGGGTGTAAGCGTGTTCCTGTTGTTGTGAAGTGTATTCCTGTTGTTGCGCCAATCTAAATCCATCCTAGAGCGATTACTATTGCCCAATTTTTATGGTGCTGACCGCCAAAGCGCTTTGCTTCGGCGTATGGTCGATCGCATCCGTAACTCCTTAGAGTCAAAAGTCGTTTTGCAAACGGCTGTTGAAGAAGTTGCCAACCTGCTGAGCCTAGATCGCTGTTTCTTCTTTTGGTACTTCGAAGATACTCAGCGCATCCAGGTGATGAGCGAATATGTTCGACATGCGACACAAACGGCAGCGAACCCGGCAGCCCAAAACCCGCTACAAGAAATGGGCTATTACCCCCTGGAGATCTTTGGCGCTGTGGCCCAGGCCATTACCCAGGGAGAATTGGTGGTTGCTGAGGCAAAAACGGCCCCGCCTGCAATTTGGCGATCTCTGTGGCAGTTGCTACCGACTTCTAAGGCCCGACAGACGCCCTATCCACCGGTTCTAGGAGCAGCAGCCAACCTGTTGATCCCCATTCACTCCAAAGATGGCACGATTGGTTTTTTGGCCTGCTTAGCCGATGCTCCCCGCCGCTGGTCAACTGCTGAAGTTGATTTTATGCAGTTGGTTGCCCAACAGCTAGAGATTGCGATTAGTCAGGCCCAACTCTACGAAAAAACCCAGAAGCAAGCCCAGCGGGAGCAGTTGGTCAATCAGATTACGACCCAGACCCGCCAGAGCTTTGAGCTAGAGGTGATCCTCAAGGGGGCGATCGCCCAATTGATGAACGCCCTCGAAGCCGATCGCTGCCTGGTGCATCTGGTAGAGGAGCAGGGGAGTCCCCTCCATTCTGCTCAAACTTCGATTGGGAGTCACTTGTATGAAGTGTGTCGTCCCCCTTTTCTGCCATCTTGGCAAGATTTTGATGTGGCTGGGCCGATGACCCAATGGGTGATTCAAAATCGTCAACGGGTCGTGATTAGTGATGTGACTCAGGATGACCGCATCGGTGCCTATAACCCAGAATACAAGAAGGCCCAGATTAAATCTTCGCTCGTGATTCCGGTGCAGACTAAGGAACATCTCTTTGCCATCCTCTACTTAAACCAGTGCTCCCATGTGCGCTACTGGTCGCAAAATGACCAGCACTTGGCCCAGGCAGTGGCCGATCAACTGGCCATTTCCATTCAACAGGCCCATCTCTATTCCCAAATGCACCACCAGGCCCTCACCCGTGCGGCGCAGGCTGAGAGCCTCACCAAAGCCCTGGATGAATTGCGCCTGACCCAGACTCAACTGATTCAGAGCGAAAAGATTTCAAGTCTAGGGCGGATGGTGGCAGGGGTAGCCCATGAAATCAATAACCCGATTAATTTTATCTATGCCAATATTCCTTACATTGACACCTATGTGAAAGATTTGCTGCGCTTACTGAATGCCTATCAGGTGCGATCGCCCCAGCCCGATACCGAGTTACAGGCCCTGCTGGAGGAGATTGATGTGGCCTTCCTGCTGCGGGATTTACCCCAAATCCTCAATTCCATGCGATCTGGGGCGGATCGCATTCGCCAAATCGTCTTAACGCTACGCAACTTCTCACGTTTGGATGAAGCCAGTCTTAAGGCGGTTGACCTACACCAGGGTATCGAAAGTACCCTCTTTGTGCTGAAACCAGAGTTAGAGGAAATTGAGGTGATTCGCCAGTACGGTATGTTACCGCCGGTGGAATGCTTTCCAAGTCAGATCAACCAGGTGTTTATGAATCTCATCCTCAATTCGATCGAGGCCCTCCGCCAATGGCAGGGGGCAAACAAAACGATTGCGATCTGTAGCGATTTCATTCCCGCGAATGAACACTATCCCGCCATGGCCCGCATTGTTATTGCCGACAATGGCCCTGGTATTAGCCACGAAATTCAATCCAAAATTTTTGACCCCTTTTTCACAACAAAAGAGGTGGGTGAAGGGATGGGCTTGGGGCTAACCATGAGCTATCAAACGATTGTCAACCAACACAAGGGGAATCTCAAGTTTTACTCAGAGCCAGGTTTAGGGGCTGAATTTTTGGTTGAAATTCCGATTCAACATCGCCAAGGTTCTAACCTGATTGCCACTGAGGAAACGCTGCAACCATGCCTAGGTAAGAATAGGGTCGTCTACTGACCGGGTTATGATTGCAGCCGAAAATTCAGTCCCCCATGGATGCACGCCAAAACTGGCGCCCGATGAGTTAGGGACAAGTGGGATACAGACGGAGGGCGATCGCCTCGGTTATTTGTTCTATTTGTTCTCAAAAAACCTCCATCGCAGTTGAACGGGAGGATTGGGGAACGGTATGCCGCTCCCATCGGTTCTGCTGCTTGGGCAACTAAAAGAATTGAACCATCTGCATGGAGCTTCCATCCCTGAGCCTCAACAATTGGAGAAATCGGTGGAGAAATCGGCGCGTGGGTTTGAGGGGGTTGAGCGGGCAACGCGGGATCGGTACTACTGGGCACAGGCCCTAAGACTTCCACTTGCGGTTGCACACCCGTTAAGCTGTCTTCTGGGCTAGCTGGTAAGCCCCCCCGCCCAGTGACCACAAAACGATTGCCCTGGCGACGACGGGGAGAGCAGCTTTTGTTGACCTGCTGCGATGGATCCGTCAAATTTGTTGGCAGATTTGTCAACCCCCGACTCGGATCGACATTCAACGTATTCAAAACCACAGTTCCGGTAAACCCAAACTGCGAACTGGCGGTGATGTCGCTATTAGGGGTATCAAATGGTTGAAACTCCAGACCAAAAATACCGTTTGCATTAACGATGACATTGCCCCCATTGCCAGTAAACGCATTTGCACGGATATCGCTATTTTCAGACAAGACACCAATGACAAAGGGGGTTGTAATCGTAATGTTGCCACCATCACCCCCCGCTTGGGCTGTGCCTGCCGTCGCAGAGATAAGACTATTGGCGCGCAACAGCAATAACCTGTCGCTAGTGATTTGAATATTGCCCCCATCGGTGCTGTTGGTTTCTGCCACTAGGCTTGATTGATTAGTCAGAGTAATGTGATCGGCCTGGATACTTAAATTGCCGCTTTGCCCTGTGCCTGTACTACCCACATTGATGGTTGCCCCATCTTGCAGGGTGAGTTGCCTGGGTTTAGCAATGCGAATGTTGCCGCTATTTCCAGAACTGGACGTGCGGCTGGATAAGCTACTTCCTTGACCTGACAAGATGACACTCTCTGTTGCATTCACTGTGAGGGCACCACCATTGCCGCTCCCATTGGTGGCGACGGAAAGAGTGCCCCCATCCTGAACCAGCAAGCGCTGGGTATTGAGTGTCAAGTTACGGGCTTGTCCAGTGGCCCCCGTTGCTACCGAGGAAAACAGGCCGCTGGGTTGCTGTCTCCCTCGGCCAACCACCAGGATTGAATCGGTGGCGTTCACTTCTAAGGTGCCACTATCTCCTGAGGCAAAGGTTCCCACCCCTACTTGCCCGCCATCCCGCACTACCAAACGACTTGTGTCAATTTTAAGGTTGCCACCATTACCACGGCTATCCGGGTTGGCTGCGGCATTTAAGACGCTGGCAATAGACCCACTGGGATTAGTACCGGCCACCTCTACCAGTTCGGTGGCTTTGACGGTCAAGTTGCCGGCGTTGCCTGCACTAAATGTAGAACTGGCAACCTGGGCACCGGCCAAAATCCGCAGTTGTCTTGTCGAAATCTCTAAACTGCCTGCATCCCCTGAGGATTGCAAAGCCTGGGTTGCAATAAAACTTCTGGGATCTGTGATGTGGACAAAGTCAGTAGCCGCGATCGCAATCTTTCCGCCGGGTTGTGGGCTTTGAGTATTCGCCGTAATGCTAGCACCTGACTGCACCGTCACTTGTTGAGCCTGGATACCGATATTACCGGCGGCCCCCTGACCGAGGCTTTCGGCTGAAATCTCTGCATTGTTTTCAACGATCAGCCGCCCAGTGGTGATTTGAATGTTACCGGCATTGCCCGTTGCGGCTGGGTTGCTGCGGGCAAACAGGCCGCTGGGAGCCTGCGCCCCAACGGCACCACTTCCACTGACGGCGATCGCATCGGTCGCAATGATTTCTAACGTGCCACCCTGGCCGCTACTAAAGGTTCCGACCCCAATTTGTCCGCCGTTTTGCACCAGTAGTTGGCGGGTTTTAATTTGTACCAGATCGCCCGCATCTCCACTGCCAACGGCATTTAAAGCAATATTACTGGCCACTGAGCCATCCGCTGAGGTACCCGTTACCTGGACGCGATCGCTAGCCTCAATCAGCAAATTACCGCCCTTCCCTGCACCAAAAGCCGAGGCATCAATCTGCCCCCCATTTTGAACGATCACTTGGGGGCTGCGAATCGTTAAATCCCCGCCCTTCCCTGTTGCTGTTACCCCAGATTGAGCCGTGATCAGACTTTGCAACCCATTCACTAGAACCGATTGGCTGGCCGTTACAGTCACGTCCCCCGCATTTCCAGTTCCATTGGTTATAGCGAGGACTCGCCCTTGGTTCTGCAGTGTCAAATTTTGCACTGTTAGGTCAATATTCCCGCCTGCCCCCGTACTGAGTGTCTGGGTACTGATGCCAGCCCGGTCTTCCACACTCAATTGGGAGGTTGTGATTGCAATATTTCCGGCTTTGCCCGTGCCAAATGTATTGGTAAAGAGGGCGCTGCCAGTGCCACTGCTGTCCGCCCCACCTAATTGGAGTCCAGCGGGAACCCTTACGATTAGATTGCCACCTTGAACCGCATTCAGTGTACTGGTGCCGATCCGTGCCCCATTTACTAAAGCCAGCGTCTGAGCCTGGATATCGATTGTTCCCCCTTGGGCTGTTGCGTCTGTGCCCTGGCTCTGGCTGAAGATAACGCTATTGTCTGTTAAGGCAAGGCGATCGCCCGTGCGAATCGTAATGTCGCCACCAACTGCCGCCACTGTGGTGACATTAGTCATCACAATCTCGCCCACGGCTACCAGCGTGATATCACCTCCTTGCCCAGCCGCTCCTGAAGCGGCAAAGGAGCCTGTATCCATCGCTCCGGCAACCGTGATACCGCCGGCAGTGGCCGTTAAGCCCAAGTCACCACCGTTACCTGAGCCACTCGACCCGGTCGAAGCGGTACTGATATTTCCACCAATCTGGATTGTGGGTGCTACCACAGTGATCACACCGCCGTCATTCCCAAAGCCTACCCCGGCCACCGAGGTAGAAAGAAGTGAACCATTGACTGTGACAGTGCTACCCGCCACGTTGGCTACCAGTGATAAGGCCCCCCCTCGCCCGGCTCCGCCCTGAAGTGCAAGGGAGCCTGCATCAACGTTCCCATTTACAACCACGGCTCCTGTTGTAGAAGTTAAATTTAAGACTCCACCATCTCCAGAGCCATTCGAGCCGCTCGAAAAGGTGTTAACCGCTCCGTCAATTTGGAGGGTATTGCCTGCCGATAGCGTGACCGAGCCACCCCTGCCGCTGCCCCCAGATGCTGCCACCGATGCCGACAGAATTGAACCGTTGACCACTAAGCGGCCTCCTGCCGACATCGTAATATCGCCTCCAGCTTGGGCATTGCCGACGATGATAGAAGCAGAGGCAGAAACCAAATCTCTGGTCTCAATATCCCCGGATGCCGACAGCAAAATTGGGCCACCATTACCGGCAGAACCCAAAAACTGAAGGGTAGAGGTATTGATGCCTCCAACGCTGATGTTGCCTGTAGCCGCTCCGGGTGCCGGAATGAAAGAGGTTCCTCCGACAATTTGAGGGAGGTTAGGGGCTGAAACAGTCACCAACCCGGCGCGCAAAATCAACACCCGACTGCTGCTCAACACAGCAAAATCAGGATCTGTCGTAGGAATGCCGACATCTGGGCCAGTAATGGTAATATCGCCGCCTGTAATATTGCCCGTTGCTTCAACTTTGAGCGCGACTCCAGTATAGTTACCAAAAACTACATTGCCATTGGCTTGGATAATCGGGTCGTACAGACTCACAAATGTTCCGGCATTGCCCCCCAAGGTTACGAGTTCAACACTTCCCCCACTCCAAAAACGGGTGTCGCCAGAAATGAGGCCATCACTGACCAAGCGCAAATCGCTACCGCTTTGAATGGTTGTTTGTGGGTTGTCTAGTGCCAGAATGTCAATCCCCTGATTTCCTTGTAGGGTCAAAAATCGACCGGCTGCCATGACCAGCGGGGTGGTTGCCGTATCCCTGACCTGAAGTATGGTTTGGGCCTGCAATGTTAAGTCCTGCCCTGCTTGAAGGTGGCCCTGCAAATCGAGGCGATCGCTGCTCAGGGTGAGATTCTGACGGGTTCTCAAATCCCCGCGCTGGGTAATGCTCGTTCCTGGTGGGATCTCGCCCAACTGCAAGCCTGGGGTCAGGTTAACCGTTAGCAAGGGCGGTGCTTGGGGATTCGTCGCACTAAACTCACTGCCATCGGCAAACTGAATGCGACTGGCCGTACTGGCCCAAAAAGACCCGCCTAACTCTAGTTGTGCCCCTGGCCCAAATACGATTCCGTTGGGGTTCAGTAAAAAAAAAATTGGTATTACCATTTGCTTTCAGTAGCCCATCGAGCGTGGAAATAGCAGGGCCTGTAACCCGCGTCAGGATCGTCTCAACCCCAAGTGGGTTATTGAAGAACGCACTTCCCCCCGTAGGAATAGAAAACTGCTGAAAACTATGAAATAAATAGTGCCCCCGCAGGGTGCCTCCTTCAATGATGCAGTGAGTGTAACCAGACCCATTGACCTGAGAGTTTGTTGGCAACGTTTGATCGGGTACAACTTGTCCACTAACAGGGCCGATAAGGGAAGCAAGGGCTACAAGAGGAACACCTGAGGATACAAACCAGCGGAAACAGTAAGGCTCCATGGTGGGAAAAACAGCGGGGAGGATGTGCTTTAAGCTTACCTAGCCATTCTTGTAGGAAAAGGAGAAGCCGTCGAAATGCCACAATCCTTTACAAAAAAGCTCTAGTGAAGGACACAAATCAGCGATGGCGCGCCTCAATATGACAACTGCGCTTCATCGCAGTTTTAAGAAATCGTGGAATTTTGTAAATTCTCCCTGTTACCATCGCTAACGCAACGATTGCTATCTTGCCACCTGCCAGCGCTAGTTTTGCGGCCACCCAAGCTTTGTTACCATCGCTAACGCAACGATTGCTATCTTGCCACTGCTCTAGACTAGGGGGCCGGCTGTTTATTGTTATCCTGCCCTTTCTGATTGCAGCGAGATTTCCTAAAAAGGCGCACGAAATCTAAGGAAACAGAACATAATGCAAAGAATGGGGAATGCGTCACTACAATGTCGATTGATTTTATTATTAGGGTAGCTGGGAGACTCGGCCATGGTTCAGTTCCATATCCAGCCAGATAGCGATATTCCTGCATCGACGCAACTTTATAATCAGATTTTGTTTGCGATCGCCTCGCGGCAGTATCCACCAGGGCATCGCTTGCCCAGTACACGCCAACTAGCAATGCAAACCGGTTTACACCGTAACACGATCAGTAAAGTGTATCGCCAACTGGAAGAAGCTGGTGTGGTTGATGCTCACGCTGGTTCGGGGATATATGTGCGCGATCAGGTGCAAGAAAGCAATGCCAAGGTAAAGTCACCCATTTTGGAGCAGTTTCCTGGTGCCTATAAGGTGGCTCAAACTAGCATTGATGAGCTGTTGAAACTGGGCTGTTCGCTCAATCAAGCCCGAGAACTGTTTTTGGCAGAAATTGATTGGCGTTTGCGCTGTAGCGCCCAGGTGCTGGTGACGGCACCCACCCACGACATTGGTGCGGGGGAAGTGATTGTGCGAGAGCTAGAGCGGGCACTCAACATTCCGGTACAGTTAGTGCCCCTGGAAGAATTGAGTCAAGTGCTGGATCAAACCTGCTCTGGCACGGTTGTGACCAGTCGCTATTTTATTGCCCAGGCTGAGGCGATCGCTGCACCGAAGGCCGTGCGTGTCATCCCAATTGATATTTATGACTTTAACGAAGAGATTAACCTGATCAAAAAGTTACCTAAAGGTAGTTGTTTGGGCGTTGTGAGTCTCAGCTCTGGGACTGTCGGTGTGGCTGAAGTGATTATTCACAGTTTACGGGGCGATGATCTACTGGTGATGACTTGTCAGTTGGGCGATAACTATAAGCTGAGTGCGCTGGTGCGTAGTGCCCACACGATTATTGCCGATCAGGCCAGTTGCCAATTGGTGCGATCGGCGATCGCCTCCGCCCGCGAAGATATCATTCGTCCGCCCCAATTGATCTGCTGCGAAAACTTTGTGATTGGGAAGTCTATCGATTTGCTTAAGCGGGAGCTAGGTCTGGAGTAAATCCTCGGCGTTGGCCTCAAAAGTTGAAATGCGCGATTGGCGCGTGGGTTGTCGTTGGCACAATGGATGTCGTTGTTACTGGCATTGGCTTGGCCTCTGCCCTGGGTCGTCTTGAAATTACCTGGAGCCATTTATTAGCAGGTCGATCGGGAATTTGCCTGCATCAGCCTTTTCCAGAGTTGCCACCGCTCCCCCTGGGACTCATAAACTCTACCCCAGCCCGATTGGCGTCACTAACCGCCTCAATTGTGCGGGAGGCCTTAGCCGATGCTGGGTTGACCTTGCCTCAGGTAACGTGCGGTGTGTCGATTGGCTCTAGTCGTGGGCATCAGGCTGAGTGGGAAGACTTGGCTCGGGTCAGGTATTACTCCCCTCGCAACTCGGTGGGTCTCTCTCAGCAAACAGTTGCCCCTGTGCTGGCCGATTGGCTCGCCTTTCTCCCCCACGGAGCCGCTGTGCAAACCGCGCAAATGCTGCAAACTTCGGCTCCGGTTCTGTCACCAATGGCGGCCTGCGCTACAGGAATTTGGGCGATCGCCCAGGGGGCAGAGCTGATTCGCCAAGGCCATTGCCAGCGGGTTTTAGCAGGGGCAGTAGAAGCCCCAGTCACACCTTTGACCCTGGCCGGGTTCAAGCAAATGGGCGCCTTGGCAGCGACCGGAGCCTATCCCTTTGATCGCCAGCGACAGGGCCTGGTGCTAGGGGAAGGCGGTGCCATTCTGGTGTTGGAATCTGCAAAACTCGCCCAACAGCGCCAGGCCAGAATCTATGGCCGCATTTTAGGGATCGGGTTATCGGCAGATGGGTATCATGTCAGTGCGCCTGCGGCTGAGCGCCAAGCCGCGATCGCGGCCATCAACCACTGTCTGCGTCAAAGCCACCTGACACCAGAGGCAATCCACTTTATCCATACCCATGGAACAGCAACTCCCCTTAATGATCGCAATGAGGCTCAGTTGATTCAGCACCTCTTTCCCCCAGAGGTATCAATCCTTTCAACAAAAGCGGCAACCGGTCATACCATCGGAGCTTCTGGGGCATTAGGAGTAGCCTTCTGTCTGCTGGCCTTGTACCATCAACAGCTTCCCCCCTGTGTGGGGTTGCAGCAATCAGAATTTCCGCTCAACTTTGTTTCAACAGCAAAAGCCGCCGCTGTACACCATGCGCTCTGCCTCAGCTTTGGGTTTGGCGGCCAAAATGGGGCGATCGCCCTAGGGCAATGGCCACCTGCCGACAGATCTCCCTGATTACGGTCGTTGCAGATAATTAGACTCGCTTCATCCTGAATCATCCACCAACCGCCTGCACCACAATGACAGAAACACCTCAAAAACAAGCTGTTTTTGGCAAATTGCCAGATTAGCTTCTTAGCAAGCTTTTCAGTGATTGGCTGCCATCACTATGAATCAATAGTCCAGATACTTCCGTACCGAACTGCCCTCATCCCCTAGATCCTGCTCCCAAGTTTGGGATTAGGGAAGCCAGATTCAAAGTCTTTCTTCTAAGAAGAGAGAAGAATTTCGGTTGAGGGCCAAAGCGGATGGCGTGGCAGGTCTCTATCCTGCATCCTCTATCCTCTCTTCTCTTTAAAAATTGTCCAAAGTGTTGATACAGTTTATCTTCTAAAATGAGTAAAAACTTTATCTGGCCTCCTATTCTAAGGAAGTTCAAATGGTACAGTCTCCATCTCGCCCCATTACTTTGGAGGAATTTCTGAAGCTGCCAGAAACGAAGCCTGCTAGCGAGTACATTGATGGGCAGATTATCCAGAAGCCAATGCCTCAGGGAAAGCACAGCACCATTCAAACCGAGTTGGCTACGACGGTCAATGGGGTTCTTAAGCTTCAAAAAATCGCCCGAGCGTTTTCAGAACTGCGTTGTACATTTGGTGGACGCTCAACGGTTCCAGATGTATCTGTGTTTACTTGGAATCGGATTCCCCGTGATCCCAATGGTGAGGTGACGAATACCTTTCCAATCGCCCCTGACTGGGTGATTGAAATCTTGTCACCGGATCAAAGCCAAACAAAAGTAACCAAAAATATTCTGTATTGCCTGAATCATGGATCTCAAATGGGTTGGTTAATTGACCCTGATGAGCAAACTATTTTTGTGTATCTGCCAAGGCAGCAACCAGAAGTTTTTGACCAGTCAGAGCAAAAACTACCAGCGCCCTCCTTTGCCCATGAGTTAAATTTAAGTGTAGGTTTGGTCTTTGGCTGGTTGCTGGAGTAGGAGAGCACATACAGCCACAAACTTAGCACTTAAATGCAAGAGACCAAAGACGTCAGATTGTTGAAAAAGCATCTGTCTTGAGTTTGCGCTTGGTGACGGCGGCTTTAAGCCATTGACAGCACCTTAATCAATTACTGCACGAAAGGCAAAACCCAATCGGCTGGCCCGACCAAAGACACATAGGGTTGAACGAGGTAGCGCTGAGCCACTGCTTGGGCCACTTCTGCTGAAATCTCACTGACCGCCGCTTGAAACTGCTGGTCAAACTCAATCCCCAAGCCAATGGTTTCATACCAACCAAAAATTTGAGCAATCTGGGCATTGGTCTGCTTACCCAAAGCGTATTGGCCTAACAGTTTATTTTTGGCGGTTTGAATTTCCTGCGGCTCAAGTGGGTGATGGCGCAGCCGATCCACCTCTGCTTGCAAGCTGGTGAGCGCTGTTTCGGTGTTCTCAGGAGCAGTACCCATATAGACTACGAATTGAGCCGGGTGCAGGCGGGTTGGGTAAAACCCAGAAACTTCGTAGG
Organism: uncultured Leptolyngbyaceae cyanobacterium; assembly: GCA_938023035.1. Taxonomy (GTDB): domain Bacteria; phylum Cyanobacteriota; class Cyanobacteriia; order Leptolyngbyales; family Leptolyngbyaceae; genus DSRU01. The sequence goes on along the minus strand of CALIDI010000042.1, from coordinate 37,780 downwards.
CCAGTCCCCGCTTTTCGCGTAGTTCAACAAACAGGCGGCTAGACAAACCGTTGCTGAGGTAACTGCTCAGCAGTTTTAAGGCAATATACTCCTCTAGGGAATAGGCCGCGGGAAAACTCGTTTCTGCACTGAAGGTGTCTGAGGCTTGCAGCTCTGGTCGAGGAATGGCTGGAGCTAGGTAACCTAACATGACAATGGTTTGCTGAGTGGCTTGGGCGATCGCCCGCCGGGTGGGAAATCGCTCTAAAGCAGGCAAATTCAGAGGGGGAACTGGTTGGGATGGCACTGCCCAATCACCAAACACTTCCTGTACTAGGGATAACACCTCTGCGGGCTGAATTCTACCGCAAACACTAATAACGAGATGATCAGGACGAAAATGCGTTTGGTGATATTGCAGCAGGTCATCTCGTTGTAACTGGGCGACAGTGGCCTCAGTACCTAGGTTTGATAGGGCATAAGGATGATTGGCGTACATCATCTGCCGCAATTGGTCAAAGGCCACGGTGAAGGGTTGCTCTTGCTGAGATCGGATGGCCTGAAGGGTGAGCCGCTGCTCTAGCTCTAGCTCATGCTCAGGAATACTGGGCGATCGCAGCAATTCTCCGGCCAATTTGAGCATGGTGGCAAAATCGGCAGAAACCGTTTTCAAACTTACCAGAAAATAATCGGTTGTTGAATCGCTACCGAGGCTGGCCCCCACCGACTCCACCGCTTCGGCGATTTCTAAAGACGAGAGCCGATCGGTGCCTTTGGTCATCACGGCTGAGAGTAGATGGGACAATCCTGCCTGGGCGGTCGTTTCCCATTGACTACCCGCTCGGATAAACAGCCGGGCAGCAATGATATCGGCGGCTGGATTATGCTTGACCAGCACCACAATGCCATTGTCGAGCACCATGCGATGGATGTGATGGGAGTAGGAATCAACAGAAATCAAGTTCAAAATAACTCCTTCGACAAGGCCAAATCACAAATTAACAGGCGATCACCGGGGTAACTAGCTTGAGAATAGCTTGCAACCCACCAGAGCAGGCATTGTTGGGTTAATCATAAAAGCAATAGAACCCAAAGGTTGCATCTCTTAAGTAAGCCAGACTCTAGCAAACGGCCAAAGTGCTAAGCGGGACGAATAATAGTCGCTGCATAGTGATAAGGAGAGAGGTAATAACTGGCCAGACGCTGTAAATCTTCGGGTTGAATCGCTCGGATTCGCTGCGGATAGGTAGCGGCAACCGTTGGATCGGCAATTACGCTGTAATAGCCGTACAGCCCTGCCAGTTGGCTGGGCGTTTCGGTGGAAAAGGCATGGTCATTACAAAGCAGACGCTGACAACGGGCCAACTCTGCTGGCGAAACTGGGAGCGCGCTGAGTTCTGAAAGGCGATCGCAGATGATAGCTTCTACTCGTTCTAGGTTTTCAGGCTCTAACCAGGCGGTGATCGTAAATAAACCCGATTCTCGCTGCAACGAAAAGCCGCTGCTAATGCCCTGCACCAAATTGCGCTCTTCTCGTAGCTCACGCACCAGGCGAGAAGTCCGCCCCTCTGTCAACAACACAGACAGCACATCTAACCCATAGGCGTCCTGCAATTGGGCGTCTAGATTGTGCAGCGGCGAATCAACTCCAGGGCCAATCCACGCCAACATCAGACGGGCCTGTTCAGCCCGGGGCAAATGCAACTCTTGCCGCCGCACGGTGGTAATGGGTGGTTCGGCATCTGCCATATAAACAGGACAACTCGACCGGGTAGCAAACGGGGTAAAGGTACGACTGACTAAATCAACCGCCTGATTGTAGGGAATATCACCCACCACCACCACCGTCATGGTTTCAGGTTGGTAGTGGGTGCGATGAAACTGACGCATTTCTGCGGGCGATCGCCCCATCAAACTGTCTTCAGTGCCTAGAATCGGGCGACCATAGGGATGCCGCTGATAAACTAGTTCACTAAGGGCCTGAAACCCGATCCAGTCAGGATTGTCATAGGATTGCAGAATCTCTTCCAACACTACTTCCCGTTCCCGCTCAAACTCCTCATCGGGAATTTTGGCATTCAGCAATAGCTCAGCCAAATAGGGGAGCGTTGCCTCAAAATGTTGGGATGCAGTCGTGATGAAAAAGTGGGCATAGTCATAGCTGGTCGCCGCATTAGTCATCCCACCATAATTTTCAATTGCCCAGTCAAATGCTCCGGGGGGTAGCCGATCAGTCCCCTTAAAAATCATGTGCTCCAGGAAGTGCGCCATCCCCATCCATTCATCGGGTTCAGTGACAGCTCCGGCTCTTACCCACACATCTACAGCTGCCACAGAAAGTGCTGGCGTATAGTGATGAACAAGAGTCAAACCGTTTGACAGCGTTGTTTGACTGACTGAAGGAGCAGATGTGCTAAGTGTCGTAATGGACAATGCGGCGTCACTCAAATGCAACTGATCATTTTATGGTAGCACCCATTTCTTAACTTCATCTTGTTTTCCTCACTTTTTTCTGGGTAAGGGCATGGCGAATGGGGCAAGTCGTTGATGACAGCTGCTTCCTAGGCTAGCATTTAGAGCTTTGAATGATGCTGATGTGGATGGCACTGTACAACCACCTGGCGTTTGCAGCGGCTACTGCCCAATCAACTAGAAACCCAGGTTTTTCAAGACGAACCTTTCAAATCGCAAACACCTCTTCCCAAGATAGCGCTCCCTTTTGCTGAGGCCAATCGGCTGATTCTCTTTGCCAGTGTGCTCTATATGGTGCTGCCCTCCAAAATGGGGGATATTGCCAAAGCCTACTTTATGCAGCAGCGATGACACCTGAGCGGGGCACTTTCTTTAGCCCTAGTGGTGTTTGAAAAAGCCTGTGACCTGATGTCATTATTGCTCTGGTGCGCGTTTGGACTGTTGCTTTATCCCCAAAAAGACAGGCTGTTTTGGCTAATGACCTTAAGCGTGGTTATCGGTCTAATGATTCTGGGGCTGCGGCTAGGTTTGCGCTCCTTTGCCGACTACTTCTTTGACTGTTGCCGCCGACTGGCTTCCCTCTGGTTTGCACCAAAATTAGGGAGGGTACATGCATCCTGGCAGGAAATACAACGCTACAGCTGGCGCGATCGCCGACAACTCCTAAAAATCACCCTAACCTCTCTCTTTATCTGGTTCTTGCACCTGTTACAAATCTGGCTTTTTATTGTGGCCTTCAACACCTGGACTCCCTTTCTGGCCAATTTTGCGCTCTCGCCCCTGGTGATTTTAGCGGGTTTACTCCCGCTCACTTTTGCTGGAGTTGGCACCCGCGATGCGGCTTTAATTTGGTTTTATCAGCCCTATTTCGCTGCCCCTACAGCAGCAGCCCTGGGAGGGTTACCATTACTGGGGCCATACCTGGGCACCCTCCGCAAAGCTAGATGGCAATCAAAGCCCCGCTAGAAAATATGGCAACCGCGCGTTAGGCAGTCTACCAAGCAGGGCGGCGATGCGCTTAGCTTTGGCCTTACTCAGCTTTCTAGCCAAAGCCTTAGGCTGCCGCTACACTGAATTCAAAAGACACGAATTCAAAAGACACAATGAAACAAGCTTCGTGCCCTGATATTTAAGCTTTCTGAACCGTCGGTTGACTTTGCCCCAATGTAGAATTCAAATTTTCTTCAAGACCGCAGAGTTTTGAGCTGTTGTTGCAAGCGTTGTGGATCGCCCTGATCAACCACGTTGCCATTATCGAGAAGAAATGCGCCATCACTGTAATCTAACTCTTCCAGACGGTGGGTAACCCACAGTGCTGTAATCCCTCGTTGTTTCACCAAACGACGCACCTGAGCCACCAGTTCCAACTGGCTGTCAGGATCAAGTAGAGCAGTCGGTTCATCCAGCAACAGCACTTGGGCATGGCGGGCGATCGCCCCGGCGATCGCAAGTCGTTGCTTCTGACCACCACTGAGCGCATAGATCGGTCGTCGGATCAGAGATAATAAATTGACAGCGGCCAGCGCCTCTTCTACCCGCTGCCGCACCTGGGTTTGGGAAAGATTTTCTGCCACCAAGCCAAAGGCGACATCGGCCCCAACCGTAGGCATAACTAGTTGATGATCTGGGTTTTGAAAAACAAACCCGAGAGGTTGCCCCGTTTGGATCACTCCTGCTTGAGGTTTGAGCAACCCCCCTAAAAGCTTGAGTAGGGTAGATTTACCACTCCCATTTGTCCCCAACAGCATCCAGAATTCACCCTTAGGAACTTCCAAGGAGCAAGCATCAAGAACTAGATGGTGCTGCCAGGAAAAGGAGACATCCTGCAAGTAAATAGCTGGAGAAAACGCGCTCATTCTGCTAAAGCAAAAAAGCCAGGAGGTCTACCCGAGGAGGTGGCGGTGCTACTTTTTTCAGCGATTTGTACGGCGGCTATATCCGCAGCCATAACGCTGATCTTTTTGCCTGGATCTTTGTCGCAGGTTAGCTCTAACAAGCGGCGATCGGTTGTTTGCATGGCCGCTACAATCTGCTGATAGGCAGCCTCAGCATCTGCTGCTGTTTTCTTTTGAACCGAGAGCGTTGCAGCAGCGTTCCGCAAAATCAAATCAATAATGAACATGGCCCAATCAAGTGTGCGAATTCTTTTAGTATTGCAAATTAGAGGCCAAATTGCCGCAAATTCTATGGCGCTCTTGACCCGCTGTTGAGCCTTGGGACATTAGCAGCAGGAAGGGAGGGTTTCCGAGAAGAAGCCGTCGACTTATCACTAGAGATGCAAGTGGCATCTAATACCACCAGGCAATGTTCAGCAAAAACTGTACAACGAGCAATGGCCGCCTGAACAACCGTTGGCTGCCCCGTTTGCATTTGCTGTACCGCCTGGGAGAAGGCCGGTTCATAAGCATGGAACCAGTTGTAATTTCGCTGATTCACCAGGGTATTAGGAGCGAATGATTGGGTCTCTAGGAACTAGAGACTGACCCCATAGGTTTGGATGAAGTGCTGCACGAGCTGAGGGTCTGAGCTGTACTGCGCCTCTAACAAAGCGATCGCCCGCTGTCTTAAAAACTGATAGTAACCAAAGTAGTAGGGAATAGCATACTCCCGTGCAACCATTACAGAGCGCCCAGCAAACGTGGGAATATTATCAGCAGCTTTCGTTAAAGACGCAACCATAGCATCCTTGGGCTGTGTCGCTAAAAAGCGATAGAGTCCGCTATCGTTGCCACTCTCATAGCCTGGTAACGTCTTGACAATGCCCCTAAGAGCCGGGCTGAATTCTCGTAGTAGAGCTGCCGTTGGGTAGAGTAATAAACTAAGCCAGAGTGCTCCTAAGGGCAACCAAACCCGCCAGTACCGTTGAGAACTCTGTCTGCTCGACCAGCGACGCTAGCGCTCTAGTAGGAGGGCTAAGGCAATGCCAGTGGCGATCGCCAGCAAAATCCGAAAGCTGTACTGGGTGTAACGACTTGGCAAGTGCCAGCGAAACAAGAACAGGTGGGCCGCCCCCCAGAGCAAGAGCGAGCTATAGAGAAGACGAAGGAGGCCATTTTTACCAGGTCGTATCCACTTTATTAGGGGATACCGTTGGGGCGATCGCAGCAAGAATGGCAAACCCAGACCCACGAGCAACAAATACTGCGTAGTAGGCTACTAACGCTCCGCCAATCAGCAGCTCAACGATACTCAAGGGCCAATCTTGTTGTGGTGCCCACCCTAAGCGCCCTTTGTGCCGCCGAAACAGTTCTAATAAAAGGCAGCCACAGGCCAACAGCACCATTTGCGGATAAAATAAACCCAGAAGCAGAATGCTGATACTGCAAAGCCACAGAGAGCGGCGCAGCCAGAAGTAGAGAAACGCTGGCAGCAGGTAAGCAAAGGTTCTGGGGGTGGCAGATAATGCATCATCTGTGAGCAGCAAGTTTTGACTGAGCAAAACACTGGTAAAACAGCCCGCCAATGGCACTGGGAAAATTTGCCAGCAGATACCAAAGCTGAAGGCTGCCGTGAGCACAATTAAAATAGGCGGCAACAAATAACTGATGGAGAGTGGCGACCAGCCCAACACAGTCAGTCCCCGGTAAAGCGTTTGGTAGCCAATCGGAGCAACGGCTTGAAAATAATCAGCGATCGCATCATCCGGAAACAGTTCTAGATTAAGCCAGCGCTGCATCCCAAACACAAGGTTTACGGAAAGCTCCGGTTAGTTTCAGTCCACGTAGACGAACCTGACTCCTGTCGTCGCGGTTAAAACCACCGGAGACGTGTCAAACCCATGCTTAGAGTTTCTCAACGTACTTGCTCTCTGTGGTGAGGCAGATCTCCATCTCGGCAGTGGGGTTGACTTTGGCTTCTAGCAATTGCCAGACACCCAGGCGATCGCGGAACTCAGTGCTAGAACCATCTAACGCAATCAGCTCACCTGTGGCATCGATGTAAACACCATCTTTGCGCATAGAAAGGCTACTAATCGTCACCTGCGTGCTTTGTTGTTGATCAATAGCATCAATTCGGGGAGCATCTACCAGGCGCATACAAAAGCGGCCATTGCGACTGATGACTTCTCGCCGAGAGTTGGCATACTCTGCGGTCTCAGCGTAATAAACGCCGCTTGCCGGTGCCCGCACATAAACGTCTTGCTCAGGCGGCAGGGCAGGTTTCGATACTGTTGGCGGTGATTGCGCGGGAGAGGGTGACAGCGCGGGGGGCGGAGACGGCAAGGGAGAAGGTAGGGCCGCATCCGGAACCCCATCCGCCCGAAATAAGTCTGGAGGCTGGGGTGGTTCTGTCCAAAAGAGATAAATGGCATAGCCCAGCATACCGCCAATGAGCACAAACACTCCCGCAACCTCAAGCCAAAAGCTTTGCCGATGAGCAACAGGTTGTGGTTCTGGAGATGTTTGCCCTGAAGCCAGCGTTTCCCTTTTGTCCAAGTTAAAGGAGTTCAATTTCCTGGGAAGGGGATTCTTCATTGGTGCATTCAGAAGGTTAGAAACATCAGAATTTCTACGATTCTCAGGATTAGGAAGGGGGCTTGATCTGACATTAACTTACCTAAAAATAGAACGAATTCAGGCGGGGAGATGGGTTGGATGCAACATTTTTGGCAGGACTAACGCAGACTTAAATGGTGACGCAGTCCTCTTAAAAAGTGGCATGGTTTTTGTCTGGCGATCGCTGTCGTTACGAATGGGGGCACTGGATACTTCAATTAGCAACTGGGCCAAGATCACAGATGCAATGGTATGAACCCACGGGGCAAGTCCTGGCCGGCTGTTTGCCCCAAAGGGCAAGGAATGAACCTAAAGAGATTCAAAGCGGTATCCAGCCTTTAGCCCACGTTCAAAATCGCGGGCGATCGCCCATCTGGTTGGTCAACTAGCTGACGCAAATGCTGACTGATCCTCCCAACAGGTAAACTGATCCTCCCAGCAGGTAAATCGGGAACGATTAAGTACAGAGTGCCCACCCTATCAAAAAAGAAACGATGGCTGCCGCTATGGTTCTCATAGTGATAGCGTGTCAGAAAGCCTACCCAGGTGTTTGAGCACTGGGTTTATCTGAAGCTAGCTGACCAAAACGATCCATCACAGGCACCCCATCCACGCAACCCTAGTGCATCCATGACCTACCTCTTAAGAGTGGCAGATATCCCTGCCAGCGAACGTCCGCGCGAACGCCTGATTTCTCATGGTGCTCGCCATCTTTCTACCGCTGAGTTGCTGGCCATTTTGCTAGGGACAGGTCAAGGCCCTGGCAAGCTCTCTGCGGTTGGATTAGGTCAATATCTCTTAAATGAATTGGGGCGACATCAGCAAGACCCCCTCACTGTTTTGCGCAACGTTAGTGTCGCTGAGCTGACTGCGATTCATGGCATTGGCCAGGCGAAGGCGACAACGATTTTGGCCGCTATTGAATTGGGTAAGCGGGTGTTTCAATCGCGCCCGCCCGAGCAAACGATTGTCGATGATCCGGCGATCGCCGCCGCTGCTCTGAGCCATGACCTGATGTGGCAAAGTCAAGAGCGATTTGCCATCCTCCTGCTGGATGTTAAGCACCGACTGTTAGGCACACGGGTACTGACGATTGGCACCGCCACCGAAACCTTGGCGCATCCCCGTGAGATCTTTCGAGAAGTGCTGCGGCAAGGGGCAACGCGCGTTATCGTCGCCCACAATCACCCTTCTGGCAGTCTAGAACCTAGCCAGGAAGATCTGACCTTGACGCGCCAACTTTTGACCGGAGCGCAGTTTCTAGATGTACCCCTGTTGGATCACTTGATTTTGGGAAATGGGAATTTTGTCAGCCTGCGCCAGACAACAACCCTCTGGCAGGAATGTCCCCAGGGGGACTAGTACGGCAAGGCAGAAATTTCTGGACTCGTCTAAGCTACCCGCATCTCTAGCCCCCACTCCCGTCGAGGCAGCAGGAAAGGTCGAAGCCCCTCTCCTGCTTTGGGGGTGGGAAAGGGGTGGGGGTGAAGGCAGACAGACGGATGCCTTAGCCTACTGTATCTGTTAAAAACAGGAGTCTGTTAAGAATGATTGACGTTGCTGAATCTAGATAGGAATCACCCCATTCGTCTTTACCGTAGCGCTCCCTGTTTGGGGGCAGGAACCGGATCGCGTGTGTCCTGCTCCCATGGGGCGAAGGGTATAGCCCTGACAGGCATTCAAGAAAGGGAATGGGGGCAAGGCAGTCCTTCATTTAGCAACGCTGAATGATGCCATGGGTTGAAAACCTCTAAACAATGCCCCTTTCTCGATCTCAGACTCACATATACACTCACATATACAAAGTCAGCAACCCGGCAGGGCTGGCTAAGCGGGGTAGATGCGCAGTCGGCGATTTGGCTCATCCCCAAAGCTACTGGACTTGAGCCGATAATGCTCCACCAACTCGTGCTGCATCTTGCGCACGCTGGCGGGGCGCGGTAGCAGTTCAACCGGCTGCCCTTTGGGAATCACAATCTGCTCCACTGCTAGCCGGGCTTCTTCTAGGGCTTCCCATTCGTCATCTTGGCCATCCCCCCGCAAAAACAGATTCAAGTCAGCCGTGTCGGAAGTCCCTGGCTCATCCATATTCAACATTCGCCTTAACCCCCTGGCAATTTGGGGAATGGTGCTGGCTTTGATGGTGTGGATTGGCACCTGGCGAGATTTGGCCATTTGGCGCAACTTGGCATGGTTTTTGACATGCGATCGCAGGGCTAACACGGCGTCTGCATGGTCAATATCCTTCGTTGGAATCACAGGCAGGTTGAGGGTCGTAATCACTTGCTCTAAGTGGTGCCGGCTCACCCCATAGGGATAGACATAAACCACATCTTCGCCATTAGGGCCAAAGCGCTGTTGTGACGCTGGGGCGCTATCCCACTGGGGGTCATCCACAAAATCGCTACTACTTAGGTCAGTTGCGACAAAGGAATCATCCAGCATTTGCTCAAATTGTTGCCGCTCTGAACTGGGCGCATAGGTCGAGGCCGGCACGGGGGTCATCCGTCCCGATGATCGCCATCCTTTGGGGGGCTTACTGCGCCCAGCACTGACCCGGTCTTCTAAGAACGACTCCGATCCTGATAACTGGCTGAAGGAAGGCCGCGACTTGCCCGGAAAACCAGTCTCAGGAGGGTTACTTGAAAGTTCATGGGTAATTAAAATCTTGCCAGTTTCACTGACTGTACGCACCTGAGGACTGGGCAACCGTCCGCGCAGTAGGCTGTCTACTGTATTGGCAACGTCTTCGTGTACTACCCATTTCTGCCGCTCCATCATTTCAACGGCAATGTCAAAGGTGGGCGGGGCTTTGCGCTCCAGCACACTTTTTTGACTGCCCCGACGCCGGGCTTCGTCATCGCCCAGGGTGACCGATTGAATTCCTCCTACCAGATCAGAAAGGGTTGGATTTTTAATCAGATTTTCCAGGCGGTTGCCATGGGCAGTCCCTACTAGTTGTACGCCTCGTTCGGCAATCGTGCGGGCTGCCAGCGCTTCCAATTCTGTACCAATTTCATCAATGACGATAACCTCTGGCATGTGATTTTCCACGGCCTCAATCATCACCTGGTGCTGTAACTCTGGGCGAGCAACCTGCATGCGGCGGGCACGGCCAATGGCAGGATGGGGTACATCTCCATCGCCGGCAATTTCGTTGGAGGTGTCGATAATGACAACGCGCTTTTCTAACTCATCGGCTAAGACGCGGGCAATTTCGCGCAGTGCTGTAGTTTTCCCGACTCCTGGACGGCCTAGCATGAGGATAGATTGACCACTTTCTACCAAGTCGCGAATCATCCCAATCGTGCCAAAAATTGCCCGTCCTACCCGGCAAGTGAGGCCAATGACCTCTCCCCGGCGATTGCGAATGGCGCTGATGCGGTGCAGGGTGCGCTCAATTCCAGCCCGGTTATCGCCACCAAAATCCCCCAAATGGGCAATGCACTCATTCAGATCGGCGAGCGTTACTGGTGTTTCTAAGAGATATTCGGCTTTTCCAGGAAAACGGGCCTCTGGACGACGACCGAGGTCCATGACGACTTCGATGAGGGCGTCTTTTTGGGGATGGTGTTCTAGGCGATCGCGAATTGAGCGCGGCAAGATTGCCAAAAGTTTTACCAGGTCGTCTGTTACCTGGGTTTGCTGATTGACGGCTAAGGAGGTTAAAGAAGTTTGCTGATTGTCAGCAAGCCTATCCTTATTCGAGTCAGAAGAGTTAATGCTGCTTTGATTCACCATGAGGACGACAGCGAGGTAACAAAGGGAAGTCGGGCAAATACGGACTAAAATCAAACTAAATCGGCCCACCGCCTTAGACGAGGGGCATAGACATCGCAGGCTGTTGGGGTGATTTGAGTTGAGCGACCAATGAGTCGGCCAGTTCAACGGCCTGCCACAGCAAACTTGACACAGCTTCCAGGGGCAGTGGTGGTTCAGCCTGAGCAGACCCACAGGTTCGGGATGTTCCAGGATTAGCCTCAGAGGGTAGAAAAGAATCGGTCATTTCGGTTGTTTCAAGCTGATTGAGAATTGGCAAAAGGAGTGCACGAGCATAGCTGCCGTAGGCAACTCCGGCAATGGTTGCAGGAGCCTGGGGCCGTGCGTTTTGTTCGCAGCAAAGCCACTGCCGGAGATGCGATCGCGCCTTCGGCAATGGCGGGGTTTGCAGCAAGTTCAACTGGCGCAATTTGGGAACGGTATAGTGGTTGGTGCCGCCGGCGAGCTGAAGATAGCCGGGCAAGCGAAGGGCTAATACTTTTTGGGCCAGTTTAATGGTGGCGTGGGTGGTGCCGGCCCCAATGTCTCCACTCATGGGGCGACCATCCATTTGCCAGATTAGTGCACAGGGTAAGGGCGCAATGGTATCGTGCAGCGCCCAGAGGTAATCGCTCAAACCGTCACCATCTGGGCAACTAATGGCAACGGCCTGTAAGCGATGTACCCAGGGAGCAATGGCCTTCCAGAGTCGCTGAAAGTCTGTGAGCCGACCAACTTGTGTATGAATTTCTACCGCATCGACCCCGGCTTGTAGTACGAGGGTAGCGACCTCTGCGGGGGTAGATACATAGGCACGGGTGGTAATGTGTTGCAGCGGGCAAACGGGTAAACAACGGCCACAGCCATAGCAGCGATCGCTCACAACGCCTGATCGTTCTTGCGCGTGATCATGCCAAAGTGTTTTCTCAGCCGGTTCAAACACAATGGCTTGCGCTGGGCAGATCGACTCACAGGGGCGGGAGCAATCTGGTGGGCACTGCCTAGGATCAAAAGTGGCCTTACGAAAGTGAGGATCTTCCCCATCGTTGAAGCTGACCATCAGCCAGGGCGCGCCTTGGTAGGCAAATCCACGCGCCTGAGCTGCCTGACCGAGTTCTTCAGCGAGAGCGATCGCGGCTCTCGCGACACCAATCACAGCCGGATCAGCGGCGACATCAATACAATCAGCCCCAGCCAAAGCAAATGCTAGCGCCAAACTTCTGACAGCAGGGAGGTGTTGATAGCTGGCTCCACAGATTAGTTTAAACCAGCGCCCCTCTCTTAAGGATTGCAAAGGGTAGAAGAGTTCACTCACACCCTTATGCTAGTGTGCAATGGACAAAAATACGAGAGTGACCCCAAAAATAATCCCTAATTTCGGCAGGCGTTTCAGATCTTTTTACGGTGGCGATCGCTAGGCTGCTAAATCCTTAAAGGTTAGGAGGGGGTGGCGGCGTGGCCCCTAGTCAAAGGCTTACCCCTGCACCCTGGCTTCAATTCGGTGGGAATGGCTATATCAGAGAGCGTCTTGCTCTCACCGATGCAGGTCATCTTAGGGTGACGGGCGCGCCTTGTTGCAGACAAACTTCTCGAAAGGGCCTGCCACCTTTGCAGGCCCTCGTCCTCCAGCCTCTTCTCCCAACCGGGGAGAAGAGAGGCTGAACCATCTCAAAGCCCTGCTCCCAATTTAGGAGAGGAATTTGGGGTGAGGGCAAAAGTGACATGCACCTACTCTCAGAATGTCTGCGATTTTGAGAAGCCAGCCAAAGATCTGCCGCCAAACCAGGCAAAAACCTCGGATTGCCTATGCCGTCATTAAGGATTGCTTCAAAGGTTCCCAGCGGAAGTAGCGATCGCCGCCCATTTCCACCACAATTTTGAGGCGAGGTTCCAGGAGCGGCAGGTTCGCCAGATATTCTATTTCCTGATTAGAGAGAATATGACCCTCAATAATCCACAGGAGTAAACCCTTGGCCCGGGGAGGCAACGCCTCTAGGCGATAGGAGGCGATCGGTGGCACATAGTAGCGATAACCGACGGCGGCCCCAGAGGCCGTTCCACTTTTTTTACCCAGGTGGGGTGGGCGCACCCCATGAACACCTGTCAGGTAAGCGGCGACATCTCCCAACCCTCGGGCTGTAATCGATAGGGAATCGTAACCCGCTGAGCGAATCCGGCGACGATAGCGACCCTCAAAGCCGCCTTCTAGGGGTACATACACTCCCAAAGCGCCATTGGTTTCTAAATCTCGAATCAGCTTTTGACCGGTTGCAAACAGTGCCATAATCTTGTCCTTCCAGCACCTGCCGAAATTGTCAGGGGGTGTTCTTACATTTCTTTCAGACAGTGTCGCATGTCCGACCCCATTGCGTCCAATGTTGAGTGAGCTATTCCCAGGTGGCTAATGTTTCCTGCCAGTGACTCAAAAGGGCGATCGCCTGGCCGCGGCGAGACTCAAAACTCGCTGCCACCCAAATCAGCAACAGGCCCAACCCAATCCCTGAGGCCCATAGCACCAAGGAGTTGTCATTGATGTAAAGCCAGAGTTGGCGCAACACTTTGATGATAAAGGTCAGTGTACCGATGTAGAGAAAAGCACGGATGCGTAAAACCAGACCGGCCACCACCATCAGAATGCCCAGCAAAATTGCCCCCAGTCCAGGCCAAAATTGGCCATCAGATTGGTAAAGTGCCGTCAGACTAAAGAGGGCGATCGCCAGGCAGCGCAGCCAATGTCGTTGTTCTCGCCGATCGGGTTCTCTGAGCAGGGGTTCTATTTGGGCCAAGTAGAGCAGGGATGCGGCGACGAGCGCCATTCCCCATAGCGGTTGGGTCAGTGCTCTTGCCTGTAAGAAACGAAGGATGGCTAGATCCGCCAGCGCGATACTCAGATAGCTCAGGCGAATTTGCTCGACCTGTTTGGCAATCCAGGCGTAGAAGGCAGCTACCAGCAGCAAGCTGGGAATATTGGCAAATTCCCCAGTGAGAAAAGCGGTTAACCCTGGCAAGACGCCTGCCGAAATTTTCCAGGGTTTCGCTGACCACCCCCAACGGGGCCAGGGGAGGTGATAAATCATTAGGCTCAATGCGGCGGCGATCGCCCCGGCCCATAGCCCTAAAACACTCAGGGGCAAAAGTTTCTCTAACCAGAATCGCAAGGCCCAGATCAGCTGAGCAAACCCGCCATAGACCCACTCTGATTGTCGTCTCCCCTGCCAGGCGGCATAGGCCGCGAGTACCAACATCCCCCCGATCCATACCCACAGGCCGCGGTCACTCCAACCACTGCCTGTAGCGATCGCTGCCAAGCCTGTTGCTCCGGCCCAGTGCAAGTGGGCTATTTGTCGTAGCTCTGGAGTCGATAGCTGCAGATAGGGCCGCAGCCAGGGGTGACCGACTTCGTACACCAGGGCGATCGCCCCAGCCAGCAGAGCCAGGAGGGTCAGACCATCGCCGGGCATCCCCCCTGACTGTTGACTGAGATAATGGATCAAGCACTCGAACGCCCCCAACGTTAAAGTCAACAACCCCAAAAAGGTGACCGGCTTAAGGTTGCTCTGGCGTCGCCCCACCCCAACCATTGTGAAGCCCGCCACCAGCGTATACAGGCCGGTGCTGGCAACAAACTCACGGTGAGCCAAGAGTCCCCCTACCAGACCATAGAGAATCGGAATCAGGTGCCAACTGGTAAAGGGGAAACGGGATTCTACCGTGTTGCCTATCGCCAACCTAGACTGGCGAGTCTGAGCAATTGTCCAGGAATCACCGATCCAGAGGGTAAGTAGCGCTAACCCACTGTTACTCATCGTGAGAAAGGGCAAAGCCTGGGAGGAGGGTTGCAATTGCAGGCTCTGGGCGACAAGCCAGACCTCAAACGCCCAGGCAAATTGATAAAAACTAACGTTCTGGGGTTGTCGCCCAATATAAAACCAGCCCACAGCGAGAAGGATCAGCAGGGCAGCCCGGCTGATTTGGGGAAGAAGTTGAGGCTCAGCCCACCCAAAGGCTACCAGAGAAAGCCTGAGGGTCATCAATACCAGCAACAGGGTGGTTACCCCAAAGCCCCAGCGATGACAGGCGATCGCATAACGGCGACCGAGGCATCGTCGATAGAACCCCAGGCCATCCCGTAGCAGCGTTAGCCCCAGCAACGCCAGCGCTCCCCAAAGCCAGAAATCAAAGCGATCGCCCCAGATTTGTTGACTGGTGACCAGGCTAAACCCTAATCCTAGGCCCACGGTCAAGCTGGCAACCGCCAAGGTGGGGAGCCGCCGACTCAACCCTAGCAGGAGCAAGGTGCCCACAGCCGAGCTCACGATTAGCAGATGCCCCTGCCAAAGGGTTAGCAGCTGAGCCAGCAACACCGCTCCCACCCCTAAAATTGCGGCCAGTCGAGATAATGCAAAGGAGCGCCGTCTACTCAAGACTAAGAGACCAAGCGGAACAATCAGCCACCAAAGACTCCACCCCTGCTGGTTATTGCCCAAACCAATCTGCGGCCAGAACAGTCCATAGCTGGTGGCTGCCAGGCCCAGGCCAAAATACCAACAACTGCGCTGCCAAAGCGGCGATCGCGCCACCCGGCAAATCGCCCACTCCGGCAGCAGCACCCCCAGCAAAATCAGGCCCCAGGCCCAGGTGGGGAGATCGACAACAGACCAGTCAATCCAGGCCAGCAGTGTCGCCAACCCGGTGGCATGGGTCAGGTTGGTGAGCAACGGAGAGGCGATAACCGTTTGCCAGCAACAAACTAGCGTCAAACACCCTAAAGAAAAGTACAGCGATCGCAACAGGGGATGCCCCCCCAGCAGCCACCCTAGTGCTAGCCCTGTGAGCAAAACCATCTGCTCTAGGTGCGTGGCCAGCAGCGGCTGGGGTCGCCTTAATCGGTTAGCGCCTCCTAGTGCGCACCATAGATAGGGAAACAGCCACAGCGCAATGAAGCTGTGTTCCAGGGGCTTGTTTCCCCTTGACCAAATGCCAACAGTGGTTGCAAGAGCTGCCCGCCATTCTGCTGGCCAGCAGACCCAGAGCAACACAAAACTCACCAGACCAATGCCAAATAAAGCTTGCAGGAGCCATCGCTGCCAATGTTGTTGCAAGCGTTGCCAGAGCAGCGAACCCGCCAGACCCCCAATCGCAATCGCCGACCAAGGGGGTACTTGGTTGACAGCACTCAGCCACCCCAGCAGCAATATCACTACTGCAACGTCCCCCCACAGCCAAAAACGGGCTTGTTGCCCTAGCCAGCCCACCAGCCAACCCATCACCCCAATCGCTAAGCTCAACTGGCTGAGAGAAACTCCCGCCCCTAGCGCGGCCCGGCCCAGCAGCAACAGCCCGGCCCCCATGGTCGCGGTTAAACCCGGCTGAACCGGTATCTGGCTGCGGTACTCTAACGCCGGTGGCATTTGCCAGCGGTAAAGCAGCGCCGCCGCGCCAAAACTACCGACATAGACCGCCACCAAAGGAAAAGGGGAGAAAGCCCAACCCCCATGCAACCAGCCTAAACCGAGATAACTGACCTTAACAGAGAGACTCTCTCGCCGGAGTAGGTGCAGAGCCATACCAGAGAGAAGGATCGCGGCGATCGCTCCAAGCACCTGTCCGCCAGGATTTTGCCAGAGGCGAAACCCATCAATCATCCAAAAATTGATTGGAACCACGAACAAAGTGGCTACCTGCAACATCTGGTGCGTCAGTTGCAAGCGGGAGTTGCGTTGGGTCCAGTGGCTGGCTAGCCAAAACAGCAGCGTGTAGCCCAACAAAATACTGTATTGACCAACCGGGGAAAAGTAACGCCACTGGGTAGCTGCCAGCACCGCAGAAGACACCCCCACCAAAAACACCCCCAAGAACAGCAGCCAAACCACACTGATTTCAGCCATGAGGGCATTCAGAACCTGAGGAACCCATGCTGGCGCTGGCTGGGGGCTAGCTAAGCGAGGCACGGGATGATCAACCGGGCGGGGTTGAGGCCGGGCCTGAGGCGTTTGTTGGGGCGCCGAGCGGCTTGCCACTAAAGGGACAAAATCATCCTCAAAGGTCGAGCCAACCATCACCTCCGGGAGGGGACAAATGAGGCAATCTTGGCAAATTTGCCGCACTTGCCGCTCAGAAATTAAACCCAGCCGTAATAGGTGATCCAACCCTTCTAAAAGTTCGGGCTGCCCTATTTGAAAAAACAGCTCGACCTCAACCGTGCGATCCGATGGAGAATTCATCTTTAATCACAGTTAGATGTTAATACTGTTGGGAATTTGAGAGGGTAGTAGGTAAGGATACATTACCCCCCAGCGGGCCTGGCGTTCTTGATTGCGACTGTTGATGCGTCGTTCGATTTCCTTAAGATCCTGCTGGAATTGGTTCAACGCCTGGAGATCGCCCCGATCAAGTGGCATGGTCTCTGACTGGCCAATCTGACTCCAGCGAATGCCACTAAGGGCAAAGGTGAGCTTCATTTGTCCCAAATCTCGATCGAGCGGTGGTAACAAGTCTGTGGCGCTAGTCGCTTGCTCTGGCAAGCAGGCCAGGGACATGGGTGCATTAGGTGCATAACCACCGTAGTCAAACTGGCTAAAGTTAACCGCCGCATGTTGGGCCGTGCAGGTAAAAATTACCTGGGTCGCCACATCTAACACCTGCTGCAAGCTGGTCAATCGCCCCGGAGTCTGAGCGGTTGGAAAATCAGGCACACGGGGGATTGTAGGTAAATTTCTTAAATCTAAGCCAACATCAGCTCGGCTCTCTGCCGGCAACCAAGCAGGTGGCTGGGCAAACTGGTCAGATTGCATCGGTGCCCCCAACTCTGCGGCCCAGGCTTGCAAGTAGGCATCTTGTTGAACGGCTGCGTCGTCCAGATAGTGGTTCTGTAGAAACCGGCAGACGTAGCGGGCGATCGCCTCCCACAGCAACAGAGCATCATCGCGATAGGGAAAATCAGGCAATTGGTATTCCGCGGTAACCCCTCGCTGCTTCAACTGCGTAGGTAAGGCCGCACTAGCAAAGGAGCGCGCTCGATAGCTGCGGTTAATCAAGCCAATAGCAGCCGGCAGGGTCGGTGCCAGAAGTTGTTCGATCGCAGCACCCTCCCCAAGCAGGAGCTGGTTACCCCGCTGGTTAATCGCTAAGAGAAAGCGAAAGTGGGGACGCAGCAACCGACCTAAGGGATGATTCTGCGACAGTTGGCGAGCCGTGGCGATCGCAAATGCCTCCATCGCCAGATGGGTCTCTCCTAGGTGAGCAATCAACTCATGGTGGGTCATATCAGCACATTGAACAGCCAGCTTTGCCCGCATCCAGGCATCCGCCTCCCCGCCATTCACTGGCGGCAAGACCACGCGGCCTGACTGTAATTGAATCAATACTGGCTCTAACCCCTGTTCTGACTGGTAAAACAACGCAATGGGGCTAGTCACATAGCGTCCGGGTTGCAGCTCGGCAACGCTTAAATCCGCCAAAATCGGATAGTCCACCCAAAAAAGCCGCCCTGCTGCTGCCGCCGCCGTCCAATCCATCGGGGTTCCCTGTAACTGCGCAGGTAGGTGAGACTCACAGGCTTGCAGTCGCGCTCGATCAGCAGCTTGCATTCCACGAATCACGGTGGGGTTACATCCGGCTAGGCGTTGCCGTGCAAACTCCAAGTCGCTTAACCCGCCATCGCGCTGGTGCACATAGCTGACTAACGGACGCGATCGCCCTCTCATCTCTAAGGCTTTGTAAAAGGCTTCTCGCTGCCACTGAGGGCGTGCTGATGCCATTGGGGGAACCCAGCGAATCACTGCTTTTGCCGCGATTTCAGCGATCGCCACAGCCTGGGTCATCACTCGCCGCTCTTTCACAAATTCGCGGCTAAAGGCTTCCCCTGGCGGCAAATTCAGATTTAACCATTCCCAATCAATTCCTGGCCAATCGGCCAGCAGGTTACTCAATTGAATCCATAACTCACCGAACTGTTGCTGACCTTGGTCAACCTGCTGAAAGAGTTGCATCAGCGGCGATGACAGGCGACCCTGGTTCAGCAGATTTTGAGACAACCGCTCCAGGATATAACGCAGCATTCCATCGTCTCCCACATAGGGAAACAATCGAGCCGGCCCCTGAAGTGAGCCGGTAGAATCATAGCGATACTGCCCCTTGGAGGTTTGCGGGGGCTGATAAAATTCCATAATGGTGCTCCCTATGGCAGCAAGGTCGGCTGCTAATTACTTCATCAAGAAGTTGTTTCTTTCCACAATCCCAAAAGGCACCCAACGCCAAAAAACACTCAGAAAACTTCTGGAAGTGCCGATACTTTTAGAATCAGGTCGGGTTTCCCTGCCCATGGTCGTTTGCTACAGTCCCCACGCCGATCAATCTAAAGAAAAGCTGAGGTTTTGATCGGTAATCTGAAAAATCGTTACTTTCCTTAACGAGATGCGTTATAAATAAGCAAAGATAAGATTTGCGCATAGATAAACATGTCATATTCATCGACGACGCTGGTTTCCAACCCCCAGCTTTTACAGCGCGTACAAAAACAAAACGAGGAACTGAGGCGCTATTTGGCGGCTCAGCGTGTTGTTGTATCCTCTTTGGAACGTCGAGCTGGTCGTTCTTTAGAGCAAATGGGGCTGTGCTGCAAGCAACTGTTTGAAGCTGATACTGTTGATGCGCAGCGTGCTCATCTGATGCAATTACAAAGCGAAGTGAGTTGCCTGAGCGATTTGATTGCTGACACACTTTTATTGCAAAAACTAGAAGCGGGTAAGGTCGAAGTTCGGCTGGTACCGATTGACTTACGCCTGTTGCTGGCTGTGGTGAGTCGTCATCTTCAAGCGCCCACGATGGGGAGTGGTAACCGGGTCATGCTTGATGTGATTGATAACTTACCACCGGCTTTAGCCGATCAAGAGTTAGTTGAAGCCGTTTTGACTGATTTAATCGCTCGCGGCTCGCGTTACTCTGACCCAGCGATTCCAGTGATTATTGGCACAGATGCTGACAATGGCCGTGTGGCTATCAAGGTGACGGCTCAGCGCTTTGCCCCGATTGGCGATCGCGACTTTGCGACAGAAATTGTGCTTTGCTGCCGTCGCATCGAAGTCCAGGGTGGCGAGGTGCGCTGTCAACCAGGTGCCGATAACAAGCAGACGGTAATCATCTCCTTGCAACAAGCCTGAACATTCCGAGCATTGCCCTATCTGCGACAGAATATGAATCGCTCTGGGAGGGGGGTGTGCTTTATGTTGCCGGCTTTATGCTAACAGGATGCTCCAGACTTTAATCGCCCTAGATACTTTTCAAACGCCCTCTAAGTGGCCTTAACGAATTGAAATGAAGCCCTCTGGGCAGGCCATTGGCTGGTTCAAAGAGGAAGATGGCAACGCTGGCAGTTTAGGTAGGAGCGGTCTGGCTTCCTGACTTTCGCAAAGCACTGCCCAGGTAGTCATGTTTTTAGCTGAAGAAGTTCCACTCACATGGACAAAGCCAATGTAGCTTTTGAAGCCACCCCGTTTAGGAATGCCTGCCAGCATCACGGCGCGATCGCGGCGAGGATAATTAAAGATGCGATACTGGTACTCCTCCGTTTCTTCCCGAATACCAATATTTAGAGCCTGAATATTAGGGGCAAACTGGTTTTTCTCCAGAAAATAGGCTTGCTGCGCCCGATTCATAGCCCCGACATAACTTCTTGCCTGGGCTTGCTGTCCCCGAAGTTGTTGATTCGTCACCGCCGGAACCACCCCTCCCAAATTGGCATTTTTGACATCTTGGGTACTGGCTCCCTCTAGAATAGTCGCTTCTAAGACTGTGTTTTTGAGATCGGCTCCATCCAACACTGCATTTTTCAGGCTGCTACAGCGCAAAGTTGCCCCCGTGAGATTAGCATTACGCAGGTTTGCACCATCCAGAACTAGATTCGCGAGCATCGCATAACTCAGGTTTGCACTACTCAGATTGATCCCTGTTAAGTCGGTACGCAACATCTCAATACCTGAATCCCGCAACGAGTTGAGAAAGTTGTCACTATTATTGGCCGTTAAACAACCCGTCTGAAACAGGAATAGGGGTGCTAATTGACGCAAGCTACTATCATTTGAGTTGACTCCTGGCACCCGAAAATCAATAAAACTGGTGTAACTCAGATTCGCATCCCTCAAATCTGCGCCCTTCAAACTGAGGCTACCCAGATTGGTATGACTAAGATTAATCCCCTTCAGGTTGGCCCCCTGAAGGTTAACATTATTCAGCTTAACTTCCCGGAGGTAGGCTAATTGCAAATTCGCATTACTTAAGTTGGTGCCATCCAAAATCGCGGTAAAGAGATAGGCATTGCTCAGGTCAGCTCCGCTCAAATCGGCATCAGAAAGATTGACAGCCCCCAGATTGGCCCCTTTCAGGTTGGCCCTACGCAGATTAGCATTGACCAGATTGGCACCATAGAAATTCGCCTCTGTCAGATTCGCACCACTTAAATCACAATTCGGGCATTGATTGGTGCGGCGCAGTTGCTCAACCTGGTCAGGATTTGCTGCCTGGGCAGGGTCTGCAAATAGGTCACAGCCTAGACTCTGGCTTTGCTGGATGGAAGCATGCTCAATTTGCCCACTGCCCCAACCCAGAAATAAACCCACTACAAGGTACCGTAACTTCATCGCCACTACCTGCCTAACGCGATCGCCTCAATCATAGCTGTAGCATCAACAAAACGACGAAGTGTTATAAATATTACAAATCTAAGTGGTGCGAATTTAAGTGGGCGCAATGATTTCTCAAGGGAGCAGGGGAACCAGCTCGAAGCCCCTCTCCTGCTCTGACAGAGGGGTATAGCCCTACCGGGCATTCAAGAAAGGGGTGAGGGCAGCCAGACTGACGCCTTAGCTTACTCGTTGGCCTGTCTCTGAAGCAAATGAATGTTCTGGACAAAATCTGAAAAGATTAGTAAGTACAGCAAGGGCATCAAGAAATAGAGGGGTGTCAGATAAATAATATTAATCGCTGGAAATGCACTGACATTAATCACAGAAAGAATCAATATCCGAAAACAGATGATGCTGACTAGTGCCAGAGAAAGCAGATAATAAAAAGAAAATCGTCGAAAGACACTAAAATAAGTATTCAGTATAAAAAAGAGAAGAGTAATTGGCAAAAAAATTCGATTAAGAACTTTATACAACACTAGATTAAGCCGCAGCAAAGCAACCTTAAAGGGTTGATTTAATAAAAAGTTCTATTGTTGATCAGTATTGACAAATTGCTGAATTGATTCAATTTGATAGCTTAAGTGTTGATTAACCAGTTCTATTGGAACTTTAACTTGAGAAAAATCAAGCTCCATTTCATTTAGGACATTTTGTTTATTTTACAATAGTCTTATCTTACAATCCTGATTGCAAAAAAGGGCAATATGCAACTGATTTGGTTCAAGATGAAATGTTTTTAGAATCAGGGAAGATTTGAGTGGATATAGATAGTCTAAAACGAGGGAGTTACTGCGGTTAGTACTAATGACAACTGGAGCGTCAGCGGGTTGCAGGGAACCTGAAGCAATCAGCAGTTTAGATGGTGTAGGCTCTAAGGTTGCTGGCGTATGGCAAACTGGGGTAGGCCAGCTATGTAAAAACTGCCCAAAAAAGGGAACTTCGTTAAGGGTCAATGGGGCTGAACAGGCTAGATTGAATGGTCGCACTGTAATGTGGTTGAGGAGATAAAGCTCCTGAAGCCCCGCCCAAAATGATTGTAGGAGGGGCTTTAAATAGGCGGCATGCCAGGGGCTGACGAAGGTTGATCGGGGGGTAAGCAGTCAAGTTTCTTTGCAGAACAAGCGGCATTGATTTCTAGAGCCAGCCTGTTGTAATAAGCTGAGGCTGTTTGAGGAGTCTCATAATAGCCTGCTAACTGTAAGGCATCTCTTAAGGCCCAGATCAGCCAAACACCGGCATAATCGTTGCAGATGTTGTAAAGCCGACAGCCCGGTTCGCTCCACTGCTCCAACAAATCTTTTTCGAGAAATGGGCTTAAGTGGTTAAACGCTGGGCTGATTGCATAAATTTGCTGGCGTACCTGACGACTGACAGGAATATAGGGATGCCAAGATGCTGGCTTGACTCTAGTTAAAGCTCCGTAGGCTGCTTTGAGGTTTCCATCCTTCATATCTGTCAGCATAGCTTTGCCGTAAAGAAGTTGGTTGCTCACTAGGACAGGAGCAAGGGTGGATGAAAACACGATCAGTGGCACGATTAAAACAACAGCACTGCGTTTAAGTTTTTGCTCCCAACCGAGATGCGGGTGAATCACTAAGCGAACGAAGACGGTTCCTAAGATGAGAATAAGTGCTGGTATGGTCCAGACGCCTTCTTCTCGCGTCATCCAAAAACAGCCTAAGAAAAAACCGAGCGCGATCGCCTAACCTAAACTCCAACGTAGCGGAGTCGCCGATGCCCACTTGATTGAGCCAGCTAACCCAATTGCGCAGGCTAAAACAGCAATCGTTAAACTGCCATAGATAGAGTTTCTGAGCGTTCTTGTATGCCATAGGGCATAAATTGCTGGGTTAAAAATATAAACAGCAAAAAAGATGGCTAGAAACCATTTATTTTTGAGAAATTGCCTAAAGGCAAACACCAGGAGCAAACCAGAACCAATTAGAAGGAGACGCTGGCTCATTAGAATCGGTAGCCCTAACCAATGGCTAATGGCTATAAACAATGGATAGAAAGGCCCTTTGACATGGGTCAGATTGTTATAAGGCCCCAACCAATGCCCTTGGGCGATGTGGTTCGCGAGGTTTAAAGATAGGCCGTCATCATACTTGGCAAACGTCAGAATGGGAATCCTTTGTCTGTAATCAATCAAAAGACTCGTCAGACTCAGGCTGATGAGTAAACACCAGAAGCCGAATCGGCGAATTAAAGTCAGAATCTGGCCCCCCAAACGATGGAATTTCACTTATCAATCCTTACAATATCAGCACAGCACAATATAGCCACAGCTACTAGATTGAAGGCGGGATGTACGAGTGTTACCCCTAACCTCCAATGGCCTCAGCAGTCTGGCGATCGCATCTTTTTCTCTAAGAGATTTTATTCATCTCCTTGTCCCATACCGAGGGTGCCGTGATTCTGTCGCACATTGATGCGCGGCAAGCCTGGGTATGGCGATTGCCCCTTAGCGGCCAATATAGTCTTGCAAGGCTTTGACTTCAAGGGAGGCCGTCTGCAACGACCGAATTGCGGCGGCTGTTGCTCTGGCCCCAGCCACTGTCGTCACAATTGGGATTTTGTAGGACAGCGTAGTGCGGCGAATTAACCGACCATCGGCCTGAGCCTCCTGCCCAGAGGGGGTATTGATCACCAGTTGAATCTGACCATTTTTGATCCAATCCACCACATGGGGGCGACCTTCATGAAGTTTGAGCACTAGTTCTGCATCGAGACCATGCTCTTGCAAGATTTTGCGGGTGCCAATGGTCGCGACAATCTTAAAGCCGAGGTCGATGAATTCTTTGACAATGGGCACAATCGCAGCCTTACTGCGATCGCTCATGGAAACAAACACCGTCCCTGTCAGGGGGAGGCGCTGACTGGCCCCTAGTTCCGCCTTTGCAAAGGCGGCCCCAAAGGTACTGTCGATGCCCATCACCTCGCCTGTAGAACGCATCTCTGGCCCCAGGATGGTATCGGTGCCAGCAAACTTATCGAAGGGAAGCACGGCCTCTTTCACTGAAATATGGCTGGGGATGACTTCCTGGGTATAGTTCAATGCTTCCAGAGTTTTGCCTGACATAATTCGTGCCGCTATTTTGGCTAGGGGCACACCAATTGCTTTCGAGACAAAGGGAACCGTGCGGGAGGCGCGGGGGTTGGCCTCTAAAATGTAAACTTGGTTGCCCTGCACCGCAAACTGAATGTTGATTAATCCAATCACCTTGAGTGCTTTGGCCAGGTCAATCGTCCATTTGCGAATCCGATCTAGTACTTCCTGGCTGAGGTAAAGGGTGGGGATCGAGCAGGCTGAGTCGCCCGAGTGAATCCCGGCTTCTTCGATGTGTTCCATGATGCCACCAATGACCACATTGCCCGTCGGATCGGCGATCGCATCCACATCGACTTCCACTGCATTCTCTAAATACTTATCGATGAGGATGGGGTGGTCGGGTTCCACCTGCACGGCATAGGTCATGTAGCGCTCTAGTTCCGCATCAGAGTAAACAATTTCCATGGCGCGGCCACCCAGCACATAGCTGGGTCTGACTACCACGGGGTAGTTGATGCGCCGGGCAACTTCTAAGGCCTCCTGAAAACTGCGGGCCAACCCATTCGAGGGTTGCTGAATGTTGAGTTCGCGCAGAATTTTCTCAAATCGTTCCCGGTCTTCAGCGGCGTCAATCGAATCTGGGGAAGTGCCCCAGATTTGTGTGGCCACCGGACAATCGGGGCTGGACAGATATTGCTGTAGAGGCACTGCCAGCTTCAGCGGTGTTTGGCCACCGAATTGAATAATTACCCCCGCCGGGTTTTCTGCTTCGATGATGTTTAGCACATCTTCCTTCGTCAGCGGCTCAAAGTAGAGGCGATCGCTGGTGTCGTAGTCTGTCGAAACGGTCTCTGGGTTGGAGTTGACCATAATCGTCTCAAACCCATCAGCCCGCAGGGCAAAGGAAGTATGGCAGCAGCAGTAGTCAAACTCGATGCCCTGGCCGATACGATTGGGGCCACCACCGAGAATCATCACTTTCTGTTTGTCGCTGGGCAGCACCTCGCTTTCACCCACTTCGTAGGTGGAGTAGTAGTAGGGCGTTAGGGCCTCAAATTCTGCGGCGCAGGTATCGACAGTCTTGTAAACGGGAATGACTCCCAAAGCTTTGCGATGGGAGCGGACTGCGTCTTCTGTCGTCTTGGTCGCATAGGCAATCTGGCGATCGCTAAAGCCCTGTTGTTTTACTGCCAACAGTTGTTCCCGATTGAGATTGACCAGGGGAGTGCGCTTGAGAAATTTCTCTGTCTCTAACAGTTCATAGAGTTTATTGAGAAACCAGGGGTCAATGGCCGTCAGTTCATACACCTCTTCCACACTCATGCCCATCTGAAAAGCATGTCGGATGGTAAAGATGCGATCAGGATTGGGGGTGCGCAACCCTGCCCGAATCTGTTGCAGGCTAGGGAGCTTTTCGGGGCGATCGCAGCCCCAGCCCGCCCGGCCCGTTTCCAGCGATCGCAGGGCTTTTTGAAACGATTCTTGAAAGGTGCGTCCGATGGCCATTGCTTCGCCCACTGATTTCATCTGGGTTGTGAGCACCGGTTCAGAACCTGGGAACTTTTCAAAGGCAAAGCGGGGAACTTTGGTGACCACATAGTCGATTGTTGGCTCAAAACTGGCTGGGGTTTTCTTGGTGATATCATTCGGGATTTCATCCAACGTGTAGCCGACAGCCAATTTAGCCGCCATCTTCGCGATCGGGAAGCCCGTCGCCTTCGATGCTAGAGCTGAACTACGGGATACTCTGGGGTTCATCTCGATCACAATGACATCCCCATTGTCGGGATTCACCGAAAACTGGATGTTTGAACCGCCTGTATCCACACCAATTTCACGAATAATCGCGATCGAGTAATCGCGCAGGCGCTGGTACTCCTTATCTGTCAGGGTTTGGGCCGGAGCCACGGTAATTGAGTCGCCAGTGTGTACCCCCATTGGATCTAGGTTTTCAATCGAGCAGATTATCACGACGTTATCGGCCATGTCTCGCATGACCTCTAGCTCATACTCCTTCCAGCCGAGCAGCGATTTCTCTACCAGAATTTGAGAAACCGGGCTGGCTTCTAGCCCAGAGGTGGCAATCAGTTCATATTCTTCTTGGTTATACGCAATGCCTCCGCCCGAGCCACCCATGGTAAAGGCGGGGCGAATAATCAGCGGGTAGGATCCAATCTGCTGGGCGATCGCCCGTGCCTCTTCCAGGGTTGTCGCCAGTCCTGAGGGGCAAACGGGCACCCCAATCTTTTCCATTGCCTCTTTAAAGAGCTTGCGATCTTCAGCTTTTTCAATCGCTGGTAGCTTCGCCCCAATTAGCTCAACGTCAAATTTTTCTAGGGTGCCATTTTTAGCCAGCGCTACGGCTGTGTTCAAGGCTGTCTGGCCGCCCATGGTAGGCAGCAAGGCGTCGGGGCGCTCTTTCTCAATAATTTTAGCCACAATTTCTGGCGTAATCGGCTCAATATAGGTGCGATCGGCGGTCTCTGGATCGGTCATGATCGTTGCCGGGTTGGAGTTGATTAACACCACCTCGTAGCCCTCATCTCGTAGAGCCTTACAGGCTTGGGTGCCAGAATAGTCAAACTCGCAGGCTTGCCCAATCACAATCGGGCCAGAACCAATCAAGAGAATTTTTTTGAGATCGTTGCGGCGTGGCATGGCACTTCGACAAAACGTTAGCTGGAAATCCCACCTATTCTAGGAGGTTTCTTTCAAGAAATTGTGTGTCTTTTAGCCATTCCCAAGATTTGCTGATATGAGGGTAAGTTATAGATAACCCCTGTCCCAGTTTAGGCCCAAGGTTTTGCCTGTAGAGCAATGACAGGTTTCGAGCGGGCCTCGATTGACTGACCTCAGAACAATTCAAATGAGCCGCGATCGCCAAAAAGCCTGTATGCGCTGTCAACAGCTTGCCAGTGTGCTATACCGGGTGCAATTCGAGCCAACTGGGGTCTGGGCATTTGTCTGCCCCAACTGTTGGCCAAGTGTTAGCCGCAATAACCCTTTCTACACCTACGGCGGCACCTGGAAAGCTAAAAAGAAGTAAGGGAGGATAGAGGACAGAGAGGGTGCTGTCGGGGTTTGCTGTTGCGGTCGGGCATTTGGAATGGTCAGGATGCTATGCGATGACCCAGTTTATTGATTAGGCGCGAAAAAATGAAACTGGCTGGTTTTTGGATTGGTTTAGGTTTACTAGCCCTGGCTTTGACCCTTGGCTTTTCTTTGGGGCGACAACCTGTAGCGATCGCCACGGCGGTGGCCCCACCCCAACTGGTAAGAGCCAGGCTAATGGGTCAACCTGTCTCTGTTTTGTATGTCACTCGGAGTGAAGATACTGTCTTGGTACGCTGCTATCCGGGGCAAACGCCAAGCTTAAGCGTGCGACCAATGGGTGGTCAATCGGGGGTTCAAGAGGGTGTTTTGAACTGCCGGTAGCGTAGAGCGCATCGCGATGGGTCTCTGGTGCTTTGTTAGTGGCCAATTCGGGTTCTATTCACTCAAGCCATTGAGCCGCAGACCTAGGATGACCAGATCTCGCTCGGTGCTACCAAAGTCAGCAACCTTTGGTAGGTAACCCCAACGCTGAAAGCCAAAGCGCTCAAATAAAATCAGGCTGGGCAGGTTATCAGCAAAGATAAACCCCAGCAGAGTTTTAATGCCAAAGGAGGGGCTTTGGGCGATCGCCTTCTGTAATAAAATGCGGCCAATGCCTTTACGACGATAATCAGGGGAAACGTAGATACTCAACTCTGCTGTCGTGTCGTAGGCTGGCCTGCCGTAAAACGATTGAAACCCTAGCCAGGCAATCACTTGGTCACCCACTTCCATCACCCAGAGGGGGCGCCTGTCGGGGGAATGGGCTAAAAACCACTCCATCCGACTTTCGATAGTGACTGGCTGCAAATCTCCGGTAACCGTTTGGTAAGGAATTGTGGAGTTGTAAATTTCTACAATCGCAGGTAAGTCTGCTTTTGTGGCATCGCGGGTCTTCATGCACTGGTCAACCATGTTCTTTTGATGCAACCTATCACAAACTGTCTTAGGGAGAAGTTCTGTGGAGTCATTTAGTCTTTGAAAATTTAGATTTGACAAACGCGTGTATTACCTGAATAATAGAGATTGCGTCTAAAAACGTGGGACTGTAGTTCAATTGGTTAGAGCACCGCCCTGTCACGGCGGAAGTTGCGGGTTCGAGCCCCGTCAGTCCCGTTCTATCATTGATTTCATTGGTGTCCTGTCGCTAATGGCAGAGGTGGTTTCCATCGGCTGCACGGTTGCTACCGACAGATTCCTTGTCTGTTAGCGGTTAAGGAGGTATGGAGGCGTTGCCCCAGCCAAGAGAGAAAACCCCTGCCCCCCGTCCACAACCAGGTGGGCACCCGCTTGGGTGAAGAACCGAAATGGTTTAAATCCCCTCTGTGCCCCAAATCAGGCGAGCCACCCATAGGCTGATCATGGCGGCGATCGCCAGCGAGTCGCACCAGCGCCAGCGAAATTCATACCAATCTACCCGGTGGGTATTGGGAGTCGTAAAGCCACGCACCTTCATCGCTCCGGCGATTTGCTCAGCCCGTAGCAGCAGGTTTTCCAATAGGCGCTCGGCTACGGTCAGCCAGACCTGAATGCTGCGGCGAATTCCCAGCTTTTGCCAGTTGATCGCGCGGGTGCGCACTGATCGCATCAGATTTTGAATTTCTTCCAGCACAAGGGGAATAAATCGTAGGGCTAGGGTCAGGGTCAGGGCAATTTCTGTAATTGGCAGACGAAAACGGCGCAGAGGTTCCATCCAGTTTTCGATCGCCGCTGTAATTTCTTCAGGAGCGGTCGTTAGCAAAAACAAGGTGGTGCTGTAAATCAGCGTAAATAGCAATGTGCTGGTTCGAATGCCGAGGTCGAGCGATCGCCGGGTTACTGTGATAGGCCCCGCTTGCCAGAGCACGTAGCGATAATCTGTGGGTTGAGGGAAAGCGGGGCGTTGCACTCCCGGAAGCGGCTCCGGGGAAGGTTGACCAATCTGTGACAGGTCATACCAAGGCCGTGGTGGGGGTGGGGCAGGCAATTGGCTAGGTTGTTCAGCAAAGGCTAGCTCATCAGCCGGTAAGCGGGGTTGGTGGCGAGTCCGCAATCCATCCGGTAGGACTGCCGTTAGGGCTAATACCAATAAGCAGAGAAACAGTAGCCAGCCCATTTGCTGTCGCCAGACTCGGAGGGGAATGCCGGCCATGAGGGTGAATAAAATTAGCAGCAGCACTAGCAAAACCCGCCAGAGGGGAGTTGCCAGTAAGGGCGCGGCCAGAAATGTCATTAACCAGGCCAGCTTGACGCGGGGATCAATCTTGTGGAGCCAGGTGATGGGCTGTTCTAGATAAAGCCCCAGGGGAAGCGATCGCAGAAGATCCATAGGATGCAAGGCAAAAGATCAAAACAAATCCGGCCATCCGGCCAGTGGTACTTCGATGGGTCAGATCCAAAGCGTACCTGTCAGTGAGAGAACGGTTTTAACCGACGGCATTTCACGGAATGAACCCCTTGAAGCTGAGTTCATGCTTACTTCACTTTAGTTGCCCGGTTCGCCCCTCGTTCAAGGTCGCGCATTTTCTTGCCTCGCCAGAGCAGCCGAATCGGAGTGCCTGTAAACCCGAGGGACTGGCGAAATTGTCGCTCGATGTAGCGTCGATAGTTATCCCCAAATAATTCAGGGTCGTTGACAAACAACACAATAGTTGGGGGCGCTGTGCTCACCTGTGTGCCGTAGTAAATCTTACCCTGGCGACCACCGCGAGTGGTGGGTGGGGTATGCCAGCGGGCCGCCTCTTCTAAAACCTCGTTGATAACCGCTGTACTGATGCGGCGCTGATGCTGTTCAGCGGCCGTATTCACTAGGTCAAGAATCTTTTCGACCCTTTGACCGGTCTTGGCACTGATGAAAATCATTTCAGCCCAATCCATGTAGTGTAGCCGCGATCGCACATCCCGCTCATAGTCATAAATCGTGTGAGAATCTTTTTCTACTGCATCCCACTTATTGATCACCAGTACGCAACCACGCCCATCATCGGCAATTCGTCCTGCCAGTTTTTGATCCTGGTCGGTTACCCCATCCAAGGCATCCAGTACCAACAACACGACATCTGAGCGGTTGATCGCCTTAAAGGCACGGTTAATGCCAAAAAACTCTGGCCCGTACTCCACATTTTTTTTACGCCGAATTCCGGCGGTATCAATCAGCCGATAGGTTTGGTCGTGACGCTCTACCACCATGTCAATCGCGTCACGGGTTGTGCCCGAAATCGGACTCACAATCGCCCGATTTTCACCGACAAAAGCATTCAACAGGCTAGATTTACCAACATTAGGACGACCCACAATCGCCACGCGAATTTCCTCAGTCGGTTCTGACTGATCGGTCGGTGGCAAAAACTCAACCAGCCGATCCAACAATTCGCCTGTGCCATTGCCATGGATGCCTGACATGGGTAAGGGTTCACCTAAACCCAGTTCCCAAAACTCTGCGGCTTGCATTACGCCCTGCTCCACCGACTCACATTTGTTGACGGCCAGCACAACGGGCACCGATTGTTGCCGCAGCCAGGTGGCAATTTCCTGATCGGCATTGGTCAACCCTTGCTGGCCATCGACCACAAAAATCGCTGCACTTGCCTCTGCTAAGGCTGCCATTGCTTGTTCGCGAATGTAGGGTAAAAACTCTGTATCGTCGTCAAAAATTAGCCCGCCGGTATCCACAACCTGAAACTCCCGATCACCCCAAAATGCTTGTTTGTAGGTGCGATCGCGGGTTACCCCTGGCTGATCGTAGACAATCGCATCCTGCACCTGAGCCAGACGATTGACAATGGTTGATTTGCCCACATTCGGGCGACCGATAACAGCAACAATAGGCAGCGGCATGGAAAAAACCTGGCAACAGCTCAAGCTCTGATTTTAGCGAAATTAGCCGGCGTCAGCATGGGCTGACGGGCTTGGCTGAGCATCGGGGGTGGATTGAGTGGAGAGGCAGCGCGGCGATTGGTACCAGCCCAGGATTGAGTGGAGAGGTTTTGGCAGGATCAGGTAAGCTGATGGAATCTTTGGTTTTCCTGGGTTTTGGTGATGTTACCTTTTCTGCGTTCGGATCTGGCTGAGTTTGTTGCCTATCAACCTCATACGGCGGCCAATGTAGCCGCGATCGCCCCAGAGCTGATTGATCACCTTGACACCAACGAAAGTCCCTATGATTTGCCCGCCGAGTTAAAGCACAAGCTAGGGTGGATGTTTGAACACACCCTCCACTCTAATCGCTACCCCGATGGGGGGCACGAGGCGCTAAAGCAGGCGATCGCGGAGTATGTAACGGAATCGGCCCAGTTACCCGCTGGGACGTTGGGGGCTGCCCACATTACAGTGGGGAATGGCTCTGATGAGTTGATCCGTTCAGTATTGATTGCCACCTGCCTGGGGGGAGAAGGCTCGATTTTGGTGGCAAACCCGACCTTTTCTATGTATAGAATTTTGGCAAAAACCTTGGGAATTCCTGCGATTACAGTGGATCGCCAGCCTACCGACTTTGCGATTGAGCTAGCGGCAGCTCAAGCTGCGATCGCCCAAACCCAGCAGCCACCGATTCGTGTCGTGTTTGTGGTTCATCCCAACTCTCCCACGGCCAATGCGTTGACTGAGGCTGAGATGGACTGGCTGCGCCATTTGCCAGAGCACATCCTGGTAGTGATTGATGAGGCCTATTTTGAGTTTAGCCAGACAACAGTGGTACCTGAACTGCTCAACCGACCTAACTGGCTAGTTTTGCGTACCTTTTCAAAGGCGTTTCGCCTGGCGGCCCATCGGGTTGGTTACGGAATTGCCCACCCAGAGCTGATCGCAACCCTAG
Organism: uncultured Leptolyngbyaceae cyanobacterium; assembly: GCA_938023035.1. GTDB lineage: Bacteria > Cyanobacteriota > Cyanobacteriia > Leptolyngbyales > Leptolyngbyaceae > DSRU01. The sequence continues at coordinate 5,452 of CALIDI010000042.1, read as the reverse complement.
AAAAGGTGCGCCTTCCCTATAATCTGCCGAGCTTTGCCCAGGTCGCAGCCCTGCTGGCACTGGCCCATCGACAAGAATTGTTGATGGCAATTCGGATGATTTGGCAAGAGCGCGATCGCCTCTCCCAGGCCCTCCAGCAAATACCCACCCTGCAAATTTGGCCCAGCAATGCTAACTTTCTCTATGGGCAGCTAAAGCCTGCAGTCACCGATCAACCAGAAGCCGCTTTGGCGGCAATTACCCAAGCCCTGAAAGCAGAGGGCACCTGGATTCGTCACATTGGCAAAGGCGTGCGCCTAACGATCGGAACCCCAGCAGAAAATAACCGCCTCTTACTGCGGTTACAACAGGCTCTACAAGATACCCTTAGCCCTCGCTGATTGACACGGCGAGCTAGAGCCGCAGGCAGTAAGGACTTTGTAAGAACCACCCGTTCGCTGAAACAATGCACCCGACCAGAAGAAATGGCTGAAATCTTTGCCCTACCAGGGGAAGTGGTGGATTTACTTGGAGCGGGCGAGGTCATTGACTCGCTGGCGGCGGTTGTGCGAGAGCTGGTTGAAAATAGCCTGGATGCCGGGGCCACTCGCCTAGTGATTGATCTCTATCCCCAGCAGTGGCAGATCCGCGTTGCTGACAATGGCAAGGGGATGTCGCTAGCCGACCTGATTCAGGCAGCATCCCCCCATAGCACTAGCAAAATTCACACTCTGGCAGATTTAGCCCAGGTCATGAGTTTAGGCTTTCGCGGTGAGGCGCTCCATAGCCTAGCCCGGTTGGCAGAGTTAACCATTGCCAGTTGCTGCTCGACCGAGACAACAGGGTGGCAAGTGCGCTATACGGCCCAGGGGGAAGCCGCTCAAATTGAGCCGATCGCCATTGCTCCTGGCACCATTGTTACGGTTAAACAGCTCTTTGACTGCTGGCCAAGCCGACGTCAGGCCATGTCAGCCCTACCTCAGCAGATGCGAGCCATCCAGTTGACCCTCTACCAGATGGCACTGTGCCATCCCCATGTCACCTGGCAGGTGCAACAGCAGGATCAACCCTGGCTCACCCTTTATGGTGCCCCGTCAGCCCAGCAGATTCTGCCGCAGATTCTGCACGACGTACAGCCCTCCGATCTGCGTGAATGGCGGCTGGAGTTGTCTGGAGGAGAAACACCACCCCTGATATCTGCGCCCGTTACCATGGCCCTGACAGGATTACCTCAGCGTTCTCTTTACCTATTGCTAGGTCTGCCAGATCGGTGCCATCGCCGCCGCCCTGACTGGCTCAAGATTGCGGTGAATGGGCGCTGTGTCAACCTGCCTGAGCTAGAGCAGGTGATTTTGCAAGCGCTTCGCCGCACCCTTCCCCGCGATCGCTTCCCCGTTTGCTTTTTGCACCTCCAGGTCGAACCCGCCGCCGTTGATTGGAATCGCCACCCGGCCAAAACCGAAATTTATCTCCAGCCCTTTGACTTTTGGTGCAATCAGGTTGTGGCCGCGATGGATCAAATCTTGCAGTTAAACTCAGAAACGCTCCCCGATCGCCTCACAAACCAGCGGGTGAGCCAACTCCTCAAGGTTAGCGAGGCCGCAGGGTCCTACTCGGTCGCAGGTGACTATTCTAGGGATGGTTCGGTAGTAGGGAATCCGGTGCCGGCGGCAACCCCGCCCCTGCCCTTGCGAGCCGTCGCCCAACTGCATCATACCTACATTGTCGTCGAGCACCCTAGCGGGGTTTGGCTGGTTGAGCAGCATATTGCTCATGAACGAGTATTGTATGAACAACTGTGCGATCGCTGGCAATTGGCACCGTTACCCGCGCCCATTCTCCTCAAACAAATCACCCCTGCCCAAGTGGAGCAACTCCAGCGGCTGGGGATTGAGCTGGAACCGTTTGGCGAAGCCCTTTGGGCTGTACGTAACGCGCCAGAACCCCTGGTGCAGCGAGAAGACTGTGCAGCGGCCTTACTGGAACTCAGCCTGGGTGGCGATTTGCAAACGGCTCAGGTTGCGGTGGCCTGTCGTACCGCGATTCGCAATGGCACGCCCCTCACCCTGGCTGCCATGCAGCAGTTGATTGATCAGTGGCAGCAAACCCGTCATCCTCGCACCTGTCCCCATGGTCGTCCGATTTGCCTCAATTTAGAAGAATCATCCCTCTCGCGCTTTTTTCGGCGGCATTGGGTAATTGGGAAAAGTCATGGGATTTAACTTGGGAAAAGTCATGGAATTTTTCAGGGGACTTCTCACACCATTTTGAGGTTTGGAGTGGCGATTTTAGCTGGTAGAAGCCCGTAACACCAAGCACTCAATCGGGATCTGTTGCACTGCGTAACCATTTTTGAAAAGTTGTGTCTATTTGGGCAAAAGCGTCTATAGTCTCCTAAAGACCTGTTTGAGTGGCGTTAGTCTTTCCTGAGGCGGTGACCCAGCTGTGCAAATTCCAACATTTCCCGAAAGCAACCATCCTATCGTTAAGGCCCTGAGCCATTACAGCGATCAGGATTTGTTAACCCTGCTGCAACGCCATCCTGACCGGGGACAATATTTTGTCGCCTTTTTTTGTCGCTACTGCCCCATGGTGTATACCTTAATTCAACATTCAGCCCGATCACCTGTGCAGGCTGACTACCTGTTTGCGACAACCTGGCGACATGTGTTTTATGAGCTAGGAGGGCTGGATCTTCGGTCGATCAGTGCCAGTAGCGGAGTGGTCATGACGCTACAAAACTGGTTGATTAATGTCACGGCGATTTGCATTAACCAGGCAAACTTGCCACCCGTTGAGGCAATCCACTACAACTTGCAGGAGGCATCTCCCCCGCTCTGGTGCTACGTTGAGCGCGCTTTGGAGCAGTTAACACCAGACTTGCGGATTATTGTGCTGATGGCTCAAACCTTTGGCTGGAGCGAAACCCGTATTTCAGCTTATCTGCATGCCGAAGGCGAAGTGATTTCTCCCATTGAGGTGCGATCGCGGTTACAGGAGGGCTATCGCCTGTTACAATCGGCCTTACCAGCCGATATTCAAGAAATTTACCTGGAGCGCAACCCCCTCCATCCTCAGGTAGATACAGAAGTGCCTGCTTAGAGAAGAGGATGAGCGGTTGGGTTTCGGTTTTGCAGCGCAGACAGGGGGTGGATTTCACCGCCGTGGGGTTGTCCCTCTCAGGATCGGAAAAAAACAGGTTTAGCCCATTTGCGCCGGTAAACTGATGCCTGATTCCCACCCCTAAAGGACGAAGTCGTAGCCGTTTGGAACAAGTTGTATGGGTAGGGGTTTCATCCGCAGTAGCAGCCGTTGGCCGTTGGCGATCGCCATCGTACCTGTGTGGATTTACACAATAATAGGCACGGCACAGGCCCAATCCATCCCATTGCAGCAAAAACTTCGCAACCCCATTAATGTGGCCCCTCCCGGAACCGAGCGGGATCAGGCCGATCAGTGGTTGCAGGAAGGGCGGCGCTTAGAGGAATCTGGACGGCTCAGGGAGGCGATCGCCACTTGGCAAAAAGCCCTTGATCGCTATCAAGCCCTGGGAGATGTACCGGCTCAAGGTATTGTTTATACCTATCTCGGTGGGGCCTACTGGGCAACCGGGCGATTGACGGAGGCCGAGGACGTCTTTCGGCGACGACTCGCCATTGCCCGTGATCGGGGCGATCAACATGGTCAGATTTACGCCCTCAATAGTTTAGGGCGGGTGTTATTGCAGCGCGGCGGAGTGCGGTCAGCCCAGGCTTTGTTTGATGAAGCGCTGAACTTTGCCCTCTCCACCCAAAATCGTCAAGGTGAGGCCCAATCTCGCGATAGTTTGGGGTTGTTAGCCTTCTCTCAGCGAGATTATCAGAAAGCGGCAGACCACTATCAGCAAAGTTTGCGGGCCAGCCGGCGAGCGGGTGACCCGGTAATGGAGGCAGCTACGCTCAATTTACTGGGGCAGCTTTATCAAACCCAAGCAAATGGGGGAGAAGCATCAAAGTACTATGGGCTAGCGATGCGTCTGAGTCGGTTAAATCGCGATCGCACCAACCAGATCACAGCGATTGATGGCCTGGTGCGTATTTTCAATCAGCGTCAAAGCTATCGTCAGGCGGTGGAATTACTGAAGGAACGACTAGACATTGCCCAATTTCGTGAAAATGCGCCCCTCGAGCTAGACACGCTGCAAAAGCTGGCAGAAACCTACCAGCTAGCAGGAGATCACCCCGCTGCGCGACAAACCTATGAAGCAGCCATCACCTTAGCCCAAGCCCTTCAAGATACTCAGCGCGTCGCGCGGCTCAGGCTGCAACTGGCTAATATGGAGCAACGCCGCCGTTAGTTAAGCAGTGGCTGGTAGGCAGTGCGGCTTTCGAGCAGAGTGCAAACCCCAAGTCAACTCCGAAACAGGCGGGAATACTGAGTCTCATGGGCCATACTGGCCAGCCCCAGCCCCCAACCGCAACTTTCCAAATGGGTATCTGGCAGGTTGAGGATTACTTCAGTAGCCGTCACGATCGCCGGTTGTAGGTTGAGTAATAGTTGTTGCCCTGCCGTTTGCCCCAGAGGAATTAACTTGACCCCAGCGCTGACCAGGTTCATTGCCCAACTCTGGAGGTAGCCTAGTAGTGCCGCTGGCAGGTCAATTTGCCAATGAACGGCTGCGATCGCATAGGCCATCGCAAAATGGCACTCTGCTTCTAAGTCAGCGGGAATCGGCTCCAGGGCAGGCTGTAAGTCACGGAGCAGGCGCAGCAGCGATCGCCCCATTTGCCAGCTTTGTAACCGGAGTTCTTCTGCTTCGCGACTGGCTGAGAGCCAAGCATTCCAACCAACTAGCTTTTGCCAATCACGGGCGATCATCGCCTGGTAACCCCGCACCAGCATGGCCCCATCCAGACGGATCGAGCCATAGCTTAACTCTGCCCTGAGCCAGTCCTCTAGGGTGGCTTGATTATGAATCGTGCCACAGTGCACCAAAAATTCCACCCCTTCAGAGTAGCTATAAGCCCCTACCGGTAAGGCTGGGTTCGCTAACTGGAGGATGTTTAACAACGCCAGTGGGTGACTGATTACCAATTTTGCTGCCTACACCTTCGTCATCATAATTTTAGGCGTTGTTAAACAAAGGGATGAATGGCTCGCATTCCCCTTGCTGGTATGCCCGTCAGGTCTATACCCTCCCCCCTGGGGAGAAAGAAGCGAGAGATCCAGTTTTCCTTTCCTTTGAGAGAGCCCTAGAGAGAGGGCGAATGGGGTGATTCATATCATTTCAGCAATGTCTGATTGTGAGATCGCCCCAATCAGCATGGTAAGACGCTTGAGTAAGGGGAGACAGGGTGATACCGATTTAAATTGGATATAGGGCAAATAGAGTAGACTGAGAGGGTAGTTTAGATTCCCTCTGCAATGGCTGGAGTCACCTCGGTTAAAGTCAAAGAAAGTCTCGATGAGCTAGTCCAACAATTGCAACAAGTGG
>CALIDI010000041.1 GCA_938023035.1 uncultured Leptolyngbyaceae cyanobacterium | reverse complement strand
CGCGCCTTTGGCTGCGGCTATCGTCACAAAATCGTGACCATCAAACTTTTCCCCCCGCAATGCCACAAACACTTGCCCCGCCTGTAGACTGCGGCTATCGGTCGTTAGGCCCATCGTGGAAACGTTGAGCTTATCTCCTGTCGCCGCAATCAGCGTTGCATTCGTCACCGTCACCAACTCAGCCAAGGTCGCGCAACAAGGCATAGGGATACCGTCATCTAGACTAGGACACTGGTCAATTATTGGTGAAATCTGTGACCATTGCAAAAGATTGGCTCAAAATTTCCAAAAAATCTTCCTGATTGCCAAATTGACGTATAAATAGCTTTGGTTCTCAAATGGAAAACACCCCACCCAATGCTTTATTCGATTGGTTGCATTGGCTCCCAGAATGCGACAGCACGAATACCTGGGCATTGCAGCACAGTGAGCAATTAAGCCATGGCGACTGTGTGTTTACCCGACAGCAAACGGCAGGTCGGGGGCAGCAGGGGAGGGTATGGTATGCCCCAGCGGGGAGCTTAACCGCTAGTTTTGTGTTGGATGGGTTGCTTATGGCTCAGTTGCCAGGTCTAACCCTGGCAATTGGGCTGGCGGTCATTTCTGCGATTGAAGGGTTGTTGCCGCACCTGCGAGGCGTGTTACAGCTAAAGTGGCCCAATGACATATGGGCGAATCAGCGCAAATTAGCTGGGATTCTGTGCGAAATGCGTTCTTCTTCCTGCGATCGCCCGCGGGTGATTGTAGGCGTTGGCCTTAACCGTTGTGTCAACTTTGCCCAGGCAGGACTAGATATTGCCATGATAGGCAACCCGATTAGTTTGCATCATCTCTCTTCGGAGGTGCCCAGCGAATGGGCACTGCTGCAACAACTCCGCAAGTACCTCTGTCAAATAGCTGGCTGGCTGGAGCAGGCGGGTTGCCGCGAGGCGGCTCCTAGCCTCACTCTTTTGTTGCCAGAGTTACACTATCGAGATGCTTTATTGAATCAAACCATCCAGGTTGAGTTAGGTGGTGAAACCCTGATCGGCACCGCGATTGGGATTGACGCCCAGGGGCGGTTACAGCTCAGCCTGCCTGGCCACCCCCCGCGCTGCTTAACCAGTGGGCGAGTGCGGTTGCTGAATAGCTAGGCGCAAGCAAATTGAAGTTGATTGCGGGGTAAGGGGGCCGAACCCCCTGTCTTTTGGGGGCATAGCCACTACTCTCCCCTGTTTACAGTTAATCGAGGCTAATAATAATCAGGACGACTTATTAGAACGACCGACTTAGAGTCGATGCCATGTGCGCGTCGAAATTTTTCTGACGAACCATGGGTCACCGACACCCCAGAGATTCTTTCGTGATAACGCCGGTTTTAGAATTCTGGCCTTTGGCTACCTGGCACAATTGCTTGATCTGGGCACCGTCAAGCATTGCGTTGGTGAAATCTGCGCCAGTAATATCGACTGCTTCAAACTCGGTGCGTAGCAAAATGGCATCTTCTAACAGGGCATCACTCAAATCGGCCCGAATTAACCGCGTCGAGTCGATCATTGCTTGGGTTAAGTTGGCACCATGGAGGTTGGTCTCAGTCATGGTAGAGGCACTGAATACGGCTCCACTCAAGTCGGCATTTGTAAAGTTTGCGCGATTGAGGTTAGCGTTGGAAAACTCGGCAACTCGGAGGGTTTGCCCAGAAAAGTCTTGCCCCGCTAGCTCTGCATTGCTGTAGGAGGGTGGGGGCAGGTATTGCTGGTGATAAGGCTGACCAACGGGTAGATTTGCTGCCTGGGCTGGGATTGACCATCCCCATGTTAGAACCAGCAGGGTCAAAACAATCAGCAGTTGACCGTGTCGTCTCATGACAATCCTAGAAATCTGCTTATTGTCTCAGTGTAACGGCTTCTCAGCATTGCAGCGCCCTCAAGGTTTCATCACTAGAGTTAGGCCATCTGCAATGGGTACCATGCTTAGCCGAACGCGCTCATCCTGGTACAACTTTTGATTAAAGTCCCGGATGGCGACGGTGGCTGCATCTTGCACTGCCGGGTCGGCAACAGCCCCATCCCACAAAACGTTATCGATCGCAATCAGGCCCCCAGAGTGAATCAGGGCCAGCGATCGCTCGTAGTAGGCTGCATAATTTTCTTTATCTGCGTCGATAAAAACAAAGTCAAAGGTGCCAGCATGATCAGCGGCCAGCAGGGCATCGAGCGTTTCTAGCGCAGGAGCCAGACGCAGGTCAATTTTGTAGGCAACCCCCGCCGCCTGCCAGTAGCGGCGGGCGATCGCGGTGTAGTCTTCGCGGATATCACAGGCGATAAGTTTGCCGCCGGGTGGCAGGGCTAGGGCCACAGCTAGAGAACTGTAGCCAGTAAATACGCCAATTTCCAGGGCCTTTTGCGCCCCCAGTAACTGCACCAACAGTGCCATGAACTGTCCCTGCTCGGGGGCAATTTGCATATTGCAGTTTGGCATGGTGGCGGTTTCTTGCCTTAGTTGCTTGAGAATTTCTGGTTCTCGTAGCGAAACCGAGAGCAGGTAGTGATAGAGGCGATCGCTCAGACCGAGGGATTTGTTTGACATACAACTTTAGGGGCAACCCTAGCCCAGACCATTGTTCAAAAGCAATCATTCCTTAACCAAAAGGGAGGGGCTAAATTCCCTGATTGTTTGAATCGTCAGGGTGGAGGAGCGGCTTTTTCCTTTAACCCATGGGTTCGCATGGGCATCGTAGCATTCCTGCTAGGATCCAGCAGGAAAAAGTCAGCAAACTTAAGGGAAAAATCTGTGCGTTAGTGGCATTTCCGGCACTGGTTAGACAGCGCCGAAGCAACCTCGGGAATTTATACCCGTTATCCCACGGGTTGGGCCAACCGATAGGGACTGGTGAGCTTATCCAACTGGCGCACGAGCAAACTCAGGAACAAACCAACGTCGGTGACGACACCCACGGATTCCACCGAACCGCGATCGCTGAGTTTTGTAACAACAGCGGGGTTAATATCAACGCAGACAAGGCGCACCCCGGCTGGTGTCATATTACCGACCCCAATCGAGTGCAACATCGAAGACAACATCAAGATCAGATCGGCTCCCTGAATCAAGCGAGCGTAGTCTTCCTGAGCTTTTACCAGATTCATTTGCGTATCGGGAAGGGGCCCATCATCGCGAATGGAACCAGCCAGAGAGAAAGGCACATTGTTTTTCACGCATTCATAAAAAACACCACTGGTCAAAACCCCTGCCTCTACCGCGTTGGCAATACTGCCATGGCGCCGAATCGTGTTAATCACCTTGAGGTGGTGACGATGGCCGCCCCGCACTGAAACGCCCCGCTTCATATCAACTCCTAGGGAGGTGCCTAGCATGGCTTGCTCCATGTCATGCACAGCGATCGCGTTGCCTCCCAGCAAGGCCTGCACATAGCCCTCGCGAATCAGCTTAGAGAGATGCTCACCACCACCGGTGTGAATCACCACTGGCCCTGCAACGACCACTACCTTGCCTCCCTGATCGCGGATCTGGCGCAGTTCCCATGCGATTTGCTCAACAACCAACTCTACCCGGCGTTCGCTGGAGACCCCCGCCCCCATAAAACCAAATTCCTGAGCATTACGTTGCTCGCGCGACTCAGCCTTACGCACCGTGCGAATGCCTTCGACCCCAACGATGACGCGATCGCCCACCTGCAAGTCTCGCAATAGCTTGCAACGGGCGGTTACCCCGTCCGGCGTATTGCTGACCACAATGGCCGCATCCATCCGCTGGTTATGCACCTTCACCCATTCGCAGTTGACCCGCACCTCTGTGGGGTAGATGGTTGTGACATAGAAGTCATCGGGCGCGACCCCCGCCATCTCTACGGTTTCCCAATTGATATCGCAGATTTCCTGGGGACGAGGTACGGCCCCCAAGTCAATCAACTGGCTCATAATCTCTTCCATGGCATCATGGGAGGGAGCCGATACTTTAATTTCTGCGGACGAAGTACTCTGCCGCTGGACACCTAGGTTGAAATTCAATACCTGGAAGCTACCTCCCATGTCCACGATTAAATCCAACGCCCGGTTAATCAGCCCCGCATCGAGCAGGTGCCCCTCCATTTGAATAATGCGAGTTTCGATCGCGGCATTGGCGTGCACTTCTGCCCGCACCGGCTCTGTTACCCTCAGCGTCAAACATTTTGCCGCACCTCCGGCTTTTAAAAACTCGGTCAACGGCGTCTCAATCACCTCAAAGCCAATGGCCTGGAGGCGTTGTTTCAACCCTGCGCTTGCCTGATTCATAATCACCGTGCGATCAATGTTGACGGCATTGCAGGCAAAGTTAACGGCATCCTCTTCAGCGATCGCAATTCGGCGGCTGGGGGGCACCCGCAACTCAATCAGGCGATTTGAGTAAGCATCAAAGGCAGGTGGGTAATACAGCAAATAGCCATCGGTAAGGGGACAAAAACAGGTATCTAGATGATAAAAGCGCTCATCCATCAAGCGCAGCGAGAGCACTTCCACATCCAACCACTTCGCAATCAAAGGATGAGAATCTAACTCCGAGCGGAACCCATAACCCGCCCAGAGCCACCGCCCCTCCCGATCAAAAAGGGCATCTCCGGCCCCCTCAAAGGGCAAGTCCTTAGGTAGCTCAAACACGTGATAGCCCTGAGACTCAAACCACTGTTTGAAGAACGGCTCTTCTCCCTGCCGTTCCTTGTGATAAAACCGACTCAGCACGACATTCTCGCCTAATACTAGCCCTGCATTCGCCGTAAACACCATATCCGGCACTCCCACCTGGGGCTGCACTAGATCGACGATCGCCCGCTCTTTGATGATGTGATATAGCTTCTCCCACTGCTCAACGGCGCGATCGCGGGAAGATTTGTGAATATTTCCCTCCATCCAGGGATTAATCACATAGTCCACATCGTAGTGATTCGGAGCACACATCAAAAAGCGGATTTCAGAGGTCATAGCGGTTAAACCCTTAAGGGCAGACGCGAATAGTAACTAAAGCATGCTTCAAAACTGGAGGTTAGTCTCTTGCAACAAGCCCCATCGGTCATTTCAGTCAGAATACTCAGTCAGAAATACACCGGCTGATTCTAGGGTCTAAACTCGTTTTGAAAGACAGTCATTCATTGTATGACAATGGCTTGACCTAACTCAGTCCCACGCTGGTAAAAAGTTATCAAATGTTGACTTATGGGTTGTCTAACCTGTTTTCTCCCTTGCTCCTTTCCATAGGCTACTCTTTAGCAAAGCTAGCTTAGCGGTCTAGCAAGATTGCTTTCCAAGGACAGAAGTCGAACAGGCTGGTAAAGTTTGAGTGGCAGATCGCTTGGAGTACCGGCAAAAGACATTAGATCCGGCGAATCTGGCTCAAACTGCTCCAGTGACATGAACGGATTGACTAGCCCCTCTCAGTTCTCTAACTTTCTCAAGTATCACCGGCGATCGCACTAACCACCCTTTTGAGACCGTCACCTCGCCTAAATTTCTAGTAAGGAACTTCAATCATGTTGACCGACTTGCAAAAGCGCAAACTCACCAAGCTCTTTGCGATGTACGATACGCGCTGTGATGGCTATCTGCTGGCCGAAGACTACGAAAACCTGGCCAAGAAAATTGCGGCATCCAGGAACTTGGGACTCCGCTCGATTAAGTGCCAAACTTTGATGAGCCAGTTTACCCACGACTGGAAGTGCCTGCTGCAAAAAGCAGATGGCACCCACGATCAAAAAGTTAGCCTCAAGGAATGGTTAGAGTATCACGACGAAATTCTGGGCGATAGTTCTAAGTATGATGCACAGATTCGAGCGCGAACAGTTGCCCTTTTGGATGCTTTTGACCGAGACGAAAATGGTGGGTTAAGTCAGCAAGAATGGGCCGAGTTGCTCAAAGTTCATGATGTCTCGCCAGTGTATGCTGACATCGTCTATCCAGCGCTGGATACTGATCAAGATGGGTTTTTAACTAAAGACGAGATTCTCCAACTGATCGATGATTTCTACTACAGTGATGACCCAAATGCACCGGCTAACATGATGTTTGGGCCTTATTAAGGAAGAAGGTAAAGAAGCCAGAAGAGAAGGTTGTAAGCATCTGAGCGCACAATTTCTAACGCTTGCAGCAGCCGATACCCCGCTTCCCCTTCTCGGCGGTGCTGAATCTGGATAGGAATGACCCAATTCGCCCTCACCCTGGCCTTTTGCTAAAGGGAAAGGAAACTGGATCTCTCGCCCCCGCACTCAATGGGAGCAAGGTATAGCCCTGACAGGCATTCAAGAAAGGGGGATGAGGGCAATTCATACTGGCTCTGAGCGCTGAATGGCGATCGCACTCCTGAGCAAGCTTTTAGGAAAGAACGTAGGGACAAAAATTGTGTAAAGATAAGTTAAGAGTCGTCTTGGCTGAACGGACAGTATGAATCGCACGATTGTCTGGTTTCGGCGTGATCTGCGGATGTACGACCATGCGCCCCTGGATCGGGCGGCACGCCGGGGGGCAGTGATTCCGGTGTTTATCTTTGATCGGGCGCTATTGCACCATCCTGAAACGGCTGTAGCGCGGGTGGCATTTATGCTGGAGTGTCTCCGCAGCTTAGATCAGGACTTGCGCGATCGCGGTGGGCGCTTGATTTTGCGCCAGGGTGACCCGGTGCAGGTGCTCCCCCAACTGATTCGGACAATGGGTGCAGACGGCATCTATGCCCACATCGACTTTGAGCGGATTTATGGGCGAGTCCGGGATGCTCGCCTGAACCAGGTTTTGGCCCAGGAGGGCTTAAAAATTCGTTGGTTTGAGCCAGCGGCTACAACACCTGATCTGATCCCCTATGCAGAGTATCGCCAACTCTGGTACTCCCACATGGAGGCCGATCTGATTCCTGCCCCTGGGCGCATCCAGGTGCCTGCCGATGTTTCCAGTGACCCCCTGCCTACGCTGGCTGATTTGGGGTTAAAGGCGGATGAAAAGCCGATTCCTCCGGCTGGAACCCAGGCTGCCAGAAAGTTTTTGCAGGATTTTTGGGAGGAAAAGAGCGATCGCTATTATTGGCAGCTTTCCTATCCGGGTGCGCGAGCGACAACGGGCCTGAGTCCCCACATCAAGTTTGGGGCGATTTCGATTCGAGAGTGTTACAAAACCGTGCAGCGCCTGGCACCTGCCATTGACCGCCGGGTGCAACTTAGTCGTCAGCAACTGATTGCCCGGATGCGCTGGGGGAGTGGCTTTGCCCAGCGGTTTCGCTATTTGCCCCAGTTGGAGGTGCGATCGCTTTACACCGTTTTTGACCAAGACGGATGGGAATTTGATGAAGATCTTTATCAAGCCTGGCAAGCCGGAATGACGGGTTTCCCGATTGTGGATGCGGCGGCTCGCTGCCTCCAGGCCACTGGGGGATGGCTAGAACTCAACTTTCGCAGCCGTGCGCTTTACTCCAGCTTTCTCAGTAACCTGATGGGGATGGACTGGCGCTGGGGGGCACTCCACTTTATGCGCCACCTGATCGATGGAGATTGCCCCATTGACCATTACCAGTGGGCGATGCAGGCGGGGGTGACCCATTGCCTCGACAAAACCTGGACACGAATTTACAACCCAGAACAGGTCGCGATTGATCGCTGCGATCCAGAAGGGTTGTTTATTAAACGCTGGCTACCTGAGTTAGCAGCAGTACCGCCTGCTTTGCTGGGTAACCCCCCCCGGGTGAATGGTTACCCAGCCCCGATTCTGGATTACAAAACCGCTCGGCGACGGCGGGTAAAGCAGCTAGAGCGGCAACGCCAAAACTTTTTAGGCCAGGAGAATGTTTTACCGTTTTTGGCCCAACTGCCCGGAGACTTGACGCCCTTTGGCAGCGATCGCATTCTCAGTGAGGTGAGTTGGGCCGCCCAAACCATACCAGGTTTGTTTCCGCCACCGCTGGCTTTAGACGCGCTGGATGAATACCAGGCCAGCGCCCTGCGCACCTGGTTTGTTGCTCATGTGGATATAGCTCCTCGCAAATCAACCCGCCGCAAGCTACCCCCAAACTCGAATGACATTCAACTGAGTTTGTTCTGAACCAAATCAGTGATAGCTATAAACACCGGATTGAGACCGGGGGGGACAGGAGTAGCGCCCCACACCCCCTTACCTGTTACCTTTGCAGGCCCTCAGCCCCTACCTAGCCCCTTCCTAACCTGGGAGAAGAGGAGCCGAGCCATCTCAAAATCCTCTCCCAAATTGGAAGAGGGATTGAGGGTGAGGGCAGAAGCTGATGGACTGACAAAACCTAGGTACCAGGCGGTTGAAACCGCTGCTACCTCAACAAAGTCGGCCTCCGCTGACTCTCGACTCTTACCGAAAACCCTACCGAAAACCCGTCTGCACAGGTTTTGCCTCTGTAGACGCGACCTCCATCTGCCAGCGAAAAGAAATTTTGTCAGTCAACGAGGGGCAGAAGTGACAGGCACCCGACTCAGCAACCCGGCGATAGCGATAAAAAGTGGCTGACAGGGGCTTGTTTTTCTGAAGATTATCAGTAGGATTGCATGATACTGTGGCAAAAGTGTGTTTCGGCTGGTTGAACCTTCATAACCTTTCCCTGAGTCAGGGCTGTTTACTAGCACGGCCTGATGACATTTAGCCATAGGTAACTCAGGGTCTGTGACAACTCTGAGGATAATTGAGCAGGGTGATAAGCGCGCGATCGCACAAGCTATGGATAAAAATCGCCAACAAGCTAAGGCTAAACAACCCGCAGGCAACCGCTTAAAGCAACTGCGCCCCCTCCTAGGCCAGCCCAAGTTGCGTCGGGGGGGGGATAGGGCCGCGAGCCTATCGAGAGTAAAGCCCACGGCGACGACAACAGTTAGAGCGCATACCTTTCAAGCGGCTGCCGTCGCTTCATCCGATGCGGTCGTCCCTCAGACTATGAACCCTGCCGATGCCGCCTCCTTAGAAATCAGCTCGCGCTGGAGTTGGCTCGGCCAGTGGTACGTTTGGGGAAGTCTGGCGGTTGTGGGTTGTAGCGGAGCCGCAGTGGTTGCCGCTAGTTCGCTTTTGGGTGTACCCGCTTTGCCTAACTGCCCGGCGATTTTTTGGCCCCTTGCTCCGGCTTCACTGCGATTTGAGTGTGCGCGTCTGGCTGCCAGCAAGCGCACGGCGAAGGATTTGCTAGAGGCGATCAAACTGGTTGATTCTCTCCCAGAAAGCCATGCCCTTAGGCAGGAGGCGGATCGGTTGATTGAGCAGTGGTCTACCCAGGTGCTCAATCAAACAGAAGAAATCTTCCACGAAGGCAAAATTAAAGAAGCGATCGCAGCAGCGCGGCAGATTCCTCCCCAGACCTCAGCCTATGAGTTAGTAGAGGAACGAGTAAAGGAATGGGAAACCATTTGGGCTAAGGCCGAAGCAATTCAGAAAAAGGCTGAAGAGGAGTTGCGCCAACGACAGTATCGCAGGGCGTTTGAGCAAGCTGTGCGGCTGTTGAATGTGGAAAACAAGTATTGGCAAACGACTCGCTACGATACCCTGATCAAAACTATTGATCTGGCCCGGATCGATGGGAATAAGCTCTATGAGGCTGAGCGTTTAGCCGACGAGGGCGGCAGTGAGCGTCTGCTGAAGGCACTGAAGATCGCCCAGGGGATTTCAGCAAAGAGCTTTGTTTATGAGGCCGCCCAGAAAAAGGTGATTCCTGAGATTGGGCGTAAAATGCTGACCCATGCTCAAACCTTAATTAATCAGCGGGATGTCCAGGGGGCTTTGAATCTCTTAAGCCAGGTGCCGAATGTGGGGCAGCTCAAGGCAGAGGCGCAGGATTTGAGTATTCTAGCGAATGCTCAATACCAGGCATGGCAGGGCAATGTGGCTGATCTAGAAGGGGCGATCGCCGAAGCCCAGCAAATCCAGAGCAATCGACCCCTGGCTAAGCAAGCTCAACAGTGGATTGCCCGCTGGCGGCAAGAAATTGAAACCATTGGTCGCCTCCAGCAAGCGAAAAACATCGCTCAGTCGGGCAATACGCAAGACCTGGCGGCAGCGATCACCCAGGCCAGTATGATTAGTCATACCAGCCCCCGCCGCGAAGAAGTAGAACGCCAAATTCAGGACTGGCGCAACCAACTGCAAACGATTGAAGATCGGCCAATTCTGAACCAGGCCGACCAGTATGCTGTCGCTGGCGATCCCGTCGCTTTGCAAGCGGCTATTACCCAGGCTCAACAAGTCCGCCAGGGGCGCGCCCTCTACGGTGAAGCCCAAGAAAAAATCCGGCAGTGGCGCTGGCAAATTCAGGCGATTCAGAACCAACCCTATCTCGAACAGGCGCGCCAATACGCCAGTATGGGCGACTTGCCGACGGCGATTCAGTGGGCAGCCCAAATTCCCAGAGGGGAGGCCTACTACCAGGAAGCGCAGGCAGACCTCAAAAATTGGCGACAAGCCATTCAACAGCAGGCTATTCTGGCCCAATCGCAAACAAATTTAGCCGAGGCCAATCAAGTCGCTCGGTTAGGGACGGTGGATGCCCTCACGGCTGCCATTGCCAAGGCCGACCAGGTGGCACCCTCCAGTCCATTGCGGGGGGAAGCCGATGATGCTATTGATCGCTGGAGCTGGCAGCTTTTGCAACTAGCGGTAGATCGGGCAGAGGCCAATGATATCCGCACAGCGATCGCGATCGCCCAAAAAATTCCGTCCGGTGCAGCAGCGACAACCCAAGCCCAGCAACAAATCAAGGAATGGCAACAATTAATCAGCCCCCCGGCTGCTCCGGCTGCACCTTTTTAGCCATCCATCAGGACGGCTTGCCTTGACTACATTTGCCTTGGCTATAGAAAGTTGGGCCAAAAGAAAGTTGGGCCAAACGGCTCTTAAGAGCCTACCGACTCTGACTGAGTCATCTCCAGCTCCGCTGGAAGGGTTTCTAAGAAATCAGGCGGCAATGGCTCAATTTCAGGAGTGCCATCGGCTGAATCAGGCTCTGATACCGATTCAGCAGGAGTCGTTGCCACCTCAACTGGAATTTCGAGCTGGGTCGAACTTTCTGAGGATTCGACAACGGCTTCTGCCGATGCGGCGGTACGTTCTCCCGTGCCTTCCCCCATGGGGCGAACGCGTCGAATCGGGAGGTTGGCAATTAAAGCCGTAGTGCGCTGGTTATTTTCCAGGGCAAACTCCATTCCGTCTGTATCTAACTCCACATAGCGCGAGACAACCTCAAGAATCTCGCGGCGCATCGCTTCCATCGTATTTGCCGGCAAATCGGTGCGATCATGGGCTAACACTAACTTCAGGCGATTTTTGGCGGCTTGGCGACTGCTGTCGTGGCGCGAGAAAAGACGTTCTAAGAGTTCAATCAGCATTGCAACATAGAGAATGACAAGTGAGGAGAAAGTGGCGCAAGGCAACGCAAGGCAAAAGGTAACAAATTAACGCCAGTTAGTGAATTATGAACGAAAAAGATTGAATTGCTGCAAAATGCTAATCTTAAACCAAATGGAAGGCTGGCAAGAGCAAGGGAATACTGGATTTACCCCGACTCAAATTTTTAGTGCTTTTGTTTTAGTGCTTTTGTGACTCGTCACGTTGAATTTAACCACCAATGGGTGTTTCATTAGACAAATTTCGATGGGTCGCAGACCCTCAAGGTTGATCGTTTGAGTCAGAAAGCTGAGGACGATAGGAATAGCTGCAATCCTTACGCTAGCTGGGTTTTCTGATGCGTTGTCTTTAGCTGATGCATTGTCTCTGTGAGAGACCCAGCGACGGCATAACGCAACGCTGGCTAATCCAAAAAACGCTGAACGCACCCCTACTGCTTTCTGATGGCATCCATCCTGCTCAAAATACTTTCTTGGTCAGAACTTTCCGCAATTTCGAGAAGAAACTGTCGTTTGCCACATTCAGATCAAGGAATTCAATTTTTTCCCCTTCTAGTCGCCGGGCAATGTTATCAAAGGCTGTGCCAGCGAGACTTGGGGTTTCTGATAAAACCAGGGGTTCCCCTTTGTTGGTAGAGACAATCACTTTCTCATCGTCAGGCACAATCCCAATTAAGGGGATGGCAAGAATTTCCTGCACATCTTCTACTGACATCATGTCGTTGGCTTGCACCATTGTTGGGCGAATCCGATTGATGACTAGGCGAATCGTCTTGACGCCGTTGGCTTCGAGTAAACCCACGACCCGGTCGGCATCCCGTACCGCAGAGACCTCTGGTGTTGTCACAATCAGCGCTTCGCGGGCAGCGGCGATCGCATTTTGAAAACCACCTTCAATCCCTGCCGGGCAATCAATCAAAATGTACTGAAATGCCTGTGTTAGCGCTCCAACGAGCTTCTTCATCTGTTCAGGAGTCACCGATTCCTTGGTGCGGTTCTGAGCCGCTGGCAATAGCACCAGGTTCGGTTGCCGTTTATCTTTGACCAGCGCCTGCTCTAACCGACACTGCCCCGACAGCACATCGACGGCTGTGTAGACAATGCGATTTTCTAAACCCAGCAGTAAATCAAGATTGCGAAGACCAAAATCTGCATCGATTACAGCAACCTTGCACCCACGCTGTGCCAGCGCCATGCCCAAGTTTGCCGTTGTTGTAGTCTTGCCAACGCCACCTTTACCCGATGTGACAACAATAATCCGACTCATGAATAGGTATGAAAAACGTCTTACAGGGATTGAGTTTTCTAACTATAGCGGAGGTTTTACCCCGCTCACTCCGTATTCCAAATTTCTCTATTCGTATCATCAGAATTTTTCTATTTGTATCATTTAAGTTTTTCTATTCTTATCATTCAAAGGCTTACCCCTGGGTTTCAGGATATTCGATTGTCTTGCTGTTGCACCCGCCGAAAATCAGCCGCGCGCGCGATACAAATCGTGCCTTTGGGTGAGACATAGGCAACTTCTGGAGTATAAGGTGCTGGGGGCGTTTCTGGAGCACGGGCCACAAAATCAGCAATACGAATTTGGGTTGGTTCAAACTGTAGCGCTAAAATGACGCAGCGACTGTTCCCTTTAGCACCCGCATGAGCGACACCGCGTAATCGACCCCAAATTAAGATGTCACCTGCCGCAATAACTTCGCTGCCGGGGTTGACATCGCCGAAGACAACAACGGTGCCGTTATGGCGAATTTCAGCCCCTGATCGCAGGGTGGTTTCAATATAAAGGGGGGCATCCAGGGCCTGCCCTGCCTCTGCGCCGGGCTGATTGAGATGGGCCACTGGTGATTGCTGCTCGACAGAGTAGCCAGCCGTTGCAGCCGCAACAGCCGTTTGGCGACGGCTGGTATAAACCCGCTTGAGATAAAGCTGTACCTCTAGCAGGGCATCGGCGAGCTGTTGCAGTTGGCGGGCATCTAACAGGCGATCGCGGGCAATCAAGTGAACGGTTGTTTCGGGCTGCCAGAAGCGATCACTCGCATCTAGACGCTGCTTTAACTGTTGCCAAAGCTCGTTCCAGGTGAGAACCGCTGCTGTGTTAACCCCGTCTCCTTCATCTTCTGGTGGGAGCAAAATCAGCAACTTACCTCCCTCGCTTTTAAACCGGACTTGCTGATCACGAGCAGGTTCAGTGCCTGAAACGATGGGAATAGAGGAAGATGAGTCAGTCATAGTGTCGTCAAAAGCAGCACAGATAACCAGATGCTTACCATGCACAGGATATTATGGCGCTTCTTCAGCGAGATGAAAGAGAATTTGTGGAGAGAACAGGTCATTAGAAAACTGGACGTTCATCCTTGGGAAATCAAGACAGGGTTGGATAGGGGCACTCAATTTTGAAGTCGGGGCGCTAGCTAGTCTGGCTCAAAGGATAAGCCAAACTCTATCCAGGGGATAGAGTTTGAAGCAAATCGATCTGACAGGCTCAGCCCATCACTGTAGAACAGCTGCCTCAAGGGGCACGCCGGTCAGGCTAAAAGCCCGTACCTCTGTGATCTTTACGGGTAGGGTTTTCCCCTTCAGTTCTTCAATCTTGCCCGGAAAGAAGGTCAAACGGTTGCTACGGGTACGGCCCATGACTTGGGTGGGGTCTTTTTCGTTGCGGGCTTCCACCAGAATCTCTTCAACCCGGCCTAGATACCGCTGCGATCGCTCGGCGGCAATGTGAGCCACTAGATGGTTAAGCCGTTGCAGGCGATCGCTCTTGACCTCCTCCGGTAGCTGATTTTGCCACTGCGCTGCTGGGGTGCCTGGGCGGGGCGAATAGGCGGCTGTATTGAGTTGGTCAAAGCCAATCGCTGCCACCAACTTCAGCGTATTTTGAAACTGCTCCTCTGTTTCCCCTGGAAATCCCACAATCGCATCGGCGCTAATAGCGGCGTCGGGAACATAATCACGAATTTTGTCAATAATTCGGCGATATTTCTCATGGGTGTAGCCCCGCGCCATGGCTTTCAGGATGTCGTTATCTCCCGACTGAAAGGGGATGTGAAAGTGTTCGCATACCTTCGGTAACTCAGCACAGGCCCGAATTAAGCGCTCATTGAAATAGCGGGGATGGCTGGTGGCAAAGCGAATGCGCTCAATCCCTGGAACATCGTGGACAAAGTAAAGCAAATCTGTAAAGGTGTGTCGATGGCTGCCATCGGGCTTGGTGCCAGGTAAATCGCGCCCGTAGGCATCAATGTTTTGTCCTAAAAGGGTGACTTCTCGATAGCCTTGCTGGCCCAGCAGTTCCATCTCAGCGCGAATAGCCTGGGGCGATCGCGACTGCTCCACACCCCGCACAGAGGGCACCACACAATAGGTGCAGCGCTCATTGCAACCATAAATTACATTCACCCAGGCGGTCACCGTACTATCACGGCGGGGCTGGGTGATATCCTCCATAATGTGAACAGGTTCCGTCGCTACTACCTGACTCCCGTTCAAAACCGCTTCAAGCAGATCTTGCAAACGATTAGCGTGTTGCGGCCCCATCACTAAATCGAGTTCGGGTACGCGCCGCAACAGTTTTTCTCCCTCCTGCTGGGCAACACAGCCTGCTACCACCAGGGTTAAATCAGGTTGGGTTTGTTTGCGCTTAGCTTGCCGTCCCAGGTAAGAGTAAACCTTTTGCTCTGCGTTATCGCGAATCGTGCAGGTGTTATAGAGAATCAGATCGGCTTCATCGGGTTCTGCAACCCACTCATACCCCATGGTTTCTAAAATGCCAGCCATGCGCTCAGAGTCGGCCTTATTCATCTGGCAGCCGAAGGTAGTAATGTGATAACGACGGTGGGAAGGCATGGCCATGGGTTTACGATATTGATGGAATAGTCACCGGTTTTCTATTCTAGCGGGTGACTTCTATCGGCTGCTCATTTCTTGGGCAATGTCGTTTGTTGTGATGGTCAGGGTGCCGGAGCCATCAAAATTTCAGCGATCACCCCACAACTGCTTCGGCCGTCGAAGCAAATCAAGAACCAGGCAAAGACAAATCTATGGCAGAAACTCCGCTCAGTGTCACCAAGCCGGATGCACCAAAAAGCGCTTGACCTGCTCTGGCACCTTAACCAGGCGAATGTAAGGAGGAGGTCGCGCTAAAACAGAACCGCAAAACGTCAAGCGTTTGCTTTGCCTCCGCTGTACCTTTGGGGTGAGTTTTATCGGTTGCGAGCCTCACCCCTTAGGAGGTGCTTCCAGCCTTGTTCTAAGACTCATCCCTATAGCGTTCTAAAACTCATCGTCATAGCCACTGTTACTCATGGGGGCTTCATTATCGCGCTTAGACCCTAATAGCTCTAACCGGTCAACCCGCACCACTGGTTTGGAGCGGCGGATGCCAGTCGTGCGATCGCTCCAATAGTCAAACTTGAGCGAGCCACTCACCCCAATCAAACTCCCCTTGCGGACGTAGTTCGCGGCGACCTCGGCTTGTTTGCCCCAGAGTTCTAAACTAAACCAGTCGGGGGGATCATCCCGCCGCATGCGGTTAACGGCCAAGCGCAGATTACACACAACGCTCCCCGACTCAAAGTATTTCACATCCGGGTCTCCACCCACTCGACCGACCAGTGTCACATGATTCAAGCTCATATACTCTACCTATACTGTTTGTGAAAATGGCTAACCCAAAACGTTGCTCCTCAGTTTATGACTGATGCTTGGCATCGAATCAACCCCGTGGCAAAACTAAAGATGCAGAGATGAAGCGCTCTACGTGGCCCAAACTCTGACGCTGTTGCATTTTGATCATATGGCTTCTTCTATTGATGAATCATCTAAGGCGTTTGCCATTGAGGTGTTTGTAACGATCGCCACTCAAGACTTGGATAGGATAGTACATTTTTATCATAGCATTTTGGAGCGGCCACCCCATCCGCAGATTCCCCAGGTCTACGCAGAGTTTCGTTTGCCCGGTTTCAAGCTCGCTATTTTTTGTCCTAAGATCCCAGCTTGTCAATCTCCGCGCTCGGCACCGGAGGCGGGTATCAGCCTGTGCTTTGAAGTAGCGGATTTAGAAGCGGCGATTGCCCGTCTGACCCGATTGGGGTATCCCCCGACTGGGGAAATTATGCTAGCCTCCCATGGTCGGGAAATCTACGCCCACGATCCCGATGGCAACAGCCTGATCTTGCATCAGAGTCATGGCCTACTTTCTTGATAGCCGGGTCAGTGGGCCTGTGGCATCATGGGAAAGCGCGTTGTAGGGGAAAGGTCATGGCAGAGCCAGTTAAATTTGGTGTGATTGTATTTCCGGGTTCGAATTGCGATCGCGATGTGGCCTATGTGACCCGCGACCTGTTGCATCAGCCGACCCGCATGATCTGGCATGAAGAGAGTGACCTGTCTGAGATTGATGTCGTGATTGTGCCGGGGGGGTTTAGCTATGGAGATTACCTCCGCTGTGGCGCGATCGCCCGCTTTTCTCCGGCAATGCAGGCTGTTGTGCGTCATGCCGCAGCGGGTAAATATGTCCTGGGTATTTGCAATGGGTTTCAGGTTTTAACCGAGGTGGGGTTATTACCCGGTGCCTTAGTGCGTAATCGGGACTTACATTTCATCTGCGATCGAGTTAGCCTTCGGGTTGAGCGCACAGATATTGCCTGGAGTCAGGGCTACGCGAAACAGCCAATCATTACATTGCCCATTGCCCACGGAGAAGGGAGCTACTATGCGGACCCTGAAACCCTGGCAGACCTAGAGGCAAATCGGCAGGTGATTTTCCGTTATGTTTCTAGCACCGGAGAAGTAACGGCAGATAGCAACCCCAACGGTTCTCTCAACAACATTGCAGGCATCTCTAATCGCACGGGTAATGTCTTGGGCATGATGCCCCACCCGGAGCGGGCAGCGGATGCGGTTTTGGGTGGCACGGATGGGCTGCCTCTGTTTCAAGGTTTAATCGATGCACTGACGATAGTGCCGCTACCTGCTTGAGACCTGCCGATATTTGTCAGAAAATCATCATACAAACTGATGAAAATCCTCCGCTTAGTAGCGGAGGTTGAGTTCCTTGGGAGGTCGAACATATCAGGTTTACCTGCCCTTGAGCAGGGGGATTTCCGCCTTCGGGAAATTCACTGACCCTAGTAAATAGTTGAGCGATCGCCTACCCGTAAATTTACATATCTTGTATTCTAGATAGCATCAAAGGATTTTCAAGGTGGTCAATCCAGACAAGTTTCGATGCATAGACTTTTTCTGGTGACCCAATCGGGTTCTTTGTGATGATGATGAGACCTGCCGGGGCGTGTATGCGCCCCGTTTTTGTTATTGATGGAACCAACAGCCAGATCCGCACCACTTGCCTGAGAATAGGGGAAGCAACTCCTATATCTTTATGGCACTTACCCAAACCATTTTGGCGCAGATTCCTGGTAATCCCTTCGTGGGTCTAGAGGCTGCTGATCGCCGTTGGAAAGCTCTCCGTACAGGCGATTTGCCGACTTCAGAAGTGGTGCAAATCAGCGATCGCCCCTTCGACCCAGACTGGGATGTCGTAATCAGCGGTGGCACTCTGGGGATTCTTTTAGGAGCGGCTTTAGCCCGCCAGGGTTGGCGGGTTGCCTTAATCGAGCGCGGCCAACTCCGGGGCCGAGATCAAGAGTGGAACATTTCACGGCGTGAACTTCAGGTTTTTGTTGAGTTGGGGTTATTAGCCGAGGCAGAACTGACCGCAGCGATCGCCACCGAATATAACCCTGGCCGCATCTGCTTTGCCGGCGGTACCGACCTCTGGGTCGAAGATGTGTTGAACTTAGGAGTGGATCCGGTTTACCTGCTGGAAACTCTAAAGCAGCGTTTTTTACAAGCCGGAGGAAAGCTGTTAGAGCAGACCCCTTTTACCGAGGCGATCGTCCATCCAACGGGGGTGAATGTCAAAGCCGGTGCAAGTACCTTAAAAACCCGTCTGCTGTTAGATGCCATGGGACATTTTTCGCCGATCAGCCAGCAGGCCCGCCAGGGCAAGCCTCCTGATGCGGTTTGCCTGGTGGTCGGCACCTGCGCTACCGGTTTTCCTGACACTCAGACAGGCGATCTGATTGTTTCCTTCACCCCCATTCAAAACCAATGCCAGTATTTTTGGGAAGCTTTCCCCGCTAGAGATGGGCGTACCACTTATTTGTTTACCTACGTTGATGCCCATCCCGCTCGCCCCAGCCTGCAAGCTTTGTTTGACGACTACTTTCGGCTGCTGCCAGAGTACCAAGGAGTAGAACTTGACCAGTTGCAGTTTCAACGGGCTTTATTTGGCTTTTTCCCGTCTTATCGGCAGAGTCCTCTAGCGTCTCAGTGGGATCGCATCTTGCCCGTGGGGGATAGCAGTGGCAGTCAGTCGCCCCTGAGTTTTGGTGGCTTTGGAGCCATGGTGCGCCATTTACCGCGCCTGAGTCGGGGAATTCAATCAGCCCTGCAAACGAACTGCCTTAGCCGTAACGACTTACGCCTGTTGCAGCCCTATCAGCCCAACCTAGCCGTTACCTGGTTGTTTCAAAAAACCATGAGTGTGGGAGTCCACCAAAAAGTGGCCCCCAATCAAATCAATGATTTACTGAATACTATCTTTACCGATATGGCCCAGTTGGGTGACCCTGTATTGAAACCGTTTCTTCAGGATGTTGTGCAGTTTCCAGCCCTGTTTCAAACCCTAACCAAAACGATGATTTCCCATCCACTGCTGGTGGCAAAATTGCTGCCCCAGTTGGGGGTAACTGAGCTGGCTGTGTGGCTGCGACACTATCTTAACTTGGCTGGCTATACGGCACTGTTCCCTCTGGGGCAGCAGCTTGAACCGCTGACACAAGCGCTTTCAGAGGCGCAACAATACCGCTACCACTGCTGGTTACAGGCATTAAAGTATGGATCAGGGGCAGATTACACAGCTTCTTAGGTTTGAGAGGCCATGAATCCACCGGCCTTCTCCGCAGAAATGCGATCGCAATCGATTGCAGATACAGCAGCGATCGTGGTGCTTGCCTTGCTTCAGACTTTCAGATCAATAAAAACCCAGGGAAAAGTGGATTAAGTTACGGTTCTTCTAGCCAGAATCTCAGGGTTTATCCTTAGGGGACAGAAGAGGGGAAGGTGCTTTGTGGGAGGAGATTTGCGGCGGTTTATCTAGCCATTAAAGAAAGTGGCGAAATCCAGAGATTTTGTAAAGGAAGATACAAGATGGGTCTCTTTTGCGATCGCTGAGGGCATAGTAAACGCAGAAAGCACGAAATCAATAGTGCTCCCCGTGGCTGTTCCCTTTCGTTTATCTCATCATCGTTTTTCACAAGGTTCTAGAAATATGAAGCTACAGAAACTTTTGGTTGGTTTCAGCTTTCTGTCGGTTGGTCTTACCCTGTCTGCAACTTCGGCTCAAGCGTTTACCTTTCAAACAAATCTGGCTCCTGGCAGCAGCAACCCCAAAGGTAATATTTGGTTAGAGTCGGTCACTC
This sequence comes from uncultured Leptolyngbyaceae cyanobacterium, assembly GCA_938023035.1. Lineage (GTDB taxonomy): Bacteria > Cyanobacteriota > Cyanobacteriia > Leptolyngbyales > Leptolyngbyaceae > DSRU01. The sequence goes on along the minus strand of CALIDI010000041.1, from coordinate 30,297 downwards.
TGAGTGACAGCACTGTATTCAGCGATTTCTCATTTGTTAGTGGTGCTCAAATTATCCACAATGACCTCTACACCGGTGGCAACACTGGGGCTGCCAGCTCTGATCGGGGTGACAACGCCGATGGGGTAAACCTGGAAGACGCCACCAATACGAGCATTGTGCAAAGCCTCGGCAACAATAACCTAAACAACATCATTGACGGGGAAGACAGAGGTTCTTTCGTGATCAATGTCTCCTTTGAGCGAGCGGTTTCTAGCCTGTTCTTCTGGGAACGTGGCATGAACAGCCGTCTGGGTGTGCAAGCCCTGGATGCTGCTGGCAACCTGATTGGCAACTTCTTGACCCTGGATAGCCGCAACTGGAACGATGCTGGCTTTAGCATCGACACTACCGAAATTGGTGGTGCGCAGCGGGTGGGTTCTCTGGGGGTCAGCCTAGCCGACTTGGGGGTGACTGGCCCGATTTCGGCGATTCAACTAACCAGCCGCAGCAACTTCAACGGGCCTGACTTTAAGGTGATCGGGGGCGCAGCTCCTCAAGCGGTGCCTGAACCCACCACTATGGCAGGTTTGGCTTTAGCCGGAGCTGGTTTCGCTGCGACTCGTCGCCGTCGTCAACAAGCGTAAGCGCTGAGTTGGTGCATGCTTAGGGGAGCGGGGGTGTTGCGATGCAGTGCCCCTGCTTTTTGATGGCAGAAATTTGAGGAAATCGGGTTACCATCTGGCAAAGCACCGGTCGTTCAGGTAATGCTTCAGGTGGCTCTGGTTCATTCGGTAGTCTCCTCTTCGACCCATTCGTCTGCATCAGAAAAATGGCGGGGATGCTCTTCTCGTTCACGGTTTAGTTGATTAAGCAACGACAGCACACGATTACCACGTTCAATCGAGTCATCTTCTAAAAAAACCACCTCTGGTGTGCGACGCAGGCGAATGCGCTGGCCTAACTCGCTGCGGACAAAGCCCGTTGCCGATCGCAACCCAGCCATTGTTTCTGCCTTGGCTTCGGGGGTACCGTAGATACTGACAAAGATTTTGGCGTGCTGTAAATCATTCGAGACATTCACATCAGTAACACTAACCATACCGGCTCCGACCCGATCATCCTTAATGTCTGAGATTAACATTAAGCTCACTTCTCGTTTGATTTGTTCCGCTACCCGGGCGACGCGCCGATCGGTTGCCATTTGACTTTCCCCTTCCTGTTTCTATGACCGTCTATTTTTATCGGCTGATGACTCTACCTAAACCGGTCTACCTAAATCGGATTCAGCCCTAACATAGCCCGCAGGGTCAAGCTCAAACAGGTAAAGCCTGCAACCACGGCTCCTAATAGGGCGATCGCCGTTAGAGGTCGTTGCATTAAGGGTGTCAGAGGCTTTAGCGCATTCAGCAGCACGCCTAAGATTACTCCCGCAATAAAAATCGGGTACTTTGAAACTGTGTTCCAGAAATTTTGCATTGCTTAACTTTGCATTGCTTAACGTTGTGGGAAGAATTGCCAAACCGCTTCATCAGCCATTTTCTCTTTATTTTAACGGTAGACGGGCTATCTACCCGGTCAAAATATATTGGCAAGGTGTCTTAAGAAAAAATCGTGTCGATGCCGATTCCCCCCTTATCATAGGGCCATGCAACTTCCATGTATGAAGGTCGTAACGCCGCGTCCATTTCTTAAGTGGGCCGGTGGTAAGAGCCAACTAATTCCCCAGTATGAGACCCATTTCCCTCCGCAGTTTTCCCATTATTATGAGCCGTTTTTAGGGGGTGGAGCTGTATTTTTTCATCTACAGCCCCAACGGGCTACGTTAATGGATATCAATCCCGCTTTGGTGAATGTGTATCGATGCATCCGCGATCGCGTTGAAGCAGTGATTGAGCACCTCAGCCGCCACCGCGATCGTCACTGCCAGGAGTATTACTACCAGATCCGTGCCAGTCAACCCACTGCCCCTGTTGAGCAAGCCGCTCGCCTCATCTACCTCAATAAAACCTGCTTTAATGGCCTCTATCGAGAAAATTCAAAAGGGCTATTCAATGTACCCATTGGACGTTATAAAAATCCCTTAATTTGTGATCCAGACCTATTAGTGGCCGTTTCTCAGGCATTGCAATTCACCCAAATTGAGTTGTGCCCCTTTGAAGCGGTGTTGGACTGGGCCTCTAGTGCTTCTGATTTTGTTTACTTTGACCCCCCTTACCACCCCATCAGTGCCACCAGCAAATTCACGGCCTATAGCCGCTACTCCTTTACAGAAGCCGATCAAAGGCGTCTGCGTGATGTGTTTGTAACGTTGGCAAAACGCGGTGTTAAGGTGATGCTATCCAACTCAGACTGTCCTCTAATTCGCCAGCTTTATCAAGATTTTCCCATTCACACCATTTTGGCGGCTCGTTCGATTAACTCTAAGGCAGAAAAACGCGGCAAAATCACAGAGGTGTTGGTAACTAGTTATTAGAAAGTGTTTTAAGGGCCTATCTCCTGGTAGTGCTAACGCCCCAAGTCTCGGCTATCTGGACAAAACCCTGCTTTGCATAGGGAGATGATTTGGCAAAGCTCTGAATCAGCTTTTAGGGCTTTCACCCATCGACTCCGCTTAAATCAGTAATACTGGAGGGGAGGTGTTAGCCCTCTAGGTTGTCTGTGGGGACGTTTATCATTCGTACCTGCTGAAATTTGAAAGCAAGAAGTTAGAAATCCATCTGTAGGATCAATAGTCCGAATGCTTTATCTGGCCAAACTCTGAAGTCCTCCAGCTTTGGTTGACTAGATGGTCGAAACCCGCGTTCTACCGTTAACTGTCAAAAACGGTCTGAGGTTTTGAAGGGTGAAGCTTGGACAACACTAGAGAGACTTGGCTCCCAGTCGTAGTCAAAGGTTAAACTAGGGGCGGATCAGCAATATCCTTACTGAACTGATGCCTGCGGTTCTATACGGTTCTATAAGTTGGCCCTTACAGTTTTATCTTCTTTAGCTCTGATAGAAGTGAGCCTGCTCATAACCAGCCAACTAGAAGAGTCATGCTGGCTTTTAGCGGTTGTACTTCGGTCGGTATTGGTACGCGATGGTAGCAATTAACCAACTGTTTAGGACGCTTGAAACGCGAATGCACTGGGAGTCGGTCAACAGAAGCGATGTAGCCCAAACCCATGAAACAACTTGATACAGAAGTCTTAGTCGTCGGAGGAGGCACTGGAGGCACAGCCGCCGCCCTGCAAGCGGCGCGACGGGGAGCCAGAACAATTCTGGTGAGTGAGTTTCCCTGGTTGGGGGGGATGCTGACCAGCGCCGGAGTTTCTTGCCCGGATGGTAATGAGCTACTGGCCTTTCAAAGCGGTATTTGGGGAGCCTACTTAAAGGAGCTATATCGCCGCCATCCCACTGGTTTAGATCATGGCTGGGTCAGCTTTTTTGACTATGACCCGCGCGTGGGTGCCCAGGTTTTTGCCGATTGGGTTGCTGCTTTGCCAAATCTGCTATGGATTGCGGGCGAGACTCCTCAGGAGGTTTTACGGCAGGGCGATCGCGTTGTGGGGGTACGCTTTCATCAGGTAACAGTGACGGCAGCGATCACCCTGGATGGCACCGAGTTAGGTGATCTGTTGGCCCTGGGAGAAGTCCCTCACCGCTGGGGCTGGGAGTGGCAGTCAGAATGGTCTGAACCCAGCGCCCCCAGCGCCCCAAATGAAATGACGCAATGCTACCCTGTCCAGGCCCCTACTTGGGTCGTTGTGATGCAAGATTTGGGGCCAGAAAAGGAGTCGGAGGCCATTGCCCCACCTCCCTACTATGACCCCGCTCCCTTTGCAGGAGCCTGGGAACGCCACGGGGCCGCAGCATTTCTGAGCTATGGAGGATTGCCCAACGCTCGTTACATGATCAACTGGCCCCTACATGGCAATGATTACGGCCAGGGATTGCAGCGGTTAATAGGGGGGGAAGCTGACCGTACGGCTTTTTGGCAGGATGCCCGCTGGTATTCCCAGGGGTTTGCCCATTACATTCAGGCCCATCTGGGGCGGCGCTATGGTTTGGCCCTGGACACGTTTCCGCAGGTGCCAGGGTCAGTCGGCGGCGGTGCCTATGCCCTTCATCCCTACTACCGCGAGAGTCGCCGCCTTGAGGGGGTAAGGACGGTGCGAGAGCAAGATATTCTGCCTATCGCAAATGGCTGGGTTGCGGCTCTACCGTTTCAGACCGCAGCCCAGGGCTGTCTGGCTGTGACCAGTGAGTGTGAAGCGATTGCCCTGGGTAACTACGCCAATGACCACCATTACCCTGGTTATGAGTTCGCGCTGCAACCTAAATCTCGGCGCTGGGGGGGGCGCTGGACTGGCACCCCTTTTACAATTCCCTACAGCAGCTTGGTGCCTGCCGCTGTAGAGGGTTTGCTTGTCTGTGAGAAAAATATCGCCGTTTCCCACATTGCCAATGGGGCCACGCGCTTGCAGCCCGTCGTTTTAGGGATTGGGCAGGCGGCGGGGATGGCGGCGGCCCTCTGTATTGAGCAGGGCTGCCAGCCCCGGCAATTAGCCGTGCGATCGCTCCAGGAAGCACTGCTCACCGAACCAACCGCCCCTGCCGCTGTTCTGCCCTTTTACAATCTCACGCCCAATCACCCCGATTGGTTAACTTGGCAGCGCTATTACCTCGATCACCCTGAAGCCTACCCAGCAACAGGAGACGTGCCCCTGGCCAACTTAGTTGGCCAGATCCCTTCTGCCTTCAGCCAATCCTATTCCGGCATTCTTCATCACAACGGCGAACAAGACTATGAGTTTACCCCTGCCCACCCCAACCATGATCATCCGGCAACGGGGCAACTGCGGCTGGTGACGCTTTGCCCACGGGTGAACCAACAACTGGCTCAATGTCGCGATCGGCAATTGCTCCAGGTGCGGGGCCGAGTGAACCTAGCTGGACGGTGGCTTCTCGTCGAGGCAGTAGAAGGCTAGTGCCGCAAGGCGGAAATTTCTGGACTCGTCTAAGCGGCCCGCATCCCTTTTTCTTGAAGCCCACCAAGGCTATACCCCTGTTCCCATCGAGGGAGTAGAAGAACCGGATCGAAGCCGCTCTCCTCAATCCTCCATGAATGGAAGGCAGGGGGGCGAGGAGAGGGGTTGCGGGAGAGGGCAGACAGACTGATGCCTTAGCCTACCAGCCAGTTTCGCCACATTTCTGAGTGCAGCGGGTCATCCCAGATAGCCTGCCTTCAAGCCAAAGTAATGGAAACCGTGCCCTTCAAGTTCGGTTCTGCCGACTACGTCTGCTAGCTAGAATTGATACATTAGGTATATCGGAAAATCACCCTTGTTGAGGTTCCCACTGTGAATAACACACCGAATCAGTTACCCGAATTTAACGGCAATGGTTCTGAATTCAACCAACTCTGGAGCTATGTGCAATCTCTTAGCCCAGAAACGGTTGCTCAGATGTCTCGCCCTGCCTCACCGGAAGTTTTTCAAGTGATGGAACGAAATATTGTCGGTTTGTTAGGCGGGTTACCCTCTGAGCATTTTGACATTACGATTTCAACATCGCGGGAAGATTTAGGCCGATTGCTTGCTTCAGCGATGATGAGCGGTTATTTTTTGCGGAACGCCGAGCAACGCATGGTATTTGAGAAGGCCCTGGCAGGGGTAGACGCAGGAGAAGAAAAAGCGGAGTAATCTGGGGATTGCTCTAGACCCGATGGATGAAGCCTTTGACCAGACAAAACCAGTGGCTGAGGGACTCGCCAAGCTCACCAGGAGTGCTGTCGAGTTCGACGAAACTAGAGTTGCAGCGATCGCTGCAGCAATGGTATCAGCAGCAGGGCCGAGAACTTCCCTGGCGAAATACCCGTGACCCCTATGCAATCTGGGTCTCAGAGATTATGCTGCAACAGACCCAGGTGAAGACGGTGATCCCTTATTATGAGCGCTGGCTTAGCCGGTTCCCTGGGATCACCGAACTCGCGACGGCGGATCAACAGGAGGTGCTGAAGCTCTGGCAAGGGCTGGGTTATTACGCCCGGGCACGTAACCTGCACCGGGCAGCCCAGGTAGTCGTGATGCACCATGGGGGCACTTTTCCTGCGGAGTTAGACGCTGTGCTCGCCTTACCAGGAATTGGACGCACCACCGCTGGGGGGATTTTAAGTGCTGCTTTTAACCAGCCCTATGCGATTTTAGATGGTAATGTGAAACGGGTGTTGACCCGGCTAGTGGCGCTCTCCCTGCCCCCCAGGCGGGCGATTGCCCAGCTCTGGCATTTGTCAGAAACCCTGCTTGATCGAACCCATCCTCGCGACTTTAATCAAGCCTTGATGGATTTGGGGGCAACGGTTTGTACCCGCCATCAGCCCGACTGTACCCGGTGCCCTTGGCAATGGCACTGTCAGGCTTATCGTCAAGGTTTGCAATCGGAGTTACCCATGTCAGAAAGTCGTGCACCCATTCCCCATAAGCAAATTGGAGTGGCCGTGATCTGGAATGATCAGGGCCACATTTTGATTGATCGGCGCAAGCAAAGTGGTCTGCTGGGGGGATTGTGGGAATTTCCGGGGGGCAAGCTGGAGCCTGGTGAAACTGTCGAAGAGTGCATTCGCCGGGAGATTCAAGAAGAGTTGGGAATTGAGGTTGCCGTGGGCGATCGCCTGATTTCGGTCAACCATACCTACAGCCACTTTCGCGTCACCCTAGAGGTACACCACTGTCAGCATATCGGGGGCGACCCCCAGCCGATTGAGTGTGACGAGGTGCGTTGGGTCACCCTTACCGAAATTGACCAATTCCCCTTTCCGGCAGCAAATGTGCAAATTATCGAAGCATTACGCCTCTGCCCGAAACCGCCGCGTTTCCAGTAAGGCTGGATTTACATCAAACCAGCGCCCCTGCTCATCCCGATATTCATAGACATAAAGACGGCGCAATAACTCCTGATAGGCCGGTTCTTCCCCAATTTGCTTGCGTTGGTGAATGGTACGCATCAGTTGCCACTGGGCATCACTCACTGCCAGGGTAAATTCTTCACGAAAATCACGCACTACGCTTTCTAAGATATTGTGGCGAATCGGTGGATCTTCACGCTGTAGACAGCTATTCAACAACACCATCAAATGGCGCATATGCCCACCACTAATGCAGCAGAGTCGATCCAGGGTTTCTGGGCGATCGAACACATCAGCGATTCGTTCTAACCGTTGAAATTCATTCAAAGCGGGGAAGGCCCTGGCCAGCACCATCTGACGGAGTAAAGCCAAACCTTCGAGGTGGTCGCTGCCATCGCTATGCTGTACAGGCACCATGGGCAATAGTTTGGGTTTACCGCCAAATCGATTGGTGAGGGGTAAAAGCTCTCCAGAAAATAGCAAGGTCAACGGCACCGTGTAGACCAGATAACACTCTAATTTCTTCAGTTGTTCTCCCCGATCCAGAAAGAGGTACTCTGGCTGGGTTCTGCCAGAGGGTTTGCGAATATTGTCGATGCGATCGAGGTTATCCACCAGTACGACTAGGCCCTTTTTGCCCTGCTGTTGCAGGCGTTTAATGGCTGGTAACAACAACTCCTGATTCAATGCATCCAGCATCCCCCCCGTGCGTGGCTCCATATAGGCTCGCAATTGCTGCCGCACTGTTGGACTATGTTTTGCCTCAGAGGCGATTTTGGCAATCCCTACCGATAACTCTACCTTGGTGATATTCAGAGGAATTTTGAGCACATTGGCCACATAGCTAAAGAGATTGGTGAAAAAAGGTGGCTCTAGCCGAATGCCAAGCGTCTCTAGACTGTTGCTAACCTGGCGGGCGATCGCCAACAAAATGTCACTGATATCCACATCACCAATGTCTAAATCCTTATCTGACTCAAAATAGACCACATGATAAGCCTTTTGCTCCAGCTCATACTTCAGGCGCAGCAATTCCGTAGACTTACCACAACCGATATGACCAGTAAAGAGCTGGCAGTTAGGCGTTTCCCCCGACAACAAAATGGTGCGCGACAATTCTTTGATAATGTCGCTCCCCCGCACACTGGAAAAATCAATGTAAAACTGCCGATCCTTTGGGTCACTCACCGATAGCACCCGATTGGGAATCGATGCCTGAAAAAATTGAGCAAAGTCGATCGCCATAGGCTAGTAAAGGATTTTGTACAGAAAGGACAAACTTTGGATGAATCAGGCAGACCACCGCGCTCTGATGAAAGTGTTCAGATTTTTGTGTAAGCCTGTGACGGTTCAGATTTTGAAGTGCTCTAGGAACAGGATAGCAAAATGTGAAAGTGCAGCTCTCCAGTTTTTGATGGGCCGAGTCCATCGCTTAGCAATGTTGTTCATAGCGAGATACATCAGTTTGAAAACAGATTCTTCATCGGGGAAGACGGCTTTGGTCTTGATGACCTTGCTCAGAGAGCGATTGAGGGACTCGATGGCATTGGTGGTGTAGATCGCCTTACGGATATCCATGGGGGAGTCAAACGGGGGAACAATGTCGTCCCAATCGCGCGGCCAGATTTGGCTAATGGCCGGGTAATGCTTATTCCACTTGGCGGCAAAGGTCTCCAGAGCGACTTCCGCCTCTGCTAGAGTCGCCGCTTGGTAGATGGGCTTCAGGTCAACGACGACGGCCTTGCTATCTTTCCACGGCACATAGCACAGGCAGTTGCGAATCAGATGAACGATGCATAACTGCACCTGGGTATCGGGATAGACGGCTTCAATGGCTTGAGGAAAGCCCGTGAGTCCATCGACACAGGCAATCAGGATGTCCTTCAAACCTCGGTTTTTGAGGTCAACGAGCACCTTGAGCCAGAACTTCGCTCCTTCGGCTTCGGCCTCCCCAATCCCCAGGCCGAGCAGCATTTTATTGCCCTCCATCGTAAGGCCCAGCACAACATAGACGGCCCGTTTACTGACTCGGCCTGAGACCTTGATGTTGACGTAAAGAGCATCGAGGTAGACGATAGTAAACACCTCATCGAGCGTCAGCACTGCCAGGCTTTGACGTCCTCGCTGACGGTATCGGTAACCTCACTGATGAGCGATGCTGAGACGTTAGCTCCATAGAGTTCTTCCAGTTGGGCGCTGATGTCTCGGGTGCTGATGCCTTGGGCATACACCGCCAGAATCTTCTCTTCGAGCCTGCACAGGCGGCGCTGATGTTTGGGTACCAATATGGGGTCAAAGTCGCCGTTGCGGTCACGGGGTATCGCCAGTTCTAGATCACCTTGGGTTGATTGCACTGTCTTCTTCGAGTAACCGTTGCGACTCAAAATCGACCTCTTACATCTTTCAAGAGTAAAAGTTGATTGCACTGTCTTCTTCGAGTAACCGTTGCGACTATTGCGGTTGGTGTTGGTATTGGTGTCCGATTGAGTATTAGCTGTCTTCTTCGAGTAACCGTTGCGACTATTGCGGCGCGCTGAGTTGCCCTCAGGGCCGGTCTCATCGTGGGCCAGGTGGTGGCTGAGTTCTCCCACTAGCGCATGCCCGACTAGGCGCGTACTCAGCTGTTTGAGCAGGCCGGACTCTCCTAAAATGTCCTCTGGCCCCTGGCACTCGGCCAAGAGGTCGTCCAGCATATTGTCGATGCGATTCGGTTCTTTCTTCTTGCGTACCATAATGCGGTCTCCTAAGGTAGTGGGATCCTAGACCGCTTGCACAAAATTCTGATCGGTCTCCGGTCGGCTCGACATTCGCGTCAACAACGCAGGCGTTGCGGTTGTAGCGCCGATCAAACAGTTCTCGATGGAAGAATTTGACTGACTCGTTGCCATTAATATCGCATTAATATCGTGTTAATATCACATTAATATCAAAGGCGTCTTCGTCGCCGCTCAAGAGGCCGTTCGTCACATGAGCAATGGAGGACGGATCACTATGATTGGCAATGATTGGCAGCTTCATCAGTGATTTTACCCTCTTTGCCGGTCTCTTGGTCTATGCGTTGTTGAAGGGGGCGATCGCTAGTTTTACCCGTGGTCTCGCCCGCGATTTGGGGACTCGCGGCATCACGGTCAACAATATTCAACCGGGTCTGATCTATACCGATATGAATCCCGCAGATGGGGACTCTGCTAAAGAAATCACTAACATGATTGCTCTTGGTCGCTACGGATAGGACAACGAGGTGGCTGGCATGGTTTCTTATCTCGCCGGCCCTGAAGTCGCTTTTGTCAAGGGTGCGAGCCTCAAAATTGATGGCGGCATAGCTGCTTGAACAGGACATAAGCAGTTACAAATCAGCATTTCATCGAGAATGATCCCATGAAGCATTCAGTATCACCATGCAAGAATGACTCCGAGTATAAGATTACACCTCAACCTGATTATCTCTGTGACTCTCCAATGAATGATGCCCTGACTGCGATCGCGCAAGAAGTCGCTGAATTGCTGAAACAATCCTATCTAGTACAAGCTGGTGAAAGCGACAATATAGAGAGTTAATAAGTCAGGATAGAGAGTTAATAAGTCAGGCGCAATTTTGCTGAATGAACGATTAGCGACTGAGTTAGAAAAACCTACCTAAGGAGACAAGCGTTAATGGCTAACTTGTGAATTGATGCATCAGTGATTGTCTTGGGTTCCTAATTAGTAGACGCTTTTGCTGCGCCAGAGTCAGACTGAGAGGTGTTATTTTGTAACTGCAAGCAATCGGTGAGGGCAAGCTCCATGGCCAGCAACCCGCTCAACTCGCTCGAACTCTGCCAACGGTTCAATAAACCGCTGATGTTCTCCAGTCGTCAAATGAACTGGAATGGCATTTTGGTGGAGCAGTGTCAAAGCCCTGTTTCAGCTTTCGAGGTCGAACTACCAGCCCTTTCAGATCATTGGCTTAACTTGCATATAGGAAATCCCGTTCCTTTAATCCAAAAACGGGATGATCGCCTGCATGAGTCAATCCTTAATGAAGGGGATAATCTCTTTGTCCCCGCTGGACAACCAAGCTACTGGTGTCGAGATCAAAGTGGTGTCATCTGTACTCCACTACACATTTGCTTGAAACCGAAACTGATTCAACAAGTTGCTGAAACCTCCGACATGGGTGCGAATCAGTTCGAACTCGTACCATGTTTTGGTCAACAAGATCTGCAACTTCACCAGATTGGCATGCTGATGTTAGCTGAGTTGAGATCGGGCGGAATGATGGGGCAATTATATGTTGAATCGCTCACTCAAATTCTGGTGATTCATTTGCTGCGACACTATTCGACTCTGACGCGACCGATCGCATCCCAAAATAATAGCTTTACTCGCACTCAGCTTCAGCAGGCGATCGATTACATCCATACCTACCTGAATCGAGATTTATCCTTGGCAGAACTGGCTAGCGTTGTCAACATCAGCCCAACTTACTTTGCCAGTTTGTTCAAGCAAGCAATGGGAATCTCGCCCCACCAGTATGTGATTCGACAGCGCGTGGAGCAGGCGAAACTGATGCTGTTAAAAACGGATCTGGCGATCGCCGACATCGCTCTACAAGTCGGCTTCTCCAGTCAAAGTCATCTGACGCAGCAGTTTAAGCGACTCACCGGAGTAACACCGAAACAGGTTCGCTAACATCTTAAGAATCAGACAATTTACCCTAAAAATCTGAAAGAAACTGAGCATTAGAACTCACTATACTTCGGTTAAATCAGATAAGAACATTTTGCGATGTTCATTAGGAGGTTAATATGCCTTACGTGACTGTTGGTCAAGAAAATTCTGCAACCATTGATATCTATTACGAAGATCTTGGGGCCGGTCAACCCATTGTTCTCAAATGCCTATCTTGAAGGTTTTAGTGATGAATGGGGTTCGTGGGGGACCTATTGGCGCGAACCGAGCAAAGCAAATCGGGAAGCCTGCCGACCCTCGCTCGCGCCGGACACAATCCGGAATTGGCAGTATGGGATCGGAGCCGATCCAACCCTTTTGTCGCCCGACGGCTACGAACTCGACATCGCATATATGGGGCGGCCAGACGCGGAGGAGATCCAGCTCGATCTGATCCTCGACTACCGCAGTAACGTCGCGCTCTATCCAGCCTTCCAGTCTTACTTTCGCACGCATCGTCCACCGCTTCTCGCCGTCTGGGGTCGTCATGATCCGGCGTTTCTGCCCGCTGGTGCCGCCGCTTATCAGCGAGATCTTCCGGACGCGGAGATTCATCTGCTCGATACCGGACATTTCGCGCTGGAGACCCATGCGGAAGAGGTAGCAACGTTGATCCGCACCTTCCTCGACAACGTGATCGGTCCTACGCTGCGTCTTGAAAGTGATTGCACAAGAAAAAAGAATTAATTGCTACAAAAAAAAGGAACACCATGAACAAGCCCGAGTTTTTCGTCACCCCCGGCTATGGGGAATACATGCTGAATAACTTGCATTACTCGCAAGCGCTAAAAATTGGCGATCGCGTGGAGACATCTGGACAAGGTGGTTGGGATGACTATCTGCAAATTCCCGAGTCGCTCGCAGACGAGATTGCCCAGGCGTTTCGAAATATAGAGCGAACCCTGGCGGCTGCCGGGGCGGGTTGGGAGCACGTTGTCCACGTCAATTCTTACCATGCTGGCGGGTTGCCCCCAGAGGTTAACGAGGTGATGGTCAGGCTGTATCGCCATTACATGCCCAACCATGCCCCAATTTGGACACAGGTAGGAGTTGCGGCTCTTGGATTGCCAACGATGCGGATTGAAATCCGCGTGACTGCAATTGTTCCATGAGTTTTGCATAGGCGACAGCAGTGTCGCTAGCGCTGCCGCCTATACGTAGAACGAAATCTTTTACCACAGCAGAATGGCATGATGAATTATCGTTTCCTTTTACTGGTTTCTTTGGTCATAGGTATTGCAGGGATATTTCTTACTTCACCTATCTCAGCAGAGCTTAGTAGTAGACTACATACCCCGCAGATTGCGCAGCGACCGAAGATAAGTAATTCGACTACCGTATATAACAGCCCTTTAGGCAGTGTAGAAAGGCAAGAGCGACCAGATTGGGCCAGTTTCTTCGACGGTGCTGAGGCTCAAGGAACCATCGTGGTACTAGATCAGCGCAGAGATGCTCAGCAGTTGTGGGTCTATGACCAGGAACGGGCTGACAGAGCTTATTCCCCAGCATCAACATTCAAGATTCCGCACTCTCTCTTTGCGCTCGATGTAGGCATTGTTCGGGATGAATTTCAAGTTTTCGAGTGGGATGGAGTGGAACGGGACTTTGCTCCACACAATCAGAATCAAACCTTGCGCTCAGCTATGCGAAACTCAGCCGTTTGGGTTTACGAAATGTTTGCTAACGAAATTGGAGAAGCAAAAGTAAGAGAGTATTTGACACAAATTGATTACGGAAACGCAGACCCAAGCACTAGCGAAGGTGCTTGTTGGATTGATGGAGCGTTAGCAATCTCAGCACAAGAGCAAATTTATTTTCTACAGAAGCTGTATCGAAACAAATTACCTTTTAGGGTTGAGCACCAACGATTAGTCAAGGATATTATGATCGTTGAAGCAGGGCGGGACTGGATTCTACGTGCTAAAACCGGCTGGGAAGGGCGCTGGGGCTGGTGGGTAGGGTGGGTCGAGTGGCCGACAGGCCCTGTGTTCTTCGCTCTAAATATCGATACGCCAAACCGACTAGACGATCTCTATAAAAGAGAGGAAATTACACGCCATATCCTTCAATCAATTGATGCATTGCCTGCGGAAGAAAATCCCAAATAGCATTAGCTTATCAGTATATCTTTACTCAATGTGATCTAAGTCACTTTCTGCTGGCATAGCTGATGAACTATATACAAGGAGTTTTTAATCAATGATAGGGGTTGCCGCTCATGACTAAAGATTGATGAGCAAATATACGTGCTCATACTCCATCAGCATCAGCTAAGGTCGCGTTCTGGTTGACTAACAAAACTAATCGGCGACATAGCAGTACGTGTGTATTTTGAACTCGATTCGATAGGCGCGTTGCTCATGCTGTTTCCGAGACGCCATAGCGGCTTCAGGGTCGCGGTTGTGGGTGAATGGGACATGATGAATGAGTTGTCAACTGTTTTCCCAGGCCGCTTTCACCCAATCCCCGCCAATGCGAAAGTAGCTATTGCCGTGAAACCAATGGGGGTCAACCCAGCGGCGACGACCTCGACGCCTTGGGCGGTGACATAGAGGCATTTTTCGCCGCTGATCACCACCAGCCTGCGTGCGGCGACGACCTCGACGCCTTGGGCGGTGACATAGAGGGTAGCGACGGCCAAGAGGCACCTGAGCCGGGAGAGGGCGCAGAGGTCGCGAATCTGGGATTTCTGGAGATTCCAGCCGTTCGATTGGTCATCAAGGAAGGCCTCTTCGCTATCAAAGCGTAAGCCAGATTCCTCGAAGGTGTGCAGACAGGTGGGTTCATCGCTAGTCTCTTGGTTCGCTTCGTAATACCAACTTGAACGCGCCAGTCCGATTAACTCACACTGCCGTTGCACACTGATTTGACCATGCTCTGGCTCAATCCAGGTGCGTTTATCGCCCACCGACAAGTCCAAATTTTTTTCAGCCAGTCCAACTCTACTTTCCGTTGTCCAATCTGCTGATACAGTTGCGCCGTTAAATCCTCCTGAGCTTTCTGATTTTGTCCTCGTTGACTCGAAAACGCTTCTGGTATCGCCTCAAGAGCTTATTTCTTCCACAGAGCAATTTGGCTCGGATGCACTCCTAAATCACGCGCAATTTCATTCACTGTCCTCAGCCCTTTGATCGCTTCGAGCGCTGCCTTGGTTTTGAATTCAGCACTGTATTGTTTTCGCTGCATAGTTCTTTGTCTCTCGGTATTTGCTCTGACCTATTGTGCAGCGGGTCTCTCTTATTGCTTTATCCAGTTTATGGGGTATATCATAATCCTTATTCCTGAGACCCAATGTAATGAGATCGCTCTTCCTCTACTTCTGCCAGCATTTGTTGCCGCAGGCTCAATGGAGCAATCACTTCCCCTTGCGGTCGCCAGTCGCGCAGGCGCATAATCACATTAATATCCCCCACCCGCACCAAGGCCTGATAGTAGGCATCATCGGGCGCTCTTTCCTGTAAAATCTCCAGCACAGTCTGGCGTTCCTGCCCATCTGTAATTTGTTGGGCAATCAAGGGAAACAGGTCTGCATAGGAAATTTTGCAAAAGGTGGAATGGCGCACCGTATCGTCCACATAATCCTTTGCAAAGATGGGAGAGAAGCGCAGAATCAGCAACGCCTTGGGAAGGTAAAAGTTAAAGCCCCAGGCTTCCTCCAGTTGTTGCTCAATCCATTCGGGGGTGGGCAGCGTTCCCGTCTTTCGCTGTTGTTTTAGGATGGCAGGCGCTTCCGGATCACCCCAGGGCAACACTCGTAAATGCTGAGAACGAATGCGATCAAGCCGGTAATTATGCCAGGCAACCTGACCAAAGGGATCAACACCATAGGCACTGAGATACTTGGCTCGACGGGCATAGTGCAAACACACGGGATAGACCGTGACACGGGCAAGACGCTGTTCTTTGGCCACCCACGTATCAAACTGAATCACTCCTCCATCCGGGGTTTGCCAGAGGGATTCGATTTGTTGTTGTAAATCATCCACCTGTTCCTGGGCTTCCAGGGACAAGACATAGTCCAAATGCAGAAAAATGCGACGGCCCGGTGATGGATTCTGCTTAGCAGTCGAGGGATGCAACCGCCCCACCTGTTCCCACAGGGTATTGATCACCACATCCAGATTCGGCTGCACAAAAGCAATCGCTTCCAAAATATGCAGTAATTGCCAGGTCTGGGCTGGCGAGAAACCCGCCCAGTCAAGCTGAGGAACTGCTTCCACTGGGGGCTGGGGCCACTGGAATGCGGGTAAACAGGAGTAGCCACAGTGAGAGACCTGTGTTAACCAGCCCTGGGCAACTAACAAGGCTAAGTCCTGGCGCAGGGAACGATGGGTGACCGCAAAGGGCGCCTGATCGAGACGGGCTTCAATGTCTGCCGGTGTTAAGCCGGTTCGTTGAGCCGTTTCGTTGATCCATTCCGCAATTGATCGTGAAAGGGAGAAATAAGTTAAGAAAGAACGCAGCGATCGCTGACACACACAATCTGTTCTGCGACAAGCCGCAATCAACTTGGCAACCGAGTCTGTCTCCAATGGGGAATGACCGGGGGCAAACAGGCGATCGCGCAATGCTCTATAGCGGAAAGGTTGCTCCAACTCTATTGCCCAATGGCATTCTGACCCGTAGAGTTGATTCAGCAACCACCACAGCCGCAGCGATCGCAGCAACCGACTGGCGAACTGCCCTCCACTGAGCCATTGCAAAATCCCAGGACTGGGTGGATAGGTAAACATGGGTGGATGAGGAGATAGGTAGATGAGGGCTGTGGTGTTTAAAGTAAAGTACTTTGTGAGTAATTTGAAGACCCCTCTTCAAGTCAAATGCTATAACAGCATAGAGAATTTACCGCTAAGAAAAATGCAGTCGCCTCACCCGATTCGTCTCACCCTCAGTCAGCCGCAATCCTGGCAAACCCTGAGCTATCAAGTACTCGACATTGAACTGACGACTACAGACCGCCTGGTGTCGCCGCATAATTTAGGCAATCTGGAGTTGCCCCTCGGCATTGACACCCGGGGTGGGGTCGTGATTTCTGGACGTGCCCCCATCTGGCTCTATGCCTACCTCGTCCACGAACTGCACCCAACCGCCTGGGTCGCTTGTTATGACCCACGCCTAGGAGCGGTGGTCGTCGCCACCCACTCTCGCCAGGCCCAGATCGGGCAGGTATTCCCGATTGATCCAAGTGGCAAGCCCCGTCCCCGCCTTTGCCCCGCTGTGATGGTCGTCGGCCCCCCAGATAGCGGCAAGTCAGTATTCTCCCATGCGCTGTTTACCACTCTGCTGCCTACCTATCCCGATATCTATCTGCAACGCGCCCACTGCGATGGAGAGGGCAACTGGATTCTGGAACTGGATGAAATGGCCACCGATGCCGACCGGGAAGCCTACAAATTGGCCAACAAAGGCAGCCTCACCGATGGATTCTTTCCCCACCATGCCCAGGCCATTCTCAACCTGCGTCGCCAGAAGCAACTGGTGATCGTCGATGTGGGCGGCAAGGTGCAAGCGGAAAAGGTGCCCCTGCTGGAAGCCTGTTCTCACTACATCGTGATTAGCTCTAAGCCAGAGGAAATTGCCCCTTGGCACGAGTTTTGTGGCGATCGGGGCAACCTCAAATGCCTGGCGGTGATTCACAGTTCTCTGGAACCGTGCGAAGTCATCCACAGACGGGAACCCTGGCTAGAGATCACCTGTGGCCCCTGGGTGCAGGGTAACCCCCGCGCGGTTCCGCCCATGCTGCTGGAGCAGGTCAAAACGTTGTTACCGCAGTCAAAGTGAGTAAATTACAATGAACACTACCAAATTTGACAAATATAAAGTCAATACTACGTAGCAGCCAGGCTATTACTTCAGCAAGGCGGCACTCCCTATCTGGTCTACACTACTGGAACTAAAGAACCGGCTGAGCGGCTACAAAAGATTTTGGATGAGGAGTTGAGTGATACAGGTCGAACTCAACTAATTTCCCTCGAAAATTACGAGTCTGATGCCTACCAGATTCAGACAAGAATTCAGAAAGTCATAAAGGATCTGAATGGGCAAGTCGGCCTGAATTACACAGGTGGTACGAAGGCAATGGCCGTCCATGCCTATCGCGCCATATTCAAAGAGAAAAGACAGGAAGCCGTTTTTAGCTACCTTGATCCGCGATGGCTAGAGATGTGTATTGATCAAGAAGGGGGCGATCGCATTCGTCTCAAAGTTGACCCTGAAGATTTAGGAGTCAAGATAGCTAAAATTTTCCAGATTCACGGCTGGCAATTGCTATCTGAGCCAGACTATGCACCGACTAGCCCAGAAGCAGCTTCAGCATTTGCCAAATTCCATGCCAATGCCAAATGTGGGGAATTATGGCGTGAATGGTGTAACAAAGTGCTGCGTAAGGCGACTCGCAATCAACAAGACAAATGGTTGAAGGAAAGGGAATTGAAAGCAGTTGCCCCTCTATCTTTGGAAATACCTTCTGATTCGGAGACCACACAGCAAGCTTCTTTGAAAGACCATCTCGAAATCATTGAAGCTCTAAAAGCACTTGGATATTCTGATAGCGCTAACACGATTTCACTACAGGATGTTCAAAAGAACGGATTCAAAGATCTATCCAACCTCTGTAAATGGCTAGATGGAGAATGGCTGGAAGATTACACTTTGCAGCAAGTACAGAAAGTTCCAAAAGAACTCAAAATACACGAGAGTGCAGCCTCCTTCTGGATTAAGGACCCTGCTAGCACTGAGAATAGAACAAAGTTTCAGTTTGATGTTGCCTTTACCAGAGGCTATCAGTTATTTGCTCTCTCGTGTACAACGATTGACGAGAAACCTGGATGTAAACAAAAACTGTTTGAGGCTTATATTCGAGCACGGCAACTGGGAGGCGATGAGGCAAGGGTTGCTTTAGTCTGCTGTGCAAACGAGAGGGACTCTAATGCACTGAAGACGGAGATCACCAATGTTTTCAAGTCGAATCCTGATTCTAATACTCAAGGCGACAGTAAGCTGACCGTATTTGGATGTGAAGATTTACCAAATCTGTCTGCAAAAATTGAGCAATGGATTCGCGATAACGATGCGGAGGCTGGCCGATGAAATTAACCGTCACAGTTCTGGATACCACTGGAATCCAGTCCTATATTTTCGGCAGCAACCGCCTGCGAGAAAACATCGGTGCCTCCTATTTAGTCGGGCAAGTGACAGATGTCTGGGTCAGGCAAATTTTGAAACAGGAATTTAAGATTACAAACCCTGAAGCCTCGATTGAAACTCAGGATATAGAGTTGGTTTATGCTGGGGGCGGTAACACCGTCTTACTGTTTAAGTCGGCTGAAGTAGCTATTTCGTTCACCCAGAAACTCAGCCTTAAAGTCCTAAAAAAAACCCCAGGAATTAACCTGGTGGTGGCTCATCGCCATGATTTTGAATGGGGGCAAGATCATCTCTATGATACAGTCCAGGAGATGATGAAAGTTGATCTGGACGTGAAGAAGCGATCGCGCATTCCCTCTTCTCCACTCTTAGGTTTGGGTGTAACGCAAGACTGTAACTCCACTCGCTTGGTAGCGGTCGATCGAAGCCAGAATCATTGTTCGCCTGCGGACTATCCAGTTTCCCGGGAAATTGTGGCGAAGCTAGAAGCTGTCAGACCTGCCAACACACAATTGAAGCAAACGCTGCAACTGCCCGATGGATGGGACATTCCTCTGGATTTTGATGATTTCGGGCGCTCCAAGGATGAAATGAGCTACATTGCCATCGTGCATATTGATGGCAACAGCATGGGAAAAAGATTCCAGGAATTTGCTAAGGATAAAAGCGATCGCGACTACATCATCGCCATGCGCGACCTTTCCCGGAGTGTTGAACAAGCTGGGAAAGCTGTCCTCCAACAGTTGACGCAAGAACTGATTGCTAACTGGGATATGCTCAAAGATATGCTCAAAGACAAACTAGACCTGACAACCCAAAAGCCACCCTTCCGGCCACTGGTTTATGGTGGAGATGATATTACCTTTGTCTGTGATGGTCGCCTGGGATTAACGCTGGCAGTTCGCGCCCTCCAGTTATTTGAAACACAACCCATTGCAGATGGTAAATCATTAACGGCTTGTGCTGGCGTTTGCATTGTCAAAGCACACTACCCCTTTGCCAGAGCCTATGAACTCAGTGAAGCCCTGTGTCAATCTGCCAAGAAAATTGCCAAACGCGAACGGGGCGGAGATGAACGTTCAGAAGCTGTTTCTGCCATTGACTGGCATATCGCAGCCAGTGGTTTGCTCGGTGACCTGGCAGAAATTCGAGAGTGGGAATATCGTAGTCAAGATGGTCAGCACCTGGAAATGCGACCGCTTCTGTTACATGCTGACCGTTATGATTGGCAAAACTGGGCGAATTTTGAATCCGTGATCAAAGAGTTTATAAAAGGTGACTGGAAAGAGAAGCGGAATAAAGTGATGGCACTGCGAGAAGTGTTGCGACAAGGATCAGCGGCCACCAAGTCGTTTTTAACGGCTTATCAGTTAGAGACACTTCCTATCATGCCTGGTAGCGATCGCAGACTGAAATCTCCACTGGCAGAACAGGGGTGGCTAGATGGTATCTGTGGTTATTTTGATGCGATCGAAGCAATGGATTTTTATATTCCCTTGGAGGTGAGCCAATGAGTGTGCTAACAAAACCACTCGACCCCCTTAGCGAAGCGCGAATTTTTCTGCCCCATGTGAGTCGGCAGCAATACGAAACTTTGATTGCAATGTTTAGCGCTCACCTTGGCCTTCGCCTCGCCTACAAATCAGTTCTACCAGCACTTCGGCAGCAGGGGAGCAATTAGATGTCAATTTATAGGCTCAACATTCACTTGCTTAGTGACACTACCTTTGGTCGAGGGGACGGTGTAGCTGGCTTGATTGATCAGGAAGTGGAACATGATCCCTATGGATTTCCCTATTTGCGTGGACGAACGCTCAAAGGCTTATTGAGTGAAGAATGTGACAACTTGATTCATGCGTTGCCTCATAAGCAATCTCACTGGCAAGGGGTCGCTGGGGAATTGTTTGGCAAACCCGGCAGTACCCTGGATACGATGGGGGCGATTCATGTGGGAGATGCTTGTTTACCGGAGGATTTGCGCCAGGCAGTTGCCTACCAAATTAGCTGGGAGAAGCTAACCAGAGCTGAAATTTTAGACTCTCTCACCACAATCCGTCGCCAAACGGCCATCAATCCTGAAAGTGGCGTACCAGATAAAGGGAGTCTCCGCTCTGCTCGTGTTGTATTGAGAGACCTGACCTTTACGGCTGACCTCTCTTTTGAGCAGCAACCCACAGATGATCAGCTTTGTCTACTGATGATCGGAGCCAAAGCCCTCCGCTATCTAGGCAGTGGTCGCAACCGGGGACGGGGGCATGTGCACTGTTGCCTTCATGGAGAATCTCTACCCTCAAATTACCTCGATCGCTTTTTCGCTGTTCAGGAGGCATAAATATGCCAGCCATTCTAGTCACCATTAAAACTCTACAACCTATTCTGGCCACTTCGTTTCAGGGCGATCCTAACAGTGATGTCTCCTATGACTATATTCCGGGCAGCATGATTCGAGGTGCCGTAATTGGTCGTTATTTGCAACATAAAAAAGTTAGAGAACTAGATTTAACTGATTCGGAAACACAACGGCTCTTTTTTCAATCTAATCACACTCGTTATCTCAATGCCTATCTGGTCAGTCAAAAAGGGCAGCGTCGCACATTACCTATACCTCGCTCCTGGTATAAACCCAAGGATGCTGAAATTAAGGAAGACACAGTAACTAAAGTTTACGACCTGAGCTTAGAACAGGATGACGAACAAGAGTCTCTGAAGGTCATTCGGGATCAGTTTTGTGCCTTTGAAGATAACTATATTCGACTATATGCTCCTGAGCGTCGTATTAATATCCACAATACCCGCGATCGCCAAAAAGGACGCTCCAGTAAACGAGAAGGTCAACCCAATAGTGAAGGTGAAATCTTCTGTTACGATGCGCTAGATGCCGGACAAATATTTCAGTCTGTCATCCTTTGTGAAGCACAAGATGTTGACCTTTTTAAGCAACTCTTGAGTAAACCGGATTTGTGGCTCGGAGGATCGCGCAGCGCCGGATACGGTCACACTCGAATTTCCTACGAAATTCAAAACTCGTGGCAAGAGTTTCAACCATTAGGAGATGAAGCGGATATCGATGCAGAACATCTCACCATTACCTTACTCAGTGATACCTTACTGCGAGATGCCAACGGTCAACCCAGCACCGATCCAACCTTGATTGCAGCAGCCATTAATGCCGTCTGCGGTAGTTCTCTCCCAACCCCAAAACCAGAGCATATCTTCAGCAGCCAGACCTTCGTTGGTGGCTTTAATCGCAAGTGGGGACTGCCTTTACCCCAGGTGCCAGCCCTCGCTGCTGGCACGGTGGTTGTTTTTGAGAATGCTACCCTTCTTGAGGAACAGATTCAACAATTGCACTGGCAGGGGATTGGCGATCGCCGCCATGAAGGCTTTGGGCGTGTAGCTATCAACTGGCATCGACAAGCCACATTTCAAGTCAAGAAGCCTCCTAAACCTCAAACTACACATCAGCAGCCTTCAATCAGTTCGTCATCATTGCCTTTAGCTCAGAGAATGGCAACGCAGCTTCTGCGTCAAAAACTAGACCAGCTTCTAAAAACAGAACTCGATCGCAGAAAACTAGAAGTTGGACATATATCCAACAGCCAGCTTTCCAGATTGCAACTTATTGCTGGCAGAGGATTAAGTTCTGAGCCAGCCAGCCTCCAAGAGGTTAGGGAATTTCTGAAGCGTGACAACCTCACAAAAACGGCCTTAGAGCAGTTCCAGAAGACCAGATTTAAGCAAACCAGTGAGCCTTTTTATAGTTGGCTGCAAAATCAACTGGAGAATCCTCAAGGTTGGATTATCCCAACGCCAGAGGTTG
Source organism: uncultured Leptolyngbyaceae cyanobacterium (assembly GCA_938023035.1). GTDB lineage: Bacteria > Cyanobacteriota > Cyanobacteriia > Leptolyngbyales > Leptolyngbyaceae > DSRU01. Next base: position 7,753 of record CALIDI010000041.1, on the reverse strand, counting down.
AACTAAGTTTAGAAGTCAAAGCAACCGTTGATGACTCATTGGCAGCAGAGTACACACTTAAGCTGATCATGGCAGTTGCGAAACAGGCAACTAAGGAGAAACAAAAATGACCCAGACTGAACTCTCCTCGAGTCAACGCATTAAACGTAATCAGCGTGAGATTATCCGTCGGGTGATTGTCCGGGGTTGCCTGAGGCTGGAGTCCCCAACCTGTTTGAGCAGCGGGGATGCTGATAGTCCCACCGATATGCCCTTATTGCGAGACAGCATTTCTCAACGGGCGCTCCTAACTGGGAGTTCGATCGCGGGAGCATTACGGAATTACTTGCGGGACTACGAGCATGACTACGGTGCCGGGGAAGCTAGCAACGATCTGGCGACTGAACTCTTTGGGGCGATGCGGCGAGATGATGACGGAGATCAGAGTCCGCTGATTGCTTACGACGCAATTAGTAGCACGGTTCCAACCCTTGAATTACGGGATGGGGTCAAGATCGACAGCAAAACAGGCACCGCCAGCGATAAGGCCAAGTATGACCTGGAGGTGCTGGCAGCCGGTACAGAGTTTCCGCTTCAGTTTGAGTTGTTGATTGATCGGCAGGCAGATCAGCCTAAGCTGCTGCAAGGGTTGGCGATCGCCCTCCAGGGCCTAGAAAACGGTGAAATTACCCTGGGCATGAAAAAGCGGCGAGGATTTGGTCGCTGTCAGGTCAGCCAATGGCAAGTCTGGGATTTTGATTTAACAGATTCGGTTCAGAGTCGCCAATGGGTAGAGTACGACCACTGGACAGAGGGATTTTTACCAGAACCACCTGTAAAGCAATCCTCAATTCTAGATGCACTTAAGGTCAGCTTAGATGAACTGCAAGATCAGCGCGATCGCCTGATTTTACAAGCGACCTTCGCTATCAATGGCTCACTGCTCATCCGTTCGGGTCAGGCTAGTATTGGCCGTGTGCCGGATGTGGTGCATCTCAAGTCCTATCGCAATGGCGAGCTGAAGCCAGTGCTCTCGGGAACTAGCCTGGCAGGGGTTTTGCGGCATCGGGCAGAACGGATTGTAAACACGTTAGTTGACTTAAGTGGCAGTGCAAATTCATTAATTAGCGATTTGTTTGGGGACGTGAAGGAGAAAGTTAAAACAGCTCAGTCTAGTCGTCTCATTGTCCAGGAAGCAGAAATCAAGAATACCCACGACTTGGTGCAGAACCGAATTGCCATTGATCGCTTTACCGGTGGTGCGTTACAGGGCGCTCTATTTGATGAACAACCGATTTTTGGTGGCGAGTTTACGATGCGCATAGAACTACGCCAGCCCAAAAACTACGAAATCGGTTTACTCCTGTTACTGCTGAAAGACCTGTGGACAGGTGACCTACCGGTTGGTGGTGAAAGCAGCATCGGACGCGGGCGATTACAGGGGAGAAGTGCTAAGATTCGCCATTATCATCAAGGTCAAAAGCAGGAATGGACGATTGATCAGGTTGATCAAACGCTTCAAGTCAGTGATGCTGAGGCCTTAGAGACATTTGTATCGGCTCTGGTAAATCATATTGCTGGGGGGAACGCGGCATGACCATGGCGATCGCTGACATTGTGCGGAATGGCATTCTCTTTGATATGAAAAACTGGGAGGTTGCGATGCCAGAAACTGATCACCTGCCAGAGGCTATAGAGCGCTTATTTATAATTTTGGATGAGCGACAAATTGACTATGTTTTAGTTGGCGGGATTGCCCTATTGAGTTACATCGAGGGGCGAAATACTCAGGACATTGACTTCATCCTATCCAAGCGAGAACTGGAAGCTTTGCCAGAAATCGTCATTGCAGATCAAAACAAGGATTTTGCTCGTGGTACCTTTGAATCGCTGCAAGTGGATATCTTGCTCACCCAAAATAAACTGTTTGAACTGGTGCGCGATCGCTATGTTACAGAGAGACAATTTGGGAATCGTGTCATTCGCTGTGCAACGGTCGAAGGTTTGTTGCTGCTGAAGTTTTTTGCCCTCCCCTCCCTTTATCGTCAGGGGCAGTTCAGTAAAGTCAGTATTTATGAAAATGACATTACTCAGTTGTTATTGAACTATCGTGTTGATTTATCCGAGATCTTAAAAATACTTTCCAAATACCTGCTTGCATCTGATCTGGAGGAATTACAAGTTACCGCAATAGACATTCAAAACCGGATTAAAAGATTCCATAGTCAGCGTGATAAACTCGAACACTCTGAAGACCCTGAAGCATGAATACTCTGACACGAACTCCAATTCTGACTGATACGGTTTCGGCGAATCTCAAAGACTGGCTGGAAACTCAGGCTCAGCAGCATCAGTTGATCTATCTATTAGCCCATGCCGATGATGGCGTGATCTGGGGTCATTTTCATCAGGGCCATCTCCGCACCTCGAATCGTGTTCTTAGAGAATCCCCACCCCTTCACATTGAAACCCTGCAGCAGTGCCGAATTTTTGGACAAGAGGGTGAAATTTTGCTCTGGAAAGCGGACGGTTCCTGGAAAGCGGGACTTATAACCAATGCTGACACCGAAATAATTGAAGAAAAGCAGTTACTCTTAGGAACTCGCGGGAAAATCCATGCATCTGAAGGCTTCACCGTCCTGTGGGATGGCGCTCAGGGGCTAAAACACGCTGTTCCTTTTACTCAAATTGAGCTTCAGGCAAGTCAAAAGCTGGCTCAACCTTTGCACTTGGTTGTTCATCATTACATTGAATACGATAAAGATGGATTAGCTCGCGTTACCCTCAGTCGGCTGGTCAATTTTACAACGGATAGCACTGCCAAAGGAGGAACGAAGTGATTGCTTCTCCTGACAAGCATTACATGACTCCAGTCGCCTATTTGGAATGGGAGTCTCAGCAAGACCTTAAGTACGAATATGTGAATGGCGAAGCCTACGCCATGACCGGGGGCACTATTCCTCACAATGCGATCGCCATTAACTTAATCGCTGCCTTACGCAATCAGGTGCGAGGCAGTGCCTGTCGGGTATTGGCATCCGATGCCAAAGTCAGTATTACGGAACAGGGGCCATTTTTCTACCCGGATGTTTTGGTGACCTGTGATGAGCGCGATCGCCGAGCCATTCAATTTGTCCAATTTCCCTGTCTGATTGTAGAAGTCCTATCCCAAACCACTGAAGCCTATGATCGCGGGGCTAAATTCAGTCAGTATCGCCGCCTAGAAAGTTTGCGGGAGTATGTTCTTATTAGTTCTGATCAAATAAGTGTGGAAATCTTCCGACTCAATGAACGGGGTAAATGGGAACTAACTCCCTACACCATCAATGACACCATTCAATTCACCAGTATTGATTTTGAATGTCCCATTGATTTGCTCTACGAAGAAGTTGAGCTTTTACCCTGAACCCACTCTTGGTCATTTTGAATCAATTGTTCACGCTAATTCTAAAAGCAATCGCCTATGTTTCCTAAGCACATTGCCTGCGTTCCTGAATCTCGCAAAGCTCTTGCTCCTTACAATTTTGTCGAACTACCTGACCAGGTTGTTCAAGCTCAGCCTATTCCAGATGGCGATCGCTATCATCCCGATCGCTACACCGGAAAAATCGAATGCATCCTCACCACTGAATCTCCGCTATATATTCGTTGCGGATTAACTCTAGATGAATTCAAACAGGGTAAAGAAGCAAAAGACCTGCCAGATTTCTTCTATATTTTTGACAAGTTAAAACCTGTAATTCCAGGTAGTAGCATTCGTGGTATGCTCCGTACCCTGGTTGAAATTGTGAGTTTTGGCAAGATTGATCGGGTATCTAGCAAACAAAAGTTCTTCTTTCGCGCGGTTGCTGCGAAGAAAGATGATCCGCTGGCAGAGCCTTATAAGACATACCTGAAAAATGTTAGGGCTGGCTATCTAGTTAAAAGAAACGATGGCTGGTATATCCGTCCTGCAAGACTGATAGGCAGTGATTCATTTGTCTGGATTAAAGAAAAGAAAGTGGTTGAAAGCTTTCAACAAAGCTTTCCTGACTTTACCCCTATGACAAAGGCTAACTATCGACCTCAGTATGTTGTGAATGTAGGATTTGGAGATGTTGTTACTAGAAATAATCGCCACTTTGCTAAACAAATTAGCCCAAGGCCAGATGGGCAGGAGTATATTGGGGTACTTGTCACCAGTGGTAATATGGCAGAGGGAAGTGATGATCCTAAAAGTACAAACCGTAAAAACCATTGCCTTGTTCGTGAACCCGATGCAAATGCTGAATTGATCAAAATCGATGATGCTGCCATTCAAGATTACTGTGGTTCACTAACGGATTTTCAAAAGCAGTCTCCCCCATTCAAGGAAGATCTCGGAGTTTTGGAGAATGGTCGCTGCATATTTTACTGCCAACCAGAACAGCAGGGAGGAGAGGTTACACTTTTTGGTCAGAGTCCAAACTTTCGGATTCCTTATTCTCCTCAGAAAAATGGAAGGGCTGCTTCAGCAGAAGATTTTATTCCTGAGTTACTGAAAGATTCCAAAACTATTGATTTTGCTGATGCTATCTTTGGTTTTGTCCGAGATGAGAAGCAAGAGGAAGATTCCACTCAGGCTGTTCCTAGTCGCGTTTTCATATCAGATGCAATCTGCCAGCAGATTAAAGGTGAGGATATTTGGTTGTTTAATAACCCTATTGTGCCGAAAATTCTTGTAGGGCCTAAGCCAACCACGTTTCAGCACTACTTAGTGCAAACTAACGCTGACAAGCGAGACCTGAAGCATTATGGTAGTGCGCCGGGCAACGAAACCGTAATTCGGGGGCATAAGCTCTACTGGCATAAGAAAGAGCCAACTATTACGCTCGAAAACCCTGAGGAAGTTTCTGACACGCAGAAAACCCAGATTAAGCCAATTAAACCAGGCGTTAGTTTTCAGTTCACGATTCATTTTGAGAATCTCAGTGAGGTTGAACTAGGGGCGCTACTCTGGGTGCTGGATCTGGCCCAGGATGAGCGATATCGGCTCTCCTTAGGCATGGGTAAGCCATTGGGAATGGGAGCTGTCAAGATTACCCATCAGCTTTGTCTGAATCAACGCAAGCAGGGGTACGAGAAGCTGTTTGCGGATGAGCAGTGGTTTACGGGATACTCTGCTGAGCCGGATTCATCAGAACCCTATATCGAAGCATTTGACGCCTATATTCGTCAGGCAATTGGTGCCACTGAATCTTCACTAAAAGACATGCGACGTATCAAAATGCTGCTGGCCATGCTGAGTTGGACTGAGGCTCCACCCTCTGAGCAAACTCGTTATCTGGAAATCGAGCGGGATGCCAGCCAGCCTCACATTGGTACACCGAAAAAAGGCAAGGTTAACGAGTATGCCGATCGCCCCGTCCTACCCACGCCACTGCAAGTCATTGGCTGGGAGAATTGTGATGATAAAAATGATAATCCTAACTCAGGAAATTCTGGGAAAGGCAACTCGCCCAAGCCCAATTTGCCCAAGCCAAGTAAGGGCGGCTCTCCGGGCGGTGCGGAGCACCATCGCTCTGCCTCTAAATCTCAAAAATCCTCTTCTGCTGGAACTGGGAAAACCAGCATGGCTGCTGCCCTTGAACGGGCAACTCAAAGACCGAAGCGTCCATGATAATAACTACCAGACCGACCATCTATTTTTACCCATGAGTGAAATCTCCTCTGGAAGCCAGTGTGCGGGCACGACAATTGGGTGGGGCAGAAGCGCAAATCCGGCTTCATTGCGATCGGAATTGGAGGTAGCGACGCGAAATCAGAAAATAGCGGTCTTTGGACGAGCAGATTTAATGAATTTGGGTAGTCGTATTGCAGAATGGGTGAAACAGAATGGATAGTATGCTTGACAAAGAGCAAACTAATAAACGGGAAGACAGTGAGAAGCAAATCACCATTGCGATCGCCTGGTGTCTTGCGTGGGGAGGTCAGCGCGAGCCACAGTACCCACTTTCGACTCTCCAGCAAATGGTGCAGGCATTACGAGCCGGAAAGCCGGATCAGGTGCCATCCGAGGTGCAATTTCACCTAGAGAATGCTCGTCAGCTTAATCAATTGGAGTATCCCAAAACCTGTACCCCCCCTGAAGGCATATACAGAAACCTATCCCCAGCTCTGGCAATCCCAGATTGGGCTGGTTTATGGTGGTGCCACCAAAATTAAGCAATACGTCTTTGAAGCTGCAAAACTGCCGGATATCCGGGGGGCATCAGCCCTGCTGGATCGGATTAATTTGGTAGATTTACCTGCGTTTTTTCAGGCTGAGCAATCCTCCAGGTTTCAGCAATGTCGGAATGAACCTGAATATTGCAGTGAGGTGCGTGCATGGCTGGAGCAAGATTTTCCTGGATTATCCCAGGCCCTCATCCCTGAGCTGATCATTTATTCAACTGGCGGCAACATTTTAGCCTTCTGCCCACCTGCCTATGGGCAGGATTTAGCCAATGAGATCGAGAAGCGCTACACCCAGGAAACTCTAACCGCCAACTCCTGTGCTGTGGGTGATCGCTTCCGACTTTTGGAATTGCGCTTTGGACGGCTCAACGATCCGATCGAGCAAACAAACTGGTACGAGTGGTATCAGCAAAACCGCGATCGCGACCTCGTAAAGGCCTATTACGGCAACCCGGATGGCGATGCCTTTGAGCAGTTCCAGTCGCGCAAGAACTTTAACGAACTGGTGACCCAGCTTGCCATTCGTTTTAACCAGCGACGGGCTGGGCAGGATATGCCAGGGGAGAAACGCCCCACTCGGCACCCCCCTGTTAGGAACCCATCCCTACCTGCATCGGGATGAGACTGAACGGCGATCGGCGGTGCAGCGAGCCAACCGATTACCCGGTGAACCCTGGTTTTCAGATGTGTTAGCCCGCAAGCGCATTGCTGGGCAAAAATCTAAGCGAGATAACCAAAACACGGCCTGGTTTAATCCGGCGAACTGGTTGGATGACTGGGAACCTGAACCGTTAGAAAGTTGGGTTAGCCGATTCGAGCAATTCTTACAAACACATCCAAATTGGGTAAGGCAATATAATCCCGACCATCAGCGCCTAGAGGAGAACTCTAAGGAAGCCCGATCGCTCCATGAGATTGGGAATGCTAGCACACCAACCGGATTTGTTGCCTATATTTACGCCGATGGCAACAATATGGGGGGCTACATTCAGAGAAATATCAAAACACCTGAAGCTTATCAAAGCTTTAGTGAAGTCGTTTCTCAAGCAACGGAATACTGTGTCTACCGGGCACTGGCGCAGCATCTTTCGCCTCATCAGCTTAAGGGAATTGATGACGCTGAAACAAAGGGGCGGGATGGCAAATGGATACACCCGTTTGAGATTCTCACTATTGGTGGGGATGATGTACTGCTAATTGTGCCGGCCCACAAAGGGCTGGCGATCGCCCAAACCCTGAGCGAGCAATTCGAGCAGATTTTGCTAGAGGACAAAAATCTGGAGGTTCCAACTGATGAGTTACCGCCTCAAAAAGATATCCATCGTTACCGACCCGACCACGCACCGGCCTCCCGCTGCCAGCTCAGTATGTCAGTGGGGGTATTGATCACAGCTGTAGAGACACCTATCTACTATGCCGAAAAGCTGGTAAGTCAACTCGGCTTTGTTGCATGAATCAAGGAAGGCCAGTTTCCTCCCAGAAGCATGAGTGCATTAGCTTTCAACCTTGTCGCTCTCTGGCTTGCCCAGTTGAATCATGCGATTGAGTGCCATACATTGCAAGAATAGTTCCACCGCTT
>CALIDI010000040.1 GCA_938023035.1 uncultured Leptolyngbyaceae cyanobacterium | reverse complement strand
TCGCGACATGTCAAGCCCTGGTAAGGTTCTTCGCGTTGCATCGAATTAAACCACATACTCCACCGCTTGTGCGGGCCCCCGTCAATTCCTTTGAGTTTCACACTTGCGTGCGTACTCCCCAGGCGGGACACTTAACGCGTTAGCTACGGCACTGCCCGGGTCGATACGGGCAACACCTAGTGTCCATCGTTTACAGCTAGGACTACAGGGGTATCTAATCCCTTTCGCTCCCCTAGCTTTCGTCCATGAGTGTCAGTAATGGCCCAGTCACGCGCTTTCGCCGCTGGTGTTCTTCCCAATATCTACGCATTTCACCGCTACACTGGGAATTCCCGTGACCCCTACCACCCTCTAGTTCATCAGTTTCCACCGCCGATATGGAGTTAAGCTCCACGCTTTGACAGCAGACTTGATAAACCACCTGCGGACGCTTTACGCCCAATGATTCCGGATAACGCTTGCATCCCCCGTATTACCGCGGCTGCTGGCACGGAGTTAGCCGATGCTGATTCCTCAGGTACCGTCAGAACTTCTTCCCTGAGAAAAGCGGTTTACAACCCAAAGGCCTTCTTCCCGCACGCGGTATTGCTCCGTCAGGCTTGCGCCCATTGCGGAAAATTCCCCACTGCTGCCTCCCGTAGGAGTCTGGGCCGTGTCTCAGTCCCAGTGTGGCTGATCATCCTCTCAGACCAGCTACCGATCGTCGCCTTGGGGTGCCATTACCACTCCAACTAGCTAATCGGACGCGAGCCCTTCCTCAGGCGATAAATCTTTCACCTCTCGGCACATCGGGTATTAGCAGTCGTTTCCAACTGTTATCCCCGTCCTAAGGGTAGGTTCTCACGCGTTACTCACCCGTCCGCCACTAAAGTCCGAAGACTTCCGTTCGACTTGCATGTGTTAAGCATACCGCCAGCGTTCATCCTGAGCCAGGATCAAACTCTCCATGTAGTTCACATGTCCATTGATTCGGCTCCGGCTTATCTCTTCTTCCGGATTCTATCGAAATTCCTCATGATTAAGCGATCCTCTTCCGAATCTACCCTAATCATTCAAAATCTCTCTGCTCTCTTGACGAGGTGTTTGGCTCTTGATGGCTCTCAAGCTATTGATTTGTCGAGGTTCGAGGCGCTTTGTAGTTGGCGGCGAAACCCGCTCTCGTTCATCGCGCTTTTCTAAAATAACAACCCCCCACCCACCCTGTCAACCCCTATCCTCATCAATTTTCTCGCAATACGTGAGTTCACCTCTTCTTCGCGAGGAAATCCAGTTGGGGCTTTCATGGCCAGGGCTTCGATTGGGCGGGTAAAGGAAATTCTGTTGTGGGTTCTGTTGTGGGTTTGAGCTAGTTTTGGTGTGTGAGTTTTCACTTTCGGTGAGGAAATGCGTTGTGAGTAATTGGGCTATTCTTCCGTCCTGGATATTGCTGGATGAGCCTTTGCGGGGTTGGTTGCGAGAGGATATTGGACGGGGCGATCGCTCGTCTGCGGCCCTTTGTGTTGAACAAGATACTTGGGCAAAAGGGCACTGGGTTGCAAAGGAAGCGGGAGTGATTGCAGGGTTGCCTGTGGCTGAACGGGTTTTTTACCTACTGGATTCTCGAGTTCGGTTTGAGCAGCAGGTTGAGGAAGGCTCACAGGTTACTAGCGGTACTGTGATTGCTTTGATTGAGGGGCCTTTGGATGCCTTGTTGACGGGGGAGCGTGTGGCTTTGAATCTGGCTATGCGTTTGAGTGGAGTGGCCAGTCTGACGCGGCAGTATGTTGAAAAAATTATCGATTTACCGAGTCAGTTTGTGGATACGCGCAAAACAACGCCGGGATTACGGCTTCTAGAAAAATATGCGAGTCGGGTGGGTGGGGCGACTAATCATCGGATGGGCTTGGATGATGGGGTGATGATTAAAGATAATCACAGCTTGGCAGCGGGAGGAATTGCAGCGGCGATCGCTCAAGTTCGCCGGGTGATGCCCTATCCATTGACTATTGAAGTTGAAACCGAGGATTTGGCTCAGGTCGAAGCGGCGATCGCTCACGGTGCTGATATCATCATGCTGGATAACATGTCACTTGATCAGATGCATGAGGCCGTGCAGTTGATTCGAGCGCAAAGACCCGAGGTCAAGATTGAAGCGTCTGGCAATGTTACCCTTGAAACAATTCGGGCCGTAGCTCAGACTGGGGTTGATTACATTTCTAGCAGCGCTCCAATTACTCGTGCCGCCTGGCTGGATTTGAGTATGCGACTGCGCTAAAGCTGGCTTCAGCCTATTCCTCCTCCTTTTGCAGCGGAGAACCTGAATCAACGTTCTCATCAATTCGGGATAGCCGGATGGGTAACATTTGCTCTCTTATCTGCTGAAATTATGAAATCCACTGTTGCGGTATTAGCAGCTCGATTACAGAAGGCATTACATTTAGCTTTTGAGCTTCAGCTCTCATCGGATTCACTTTTGTTGCCTGCGAGTAATCCTAAGTTTGGGGATTATCAATCCAATGTGGCGATGGCCCTTTCAAAGCAGCTAGGTCAGACTCCTAGGGCGATCGCAGAGGCATTGATCCAACACTTGGATGTTGATGATATGTGCGAATCACCCCAAATTGCTGGGCCTGGTTTTATCAATCTGACTCTGAAGACGCCGTATCTAGAGGCGCAGCTTCAGCATATGCAATTGGGCGATCGCCTGGGTATTGAAACAATCCAAACGCCTCAAACTGTGATTGTTGATTTCTCCAGCCCCAACACTGCCAAGGAGATGCATGTTGGACATTTACGCTCCACTATTATTGGGGATTGTTTAGCTCGTTTGTTAGAGTTTCAAGGTCACAACGTCCTGCGGCTCAACCATATTGGCGATTGGGGTACCCAGTTTGGCATGCTAATTACCCATCTGCGAACCGCCTATCCCGATGCCTTAACTACCGCAAATGCATTGGCATTGGGTGATTTAACAACGTTTTATAAAGAAGCGAAGCAGCGATTTGACGAAGATCCTGAGTTTCAAGCCGCCTCACGGGCTGCCGTGGTGCAGTTACAATCGGGGGAAGCTGACAGCCTAAAAGCATGGAAACTACTGTGTGAACAATCGCGGTTGGCGTTTGAAGAGATTTATCAAATGCTTGGGGTGCAGTTGGTTGAGCGGGGCGAGTCTTTTTATAACCCGTTTCTACCCGATGTGGTCGAAGACTTGGCAAAGGCAGGGTTACTGGTTGAAGACCAGGGCGCAAAGTGTGTTTTTCTTGAAGGCTTTACTAACAAGGATGGCGATCCATTGCCATTAATCGTGCAAAAATCAGATGGAGGGTATAACTACGCGACCACCGATCTGGCAGCCCTACGCTATCGGATTCAGCACGACCAAGCCGAGCGCATCATTTATGTGACTGATGCTGGTCAGGCCAACCATTTTGCCCAGGTATGGCAGGTAGCCCGGCGGGCGGGATGGGTGCCTGAAACTGTGGAACTGGTGCATGTGCCTTTTGGCTTTGTACAGGGGGAAGATGGCAAAAAGTTTAAGACCCGATCAGGGGAAACTGTGCGGTTGAAGGATCTGCTAGATGAGGCGATCGCCCGAACCCAGGCTGACCTAACTCAGCGGCTAGAAGCAGAAGGCCGCCAGGAGTCGAGAGAATTCATTCAGCAGGTGGCCCAGGCGATTGGCATTGGTGCGGTTAAGTATGCTGACCTCAGCCAAAATCGCACCAGCAACTATATTTTTAGCTACGATCGCATGCTGGCTCTCCAGGGAAACACGGCACCCTACCTGCTTTATGCATATGTCCGTATTCGTGGCATCGGCCGCAAGGGGCAGTTAGAGGTAGAAGCATTGCCTGAGGTCAAAGAGATTTGCTTGGAAGCTGAAAGTGAAGTCACCCTGGCCAAGCATCTGCTCCAATTAGATGAAGTGATTGATGCGGTGAGTCAGGATCTAATGCCGAATCGCCTCTGCCAGTATTTGTTTGAGCTTAGCCAAAAGTTCAACCAATTTTATGACCGCTGTCCTGTCTTGCAGGCAGAGGAACCCTTGCGAACTTCTCGGGTGGGACTTTGTGATTTGACAGCCCGCACACTTAAACTCGGCTTATCTCTGCTGGGCATCACTGTTGTCGAACGCATGTAAAATCTAGGACACTGCCCACAGCCTCCGTTAGCCTGTCCTGAGTTCAGCGCTTTCCTGGGTGGGTTCCCTACTGATCGTTGTCATCACAGGTTATGTCATGTCCCGTGCAGGCTCTCTTAGATATTACATTCTGGCGCGGCTGTTGTTAGCACCGCTGATGTTGTGGCTGATTACAACGCTCGTTTTTCTACTTTTACGGGCGACCCCTGGCGATACTGTCGATGCGTTGTTGGGGCCGCGCGCATCTCAAACCGCCAAGGAGGAGCTACGGGAACGGTTGGGGCTAGGACAGCCCATCTGGATGCAGTACCTGACTTACATGGGCAACCTGCTACAGTTGAAATTAGGAGAATCTTTGACCACACGAGAGGAAGTCTGGCGCATTATTCAGCGATTTTTTCCAGCGACGGTTGAGTTGGCGATCGCTAGTTTAATTGTGGCCTTGGTCATTGGCATCAGTGTTGGGGTTATATCTGCCTCACGCCCAAATACAGCAGTCGATGCAGCAGGGCGGCTATTTGGTATCTTTACCTATTCCATTCCTCTATTTTGGTTGGGCATGATTTTGCAACTGATCTTTGCTGTACAACTTGGCTGGTTTCCTTTAGGGACGCGCTTTCCTGTGACAATGGCTGCACCCCAAGGGCCAACGGGGCTTTACCTGGTAGATAGCCTGTTCAGCGGCAACTGGCCCCAGTTTTTGACGACCCTTTACTATCTGGTATTACCCTCCTTTACCCTAGGAATTTTGATTAGCGGTATCTTTGAACGGATTGTGCGCGTGAATTTGAAGCAAGCGCTGCAAGCAGACTATGTGGAAGCAGCGCGGGCGCGCGGCATTGCTGAGTCACGCATACTGATGTCTCATGCTTTCAAAAATGCGCTGATTCCAGTGATTACGATTTTGGGTTTAACCTTTGCGGCCTTGTTGGGCGGTGCGATCTTAACCGAGGTTACGTTTTCCTGGCCGGGCCTCGCCAATCGCTTGTATCGGGCGATCGCCCAGCGCGACTATCCCACCATTCAGGGAATTGTGGTATTTTTTGCAGCAATTGTGGCCATGGTCAGTATTGCGATCGACATTCTCAATGCCTATGTTGACCCGCGCATCCGTTACTAGTGCCGTGTAGGTAGTTCTAATTAACTGTAAACAGGGAGGAGTGAGACCTGCGCTCCCAGGTAAAAGGTTGTTACCCTTTCTACCCCCGAAAACCGCTTTAATTTCATTGCGCCTAGCTACTTACGATTTAGAATTCAGTCCTTTGAGCGTAACCCTCAGCCTTTCTTTCAGAACTCTATTTCTTGTCGAACTCACGTAATACTAGGTCAAAATGTAGATTCTGCACCGTTTGCCGGGCAGGCTAAAGCTAACATTACGAACTTCGTTTTTACCAATAATGGTGCGGGACTGTATAGCTGCTAGACTAACGCAGTACCGACCTAGTGCGGTAACAGGGCAGACAAATCAAGGTAGGGATCAATCGTATCTGCCAGGGTATCGAAAATAAATTCCCGCTGTTCGCGATAGTTTGCCACACCCGTCGGTAGGGATTTGAGTCCTCGTTGCTGCCGCAGGCGGTTTATCCAGGCTCTGCGCCAGGGGCCATTATCAAAGATGCCGTGGAGATAAGTTCCCCAGATAGATTGCGTTTCATCGACCACTCCCAGACTAGGGTCATCAAACAGAGCTTGAAACCCAGTCGAAGCCTCGTCAATGGGTCGAGTGCGTCCCTGATGAATTTCGTAGCCTGAGACGGGTAACCCCGCCTGGGGCAGATTAGAAGTAACTTGCCGCTGCCGGGCAACTTTTTGACCGGCAATCACCGTTTTGAGTGGAAGTAGCCCAATGCCTTTGTAGCGCCCTTCTTGCCCCTCAATTCCCTCTGGGTCAGCCAGAATTTTACCCAGCATTTGAAAGCCGCCGCAAATCCCCAGGACGGTTCCCCCCGCTGCTACATAGTTTTGAATTTCTTCTGTCATACCTGTTTTGTGCAGAATGATCAGATCGGCAATGGTTGTCTTGGAGCCAGGAATAATCAAGGCATCAGGATGCCCTAGGGGAGGCTTGGGACTGACGTAGCGGAGCTGGACGGATGGCTCTGCTTCTAACGGGTCAAAATCGGTAAAGTTAGAAATGCGGGGAAGGCGCAATACAGAAATATTGATTTCGCCCGATCCAGTCTGGGTGGGGCGGTCAAACAGGCTAAGCGAGTCTTCCGCTGGGAAGGAGTGCTCCAACCAGGGAATCACTCCAATGACGGGAATTGCTGTACGTTCCTGTAGCCAGTCGATACCAGACTGGAGGAGCGATCGCTGTCCTCGAAATTTATTGATCACAACCCCTTTAATCAAAGCCCGTTCATCGGGGTCAAGTAACTCCAGGGTGCCAACCACATGGGCAAAGGCACCACCTCGGTCAATATCCACCACTAAAAGAGTTGGTGCATTCAAATACTTCGCAACCCGCATATTTGCCAGGTCACGGTGCTTGAGATTAATCTCCGCCGGGCTACCCGCCCCTTCGCAAACCAGTAAGTCAAATTCTTCACTCAGGCGTTGCAGGGATTCTTCCACCGCCTGCCACCCCATCTCAAAAAATTGTTCGTAATAGTCTGATGCACTCACTTTACCGATGGCCCTTCCCTTCAGAATCACCTGAGAGGTCATATCACCCTGGGGCTTAAGTAGCACTGGATTCATCTCAACAGAGGGGGCTACCCCAGCCGCCCACGCCTGCACGGCTTGAGCATGACCAATTTCACCACCACTGGTAGTGACATAGGCATTCAGAGCCATATTCTGGGCTTTAAATGGTGCGACCCGCCAGCCTCGACGGCTGAGAATTCGACAAATTGCCGTCACTAGTAGAGATTTACCTGCATGGGAGGTCGTTCCCACAACCATAATGGCTCTCATCAGCAACCCCGCATGTCCTGTAGAGGTGGATTAACGCAAAATAAGCAATGAATCGGTCGGCCAGAGAAAGGCGTCTGAACTGAAAGAGGCGGCAGATAAAGTATCGTCCTTTTGTAATTGAATCCTTTCAGCTTGGAATCAGAAGGGGCGTTATCGGGATAGCACACTCAAAAACACCTGTACTGGCAATGCGCTCAAAGGGTGCCCCTAGAATGGTAAGCGCATCCAACGACTCCAAGCATTATAGAAGTGATCAATCAAACTAGCTCGTTTCCATTGACTCGGTTTTTGCCTCTCCCAATGGGAAACAATCTGCCGCCCTAACGGAGTGACCCGAAACCGATCTGTTAAGCCCTGTCCATCCACTTCTCGCCGCAGTAGACCAACCTGAATTAACCACAACAGTTCCCCTTCAACCGCCAACTCTGATAATTGCCGCTGGACGTACAAATTTTGAATGCCTGCTTTTCCGGCAATATCGTTAAGCGCGACACTTTCTGCGGTCATTGTTTGAAACAATCTGAAAGAAAAGGGAGCACAGCGCATGGCTCGCTTAGCACGCTGTAGCGTTGACTTGGGATATTGAATAGGTAAACCTGTTTCAGATGCAACAACCATGGGCTTGGCTCAACCGATAACATTGGTTCAGTACTGTTTACACACAGAGGCAATATCGTTCAGGCTTAAATCGAGCAACTGGGGGGAATAGCCAGCTCCCTAATTGGCCTCTCTAAAAATTTAACCTATTCCCCTCTGCTTGGCCGTGCATCCTGTTCGCGCTCGCGAGAAATTCGGTTAGGATGACAAGAAACAGTGCTGCCACCTTAGCAAATTAGGCTCTCCCAGAAATTGAGCGGAAGCAGGAATTGAGTGGAAGTTGTAAAGCAGGCTAGTCGCTTTTGTGAGCAAGATTTTCCTGTGCAGTCACTCTTTTGCTGGTGCCCTCAGCCTAAGAGGGTCACGCCCTAACTTGTACCAGCCAGGATGAATGGATGGGTGCAAGTTCTGATAGCAACAAAATTGGATGACCTATGGTTCAGTCAAACCTTGCCAAAGATGAAGCGTTTGGGATTGTACCAATCCAGTCAGTGAGTTGTCACTATCTGTTCCTTTTGATTCAGCACCATGCGGGGCATTGGGGGTTTCCAAAGGGGCATGCAGACCCGGGTGAGACTGCGATTGAGGCCGCCTGCCGAGAGTTTCGAGAAGAGACGGGCATTTCTGACTATCGCCTGTTGGAGGGGGTCTCTTTCTCAGAGCACTACACATTTACTCGCCGCGGGCAGCGCTTTGAAAAAACAGTTGTGTATTTTCCGGCGGTGGTGCAATCGGCGCAGGTTCGCTTTCAGCAGGAAGAAATTCAAGCCTATAGTTGGGATAGCTTTGAAGCGGCGATCGCTCGCCTCACCTTTGCTGGTGCCAGGCAAGTGCTGACTCGTGTGAACCAATACCTGCAGCAACAGGGGATGTGAGCGTTGCTTCTTTGGTCAGCTAGCCCATCGCCAGACTTACAGTAAAAAGGCATCCTGATCTAGCAAGACTTCGCCACAGTCAGGAATCCAAGCCACCCATTCGCGCTCTGAAGTCTGACACAAAAGCAGGGCTTGCTCACCGGATAACGCTCCTAGAGATGGCCGCAGATTGACCCAGATTGAGGCAGGTGCGGCTGTATCTGGGTGAGTCGGGTGGGGCCGAGTCAGCGATCGACTTTCAGCTCCATACAAAATCGGCAAAAGTTGGCAGTAAATACGGAACTCAGTTTCTAGCTTCATTGCCCAAAATTCTAGCCAGAGAAGAGATCTGACCAATAGGAGAATTTCTGTATCTTATACTACAGAACGCATTGGATCTCCTGAAAGCAGATTTTACAACTCTTATCGCCCATGACGATACGAAATAAGGCTAGGACGAAATTCAGAGACGGAAATTCTTGAACGGAACTTTTCAAGCCTTTTCTTTATAACTAGATGTCCTCATATCTTTTTGTAGTAGAACCCCTTTGATTTTGGGATTGGCGTACAACAAGAAATGTCTTGCTGGGGGGATGACAGAGCTGGCTGCATCGGTGGATAAGTGGCTAGGCTTGAATGAAATGAAAAACTGGGGTTGTACTCTAGGGGCAAATTCTGGCTTTTGGCTCGTCCTCACTTTTCAGTAAGGTTTCAGTGGGTGTGCGGCATGTTGGGGCTGAAACGAGGGACTATTTTGATGCGATCGCGTTTCAGGTCGGCGATCGCCCTCAAACAGCCCGGCAGAAATTTTTGGGCGCGTCTAACCCACCCCACTCTAGGGCCGCACCGTTACAGCCAGGGGCAAAAGGGTTGCGTTAAGATTCGTCACGCTGTCACGAGATTCTGATGTTATGTCAAGTGCTGAAGTATCTGGCTTTCCGCTGGATAGCTGACTCCAGGGTGCTGTCAGAGCAGACATTGCTCTGCTAACATGCTCGACAGAGAAGGCAATCAGGCTTAAACTTGGTTCTAATAGGCGATTGCAGCATTTGATACAAAACTTATCGTTGTGCCAGATGGCTGAGGATTCTAGAGTTCGGCTTCCCGATTTCTGTCTCGGCGCGCGGGCTATTGATGCAACATCCCCTTGATTTTCCACGTCTGAAGAAGAGGTGTCTCTGTGCAATTAAAACGGGTCGCAACCAAGCAGGTAACGGGTGGCTATGCACTGATTGATAGTCTCGTGCGGCATGGGGTAGAGCATATTTTTGGCTACCCTGGCGGGGCAATTTTGCCGATCTATGACGAACTGTACAAGGCCGAAAGCGAGGGGAAGCTTCAGCACATTTTGGTTCGCCATGAGCAGGGAGCCACCCATGCTGCCGATGGCTATGCCCGCGCAACGGGCAAGGTGGGCGTTTGCTTTGCAACCTCTGGCCCTGGAGCCACCAACTTGGTGACAGGGATTGCCACGGCTCATATGGACTCGATTCCAATGGTGGTCGTTACCGGGCAGGTGCCCCGCCACGCGATCGGCAGTGATGCATTTCAAGAAACAGATATCTACGGAATTACCCTGCCGATTGTAAAACACTCTTATGTGGTGCGCGATCCCCGTGATATGGCTCGGGTCGTAGCGGAAGCCTTTCATATCGCTGGCACAGGTCGCCCAGGGCCGGTGTTGATTGATGTGCCTAAGGATGTGGCCCAGGAGGTTTTTGATTACATTCCTGTAGAACCTCAGGGCATTAAGCTGCCTGGCTATCGCCCGACGGTGAAAGGCAATCCCCGGCAGGTCAATCAAGCGCTGCGTTTGATCCGCGAGGCAAAGCAGCCGCTGCTCTATGTCGGTGGAGGGGCGATCGCATCAGGTGCCCATGCTGAGATTCAAGAATTTGCTGAGCGCTTTAACCTACCCGTCACCACCACCCTGATGGGGGTTGGTGCCTTTGATGAGCATCACCCTCTAGCGGTTGGCATGTTAG
This sequence comes from uncultured Leptolyngbyaceae cyanobacterium, assembly GCA_938023035.1. Taxonomy (GTDB): domain Bacteria; phylum Cyanobacteriota; class Cyanobacteriia; order Leptolyngbyales; family Leptolyngbyaceae; genus DSRU01. The sequence continues at coordinate 15,795 of CALIDI010000040.1, read as the reverse complement.
GGATGCATGGTACGGCCTATGCCAACTTTGCGGTGATGGAGTGCGATTTACTCATTGCTGTGGGTGCCCGGTTTGACGATCGCGTGACCGGTAAGTTAGATGAGTTTGCCAGTCGTGCCCGTGTGATTCATATCGACATTGACCCGGCAGAGGTCGGCAAAAATCGCGCCCCCGATGTGCCGATTGTGGGAGATGTCCGCACTGTGCTCAACGAGCTGTTGCGTCGCAGTCAGGAGGAAGGAGATCGGCCCAATCCAGCGCGCAACCAGGCCTGGATTCATCGAATTAACCGTTGGAAACAAGACTATCCCCTGGAAGTACCCCAATACCCGGAGGTGCTGTCTCCCCAGGAAGTCATTGTTGAAATTGGGCGGCAAGCTCCCCGAGCCTGCTATACCACGGACGTAGGCCAGCATCAGATGTGGGCGGCTCAGTTTCTGAAGAATGGGCCACGCCGCTGGATTTCTAGCGCGGGCTTGGGCACGATGGGCTTTGGCATGCCGGCTGCAATGGGGGCAAAAGTCGCGTTACCCACAGAGCAGGTAATTTGTATCAGTGGTGATGCCAGTATTCAGATGAATATCCAAGAACTGGGTACCCTGGCTCAGTATGGCATTGCCGTGAAGACAGTGATTATCAATAATGGCTGGCAGGGGATGGTGCGCCAGTGGCAAGAAGCCTTCTACGATGAACGTTACTCTTCCTCAAATATGCAACCTTCGATGCCAGACTTTGTGAAGCTGGCGGAGGCTTACGGCGTAAAGGGGTTGATGGTTGACTCGCGGGAGCAACTAGCAGGGGCGATCGCGGAAATGCTGGCTACAGATGGGCCAGTATTGATGGATGTGCGAGTGAAGCGGGATGAGAACTGCTACCCCATGGTGCCCCCTGGCAAGAGTAATGCGCAGATGGTGGGTCTGCCTCAACGCCCGGTCAAGGCCACGGCAACGGAGTTGATCTATTGCAGCAACTGCGGTGCGAAAAATGTTTCAACGAACAACTTCTGCCCTGAATGCGGCACAAAGCTATAGACCCTTCATCCTGGCTGCGACTTTGCTTTAAGCCCATCCTTGGCTACAAGGCATTGGGCTTTGAAGGTTGCCTTGCATCGCTACTGATGCTGTGGCCAAGTCACCATAGCCGCAAAACTCTGATCGAGTGCCTGGCCTACCTTGTAGAGCGATTGCCAAATGGCTGAGTCTGTTAGGGGGGCCGCGCTTCTAGCTCCCTTCAACGCAATGGCCTAACAAGCTTGCGTAGTTTTATATGAATATCATGTGCTCAATCCTCGATAAAGGAAACCTCAGAGGATTTTCCGTTGATTTTAGTATCAAGTCACGCTGCTATTATGCACAAGCAATTGAATCAGAATCTTCATAATAACGAGTATCCAACAACGCGAGGCCCTGCAACGCCAAATCTGGCAAATCGCTAACGATGTGCGCGGTGCTGTCGATGGCTGGGACTTTAAGCAATATGTGCTTGGCACCCTGTTTTACCGCTTTATTAGTGAAAACTTTACCAGCTACATGGAAGCCGGTGATGACAGCATCTACTACGCCGAGCTGAGCGACGACATCATTACCGACGACATCAAAGATGATGCGATTAAAACCAAGGGCTATTTTATTTACCCTAGTCAGTTGTTTGCCAATGTTGCCGCCAGCGCCCACACCAACGAAAGCCTCAACACCGACCCTTAGTGGTGCAGAAAACTTTTAGAGTCTCAGGATGAGAATACGGTGACACGGGAAAATTCAACACGGGTTTCCAATTGCGCTCGTTTTTTTCAGTGAAGCCGCCGCCGTCGATGGACTTTTGCGAGGTAACGTTGCCAATCGAGGAATCGGCAGATTGAGATAGTCCAAGCGTTGAATTTCGCGTAATCCCAATTGTAAAAACCTCAAACCGTGTTGATTGTGCCAGTCCAAGGCTGCCCGTCGTCCCTGTTCGATGACTGCAACAACGGCAATGGCAATTGCAATTAACGTTGCCGCCGCTAACAGCATCCGTAGACAACCGAGGGCAGCAGCACCACGCAAATGAGAACGGATCAGGTCAAACGCCGCCGACTTGTAATCTTTGAAATGCGGTTCGATACCACCAAAGCGTTGACCCTAGAGTTCAAAGGTTGCTAACGTGGGCGGCAGATTGGAGAGAAGTGCCCAAGGTTCACTCGCTAAGTCCAGATGAGCCGTGGCAAGATGAGCGTCGATGTCTTGGAGAATCGTCACCTTGCTAAACAGATACGCTTCTCCTTGTGGCGGCAACAACTCAGCGACCGCAGCGGTTCTACCCGTTGAGAGGGTGATGGTCAAGTCCGATTTGGTTCGAATCGCCCAGTTCCATTGCTGCTGTTGCAACCAACGAATTAACGCTCCGTGTTCAAAGCCTCGGTCGGCTAACAACGTGACTTGAACGCCTTGAGGCAAGCGTTGTTGTGCCATTTCCAACACGACCTTGTAGTCTTCAAAGCCAACGCTAGCACTGCCATGTTCCAACAGGTGCTGAGCTATTACGACCGAACGACCGCCCCAGACCAGACACACTTCAATCAAGCAATACTGGTCTCACAGCATACTCGTATCGAGCGTGAGTAGCATTACCAGGCCTTCCCAAGCCCTCAAAAACTGCTTCAGCAACGGCACGTAAAAGGTTTCAGCATTGATGTGAGCCTTATGGACAAAATAGTTCAGGCGTTCCATGTGGCTACGCCCCTGACAGTCTCAGTGACTCAAGTAAGGTAGCCAATGACTCAAACAAGCACTCTGGGCTTGTAAAATCGCTGCCACATTCTCACAAAACCCGTGGAGGTGGCGTTGGTCTTTTGGAAAAATCCATTGCCTCAATTGAGTTTGCAGTTGACGATAAAGTTGGGGGACAGACATGGGAATTGCTTTTTGTGTGGAAACTTGAGCATCCCATGTCATCCCTTTTCCTGTCACTTCTGTCTCATCATGAGACTCCCTAAATATCGAACTTTTGGGACTTTTCTGCACCACTAAGTTCGGGCTAGTCTGGGCAATCGAGCCAAAGAAAGCCTGGTTGTCGATTTTATTAATCAAACCAACCTCGATGAGCTGCTAGATAAGCCCAGCATCATTGATGCATTCTTTACCTTTGCCCAAGCCGAGCAAGCCCGCGAAGCCGATGAGTTGATTCGTTCAGAAGGCTGGAATGAGGCAGCCGCCAAACGCTACATCAGTACTTCCCTCAAACGCGGGTTCGCTAGTGAAAACGGAACCGACTTAAATGAAACGTTACCTAAAATGAGTCCGCTTAATCCACAGTACAGAACCAAGAAGCAGAACATTTTCCAAAAAATTGGAGCGTTTGTTGAGAAATTCAAAGGGGTTGGCGGGCAGATTTAGGACTGCCTTTAGACTGGTTGCTGTCATTGCTCGCTAGTATCGCCCAGGCTTTTCTGACCCGATGGGCGATCGCTAGCCTGTCAAGCACTGGTTCCACCAAAGGAAACCAAAAAATACGGCAAATATTTGATTGAGTGCTCTGCGCCGCAGGTCTGCGGCGAGCCAAAATCGCCCATCCCTGAACCAGCCGACCACACACCTAACATCCAAAGTGGCACGACTGCTCAAAATGAGAATCAATGCCGCAAAGCCTTAAAAAAAGTGGCGTTTAGCCAAAAGTGTGCAGAATGGGTAACATCCTCTGGAGACAGGTTCTGCGACTCTGATGACTGGTTTTATTCACCCTTGGCAAGTCAGATATTGGCAGGCTGTTTCAGGTTGTGTGGCTGTGAGCACCGCACTCATGATGGTGCCTGCCCAGCTTATGGCTCAAGAAGGGGGTTCCGATGGGGTAGCATCCCCGAAGTTTTACGACCAATACCAGGCCGTACCCTTGCCAACGGTTCCAGCCGCCGCCAGCCCAAACCCCTCACTCGATTTACCTGCTACGGCAAGTTCAGGGCAGGTGACCTCACTGACAAACCCAATTTGGGTGACCCCTACCCAGATGGCAACGCCGCCAGAGGTGGCCCCTGCAACTGTTACTGTGCCCGACCTGCCAACGGCAGCGGCCCCCGCTCCAACGAGGCCTGCCCCAGCCCAGCGCCAGGTCAACTCATCTGATCTAGTCGTGATTGCAACAGATGTGGAAATTTTGGGTGCTGAGGACGAGTTGCAAGATTTGATTCGGCGCACGATTCAAACTCAAGTGGGGGGCGAAACAAGTGAAAACCAGTTGCAGCAGGATGTGCAGAGAATTTTGCAGACGGGCTTGTTTGCAACGGCAAGGGTCACTACGCAGCCGAACCCGCAAGGGTTAAGGGTCACTTTTCAAGTGGAGCCGATGGTGGTGCGATCGCTACGGTTAAAGGGGGCACAGGTGCTGACCCCAGAAATTGCGAATGAGTTGTTCAGGCCGCTGTTGGGCAACCCGATCAGTCTCACTGGTTTACAACAAGCGGTAGAGCGCGTCAACCAATGGTATCGCCAGCAGGGATATACCCTAGCCCGTGTTCTTTCAGTGGAGCCATCCCGTGAGGGGCTACTGATTGTGAATGTGACAGAGGGCCTGATCGGAGAAATCAAAATTCGTCTGCAAGACAGTAACCGCCGAACAGTGGATGAGAATGGCAATCCCCTCCGCTTTCGCACCCAAGAAGAGTTTATTCGACGGCAGATTCAACTGCAACCGGGGCAGCCCTTCCGTGAGGAGACAGCCCGCGAAGATTTGCGGCGGTTGGCAGCGCTGGGAATTTTTGATGGGGCGAATATTACGTTTGAGGGCGACCCCCTGCGAACGGATGTGGTTTATAACCTGGTGGAAGGGCGATCGCGGGGTTTGAACTTTGGCGGTGGCTTTAATGATGATTTGGGCTTGTTTGCTACCGTCACCTTTCAAGACAATAACTTTGGTGGGTTAGCCCAACGATTCAACGCTAGTGCGCAGATTGGTACCCGTGATGTTCAGTTCGATACCCGCTTCCTCAGCCCCTACCGTGACACAGAGCCAGGCATGCCAGGATATGGGGCCAATCTCTACCGCCGCCAGGGAATTTCTCGGGTCTTTGATGATGAGATTCCGCTGCCGAATGGCAGCCGAGTGAGAGAGCGCCGCCTAGGGGCAGGGTTTAATCTGGATTATCCGGTGGCAGCGGGTTGGATGGGCCGCTTGGGCCTCAATTATGTGAATGTCAGCACCCGCGATCGCGACGGCAAAATTTTCGCAGCTGATCAACAGGGGAATCCCCTTACCCTCAGCGGCACCGGCATCGATGACCTCTATAGCCTGGCCTTTTCCGCCACTCGTGATCAGCGAGATAACCCCGCTAATCCAGGAGTTGGGTCGTTCACTGCTTTTACCAGCGAACAATACATCCCCATTGGCCGAGGCAGCGTGTTTGGCAATCGCCTCACCGCCAATCACAGCCAATACATCCCCATTGATTGGTTTAAGAACCCCGAAGGAGAGCGCTTTTTCCCAGAAATCGTTGCCTTTAACATTCAAGGCGGCACCGTTATTGGCGATCTTCCTCCCTACGATGCTTTCACTTTGGGTGGGGCTAACTCAGTGCGTGGTTACGGCAACAACGATCTGGCTACCGGACGAAGCTACCTACAAATCTCAGCAGAATATCGCTTCCCAATTTACCGGTTTATTGGCGGTGTATTATTTACAGACTTTGGTTCCGATCTGGGTAGTGCGGATAATGTTTTGGGTGAACCTGGCATTCGGCGTGGTAAACCGGGTGTTGGCTTGGGTGTTGGCACTGGCCTGCGAGTGAATACACCGATTGGAATTATTCGAGCTGATTTTGGCATCAGCAATCAGGGCGACGCACGGTTACAGTTTGGCTTTGGGCAAAAGTTTTAGCCGCTCCAGTCACAGATTTGGCAAAAGTATGGGCGTGAAAATCACGTCCCGGCCATGCCGGGTGTCGCATCCAGCCTCAATTTAGGATGGGCACGACTGGAAGCACTCGGTTCGACTAGCTTTTAAGCAGCATTCACCCTACTATCGGTTCCTGCAACCTTGTTAGGCAAGATACAAAATTGACGCCAATATACTGGCATGCTGTCAATAATACTTGCTTTAGAACTCTGATGATATCCAGGGGGTTGGGCCAATGAAGCGAACGTGGCAGTGGTTTTTAGTTTTCGTTTGCGTCGGGTTGCTGGCGGCATGCGGGGCTTCTCAGGTCAACCAACAATCTTTAACCCCATCCGCTTCTCCTTCTCCGACCGGTGCGTCTGTCACTCTCACCGTTTCTGCTGCCGCCGATTTGAACTACGTTTTTCCAGAGATTGGCAAACTCTGGAAGCAGGAAACTGGGAATACTGTCACGTTTAATCTCGGTTCAACAGGACAACTCGCCCAACAAATTGAGCGGGGTGCGCCTGTAGATTTGTTTGCTGCTGCTAATAAAAAATTTGTGGAGGAGTTGGACCAGCGGGGATTAGTGTTTTCAGATACAAAGGAGTTGTACGGTGTAGGGCGACTCACCCTCTGGCAACGGAAACAAGGCTTTATTGAGATTAAGGATATTCAGGATTTGACCAAACCTGAGGTAAAGCGAGTGGCAATCGCCAATCCTGATCATGCGCCCTATGGCGTTGCCGCGCGGGAGGCTTTGCAATCGGCAGGAATTTGGGACAAATTACAACCCAAACTCATTCTGGGAGAAAACATTAAGCAAACCCAGCAATATGCCGAAACCGGGAATGTGGATGTGGCGATCGCAGCGCTTTCCATCAGCGTGGGAAAGCCAGGAAAGTGGGTATTAGTGCCCGAACGCTTACATAAACCGTTGGAGCAGATGCTGGTGGTACCCAAAAATGCTCCTCACCCCGAAGTGGCGAAACAGTTTGCTGCCTTTATCAATAGCGAAAAGGGTAGACCCCTGATGCGGAAGTATGGATTTGTGCTACCCGGCGAAGCACCGATACCATAGAGAAAAGACAGGGAAAAAACAAACAGATAAATGATTTGGGCAACGCTGCTGTAATCATTACAGATAGCGATTATTGTCAGTGGTTTGATTCTCGTCCTGGGTTTGAGTTTAGGCATCTGGTTTGCAAGGACAAACTGGTTCCTAGGCAGATTTGGGGGAGAGCATGTCACCTTTTCAGGCCCTCATCCCCCAACCCCTTCTCCCAACCTGGGAAAAGGGGAGCCGAGCCGTCTCAAAGTTCCTCTCCCAAATTGCTCCGAGATGTGCTTATGCTGCTTCCAGTTATCGGGGGGGCCAGCCATCTCAAAGTCCCTCTCCCAAATTGGGAGAGGGATTTAGGGTGAGGGCAAAAGTGACATGCACCCGATTTGGGGATCTACGCTGCTTAACTTGTCGCTGAGTCTGGTTGGTAATTTTTGCTGCTGGCGTTGAGGTGTGGCAGTCCACTAAAAGAATGCTTGGGGACTGACTTGCTTTACTTGACAAGCCAGAGTGATCGCCTCGGCAATGGCCTTGACTCTGATCATGGCATCGGCCAGAGCAGCGATCGCCCTGTTGACTCCAATGCCGTTAAACTTGACCCACCTTCAGCTCTATCTATATCTATGAGTTGGGCTGTGCGTTGCTAACTTTAATGCCGATAGCAGTAAAATCACACCCAAGAGCACGTACAACAAAGAACTCGACACATAGTGCAAGAGATGACTGCCAATAAACGCTCCCAAAATTGACCCTAAAGCCATAAAAGTGATGAATCCTTGCGACGACTTCACCTCCTTGAGCTTTTTCTGGCTGCCATACTTAAAGAGGCCCATCAAAATAGTGGGTATAGAAATAGCAAGGCTCAAACTACCCGCTAGCTTAATGTCAATGGCAAACAGCAGAATAATCGTGGGAATAATCAATTCTCCACCAGCGACCCCCAACATACTACTGAATACACCAATCACGATACCAGCGACGAACCCGAGGCTGATTTGCAAAAGGGTCGGTAGTTGTAAGCTGCCAAGACTGAAGATCAAGTCATGCCCCAAGAGTACAACACTCAAACAAAGCAAAAATAAGACGACGATGCGATTTAAGGCGCGAGGGTTGATGCGAGTTGCATGGTGCACACCCCAATAGGAGCCAAGCAAGGAACCCGCCAGGATATTGACAATAACCTGCCAATGAACGGCGATATTCTCCAGCCCAACAATGCCGCTGCGAAAAACAAACGAACAGGTAACGGTTACCAGGCTCACAACTAGATTAACCATGACGGCTTGTAGCGTCTGGTAGTGGAAGATGCTCACGAGCACCGGTAAACGGAACTCTGCACCGCCCAAACCAATTAACCCACCGAGCACAGCAACCGACCCACCCCAAATAAATGCCCAGAGATTTCGCATTTGGCTCTCTCTAAATTTGCTCAGATAAGGGATAAAGCTAGCTTGGCCTTTCCCTCGGTCATCTCATCTGTCAGCCTAATCCCTGGCTAATCTGTGGCAATCATGACATCGGAGGATTTAATCACGGCATAGACAGCCTTCCCTTCCATCAGACCTAACTTTTCTGCAGAGGCTTTGGTAATGACCGCCGTGATTTCTACACCGGGAGCAACTTCGACAGTAACCTCTGTATTCACAACTCCAGGAACCATCGCTTTAACACTGCCTTTGAGGGCATTCCGAGCACTAATTTCCATAACGTTAACCTGTTGTGAGGTGGACTGAAGCCAAAAAATCTCGTCTAAGTTCGAGGAATTTTGTCCATGGGAAAACATCCGAGTGAAAGCATTCGATTTTGGGCTGGGCTTGGTTAGAGTGGCTGGCTAAGGCATCAGCGACCCCATGCCGCCCAAAATGTCCCACTACAGGAGATTTCGATTCTGCTAGTTAAGCTACAAATTCAATGCTGATATGCTGGCAGCATGTTAATAATTCTTGCCTGAAGCAGGAATGGGGTTACAGGGATAGGACGTTGCTGACTCTGGATAGGAATCACCCAATTCGCGCTCAACTTAGCTCTTTCCCGAAGGGCGAGGTAACAAGATATCTTGCTCCTTTCTCCTAACCTGGTAAAAGGGGGCCGAGCTATCTCAAAGTCCCTCTCCAAATTGGGAGAAGGCTTAGAGCAATCCGGGCATACCAGAAAAGGGTGAGGGCAAAAGTGACATGCTCCCAATGGGGATGAGGCCATTTATCCCTTTGTTAAGCAACGCTAGGAGTGGAACTCTGGGCGGGGACAGTTTCCCTCAACCTCTTAGAGGATGTTTGAAAGGTGCCCAGAGGTTAAAACCTCGACGATATGGATGTCAAGCCCGCCGCCGCAAACTTCACCCAATCGGAGCCTTCTGTAACCTGCGCAGGCAGAATTTTATCCGGATCGCTGCAACTTTAGTCATTGGGGCGACTAAAGCGCAGGCTGCTTAGCCCCAATGGACTTGGCAGCACCTTGGCGATAGCGATCAGACTTGTCTGTATTGTTCGTTGACTTATCTTGAGAGTCTGTATGCGTATGATTTTGGAACCTGCAATGTTGTCGCTACAGGTAACGCTCGTAGCGAGTCTATTGATTTTGGGGGTGGGGCTGGGGCTAGGGATCTGGATGGCAAGGACACACTTTCCAGGGCAGATTTTTGTTTCTACGCTGCTCAATTTGCCGTTAGTTTTACCGCCGAGCGTGGTGGGCTATTTCCTGTTACTGGCATTAGGGCGGGGTAGCCCGATTAAGGAATGGCTAGGGATTGATCTGTTGTTTACTTGGCAAGCCGGAGCGATCGCCTCGGCGGTAGTGGCACTGCCCTTAATGGTGGAATCGACCAGAGCCGCAGTCGCCAATGTGAACCCTGAGCTGGAAGCAGCTGCGCGTACCCTTGGCTCTACAGAGCTAGAACTACTGTGGCGGATTACCATTCCCGTTGCGTATCGCGGTATTCTGGCCGGCTTTGGCTTGAGCGTAGCCAGAGGCTTGGGGGAGTTTGGCGCGACCTTGATGGTGGCAGGCAGCATTCCTGGAAGAACGCAAACCCTGCCTTTAGCAATCTATGATGCGGTGCAATCTCAGCGCTATGGACTGGCTAATGGGATGGTGCTGCTGATGACGGCGATCGCCTTTGCTTTGCTGTGGTGGGTGAGGCAGTTGGAAGAGAACAGGCAACAGAGAACAGAGAATAGAGGAAAGAGAACAGCGGAAAGAGAACGGAGGCAACGAAAGCAGAACCAGAAAGACAGCGAGAACGCTGCGATCGCAGTCTTTACAGGCCGGTCAGATGCTTCAAGATTTGCGCCCCTTGATACTAATTATTGCGATCGGGCGTCGTGAGTTACGTCTATCTAACCCTTCACCCTTTCACGCACTTCCTGATCATGCGCCTCCTCGTCGATATCCAAAAGCAACTTCCCAACTACCGGCTGGAAGTTACCTTTGAACTTGCAGGAGAAACCCTGGGGATTTTGGGAAGCTCCGGTTCTGGCAAAAGTATGACGCTGCGTTGTATCGCTGGAATTGAAACCCCTACTACGGGCACAATTGTGCTGAATCATCAGATTTTGTATGATTCCCGCAGAGGGATTAACCTGCCCAGTCGCGATCGCCGAATTGGCTATGTGTTCCAAAACTATGCGCTCTTTCCCCATTTAACGGTGGCTCAAAATATTGCCTACGGGTTAAGAGGGCAATCGAAACAGGCAGCCCACCGACAAGTTATAGAGCAACTAGAGCGCGTCAAACTATCAGGAATGGGCGATCGCTATCCCCATCAATTATCCGGTGGTCAACAACAGCGCGTGGCCCTAGCTAGGGCCCTAGCAACAGAACCCGATGGGTTGCTGTTAGATGAACCCTTTTCTGCCCTCGACACGCATTTACGCAGTGAACTTGAAAAGCAGCTCATTAAGAGCCTATCTAATTACAAAGGCTTAACTCTATTTGTTAGCCATAACCTAGAAGAAGCTTATCGGGTATGTCAGAAATTACTCGTGCTAGATCGGGGTAAAGTGGTAGCGGCTGGAGACAAACACCATATTTTTGATCATCCTGGTACCCTCACTGTCGCCCAACTGACTGGGTGTAAAAACTACTCTCGCATCCAGCCCATTGCCGCCCAGAAAATTCATGCCCTTGATTGGAACTGTACCCTACAAACGGGAGAGTCCGTTTCATCAGCACATACCCATGTGGGCATCCGTGCCCACCAGATCTGCTTTGCCGAACAGCCCAATCAACCAAATACCGTACCTGCCTGGGTTGCCTGGACGAGTGAAACCCCCTACCGCATGACGTTATATTTGAAATTGGGCGAGCCACCCACCCATCTGGATGATTATCACCTCCAGGCAGAAGTTTATAAAGAAAAATGGGAAGATCTGAAAGACCAGCCAATGCCCTGGCTGATTGACTTAAACCCCCAGCGCCTGATGCTATTAACCCAGTCATAAATGTCGCGAAGAAGAGTCTGAACCTTCTGTCGGTTTTAGCTTCAAAAGGGTTCGATCAATTGCTGCTATGGTAAGTATGCAGGCTTATTCTTGAGGAAATGGGTGACCTGGGATTCGAACCCAGAACCAGCGGATTAAGAGTCCGATGCGCTACCGTTGCGCTAGTCACCCTTGTTTGTTCATTTTATCAGGCGAGCTTGACTAACGCTATAGCGATCGCCAGGTTGCTGAGTCCATGGGCTAGAAACCCTGCACCCCATCCTCAATTTGGTAGCGATGGCGCTATCCTTTAAGGCTTGGTGACAAAGTGGAGCGGGCATCTGGAGAATGTTTTCAGCGATCGCCGAAATCGCGTGAAAGGCTGCTTCTCAGGACTTATGCCAGCTTCGCCAGTTTTAGGGGTAAACGAACCGTAAAGGTACTTCCCTGACCCGGTTCACTCTGAACCTGAATAGTTGCTTGGTGGGACTGGGCAATCGCCTGCGCAATGGCTAAGCCCAATCCGGTGCCGCCTGTATGTCGGGCACGGTCTTGATTCACCCGGTAAAACCGATCAAAAATTCGGGATTGCTCTGAGGGGGGGATGCCGGAGCCGGTATCTTGAACGGCTAACACGGCAGTGCCTTCTTCCTGGTAAAGATGGATCATCACCGTTCCGCCCGCTGGAGTGTATTGAATGGCATTAGTGACTAAGTTGGCAAACAGGCGATACAGTTGTTCTTCATCTCCCAAAACAGTTAAAGACTGGGCTGTTTCAAGGTTGGATTTTAATACCAAGTCAGCGGCGATCGCCAGGGCAGAAAATTCCTCGACCAGGTCTTCCACCAGGGTATTGAGGCTGCACGGACGCAGGTTCAGCGGCTGAGTGTGTAGATCAATCCGTGACAGCAATAGCAAATCCTGAACCAGGTTAGAGAGGCGATGGTTTTGCCGTTCGATCAGGCGGAGGGTACTGCGCACTTCGGCATCAGAGAGTTCTGGCTCATCTAACGTAAATTCAACGGTCGAGCGGATAGCCGCCAGAGGTGTGCGGAGTTCGTGGGCAGCGTCTGCCGTAAACTGCTGAATCTGCTGATAGGACTGGTAAACCGGACGCATGGCTATCCCGGATAGCCACCAGCTTGCCCCAGCCACCAACAGCATGGCAACCGGTAAGCCCAGCATCAGTGTCCAGCGAATGCCCGCCAGATAGGTTTCATAGGCTGCCAGAGATTGCCCGACCTGAATGTAGCCCCAGGGAATCTGAGTTTGGGTTTTGAGAAAGACGGATACTTGCCGATAGGACTTACCATCCGCTGCTTTCAGGGTCTGGTGGGGGACTGAGGCGATTGGGGTGGGTAATCCCACAGGTTGTGGTCCGGCAGTGGCCAGCAGGTTGCCTGCGGGGTCAATGAAGCGAATGTAATAGTCCTGCTGGTGCACCACTCCGGCAATATGGCGTTCGGCGATCGCCACGGGTTCCGGGCAGGGGGTGTTCTTGATACAGACCAAACCCGGGAGGAAGTGATCCATAATTGGCTCGACTTTGCCTGGCTCGGTGAGGGCCGGTTCAATGCCATCGTGCAGGGTGCCAGCGACGGTGGCCAGTCTTCGGTTGAGGGAGTGCCATTGCTCCTGGGCGATAAGCTGATAAAACCCAATTCCACAAATGGCCAGAATCACCCCCATCGTCCCCGTATAGAGGCCAGCGAGTCGCCTGCGGGTGAGAAAAAAAGCTCGGTTACGATTCATGATTCAGAGGAGGCAGGGGGTGGAGGCGTTTTCAACCGGTAGCCAATGCCGTGAACGGTTTCAATCAGCCCGGCACAGCCGGATTCTGCTAACTTTCTGCGCAACAGTCGCATCTGGGCAGGAACCACATTACTGGTTGGGTCAGCCTGCATAGACCATACTTGATTCATAATCTGGTCGCGACTCAGGATTTGATTGGGATGTTGCATTAAGTATTCTAAAATTTGAAATTCCTTCGCCGTCAGAGGAATGGGCTGGGAATTTGACTGGTGATCGGTAACAGCGATCGCAAAGGTACTGTAATCCAGGGTCAGATTCCCAACTTTTAGTTGAGTGGGTTGTAAAGACTGCGATCGCCGCTGCAATGCCCGCAACCGTGCCAACAGTTCCACATTACTAAAGGGTTTGACCAGGTAATCATCGGCTCCGGCATCCAGCCCAGCCACCTTATCCTCAATCCGGTCTTTGGCGGTCAGCATCAGCACCGGGATGGCATCCTTCCTGGCACGCAACTGTTGACACAGTTCAATGCCGGATAGTCCGGGCAGCAGCCAGTCAAAAATGGCGACGGTGTAGTGCATCCAGGGATGCTGAAGACACTCCCAGGCCGTCTTACCATCCATCACCCAATCGACAATATACTTTTCGCGCAACAAGGTGCGCTCAATCGTTGCGCCCAGATCGGGTTCATCCTCAACCAGCAAAATTCTCATCGGCGACCTCTGACCACTGAATCACCATTGGATACTTAAGCGTGTTCCTATTGTTGCTGTCTTTCACTGCCTGAATCGCTGTTAACGCCGCTTTCTCCTGGTCAGGTTTCGCATCTGCCTTATCTTTCCAGAAACGGTTATTTTGCCTGCGTCACGACTGAGGCGATGCTCGGAGTGCCGAACTGCCCTCATCCCCCGCCCCTGCTCCCACACTGGGGAGAAAGGGAGCCAGATTCAAAGTCTCGCTTGCAAATTTGGAAAGAAATTTAAGAGTGTCGCTTGCTTCCTGTAGGGGCAGCAGGCTAAGTCATCACTTGCCTGCATAGAGTGAGTGTATTCAGTTTGCATGGGTCTCCCCCGTTGCGATTTCATCCTGATTTTATTTCTAGCTGACATACTAATTAGCAGGATTGAATCCACCCTATTCCCTAGTATCGAGCGCAGGAATCTGTCAGGATGATGAATGCCAAAATTGTATGGTTGTTGCTTTTTCTGATGGGAGCCGGCGGTTTAACCAGCGGTTGCCAGGAAAGTTCTAAATGGTTGCCCCTTCAAAACCCATCCGGGGAACTAGCAATCGCGCAGGATGGCTCTCAGTCTGGTAGCCATTCTGGGATGAAGCATGGTTCCATGAGTCTGGGATCTAAAGATGAGTTTTTTGATCTCCGGTTTATTGACAGCATGATCCCTCACCACGAAGGGGCGGTGCTGATGGCTCAGGAAGCTTTACAAAAGTCGAGCCGTCCTGAAATTCGGACACTGGCAAAAGCCATTATTGATGCCCAACAGAAGGAAATTCGGCTGCTGCAAGGCTGGCGCAAAGACTGGTACCCCAATGTGGGGCAAGAACCTGTCATGTGGCATAGCGATGGAAATCATATGATGCCGATGACGCCGGAAATGCGGTCTGCCATGATGATGGCTGGGAATTTGGGCCTGGCCGATGCCCAGTTTGATCTGCGCTTTATTAAGGCCATGGTGCCTCACCACGAAGGGGCGCTGGTGATGGCGCAAGCCGCCTTGGAAAAGAGCGATCGCCCCGAAATCCGCCAGATGGCCACCGATATTCTCAGTTCTCAACAACAGGAAATTGCTCAGATGCAGCAGTGGCGCAACAAGTGGTATGGCAAATGAAGCAGCAGAGACAGACGATAGGAAGGGGGCAAACCGGGCTACCCTCTGCAGAGGGGTGTGTTTTGTGCAGGCCTGGTATTGGGTCAGGATATAGGAACCATTCCCTGCTCTTGACCGTGCTAGGAGTGTTTTTGCTGTCCCCTATAAGCTTAGTGTTTGCCCACGGTGGCCATGATCATAAGTTCTGACTTTCAGCCAGGAAATAGCCCGTCGATGCAGGGTATCCAGGTGGATGGTCAAACCGCTAAACGGCTGGGAATAGAGGTGAAGCCAGTCCGCCGTGAGTTTCTGGATGTTGGCATTTGTTCGGATGGTGTATCCTCCGACAATTGTCAAAGCAATAGCCGAATCTGGGCTTCGACCCAGATACTCGATGCCACTGGCTTCAGGTTGGGATCCCCGTCTAGAGCATCCCGTGCGGGTTGAAAGCTCCAACTCGCAAACACCTGATTAGCGATACTGGCAGCATCGCGCTGGGAGTCGGGGGGAATTTGGCGGCCATCCAGGGTAGAAATTTCTGCTTGACCGATTTGAACCACCTGACCGCTGGGGTTAAGGAACAACTCTGCCTTGAGCTTGAGATTAGTGCTGGGTTGGGGCAGGGCCGGATAGGGAATTCGTACAGTTTTTTCCCGATCAATGGGTTGGGCCTGTTCCCGCTTGCGGTCATTCCCTTGGTAGGTAGCTTGCACAGTAATTTCAGCGTCTCCCTCAGGGGGCAGCAGGGAGCCATTGCTATTCCCCTGTTCTCCACCGCCTCCATCTTGAGCGAGGGGTGGTAATCGCGGGGGTTCGGTTACGGCATCATTACCGTCTTCAGGAGCGGTCTCCTGCGTTGGGGGCAGGGGGGTGTCGTTACCGGGGGTACTGGGAAACG
>CALIDI010000039.1 GCA_938023035.1 uncultured Leptolyngbyaceae cyanobacterium | reverse complement strand
TCCTGCAACAGTTGCTTGAGGAATGCTTGTCGAACCACAAGTATCACCTGTCGGGTTGACCAGCCATACTGATTCAAAAACTGATTCAAAAACCGACTTAATGCCCCAGCAGACTTCATCGAACGGTGCTAGGGCAATGGGGGCCCTTGAGCTTCGAGAAACAGCCCCAATAAGGCTTGTAGGCTCTCACATTGGTAAGTAGTCGGCATCAAGCCGAGCAGGGTGTAGGCTAGCGATTGGGTGTTTACAAGAATAGATGCCACTGTTCTTGGAGATTTTTGTTACTTCACGCCCTTTTCTCTCATTTATTGGCTCTCAAGAAAAGTAATTCGCCTGTATTGGTGAAAGATATCAGTAGACAGACTTTAATTCATGGTACGCTTGTTCTAGCTTGAACGGTGATGTACTAGAGAGCATGTATCTTTTCAGGCCCTTATCCCCCAGCCCCTTCTCCTAGCCTAGGAGAAGGATCCAAGCCATCTCAAACTTCCTCTCTCAATGTGGGAGAGGGGTTTAGGGTGAGGGCAAAAGTGATATGCGCCCGGTGTCCCATAGCTGTTTTGACGCACTACAACGCTCACCAATTTGATGAAATCTAACAAACGTTGAAAAGGCTTTTGCCACAGGTATCGCTTGCACCTTACTGGAGCGATGAATGCTGTACGCGTGGCTGATCAACTGTGCTTCAGTCGCACAAATTTTAGGCAAATTAATAATGATTGAGGAGAAACTTTATGACCAAGAATCCTGTAGTCTGGTTTGAAATCTATGTAGATGATTTAGCCAGGGCCAAGAAGTTTTACGAATCTGTGCTTGGTGTGAATTTGGATATATTGAGTGACCCTGGCGATACCAGTATCGAAATGCTGTCATTTCCGTCAGATATGGAGAAGCCCGGTGTGAGTGGTGCCCTTGTCAAAATGGAGGGTTTTAAGGCTGGTGGCAATAGTACTTTGATTTATTTTTCGTGTGAAGATTGTGCAGTCGAGGCATCTAAAGTCGCAGCAGCTGGTGGCCGTGTCCAAAAGCCTAAGATGTCCATTGGCGAATATGGCTTTATTTCTCTAGCTGTAGATTCCGAAGGCAACATGTTTGGCTTGCACTCAATGAAATAGCTTGAAGAGCGAATTTATTTCGCATTTGGTTAGGATTGTGAATTAAATAAACCGAAAAAACTTAGGGTTCTACCACAGAGATACAGAGGAAACCGAGGAATGGCTCTATCTTCTTTTTGGTGAAACTTCAGGTTACAAAACTCTCATTCCTTAGGGCAGATGTTAACCAGTAGGATGCACTAAAGTCTTTAGGGTCATTCATTCTAAACTTAATGGAGAAGCGGCATGACAAAGATAGCAAAAAACACGGTTTGCCTTTGGTATGACGGGGGTGCCGAGGAAGCGGCACGATTTTACGCCGCTATCTTTCCAGATTCTTCTGTTGACACTGTGCAATGCGCGCCGGGCGACTTTCCGTCGGGGAAGGAAGGAGATGTGTTAATTGTCTCGTTTACCTTAATGGGCATTCCCTGCCTCGGTCTTAATGGAGGATCTGCGTTTAAGCATAACGAGGCGTTCTCGTTTCAGATTGCAACCGCTGATCAAGCCGAGACGGATCGCTACTGGAATGCGATCGTCGGTAATGGTGGACAAGAGAGTGCCTGTGGTTGGTGTAAGGACAAGTGGGGATTGTCATGGCAGATCACGCCGCTGGCGCTGACAGAAGCGCTCACCGATCCCGACCCTGCTGCTGCTAAGCGTGCGTTCAATGCGATGATGACGATGCAAAAGATTGACATTGCTGCGATCAATGCGGCACGTTGTGGCTGAGAGACTGGCGGCTTAATAATACCAGAGCCTTCTACGCCCTCTAACCTTACCCTACGAGAGCAAGAAGCCTTGCAACTGGTTAATCTGGGCTATACCAATCGGGATATGGTCCAATTGCTTTATATTTCAGAGGGCACTGTTAGAACTCACGTGGCTCACCTGCTCAATTGCTTCAATCTGCGGAACCGCTCCCAATTGGTGATTTATGCCAATCGAGTTTGTGGTGTGGCTGAAAACCCAAATTCACCGGGCAAGGGTTGACTTTGTTTTCACAGTGGGGCTGTTGTATGAAAGCGGGGTTGCGGGTGGGAGCAATAGGAGAACAGCAGATGAGCGGGGGCTAGAAACCTGTTGTATAGAGAGTATGACTGCTCTCATCCATTATCTAAGGTACAAAACAGTGCTTTCTTTAGTAGTCGATCGATTTGCTGTTGGATTGTTGCCCAGTTGAATTGGGCCTGGGCGAATTGCTTGGCCCGCTGGGCGATCGCCCCAGCAACATCTGGCTGGTGGTAACAGATGTTAATAGACTCTGCCAGCTTCATGGGTTGCCCTGGTGGCACCAACCAGCCTGTAACGTCTGGTTCGACTAATTCCATAGCCCCGCCTGCCTGGGCTGCTACAACAGGCGTGCCACAAAGCATGGCTTCAACAATCACCCGGCCAAAGGGTTCTGGGGCTGTGGATGTGTGGGCTACCAAGTCACAGGCTGCCATCAGCGGGGCAACATCCTGACGAAAGCCTAAAAACTTGACCCGGCGTTGTAGTCCCAGTTGTTCAATCTGCTGATGGAGTTGCTCAACATAGGCTGTTTCTCCGAATAACGTATCCCCTACCAACAGTGCAACCACATTATCTGGACAGTGGGTTAGCGCCTCAATCAAAATATGTTGTCCTTTCCAGGGAGAAAGGCGGCTGAAATGACCCACCACAAAACAGGTGGATGCGTTCTGCTCCCAATCATTGGTGAGGCCCAGTTGCTGTCGTAAGGTTTCCCGGTTAGAGGGTAAGTCAGCATAGTTTTCTAGGGCGAAGCCGTTGTAAACAACATGGGCCAGTTGAGGGTTGCCTCCAGCCGCCACAAACGCTTCTAGCGTTGCCTGGGAATTGCAGATCACTAACGTGGCCAGGCGATTGGCTAGAGTCACTGCTAGCCGCAGGTTGGTTGGGCTAAAGTGGTCTGTAGAAAGAATGTCGTGCAAATGATAGATCAATAGGCGGCGACTTAGAAGGCTGGCGATCGCTCCTACCACAAAGGCTTTTTGAGTATTGGCATAAATCGCGTCATAGTTGCGACTGATTTGGCTCACTTGTTGGATTAGGGGCAGCACCTGCCCTAGTTGGCGCAGACTCTGCCAAAGTCCACTTTCCTTACGAATTGCTAAATTTTGCTGGGCGAGCACCTGCACTGGAATGGCCCGTTGCTGCAGGGCAGTATGAAAAGAACCATCTGCAAATAGGCCGACTAAACTGCGATCGCGATAGGCTGTGGCCAAATCCAGCAGAAACAGTTCGGCCCCACCGAGTTTGCCACTTTGATCAAGAAACAAAATCTTCATTAAAAACCTACATCACCCGCATACCGGATCGATCCTCCTCCCCTTCTCTACGGATGCATCGGCGTTATCTCAGGAAAGTTATTGAATATTGAATGCTCGACTGCCTGTCTTGACCACTGTTCTGCCAGCAGAAGCGGATGGATGCACGCGCGATCGCGGCCTACGCAGATGTTTCCCCACATGTCTTGCCAAAATAACCTTGCCAAAACAACAACGAGCGGCTCAAGCCCTACACCCGCTCTCCTGCCTTGCTGCGTTTGCAAGCGCTAAAAACCTGACGCGATCTGGCAAAATCGCTAATGTCCGCATCTGCATTACCTGCAATCGTGCAGAGATGAATGGCGATCGCGACCGGTGAAATCTTACTTAAAGAAATAGCTAAGAAATAGCTGCACCGATGCTTGAGGAAATCGGTACAGCTAAGTCTACATAAACTCGGATGTCAACCAAGTTGCAGGCGGCAATAGTCTCCTAAAAAATCAAAACCCTATCCTGGCCCTGAAAAAAGTTGATTCAACTCAGGATTTATACTGAGCCTTCAGCGTCAGCCTCTACCGCAGCCGCCTCCAACTTACGCTTCCGCAACGCGGCAACGCCAAAGCCCAGTAAACCGGGTAACAGCGCAGGAGTCGGAACAGCCGTAATCGATAGAGAGTAGCTGCTGGGGCTACCCAAATTTGTTTGAGAAGTCAACCGCCCGATTCCTGCGATGCTAAACGATCCACTTTTGAATATCCCCTTTAGCAACGTGCTATCGCCCGTTGTAGAGTTGAACACAAACTCCGTAAGGTCAAATTGCACATCATCGCCCCCAGGTGGCCCCGTAAAAATGCCACCAATATCAATGCCACTCAGGAAGTTCGTAATTGGAGCAGCCAGATTGTAAACTCCGCCGCCCATGGCAACGAGATCAATATCCTTAATTTGGGCAAGTGGCAATGGCAAACTGGTTGCGCCCGCAAAGGTTCCTGTACTAGCACCAATTCCCACGGGTTGCCCCAATGGTGTGCCAAACAAACTTACATTGGGAAAGAAATCTAACTTTGGTGTCGGAGAAGAAACAAAATTAACGCCGCCAGTGCTAATCTCTGAGAGATTTAGCTTGCTACCAGGGGTAATAGTAGCGGCAACAGCAGATGATGCCATCCATGTACTACCTGCGGTTGCCAGAGCCGTCACAAGTGCAGCGTTAAAGCTAAGTGCCTTTAAATTTGGTTTAAAGTTCATAGCAAATCTACCTAGAGTAAACAGTGCGTCAAAGGCTAGCTCCTAAACTAGGCCTCACCTTTCACAAGAAATGGAACTATTCAGTAACCCGGCACAATGTACCGTTGGTAGATGCCTATGACAAATGAAGAGGCTGCTCTAAAGATTGTCTATCACCTATCGATAGAACTTGTGAATCTACCTACTTAGATGCCTCCAAAGTTTCCCCAGTCATCCTAATATCTAAAATGCTTGGACAACTGCGTTCAACCTGTAGCGCTAATATTAGTCAGCTAAAAGAAAGATAGACCGAGTTTTGTAGGTAGATTTACACAATTTTCATACATTGATCTGGCTGCTATGTGAAACGATTGCAACGTTTCCATCCATAGAGATAAGTTTATTTTTTATTTAGATTGGGTGAATTCTTTGTGAGCCAAGCCCTTCAAAGTGGTGGTGGATCACCAGCGGTACGCTTAGGCCATCTCTCAAACCAGTGCTCTCCCTGATAGTAATTTCACACCAAGTTCATGCATGTTGCTAACGAACCTCTACAGAGCTTAACTAGCTTATAAGTAGGTAGTTCTAATGAACTATAAGCAGGAAAGCATGAGGGTTATCCCCTTGGGCAAAGGGTTCTACTCCATCCGCTCCCTGAAATAAATCAGCTTCTATTTAATTGCACCCAGCTATCTAGCAGCAGTATGAACTCGGAGGGTGCTTGAAAGGAGGGTCGGCGGTTAAAACCGCAATGACATGTGTCAAGTTTGCCGACGCAGACTAAAACCAACTAAGGCTTTTTGTAATCTGTAGAAGCAGGTTTCGTCTGTATTGCTGCGACTTGGGTTGCTAAGGCCACCAGGAAAGAGGCCCTTTAAACATCTTCTAAAGTGAAATAAGGTGAAAGTGGCTATGGCTATATTTTAGTTTTGCCTTGTTTTATTAGGGGCAATCGTTGCCCTCAGCCGTACGCAATGACCCCAGGCGCGTCTCAATCACAATACAGCGAGCATCTCCAGGGCCGCTGACACTTCCCTTTAAGACAATTGCTAACGGCACTTCCGTACGCCGATCTACCGCGCCATCGGCATCAAAAATGACCCGGCGTTGATCCGCATCGGTCACTTCAGCCCCTTCACGCCGCAGGGCCACTTGCAGAGATCCCTGGGGAATATTTTCCTGACCGATGTTTTGCCAGCCTGTTATCGTGGCAAAGTTAACGGGGTCTTGGTTAGCATAGGCAGCCGTCGCAATGCGGGGGCGATCGCCCGGAGCCGGGTCAATATAAACCACCTGGGGGGTACGGGTGCGGCGCGCCTTACTCTGAGCATCGCGCAGTGCCTGTACCGTTTGCTCTCGGGCGGTTGTTACCCGCTGGCGGGCTAGCAACTTTTCCCAGGTGGGGGCTGCGATCGCCGCAATCACCCCCACCATAAACACCACAACAAGCAGCTCTAACAGGGTAAACCCCAACATTGCTGACGTTTGGTTGCTCCGATGTTGATCAACTCGCCTCATATACGCTGTTCCCCAAATTAAAATTGCCCCACGCTTACTGGTCAGCTATCTAACAGTGCCGGTTTTCCTCAACGTCACCCACCATTTTGAACCTCAACAAGATGGGTTTAATCTTCCCCAGAGCCTTTATCTAAAATGCCACGAGTCATAACCCGCGTTTGCAGCGGAAAAACTCGACCCTGGATGTTGTAAGGCGTGGGAATGTCATTATCGGGTCGATTCAGGGGAAACCCACCCCGCCCATCCACATTTCCAACTAAGGTTAACTGTACCTCCTGATTCACCGTCTGCTCATCTCCAACGGCACCAACAGTGCCACCCCGCACACAGGCAAAAAAGCCTGGAATCGCAGCCCCTGCCGGAAACGGAGCAGATGCATTCGTGTAGGGAAAGGTAGGTACACTGGGAGCAGCACAACCTGGAGCCGTTGGGGCCGGCACGCGCGGTGTTGGACGGCCATTATCGACAAAATCTACCAACACCTCTGGGGCACCTCCAGGGCGCGTCGTTTGAGCATTGGTAATAGCTCCTGTATCTTCGTCAGCGATATAGGGCCACTGCAAAAAACGCGAAGTGGTCGTTTCCTTCGGGTTGACCCATCCAGGATTCGCCGGATTCGCACTACTCAAGTCAGCCGATTCGCTAAACTGGCTGAGACGATAGCGACTGAGGCGGGCGCGCCCCTTCCAAATGTTTCCAGGGTTACGGGTATCCAACCCGTAGACAATTAAGGTGTAGCTACGACGCGAAATACAGGGAACCCCTTTGTCATTAATCAAGGCAATTAACGTGGCACTGCTATCTACCCCGCTGGTATCTCTGGCAGCCGCTTCACAGGCCTCTAAAACCGATTGGGGCAAATCCTCTGGTTTCCACAGAGCCAGCAGGGGGGTAAAGCGTCCAGTTCCCCGATCTGTTGCCACGCTCAGATCGGCATTCCAGCCATCCGGGAGGTGGTTCATCAGCCCTGGGCAAAAGTTAGCAGGATCAGCCAGTGTCCCTACAGCGGTAGGCCCCAGGCAACGTCCATCATAGACAAAGACCGCCTCACGCAAGTCCTGAGCAATGTAGTTCATGGCCAGTTGCATGTCTCGCTGCACTTCAGTGCGAGCAGCATCCTTACGGTCGTTACTAGTAATCTCAAGCACCAGAGAAAGCATCGCCACAACAATGATGCTGCCAATCAACAGGGAGATAAGCAACTCCAACAGGGTAAAGCCTGCACTCTGTTGCCTTGCTCGACGTTGCTGTATTTGACCTCGAAGCCATCGTTTGATTTTGCGCTTTAGCATTCTCGCCTACCCAGAGCACCTAATAAACTTCCATTCTTATAAACTTGCATTCTTAGCAGAGTTGCTTTAACTGACCTCGCAACAGACTCAAACCAGCTACTTACAGGTGGTATCGTTCCCCCCCAACTGCCGACAAATCCCACCCAAGCCGCCACTGGTGTCAGAGCGGGTAATGGTTGAAAACAATACCGCCAGGGGACGGCGCTTATTACCATCAATCACATCCCTTGGCCCAGTTGTAAGCACTAATGAAGCCGTGCGATCGGCGATCAGCGTTTCATTCGCGGCATTACCCGTCAACGCATAAACCCGCACTCCCACATTAAAACTGGTAGGCACATCGGCCGCTGTTGGCGCATTGCCCTGGTCACGAAAAACCTGCATCATGTAATCGGGTCGGCAATCCCCATCCTGATCGACCAGCACCAGATTTGTCGCTCCAACCTGTTTCACATCACGAATGTAAAGGCTACCCACTGCCGGACAATTAGCATTTGTAAGCAGAGGATTGGTTGCCGAAGGAGTTGTTGCCACAGCGGCCACTGGTGCAGCTTTGAGATTGCCAGGGGGAGCCGCCGCAATGGCTGGCAAATCGGCTGTTGTTAGGGTACTACTTCCCCGCTCGATCACCGTGCGCACCCGATCAATCTCGCTCTGGGCAATCTGGTTGGCCTGGTCAGCCCGACGAGCCTGTATCCGCGTGCCTGCTGCCAGAAAAATGGGAGGAGTGATCGACAGTCCCAGTAGCGAAAAAACCACGATCGCCACCAGACATTCCGTTAGCGACAACCCGGCGTTGGGGGCTGACTGGCGACGCAACGCCTGACGCAAAAAATTGGTGAATAGCCAAGGGTAGAGCGACATAGAGAACGACTCCAGAAACAAAAGAGCAGACCAACGACTATAGCCACCTAGGGCAGAAGGGTTCAGAAAACTTGAAACACAAACGTACTCAATACCTTATATTCTGCATTCCCCTTAGCAGGGCTGGCACTGGGGGCCATGGCCTAGCCCCCAACTCAATACCCCTAGCCAGGACAACGAAACTGGGTCGGATCTTGGAGCCGGCTACGAGCTGTCTCTGCCTCGGTATAATCTAGATTCCCCAGTGCTGCCGGGTTGTTTTGCAGTGCCCGACAGAGACCACGAATGTAGGCATCGTTAGCGGGTGGCTCATTATAGAACTCATTCCGAACGTTACTTGCGGTAACAAATCGGGCGGCTGCCGGGCCAGCGGGCGCTAGCTGCAAGGCCACATCATAACCCCAGAGACGCTGAGGTGGTGCGTAGTAGCTAATCCGCTCGTTATTACCGCCTCCTGTTCGGGGAACTTCGGCGAGTTCCCAGGCATCGTTATCAAAGGGAGCAGTGCCGTAGTTAGAGAAGCTCAGTTGCAAGAAGGAGCCAGAGAACCAGAGATAATTCCAGCGCTCTAGAAACCGGGGGAAATTATGCAACCCGCCATAGGGCGAACCCGAGCGGGAAGGCCCAATGCCACTGATGATAATGCTATTGACGCGGGTGTTTTCAGCTCGTTGCGGCCACCGCTGCACATCGTTACCAGCACCGCCAGGGTTGGCCTGGATGCGGTAATAGGTATTGTCGACCGTCTGACTATCAACCCGTTGGGCCTTAAAGTCATAGTCAACGGCTAGTTTGTTATCACGCCAGATCATAACCTGCAAGGCTCGGTCAACCATATCTTTGACGGAGTCAGGAATTGTCAGATCCGTTTCTTTGCTGATAAGACCACGCCGCCCGCTATACACGCTGGCCCCAACGTCTTGCAACGAAGGCACCACGCGGCCACTGCCATTACGGGAGAGAGCTACAGGCGACAGCAGATCCCAGGGGTTTTCATGTACCCAAGACCAAACCGTATCGGCACTACGAGTGGTAGCATCGGTCGCATTGCCCAGTATGGCGTTGTAACGGGGACGGTTTTGATTGAGAAAAGAGGTTTTGGCGTTGGTGTTGTTACCGCTGACACAGCCGACCCCATACAGGCCTGTCCGCGCGTCGTTGTAGATAGCGGCCCCATCCACCGAAGAACCGGTCTTGCGGGAGTAGGGCAGCAGATCCGATGGCAGGGTTTCTCCAGAGGCCGTGCGCTGCCGCCCCGAAAAGGTGGTATCCCGCAGGCGCAGATCATTGTCCGTATTCACCCCAGTGGTCATAAAGGTATCGATCGCACTACCGTCACAGAAGGTTTCTGAGAGCACGGTAATCGAGTCGGCTAAAATCTCCGAGGGTCGCCACCAATCCTTCTCTACATTGGCAAAGCGGGTATCGAGGGTGGTGCGTTGGGTGTAAAACTGCCTTTCGTTATAGACCTGATCTGTCGGTAGTTTTTGGGTAAACTCCTCTAAACGAGTCGCAATGCCGGCTGCGGGTGGGGTACCGCCCGGGTTGACTGGTGCCGTGCCAGGACGGTTAGAGGTGTTGTTATCTTCGATGTAAGGGTTGTTGTCAGCCTCGTCGTCACTGGCGGCGGTTTGATGCAGGTTGTAATAACCCATGATGTAGACCGGGTCATCGCTAAAGAACGACATCCCGCGGATATTGTCTTGGGCATCAATCCCAGTAGCGGGCGATCGCTTCAAAATTGTTGCATCCCGTAACCGGAAACCATGCACACGCCGTTCGGGGTCGGGTACATAATCAACCGGTTTGAGGGAAATTTTCTGAGCCGTGTAGGGTGGATCCGATTGCCCTGCTGGAGTAGTCGCATTAGCATTGGTTTGCGTCCCCGCTGGTGGGCGAGCAATAGCATCCTCCCGTACTGCATCCTCCCGAAAGGCATAGACAATGCCACTGACGGGCAACCAGGGTTCGCCGGGCTTCACTGCCGTGCGTCGCAACATGCCAATATCCAGATCCAGAACGCGGGCAGGCATCCACTCCCGGCCATTAAACAACACCCGATCCAGAAAAGGAATCACCGCTGTGGTTTGGGTGTTATTTCCCTGGGGCACAATAATGCGGTTACTGGGCTGGTATTGGCGACGATTGGGAATCGCAGCCAGAGGAAATACGGGTAACTGCATTGGCTCCAGAGCATTCAGCGGCCCCGGGTTGCTAAAGCCTGTGGGCAAGCGCCGGGGCTGTAGCGCTACCCCTGCCAGAGAGCGGCTCTGTAATGGGAAGAGAAACGTTTTGTACCTGAACTTGTACCGATCCGGCATCGTGGAGTATTCTTCATCGTAGGTGGTTCCCCGCCCCTGGAAATCCACCAGAGTTGGTGCCCCTCCATCCACCGGGCGGAATCGATAAGCACCGATAGCCGCCCTGACTTCATCATCAGTCACGTAAGGCTCTGCCCAAGGCTGAAAGACTGCCACCATTGGGGCATCCCCTGCCGTACAACTGCTTGTCAGCTCAATCAATTCAGTCAATGCCCCATTGGGTTGACGATGATCAATACAAACCAGATCGCCAGCAGTATCAGTGGCCGAAAAAATAGCCCCATCCCGGTCATGCTCAAGCTGAGGGAACAGATAGTAGAGGGATGGCCACTTAGGTGCCACTGTTGCCCGCAGATAGTAGGAGCTATCGTAGGGCGCACTGTTTAGGCGAACGCCATTTGGGGTCGCAGGGCCAGTACTTTTCTTGTCGAAATACTTACGATACTGCCAGAAGTATTTCGCGGCACCCCGGGTAGGAGCATCATAGCCACCAGGAGCACTATCGATGTTAGAAGCCTCTGGCGCATTGACTGGGTCAATCTTCTCCTTCAGAATCAAGGCCGTTTGCCGAAAATCAGGCGTGCTGCCATCCTTCAAGGGAAGAAACCCTTGATTGGTGTCGTCATTATGGGCGGGCATATGGGGATCACCTGGCCCTTCTCGCAGTGCCCCTGGAGGGGTTACCGACCCACACAGGCGCGAAAGCCCCAACCGGAAGCGGTGAGCGGCGGCCCCTGAGCCAGTCAGGGTGTTAAACAGGCCATCATTAAGAATGGAGCGAGGGCCAACTTCGTTTCCTCCCGGTAGGGTGGCAAACCGAAACAGGTTGGGGTCGCAGGCAGCAGAGAAGGGTTGCAGCCCTGCGTTGGTGGGTACGACGTAGGGGTTATAGTTCCAGGTGTTGGCGGCAGGGGAAGGCCGGAACCCATAGGTGCGATCGCGTTGAATCTGGAAGTGGGTAAAGATCAGCTCCGCCAGGCGAATGATCGGATCGTTCACCGAGTTGCCCTGAGCCACCCATTTTTCTCGAAGTTTACCCAAAAACGCTTCAGCGGGCACCCGATCATAGTCGCGGGCACTGTACCATTGGTCGTTGGGAGTTGTACGTTCTCCATAGTTGTAAGTTGATAACTGCTGCTTAGGTAATACTTCATAGTTGCCACTAGCAGGGTCATCAACCCCATCCATCAGTTGCCAGAGTTCTTGTCCCAAGCGTTGCATCAACCGGGGAATTCCCGGAGCCGGGCCATCATTGCCCGCGTTGGTCGGGTCAAACCTTTGGGCCTGTTCAATGTTGTAGGCCAGCATCCCCACGGTACAGGCTGCCGTTTGCAAGTAGGTTTTATCGGCGGGGCTGAGGTTTGCATAGCCGTTAGCATCCAGATCTTGCAGGGTGCGGCGCAACTCAGAAAAATTCCCCCACATGGTCTGCTCAGGATCGGGGTGAATGCGCCCTGCCTCCTGGGTCGCCGGAAACGCTCCCAGGGGGTCACCGGCAAAGTGAGCCAAGTTATCCAACGCAATCCGCAGGGGGCTATTAGGGTTGGCCACCGTTGCCGCAAAGGTGTCGGCATTTTCTCCGGGAGGGGTAAACTCCCAACCATTTGTGCCGCGCCCATTGAAAAAGTCTGTAATTAAAGCAATATCGGTATTGGTTGTCCCATCCTTAAAGATGGTAGGAAGAAAGTTGATCGAACGCTGTAAGCTCGTTGGTGAACCATGGTGCGCCGTGGTGGCTAAACAAGCCACCGGATAGTCGAGACCCGCACCACTGGCATGGTGGTAAATCGCTGTGGACTGCACCGCCGCAATGTTATCCCGCAGGGCACGCCGTTGGCGAGTTTCCATGGGGTTAGTAGCAGGCAAGTCATAGGGCTGATACAGGGGGTCGCCCTCAGAATCACTCAGGTCAGCATCCGCCAAACGAATATCAGCCCCAGCCGGAGGTAAGGTTGCCCCGTCACTGCGCCGCAGGGTATTAAAGTTACCATCCCCAGGGGTAATTGTCGTAGCAATGGGGTCTTGGAGCGGTGCGCCGCCTGCTACGCTGTTAGGCCGATCCTTTGGGGGTGACCAGCCGTTACTATTGCCCAACTCTAACCGTTGTCCCACCAAAATACGCAGCCCCTCATTGCGGGCGCGACGTTCCCAATACCCATCCAAACCAACGTTGGTATCATCATTCCCAATCGCATTTGAGGAAGCCAATGCCGAGAAGTTATTGCCCGCATTGGCTGGGGTGATCTTGTCCCCAGAAGCTAACCCAGTTGGAATGGTGATGCCCTTATAGTCAGTCTTTGGCCCGTAGCGATTATCTGCTCGGTAGGTATCATCCACGTAGGGGGCACGTTCCTTGTTGGCAAAGAAGCGATTGCGGAAGCGGTTATTGGCCCCCATATTGGCCATGTTACGGGCAGCCGCATTGGTTGGGGGGGTACCTGCCCGTGCCCGATAACTATCATTCCCGGCTTTTGTCTGCACAGCTACGGGATCGAGAGAGATGTTGAGAGGGTTAGCGCCATTAAACCAGTGATTGGCACTGTTCAGGTTGATCCGGAAGTTGCCCCCTGTGTTATTTGCCACATCCTGGGGATCATCACTGTAAAGGTGAATGACCACATCTGTGGCGTTCGTGTTGCCATCCCGGATACTGCCAGCAGAGAATAACCCATAGAAGGAGTTATCCGCTGTATCTTCAATCCGAGTCACAGATAGCTCGGAAGAACGAGCCGGGCTATAAACGCAGGAGGGGCGGGTACTCACCAGATAGGCGGCAAAGCGCCCCGTGGCGATGAAACTCCCTTCCGTGTGAATGGCTCCATTCCAGTTAAATTGAGGCCCTGGGAAGATTTCCATATCGTTCCGGAACCAGGCACCCCATTTGTTGCCTCGATCCAGTTGTCGATCCTGCTGAAACTCTAGGGTCGTGAAGTTGCCCTGAGCGCCGCTGGCCACTGCATCAGGAATGACAAAGGCATCTACCTGAAAGTTTTTACGCAGAGTAGTGCTGATACCCCCTAGGTCTTCATACCAGCCCTGCTCAACTCCGGCTCCAGCATTGCCCCCACTGCCACAACTCTTAGCCTTGGCGTTGGTGAGCGGCCCACCGCGGGTGAAAGAAACCTGGCGACCTTGATCTTCTCCGATCAGTTTCTGCTCATCATTCAGTTGCAATAATCGCTGGAAACCGGGTACCCGGCTATTGCCAGTCCCCGTATCGTTCGGAGTGTTGTAAATCACCGAGTAAACGATTGTGGCATCGGGTTTGCCGTCTTTATCAGTGTCTTCTCGATAAACCCAGGCGTTATCAGGGCGATTATCCCCGTTGATGTCAATCCGTTGCTCTCCACTTAAGGTGTAGGGGTCGGTACCGCCAATGCGTAGGGGAGAGGCGGTTGCCCCATTCACAGTGCTGCCATCATTCAGCATCATGGAGGTTAAGAAGCTTTCAGAAGGCACCCCGCCGGGAAAGCGAAAATCCTTTGCGGGGTCAAACATAAACTCGATCTTAGCCCGTGCCCGGTCGATCGCGGGAGTGGCAGCGTTGTAGATCACCCGGTTCTGCAAATCACCGATCGCCCGCGTACTAGTGCTCACGGCCCGAAAACCTAAAGAGGCGGCTGTCAATGTTACCACCAGTACCAACATCGCCGTTGTGGGCAAGACAAAACCGGCATTGGCATAGCGTCCCCGCCGGTAGACCAGCAAGGCCGCCCGCAGCAGCCAAAGAACTGTTGCTTTTGTCAGCCGTCTGGCAATACGCTGAACCTGCTTAAACAGGTGTTGAGCCGCTTTAGCAAGTTTGGGGTCGGACATAACTGTTTCCTGAAGATGCGATAAATGCAGTAAGGACGATAGGACAGTCTGATAGGTGAATTATGGCTAAAACCACCAAAATTCACGCTTTTTCTAAACAAAAGGCGGAGATAGCCGGTGCTTCAATCCAACGGGCGTAGCTAGATAGAGATAGCCAACAGCAACCCTCTAAAATCTGGGGAAACGTAATGGATATCACAACCAACAGGGGAAAAGTCTATGAGCGTACTTTCGTGAAAAGATGTCGTTCAGAGACAAGGGCAGGCCGCCCTCAAATTGACGGGTTAACTATCACCAGAAAGTGGATGAAAGCTAAGCTTTGATGGGCCATAATCCCTCAAAATTTTCCTGACGGAGCACCAGTTCAGGCTTGCACTGAGGGTACCCAGCTATCGTTCTAACCTATCAGAGGAATGGAGGGGTTGGTTGGGCGTTTCAGAATGTGAAACCTGGAAATAAGGCAAGGGTTTCTGCAAAGGTTTTCCGGTGTTAGAGAAAGATCGGCATGAAAACTGGGTGAGACTTTGGTAATTTTTGTCGGATCTCTCGAAGCGAAAAGGCTAGCTGGTCGTTGGTTTGCTCAATATTTTTCAACGGATAAGGGTTCTATATCCTAAATCTTGACCACAGAGGCGCAGAGAACACAGAGCCATGTCTTGGTGTTGTCTGTATTTATTTAGTTGCAGAAGTTGCAGATCCCTTGGCGGTGAGAGTGGCAGATTTTCCGAAAATTGTCTGGCACGGATTGAATCTGCTAAAACCAAGGGGAACCATTTTCATCACCTCTTTCACCTCGATAGCAGCCATGAGCATCCAAGACGAAGAACGCGGAATCTTGCAGGAAATACAGGCCCAGGTAACAATTCTGGGTGGTTTGGTGGTGGTGGCGTGGGTGATCGAACTGGTCGATATCTTTGTGTTTCGACAAAGACTGAATTTGTTTGGCATTTATCCGCGCACCCTCATTGGTCTGAGGGGCATTGTTTTTGCCCCATTCTTACATGGGGGGATTTATCATCTGGTGGCCAATACAGTCCCCTTTGCGACCCTGGGCTGGCTGATTATGCTACGTCGCACCAGTGATTTTCTGATTGTTAGCCTGATCTCAGCTCTGGTCGGGGGCTTTGGCACCTGGTTATTTGGCCGCCCCTCGATTCATATTGGGGCGAGTGGTGTTATTTTTGGTTTTTTGGGTTATCTTTTGACCCGTGGCTGGTTTGAGCGCAAGCCGTTGTCGATCGCGCTCTCTCTGTTTGTTGCGGTTGTTTACGGCAGTATGATTGGGGGCGTCTTGCCAGTAAATGGCTGGGTTTCGTGGGAGGGGCATTTGTTTGGTTTTGTGGGAGGAGTCGCAGCGGCTTGGCTGATGAGCGACCTGCACCCCAAAAGATAGAAAAGATAGATAAGTGCGCGGGGCAGGTGGTAGATGTTGAACTTCGCAGGGTTGTGGCCTGCCCTCAATGTTTCGAGGTTCTGGGCGATCGCTGGCACTGATTAAGAAACTTTGCGAAACCCATAGTTAAATTAACGATTGCAGCGGTCTGTTTTTGGACGACCGCTTTTTTGGTAGGTATTGATCTACAGTGGCTTTTGCCTGGGGCGCTACAGCAAGCTTTGGGGCACCACTGGTTTCATAATGCCATTCTGAAATTTACTTTATACAAGGGAGAAAATACATTGGTTACCACGCTTGCTTCATCATTGCTATTGACCACCGCCCCTCGTATGGCGAATTGGAGCCCAACAGTGGCAATTATCATGATTTTGTGCAACGTTCTGGCGATCGCGATCGGCAAGCTTACCATCAGTCAGCCCAAAGCGGCTCCGGCCCTGCCCTCCGCTAACCTGTTTGGTGGTTTTGGGTTACCGGCCCTGCTAGGAGTTACCAGCTTTGGGCACGTCTTGGGGGCAGGGGTGATCCTGGGCTTATCCAATATGGGGGTGTTGTAGCGAGCACTCACGATCGCGGCGGCGGAGACGTTTCCTTCCCCGCTGCTGCGATCGCAGCAGTAGCAGGGTAAGGCCACCACCATTCACATCACCCTTGCAAAACGGCGTTTACAGTCGTTGCCAGCGGCGCGCCCTTGATTGGAACTGAGTGAAACAAATATCGGCAGCGGTTGGTGGGATTAATCTGCTGAAGCTGTTACCTCCGGTGAAGGGGGGGCGATCGCTTCAGCCGTGGCGCAGGCTTCAACCGACAGCGCTGCAAGGGGATGATTCTGAAGGAGCATGGTCGTTGTTGGGTTGACTTGAAAGCCAATACGTTCATAAAACGCCTGGTTATACGTTGTCATTAAGTACACGCGCTCAACTCGATACATGTGAGGATGGCCCAGCACTGCGTGTATCAGTTTGCGTCCCAACCCAACACCCTGGTAGTCAGGATGGATGACGACATCCCAAATGGTAGCGCGGTACACCCCATCGGATGTGGCCCGAGCAAAACCGACTAACCGCTCACCATCCCAAGCGGTAATCACCGGATGGCTGTGAGCCAAGGCGTGTTCCAAATCTTCCCGCTGGCGATCAACCGCCCAAAAGGCAGCTTGATTGAATAAATCTTGGAGCTGGTCAAGATCAACGTTCCCTTCCTCAAACCGAATTTGTTGATCATCCATGCGTGTACTCAATCGGTCGTGGTCATTTTTGGGGTGATTTTCTTGGACAGCAAAAAGAGTGGGGCACTCATGAACACAAAGTTGCCCCCTTCCCCAGCATCACTCTTGAGTCGAGCCAGCTCAGTTACTCCGGCTAGCCAGCATCCCCACCCTAGCTAGTCCCTTCATTGGGGAAAGGTGCCGGCTGGAAGCCGATTTTAGTTTTGAAGGAATGCCACTCATTTTGCAGGAATTGTAGCGCTCCCCCACGCTATTGAAAAGTCTAACTTCTACAGAAAATCTTAAAACCAGTGAACCAGACCGCTAAAATACACAAATAGGCAGCCATCGTTAGAATTGCTACCAACTTTTAGACGGCCATAGCAGCTGAGTCTTTTCGTCTCTTCGGTTGGTTTGGCCTCTGTCCCTTTGTTGATACCCATGGCACCGCGTTTTCCCTCCTCCCATCGATCATCCATCCCGCTGCCAGGGGCACCGAACTCCCGAGGCGCGTATCATCGTGGCGTGGTTCCTCGCAGGGGGCGGTCGGTCTGGGTGCTGATGATTTTGTTGCTGCTGTGGAGTGTCTGTTTGGGGATTGGGTTAGCCCAGGCCACGGAAAACAAGGCGGCTCCAGGTCAAGCGTCTACCCTGGCTCCGGTAAACTCAAGCACGGCAGTTGAGCGCGCTACCCCTGAGATCGCAGCCCTTCCTGTGGCAGCCACGACGGCGATCGGCACTGTTGATAGTGTGCCGCCCCGGTTTCAACTGGGGCAACGGCTCTACCTCGAAGCCTGTGCTACTTGCCATATCGGCATTCCTCCCCAGGTATTACCGAGCCAAACCTGGCAGCAACTCCTGCAAGATCCTCAACATTACGGTGTTCAAATTAAGCCGCAGCAAGGGCTAGAATTGCAGGCTACCTGGAATTATCTGCGCACCTACTCCCGCGATTTGCGCGAGCAGGAAGCGGTGCCCTATCGAGTCTACCAGTCTCGGTACTTTAAGGCCCTGCATCCTCTGGTCGAAATGCCAACGCGCCAACTTAAGCTCACCAGTTGTGCTACCTGTCATCCCGGTGCGGATAGTTATAATTTTCGACTTCTCAGTTCTGAGTGGCAAAACGCCCCCTAATATCCATCTCTGGAGCAGTGCACTCTGAATCTCATGGGTGCGATCGCTGCGCAATTTAGGCCGTCAATGTTGTCTCAGAAACCCTACTCAGAAGTCACGAGTTTTACCATGTTAAAAGCCTTGTTAGGTGATCCCAACCTGCGGAAAGTCAAAAAGTATCAACCCATCGTTGCAGAGATCGCACTGCTCGAAGAAGAGATTCAACAGCTCTCTGATGATGTCTTGGCCGGTAAAACGGCTGAATTTCGGCAGCGTTTAGAGAAGGGGGAACCCCTTGACGATCTTCTGCCAGAAGCCTTTGCCGTCGTACGCGAAGCCGCCCGCCGCGTTTTGGGGATGCGCCACTTTGATGTCCAAATTTTGGGGGGAATTATTCTGCATGACAATGAGGGCGGCAAAGTCAAAGGGCATCTGGCCGAAATGAAAACAGGTGAAGGAAAAACCCTGGTGGCGACCCTGCCCTCCTACCTGAATGCCCTCACCGGGAAGGGTACCCACGTCGTTACAGTGAACGACTACCTGGCCCGCCGGGATGCTGAATGGATGGGGCAAATCCACCGCTTTTTGGGGTTAAAGGTGGGGCTGATTCAGCAGAGCATGACTCAGCAAGAGCGGAAGAAGAACTATGATTGCGACATTACCTATGCCACTAACAGCGAGCTAGGGTTTGATTATCTGCGCGACAACATGGCCACAGATATTAAGGATGTGGTTCAACGCCCGTTTAATTACTGCATCATCGATGAAGTGGACTCTGTGCTGATTGATGAAGCCCGAACCCCGCTGATTATTTCAGGCCAGGTTGATCGCCCCAGCGAAAAATATATTCGTGCGGCTGAGGTGGCTCGTGCCTTGATCCGAAAGAAGGATGAAGAGGATCCGAATGGTCACTACGAAGTCGATGAAAAGCAACGCAACGTGATTCTGGCCGATGAGGGCTTTATTGAGGCCGAAAAACTATTAGGCGTGACCGATCTATTCGATCCGAATGACCCGTGGGCACACTACATTTTTAACGCGATTAAAGCAAAGGAACTCTTTCTCAAGGATGTGAACTACATCGTGGGCGGGGGTGAGGTCATCATTGTGGATGAATTTACGGGTAGAGTGATGCCCGGTCGGCGTTGGAGTGATGGCCTGCACCAAGCGATCGAAGCGAAGGAAGGGGTTGAAATTCAGCCAGAGACTCAAACCCTGGCAACCATTACTTATCAAAACTTTTTCCTGCTGTATCCCAAGCTGGCTGGCATGACGGGTACTGCCAAAACTGAAGAAGCCGAATTTGGGAAGATTTACAATCTGGAAGTGACGACGATTCCTACAAACCGTCCCAACATTCGAAAAGACTATGCCGATGTCGTCTATAAAACTGAGGAGGCCAAGTGGAAGGCTGTAGCGACCGAGTGTGCTGAAATGCATGAGCAGGGTCGGCCTGTGCTGGTGGGTACCACCAGTGTGGAAAAGTCAGAATTGCTGTCCCGCCTGCTGGATCAGTTAGGGGTACCCCATAAGCTGCTGAATGCAAAGCCAGAGAATGTGGAGCGGGAGTCTGAAATTGTGGCTCAGGCAGGGCGCAAGGGGGCAGTGACGATCGCCACTAACATGGCTGGACGTGGAACAGACATTATCTTGGGGGGGAATGCTGACTATATGGCCCGGCTTAAGGTACGAGAATACTTTATGCCCCGAATTGTGCAACCAGAAGATGATGAATTTAGCATTACGGCAGTGCCGGGGGCTAGAAGTGGTCGCGGTGGCGGCCAGGGTTTTGCGCCGGGACAAAAGGTCAAGACCTGGAAGGCCTCGCCCCAGATCTTTCCTACAGAGCTAACGAAAGCCACTGAGAAGCAGCTTAAGGAAGCCGTAGAGTTTGCCGTCAAGCAGTACGGTGAGCGATCGCTGCCTGAACTAGAGGCAGAAGACAAGGTGGCGATTGCCTCGGAGAAGGCACCCACTGAAGATCCGGTGATTCAAAAACTGCGGGACGTCTACAACCGCATTAAAGAAGAATACGAAGTCTACACCCATCGCGAACACGACGAGGTAGTGCAACTAGGGGGCTTACATGTGATCGGAACCGAGCGTCACGAGTCCCGCCGCATCGACAACCAACTGAGGGGGCGGGCAGGCCGTCAGGGTGACCCTGGTTCGACCCGGTTCTTTTTAAGCTTGCAGGACAACCTGCTGCGCATTTTTGGGGGAGATCGCGTCGCTAGTTTAATGAATGCCTTCCGGGTAGAGGAAGACATGCCGATTGAGTCGGGCATGTTAACGCGATCGTTGGAAGGTGCCCAGAAGAAAGTTGAAACCTACTACTATGACATCCGTAAGCAGGTGTTTGAGTACGACGAGGTGATGAATAACCAGCGGCGCGCCATTTATGCCGAGCGGCGGCGGGTTCTGGAAGGGCAGGATTTAAAGGAGCAAGTGATTAAGTACGCCGAGCTCACTATGGATGACATCGTGGATGCCAAAATTAACCCCGATTTGCCTCCTGAAGAGTGGGATCTCAAGAGCATGGTGGATAAGGTGAAAGAATTTGTCAACTTGCTGGCGGATCTGGAGCCAGAGCAAATGCAAGAGATGAGTATCGGCGAGATTAAAACCTTTCTCCATGAACAGGTGCGGATTGCCTATGACCTCAAGGAGGCGCAGATCGACCAAATTCAGCCGGGTTTGATGCGACAGGCAGAACGCTTCTTTATCTTGCAGCGGATCGACACCCTTTGGCGCGAACACCTGCAACAAATGGATGCCCTGCGGGAGTCGGTGGGGCTGCGCGGGTATGGTCAAAAAGACCCGCTGATTGAGTACAAGAGCGAAGGCTACGAACTCTTCCTGGAAATGATGGGCGAAATTCGCCGGGATGTGGTTTACTCCCTCTTTATGTTCCAACCCCAAGTACAGCCGACGATGACAGAGCCAACGGAAGCCATTTAGAGCGGGATAATCCAGGTGATTGCGGTGCCGCGATCGCCGAGAGGATTCGTGTACCCCTTCAGTCGGTGGGTGCGCTCCTATAGCTCTAGCCATCTGATTTAGGATAGGGTACAAGGGGTATACCTCTGGTGGGGGACACGGCCCCCTAACCCTCAATTTACTCAGCAACGTGGCGAGCGCTATCGTTAGGAATAGAACTGCGATTGGGATACTTTTTTCGGCGGTTGATGCTGAGGCTGACCAAGGATTTGAGATTTTTGTCAGACCTAGGGGAGACAAAATCTTAGGCAGATGGCTAGCGACCGCACCTCGTTTTGTAAAACCATGGCAAAACTCGAACTTCGCAACCTCAACAAAACCTATAGTTCCAGAGTTATCCCCGTCAAAGATTTGAGCCTGACGGTAGAAAATGGAGAATTTCTCAGTTTGTTGGGGCCCTCCGGCTGTGGCAAATCTACTGTGTTGCGCATGATTGCAGGGCTAGAAGCCCCCACCCATGGACAGATCCGAATCGGCGATCGCGATGTTACCCAAGCCCGACCGGGCGATCGCAACATCGCCATGGTATTCCAGAGTTATGCCCTCTATCCCCACATGAGTGTGTATGAAAACTTAAGTGCCGGCCTAAAGCTC
Source organism: uncultured Leptolyngbyaceae cyanobacterium (assembly GCA_938023035.1). GTDB lineage: Bacteria > Cyanobacteriota > Cyanobacteriia > Leptolyngbyales > Leptolyngbyaceae > DSRU01. The sequence goes on along the minus strand of CALIDI010000039.1, from coordinate 16,530 downwards.
AAAAAAATACCGACCGCCGAGATTCAACAGCGCGTGCAAGAAGTCTCTCGCATTCTTGGTTTAGATGAACTCATGCACCGTAAACCGGGCCAGCTATCCGGGGGGCAACGGCAGCGGGTAGCCGTGGGGCGAGCCTTGGTGCGGCAATCCGATGTTTTCTTGTTAGATGAACCCCTCAGTAACTTAGATGCGCTACTGCGAGAGCAAGTCCGGGCTGACCTAAAGCAAATCTTTGCAGGGCAACAGGCTCCAGTCATTTATGTAACCCATGATCAAACAGAGGCGATGACCCTTTCTAGCAAGGTAGCTGTCCTTAACCAGGGCCATCTACAACAGCTCGACAGCCCGGGGCGCATCTACACCCATCCAGCCAACCAGTTTGTCGCCAGTTTTGTGGGTAGCCCCCAGATGAATCTCCTGAACCTCCCCTGTGAAGGGAGATATGCTTGCCTGGGGGATAGCAAATTACCGTTACCGGAACTATCTAGGATTCCCCCTGAGATTGTGGTCGGCATTCGACCGGAACATTTGCGCCTGGCCCAAGCGGGTGAACCCTTTACCATTCAAGGGCTGGTGTTTTTAGTTGAGAACTTGGGAATGCATAGCCTAGTGAGTTTGCGTGTTTCTAACCCTAGGGGCGAACCGTTTATTGTTCGAGCGTTACTAGACCCTGGGCAACCTTGGCAGCATCGGGAGTTACAACTCTCAGTATCTCTAGAGCAAACCCACTGGTTTGATGTAGCCTCTGGGGCAAGGCTTTAACCCTGACGTAAGGCCGTCGAGCTGCCAACCGAAACTTAGGACAGAGTGCTTAGGAAACCCTGAATCAACCCTGAATCTGGGTAGGCTTTCTGATACTGATTCAAATAAGGAGAGCGTGTCACCTTTGCAGGCCCTCATCCCCCCGCCCCTGCTCTCAGGTTGGGAGAAGGGGAGCTGAGCCATCTCAAAGTCCCTCTCTCAAATTGGGAGAGGGATTAGAGCAATCTGGGCATACCAGAAAAGGGTGAGGGCAAAAGTGACATGCACCCCAAACCAGGAATAGGGCAAACACCCGAACTGAATGCTTTGCCCGGCAGGGCTGCTAGCCAGAAGCGCACCTCGTTCGACAAGCTCACCACATATCCAAAACCCAAAAGCGACGCCCCCTCCACTATCTTGTCAATGGCGCAGATAGTACGGTATTGCTCCGGTCGAACAATGACTCGTAGAGCCAGTGGCTAAAATGCTTGAGCTGGGCTTTTTTTTGACTGGTAGAAGGAATCGGTAACGTTAAGACGAGGTGCAGGGCAAAGCCCCCACTATCCCTTCCCTTTTGCTCCCATGCTCTAATGTGCTGGCGTGGTGCAATATTTTTTTTAATCAATTTGCATCAAGCAGGTGATGAAATATGAAGTGTTATCTTCCTGTTAAAGTTTTTTATGCAGCAACCCTTTATATTGATGTCAATTTCTACTAAGGGTTTCTTGGGAGTGTATTCACTCAGTCGGTGCAAGGGGGGAAACCGGAAAAATATTCACGGGAAAATTTACCCCTCTCATTTAGTGAGGAAATAGGACTGTGCCGGATCTTTTCAAACCGTTGATTGCTCCTCCTGTCTGGACAGAGGGCAAATCGCAGGCATTGCAGCTAGAGTCAACTTTACAGGATTTGCCACTTTGCCAGTTTCAGGTGGATTTGAGTCAAACGGGTTGGGATTTGGCACAGGTGTTTGAGCAGCATCCCCGATTGGCAGGGGCTATTTTGCTAGATCAGCAGCAATTTGTAGGGGGCATTTCTCGTCGCCGTTTGCTGGAATATTTGCTCCATCCCCATGGGGTAGAGCTTTTTTTGAATCGGCCTTTGAGTGTGCTCTATAGCTATTCTCGCTGTGAGATGCTGCACTTCCCCGGTGACACGGCAATTTTAGTGGCGGCGCAGCAGGCCCTGCGGCGATCGCCAGAACTACAGCTCGAACCGATCCTGGTGCAAACCGCCGATCAGGGTCGGTACCTGCTCGATATCCAGGCACTTAACATTGCCTATTGGCAGATTCGAGGGATAGAAACCCAGGTGCGGTATGAGCGCACTCAAATTGAGATGATTCAAAGCGACAAGATGGCTAATCTGGGTCGGTTAGTTGATGGCATTGCCCACGAAATTCTTGACCCTGTGAGTTTTATCTGGGGCAACCTCAGCCATGTGTCTGGTTACTGCCAGGATCTACTGGACTTGATCAATAGCTATGAACAGGTGCTGCCGAATCCACCAGCAGCACTGCAACAAAAACGGCAACAAATTGAAATTGACTACCTGCGGCAAGACCTACCCCAAACGGTTGAAAGTATTCGTGCTGGAGCAGAACGTTTGTCGAAACTGGCGACTAGTTTGCAAAACTTCTGCCACATCGACGACGTTTACCCTAAGCCTGCCAACCTGCATGAGCTATTGGATAGTATTTTGCTGCTGCTCAAAAGTCGGCTAAGTAGTGAAATTTGCTTCGTTAAACAGTATGGGCATTTGCCTCCGGTTCCCTGCTATGCGGGGCAGCTCAGTCAGGTATTTATGAACCTGCTCAGCATGACGGTGGATACATTGCTAACCCAAGCCGTGAGCCGCGAACTAGATTTAGATTTGGTGTCAGGCGAAGGTGGGCTGACGAGTGTTGCGCCAGAATTGCAGCCAACAATTACGATTACGACTCAGACTTGCCGGGTGATGATGGGCGATCGCCAACAGCGGTGGGTCTCGGTGTGCATTGCCAATAATGGCCCCAGCCTCACCCCAGAAGCGTATCAACAAATCAAAGAATCATTTTCGATTAAACGGCGCGCCCTCAAGGAAACCAGCCTCAGTGTTAGCTATCAGATTGTGACCGCAAAACATGGAGGCAAATTTGAAGTGTATTCTCCCTGTCGGGGAATGCCCTCATCATCTCTTCATGCTGGCGGCAGTGAATTTGAAATATTGCTCCCACTTATGTGATTTCCCTCACCCCTTTTCAGATTCCCATGGCCATAATAGGGGTAGCTGATAGATTTACGGAGGTAACCATGTCAGAGCTTTCTCCATCTATATCCGCTCCCAAAACCGCTCAAGAACTGGATCAAATCATTCGTGAATACCGCGCCAGCAATCTGACTGGTCAGGAACTCTTTCGTTGGTGGCAAATCATCCGTGACGGAGCGATGGCTCTAAGCAGTGCTGAAGCAGAGGGCGATCTCATTCCTGGTGATCACAGCTACTAAGGCCGCATTCGCAAAATTCTTCCCTGAAGAAAAATATCTTAGCGATACAGGATGACTGGTAAGGTATACTTGGGGCGATGCTGATGGTGTTCCACAGGTACTGACGCCTTGGCACTACTTTTCTGCTGTCCTGCGGCCTCGTCGGATAAGAGTGCTTGGAAAGTCAAGTTTGGCAATTGGTGAGAGGTCAAGTTCTTGACTAGATTTAACCAACTACCAGGAAATTATTAGCATGCGTTGCCCCATTTCCCTGTGGGTATCACCACGACTAGAAGGGCATGACTAGAAGAGTAAGAGCAAAACTTCTGAACACAACTAGACTTACAAGGCTAATCTGGTGGTAAATGCTGCTTCACTTTTTCTAGTCTCTCCTAATGCAGTGCCTGCTTTCTGTACTCTAAGATACCATCTGCCTTTTGTTCTACAGGTTAATGGGCAATGGTCTTATTATCCGGTGTCTTTTTTGAAGCCTCTCCGTCTCTGGGGACTCTGTGATGAAAGATGTGGTTTCGGGTTTGGCTGTGGTTCTGGCCATTGTGGCTGTGGGTTCTGGTTGCTATGCCAGGGCAGAATCGGCAGAGCTAAATCTACCGTCTTACGCAACTGTTGGGGATCAACTTAACCGTGAGGTTGTGCGATCGGCTTGCCAGCAAAACCGAGCGGATTCACTGCCTAACCCCTTTGTCGATTTACCCGCCAACCATTGGGCTTACAAGGCCGTTCTGACAATGTATTACTGTGGGGCGGAGCGGCAGGTTGTCTCTGGCTCTGGTTCTGTGGGCAAGCCCCTTTAGCCGAATAGTGATCAACCCTTTGCCAGTGCCGATTTGGCTTCCTGGCTTTAGGATCATGCTCTAAGAGCTTGTCTGGCGTCTGTTCTGCTGCTTGCAGAAATCAATGGTGTGAACTGATGGGGCAAGTCCGGGTTAGGATTTTGCGCCAAGGGGCGAGAAATGAACCCAAAGAGATTCAAGCGGGTATCTGTTGCTTAGGCCTGGGGTCAGCAGCGGTTGACTTTGTTCCTGGGGGGGCGTTGGATTCGCCCAGCACGTTCAGAGAAATTCGGATGCCACAATCATGGAGCCGATTCCGGCATCGGTGAAGATTTCTAACAGTAGGGCGTGGGGCACACGGCCATCGATAATGTGGGCAGCCTTGACGCCTTGAGCGAGCGATCGCACGCAGCAGTTTACTTTGGGAATCATGCCCCCGGAAACAATCCCATCATCAATTAGCTTGCGAGCTTCGGCAATATCCACTTTGGGGATTAAAGTACTGGGATCCTGATAATCTCGCAGGATTCCGGCAGTATCCGTGAGGAGAATCAGCTTTTCTGCGCCCAAGGCGGCGGCAATTTCTCCTGCAACGGTGTCTGCATTGATGTTGTAAGCTTGCCCAGTGTGATCGGCGGCCACACTCGAAACGATCGGAATGTAGCCACTTTGAACCAGGGATTCTAAAATTGCTGTGTCGATACTAGTGACTTCACCCACAAAGCCGACGCCTTCTGCATCGGCAGGGCGCGCCTTAATTAGGTTGGCATCTTTACCACAAAGACCGACCGCCTTCCCTCCCGCCTGATTAATCAGAGCCACCAGTTCCTTATTGACCTTGCCCACTAGTACCATTTCCACCACTTCCATGGTGGGGGCATCAGTTACCCGCAGACCATTCTTAAATTGAGGTTCAATATTCAGCTTACTCAGCCAGATGTTGATCTCAGGGCCGCCCCCATGCACAACCACTGGGCGCAAACCGACACAAGCCATAAACACCACATCCCGAATGACCTGATCTTTGAGACTGCCATCTTTCATTGCAGCCCCGCCGTACTTAATCACGATGGTTCTGCCAGCAAATTGCTGAATGTAGGGCAGCGCTTCGCTAAGAACGCGAACACGAGTGGCTTCGGCTTTTTGAATGTATTCGGCTTCGATGGTCATAGCTAGATTTTATTCCTACAGTGTCAAAGAGTCGGTTGTGCTTTCAAGCTCTTAGCCAGAGCCTATCGACTAATTTAGCGGTGGCCTGTAACGATTTAAACAAATCACTGTCAGTGTACAGTAGGCAGAGGGTTTCAGCGTTCCCCAATTTCTTCTCAAAAACTGGATAGGTCAGTGCACTCTATGAAAGCCAGTGAACTTAAGTTTGTGCTCAAGCTTCTGGGCAATCCCCCGAGCTATCGGATGGCGTTGGCTGAGATGAAGACCCCATCGAAGGCTGGCGATCGCGAGAAACTGTGTCGAGAGCTGGCCGCTCGTGAACTCGTGGCTTATAACACTGAGATTCATCGCTTTCGCATTGAGCCACCGGGCAAAGCCCTGCTGCGTCTCAAAGATGTGGAATTACCCGTCACCGAGGCAGAACTAAGAATTTTGCAGACTTGTCGGCAGGGTAGTAGTACAATCGCTGGGCTAAAAAGCCTGGGAGACGAATTGCAGCCGACTCTTAGGGGGTTGCGCGATCGCGGTTTGATTAAGGCGACCAGTGAAAAAATCCGCGAAGTATGGCTCACTGATCGGGGCAAGCTCTACCTGCGAGACGACTGTAACCCGACAGGTACCCCAACCATTAGCCTGAGTCTGTTGAACAATTACCTGCGATTTTTGCGCAAGCCTCTGGAACTGACAGCCACTCCAACCCCATCAAGCGTGCCCCTGACACCGGCACCGCCGCCTTTGGGAACCCCCTCCGATGAAGATCTATTGGCGCTTATCACCCGCCTAGATCATGAATTGGGAACCGAAAACTATTTGCCAATCTTTTACCTGCGGGAGAAGCTACGCCATAGTTTTAGCCGCGACCAGTTGGATGAAGCGCTCTACCGGCTGCAACGCCATGACCAGATTGAGTTGAGTGCGTTGCAAGAGGCGATCGCCTATACTCCTGAGCAAATTGAAGCTGGCATTCCCCAGGCGATTGGTGGCTGTCTGTTTTTCATTTCGCGGCTGTAATCCAAGAGATTCCATCCGTTCGGTCGGGGCATAGCACGGTCATGAAATTAGCATCAGTCCCCACCCAGGTCGGGACAAAGTGTGCGGGATTTCCCTTACTAGAAAGCCATTTTCCATAATCCCCAACTCAAATGGCCTAGCATGTTTTTGTAGCACCATCTAGCAGGGAACCGGCGTCAGGGTTTAGGGGCCAGGACGGAAAGACAGCGCAATCAAAACTTGCAATCAAAACTTGCAATCAAAACTTTCAGAACATCTGATTGTCCTAATACTGATTGATCGCTATTTGGTCAAAAAGCTGAGGACGAAACCCAGGCCCGAATCGCGAATGCTGGGTAGGCTTTCTGACTTGTCGTTGCCCTAAGAAAGAGGGTGACGGCGACAAACAAAGAATGTGACCAATACCTGATTGAATGCTTGCTGTCGCAGGGTTTCTACTAGCCAAAATCGCAAATCCAAAATGGCCGGGAAGAGGACAAGAGACAAGGAATAGAAAACAGGGTCAACAGGACAGCGTGACACGGGCTTGTGAATGCTGAGGCATCCTAACCCATTGGGTGAGAGTGCTATCGAGTCGTGGCGCTGGCCCTTATTGCCGTGGCCAGGGGGGTTGAATTTTACCCGCAAACAGGCTTTGCAACCGCAGCAGGTCGGCCCCCCGTTGATAAAGCAAATCACCTTTGCCCAAGAGGGCAACTGCCGCTGTTTCTTTACCCCCTAGGATAATCATTGAATCAGCGGCACTGGCTGTTTTTAGAGCAATACGCCCCGGCAGGTTTGAGCGAATCAGAGGAGTAATGACTCTGGCCTCTGGGCGTTGGGTGGCAATGATGAGATGAATACCCGCTGCACGGGCCATTGCCCCCAGCCGCTTAATGCTGGTTTCTAGAGCATTGCGGATTTCTTTTTCGGCCATGAAGTCGGCATATTCATCAAAGATGCAAACTAGGCGATACATGACTGCGTCGGGTTGCCGCTGGTTATAGCTACGCAGATCGTTGCAACCAAACCGTTCAAAGGTCTGGTAGCGGCTTTCCATCAGTTGCACGAGACTTTCCATAAGCTGAATGGCGCGATCGCTCTCTTTGGCGACGGGGGCCAATAGCCAGGGCATTTGTTCAAACTCTGGGAAGGTGACCCGCTTGGGGTCTACCAGGGCAATGCGGAGGTGGTCAGGGCTATGGCGCACAATCAAACTCAGGAGCAGCGATCGCAAAAACTCACTTTTGCCACTCCCCGTTGTACCGCCGATCAAGAAATGGCAGGTGTTTGGGTCTGACAAATCAGCCTCCACCAGCTTGCCCTCTAAATCCACCCCAATTGCAATTTTCACCGGGTCAGTAGCGGTAGCAGTGGCAGTAGTAGTCTGGATATATTGCTCAAAGCGGGCGGTTTGACGCTGGGTACGTGGCAAATCAACACTAACGTGGCCGGCCTGGGGGGCAATCAGGGGTAGCCCAGGTAAACCCAATTGCACTCGCAGGTCATCGGCTAACCGCAAAATTGAACTCACCTTCACTCCTGGCTGCGGCTTTAACCGCACTCGGACAAAGGCTGGGCCAACCGCTGCACCGATGTAACTTACTTCCACCCCAAAGGATTGCAAAATTTGCACCAGATTAGCCCCCATCTGATCGGCGTTGGTCGCAGCCGTAACAGTTGCTTTGGGGGGTGGTGCAGGCGATGGAGTTGGGCGCGGCAGACGGGCAGACGTTTGTTCATCCAGCCTTAGGGGAGCCGGGGCCGCACTCTGAAAGAAGGTCTGACAGCGCTCATACTGAGGGCACATGGGGCAGAGTAACTCTGGTTGTGTCGTTGCTGGCGGGGAGTCTGGCTGGGAAGGCTCCCAGGTAAGCCATTGCTGCATGCGTCCTAACCAGATGGGGATGAGGTGATGAATGGCATCGGTGAGTTGTTGCCAGGTAAAGGTTTGCTCTTTCCAATCGGGCAAAACACTATACACCACAGAGTCAATCGGTACCCCCACCCGTTGATGGAGCAGGTAACCATAGAGGGCCACTTGGGCGACTTGAGCCGCAGGATCTTGCATCTGGTAGGTTTTGTATTCCACCACACAGAGCCGATGCCGCTCAAAGTCATAAACCAAACTATCGAAGCGGCCCTTTACCGGTTGCTGAGTACCATTGGCCAGGGTAAAGCAATGCTCTACGGCCATTTCTTGGGCGAGAAAGGTCTTCTGCACTAACTCATCGGCTGGGCAATACCGACGATTGGTCAGCAACAATTGCGCCCAGCGTTGGATCAGATCGCAGATGCCCTGCCACAGATGCAGTAGGGCAGGGGCCATGGCTGGTTTTTGGGCGATCGCCTGCTGCAAATAGGGATAAAATACCTGCTCGTAGAACAGTTGTTGCATTGCCTGCGCGATCGCTGCTGACTCTAGCGGGTTAGCCTCGGCTGCCAACAAGGCACGCAGATGCCCATCCTGTTGCATCAGGGGAACAAACGCCGCCGCTAAGTCATGAAACGCTTTGCCCAGCCCTAGCGCTGCTCCTTTAGGCACAAACAGCGTTTGAGTCTGAAACCGTTCCCCTAAGTAGAATAACCGGGGACATTCAAACGCAAGGCGAATCTGGGTAACCGTCAATGGTTTGAGCATGGGGTATCGGGCACATAGCAAACCAATTGCTCTAGAAAGGGCGCGTGAGGATCGAGCAGTTGAATTTTGCGCTCCTTGCATAGGCTAACAATAATTTTCTCTAGCTCAGCAGCGGTCATTTGGGGGTATTGGGTCAGCCCATTTTGAATTAAGGTCTGCACTCCAAGAAAACTATTGACTTTGACAAAATTGAGAATAAAGCCCCTCACCGACTCCCGGTCCACGGCAGGTGGCATGGTAGGCTCGGGCTTGGGAGCGGTGACTTTGGCTTTCGCCTCGGCTTTGGTAGGTACAATGGCCAAATCTTGCAGTAGCTCACACCCTTGGAACACCTGGGCCGCGCGCACCAGCTCAATCAACTCTGCTGGACTGAGTGTTTTTCCAGCAATCACTAGATCTCTGGCATGGGCGGCATTGAGCAAGTTGTAGTAGGTCGCCAACTGTTGCACCGAGTCTAAGCTGGGAACCAAGGCGCGGTGGGGAGGCTGGCTAAAAATCTGAGAAAGTAGCGCGTAGCCTTTGGTGGTTTGCCGGGGCATCGCCTCCGCCCGAATCAGGATTAAGCTCTGACACAACTTGACATCCAGGGCTTTTTGGCAGGCTTTCATAATGTGGAAAAAGCTGGTCGCATTGGGTTCTTCGGTCCAGACGACGCCAATCCGATCGCCCTCCCCAGGCCGTTGAAAGCTGAAGGAATGGAGAAAATACTTGGGGCTAGGTAAAAAGCGCGATCGCACCCCTTCCATACCGAGGGCCGTTAATGCCTCCCGCAGCATTTGGGCCAGTTCTGGCGAGGCTAATTGACGGATACGAACCAGCTTTTGCTGATTTTTTTGCAGTTCTTTCAGCCAGATTAGGTGAAAAGCGGCATAGGGATCGGTGGCGGTCGCTTTACCCGCCTTATATTCCACAAACAACCGCCGACCTAGCTCTAGCACATTGCGTGGTCGGGCTTTACCTCCAGGAAAGGATTGCTCTAATATCTCCCTGGCAAAGGGATACATCGGCGGTGGGGGTGGATTGGCCTGGATGTGCAGCGGAGCCAGTCGCGTTTGCCACAGCCCCTCTGCCTGCACCAGGTTAATGGGGCGCAGGGTCAACGTTTGATCGACCCTCGCTTTATCGGAAAGTTGAATGCGCTTTGCGTTTTCAACCCAGGTGTTTGTAATCAGGCTAATGACAATTAAAAAGCCCTTTAGCTTTTGATTGTGGATGGTGGAATTCACATTAAACAGAGCTTGCAAGTCGATAAACCCCTCTTGCCGAGGAATCCCATCCAGGTTGTCAAAGCACAAAACAATGGGCTGCGTTTCTACAGCAATTCGGCCAAAGTTTTCTAAGACTTTTTGGGCCGCATCTTCCGAATTGATCGCGGTTTTGACTCGAATTGATTGCAGTGCTTCCTCATCCAGGTCATCTCCCCGCAGCCAGTCGCAAGCGGTCAAGTGTAAGTCTGGATTCAGCAGGTCGTAGAGCACACCAAAAAACTCATTGGCGTTATAAATCCCTGCCCGATAAGTCTCTCGAAGCTGGCGAATAAAGCCTTTGCGATCGCCCATGAGACGGTCTAACAAGCTTTTTTTGCGAAAAATCGAAAGACCTTTGAGCCAGAGGAGCAGTTGCGATTCTTGCTGACCGGCAGGTACCTGTACCAGACTATCCACCGTTTGCCGGAGAATGTGCCGCCAGAGGTAGGTGTTGTCGGCCCAAGGCCCAACATAAACAAAAAAAGCGCGGCGATTCAGCATTTGCTTGAGCCGCCCTAGTAGGTGCGACTTACCAGAACCAGAATCTCCCAAAAGAACCACGGTGCGAGTCTGGTGGTCATGGCTAATCTGATCTAACAGCGTCGCGATCGCCGTTAATACTTCTTCGTGAATCGAATCAACCGTTGGATTGCGACCCGGTTGCTCCTGCCAAAAATTACCCGGCTTGAAGCTGGCCGGGTCAAACGGGTTTGCCGCTTTTCTGAGAATAGAGTCAATCGATGCCACGTCACTACCTTAAAGCAAAGCGTTCATGGGGAAGGCTTATCATGCCTATTGTGCCAGCAAGCTGGAAAGTAGGGGCAAAAATCAACAGGGGAGATGTATGCTTTCTCCCTGCTCTCCTTTTTCTTCCTTCTGCTATTCTTCTCAGAGAACTTTAGCGAGGCAACTCCATGGCATGGCAGCGTCCGGATGGGCGACGACCGGATCAACTCCGTCCGGTCAGTTTTGAGCGTAACTTTACTCGCTTTGCCGCTGCCTCTGTGTTGGCAAGATCGGGGGATACACAGGTGCTGATTACGGTATCGATTCAGCCGAAGGTGCCCCGTTTTTTGGAAGGAACAGGGCAGGGTTGGCTAACGGCAGAATACCGTATGTTGCCCGGTGCAACACCCGAACGGCAGGAACGGGAACTCCTTAAGCTGTCAGGTCGCACCCAAGAAATTCAACGGTTGATTGGGCGCAGCTTACGGGCAGTGTTGGATATGCGCGCCCTGGGTGAACGCACCATCATTGTGGATGCAGATGTGTTGCAGGCTGATGCCGGCACGCGCACGACATCGATTACAGGGGGGTATGTGGCCTTGCGGGATGCCCTAGAACACCTGGTGAAAATAGGAGATCTGGAGCGATCGCCGCTGATTCATCAGGTGGCGGCTGTTTCGATTGGCTTAATCGATCAGGAACCGATGTTAGATCTCAACTATCCCGAAGATGTAGCTGCCGATATAGATTTCAATGTAGTGATGAATGAAAAGCTGGAGCTAGTTGAAATTCAGGGCACGGCTGAGGCTGGTAGCTACACCCGCTTGCAACTCAACCAAATTTTGGATATGGCTGAGAAGGGGGTTCATTACCTGCTCCAAGCCCAAAATCAGGCGTTTGGGTAGCGCTATTTTTTCCCATAAAATTGATGCCGTGCCAACACCCAAACGGCGGAGTTCCTGATACGCTGGTAGCTAGAGGCGACGGGGTAAGCGGGGCCATGAAGCGGCGGGATTTTTTGCAGCGGTCGGGGGTATTTTGGGCGGCCCTCGGCTTGAATGAAGTGGGCATAGCCAGGTTTGCACAGAGCTATTATGCAGCGCTAGCAGCACCGACTCAGCGAAAGCTAGCGTTGTTGATTGGCATTGATCAGTATAAGGATACGCCCTTGTACGGTTGTCGGACGGATGTTGAGTTGCAGCGGGAGCTATTGATTCACCGCTTTAGGTTTCAACCGGCAGACATTCTAACACTCACGAATCAGCAGGCAACTCGACAAGCGATTGCAGCGGCCTATCAGCAGCATCTCCTAGCCCAGGCACAAGCAGGGGATGTGGTGGTGTTTCATTTCAGTGGCTATGGCGGTCTGGTACATTTGCCAGATGGGGCAACTCAACCTGCTCTCGTAACTAGTGATCATGTGGTTACGACTGATGACGGCCTGGTGGTTGAAGATGTGCTGCTAGAAACGCTCAGTTTACTGGGGCGATCGCTACCAACTAGCAACCTGACGACTATTCTTGACACAGGCTATACCTACCCTGGCAAATCCTTAGTGGGTAATCTGCGGGTGCGGGCGCGCCCCACTCGTGCCCCGGCCCGCATGAGTGCATCCGCCCTAGCCAGTCGAGAAGAACTCTTGAATTCGCGATCGCTGGGTCAACAGCGCGTCACCGCTCTGGCAACCGACCAGGCTTTACCCGTCTTTCCAGGGGTATTGTTGACAGCAACCACCCCTCAACACCTAGCCACTGAAGCCCGTTGGGCGGGGTTTAGTGCCGGCCTGTTTACGCTAGCCTTAACGCAGACCCTATGGCAAAGCCTCCCTCCAGTCGCACTGCAATTTGTCATGGGGCGAGTGCGCCAGGAGATTGAGCACTACACCAGCCAGGAACAGCAACCCCAACTTTTACCGGCGAAACTATCCGAGCGGCCCTTAACGTCGGGGCGATCGGAGAATAGAGCGCCCTACTACGTATCTGATCTGTCTACACCTGTGGCAGATGCGGTCGTGACAGCGGTGGATACGGCCAACAAAACAGTTCAACTCTGGTTAGGGGGGCTGCCCACCGCGATTTTGGAACAGTATGAGGCCGATTCGCTCATGGTCGGAGTTGATCGGGAAGCGACTTTGCAGGTGCAACTGCTGCATCGCTCTGGCCTAACGGCAGAAGCAAAGGTGGTTTCGGCAGTATTGCCCCAAGTCGGGCAACTGCTGCGTGAGCAAGTTCGTTTAGTTCCTCGCGGAATCGGTTTGACCGTTGCCCTAGATAATACACTGGAGCGCCATGAGCGAGTTGATGCCATTAGTGCCCTCACCGGAATTCCCTATATCTCCGTGGCAACTGCTGGCGAAGAACCGAGCGACTATCTCTTTCGCAAGATTACCCAGCCGGCTCAAATTGCAGCCAGTAATTTAAGTGGCGTGACCACGGGGGTGACCACTCAAAGTAGTTATGGTTTGTTTTCTCCAGCTCAGGAGGTGGTGCCAAACACCGCTGGAGAAAAGGGTGAAGCTGTTAAGATCGCGGTAAAGCGACTGCTTCCCAAATTGCAAAACTTGCTGGCAGCTAAATTGTTAAGTCTGGCTGAAAATCAGGGTCTGGCGAGCTTACCTGTGCTGGCCCGTTTAGTTGTGCAGCAGGGCCAAGAGTCGGTTGTTGTACAGCAACGCAGTAGTGGTGTGGGTCAGACCGATGAAGTGGCAAAATCGAGCGCTTCAAACAGTGTCACCAATGCAGATGGGTTACCCGCGATCGCGGTGGGCAGTCAGGTATGTTACCGATTAAAAAATCTGGCCGACGAGCCTCTCTACTATCTGCTCTTAAATTTTGATAGCGGTGGAAACTTAATGATTTGGTCGCAACCTCCAGAGGGGATTTTAACGCTGGAAGGCGATGCGGTTTCGCCCGTCATTCCTCCTGGGGCTACCTACGACCTGCCCAATGCCCCTTCGTTGCAATGGCTGGTGCGTAAACCGATTGGCTTTGCCGAAGCCTATTTGCTGTGTAGCCGCAAGCCGTTTCAGCAGACCTTTGAAACTCTGCGATCGCTGCTGAAGGCCTCTGGCAATAGTGCCATTACATCCTCGCTACCCAATCCCCTAGAGCTAGCCCAGGCGGTTCTTCAAGACTTACACGCAGCCAGTCGTCCAAATCTGCAAACCCTGGCGGCCAATCATAGCTATGCCTTGGATTTAGCCAATTGGGCCGGGTTGCGCTTTCTGTATCAGGTGACTGGATAATGCGGTCAGTTGTGACATCTCATCGCAGAATATGGCGATATCACGAATCCAGCCAACCCAGTTTGAGTTTGATATGGTCACGGTCGATGACCAGGGGCAGGTATGCGATCGCCACCACCGATGGGTAACAGGCTGGCGAGAAGCCCTCACCGATGCCCTCGCTCTGGAGATAGTTTCAATCCCAGCGGGTACCTTTGTGATGGGAACAGCCTCAACAGAGGAAGGTTGGACGGCGGCCCAATCTCCCCAGCACACCGTTTTTATTGCCAGCTTTGGGATGGGGCGTTTCCCCATTACCCAGGCCCAGTGGGAAGCCGTAGCGGCTCTCCCTAAGGTCAATTACTATCTAGAACCCCGACCGAGTAACCGCGACCAGGCAGAGTGCCCAGTTGAGCAGGTGTCATGGCAAGATGCAGTAGAATTTTGCGATCGCCTAACGATTTTTACGGGTCGCCCCTATCGCCTACCCAGTGAAGCCGAGTGGGAGTATGCCTGCCGCGCTGGCACCACTACCCCGTTTCATTTTGGAGCCACTATCACAACTGATTTGGCCAATTACTCAGGGGTCGATTGGGAGTATCAGGGCAAGATTTGTAGCCATGGCTTCTATGGGGCCGGGCCAAAGGGCACTGACCGTCGAGAAACCACAGTGGTTGGCCACTGTGCCGTTGCCAATGCCTTTGGCCTCTTCGATATGCACGGCAATGTGCGGGAGTGGTGTCTTGATGGCTGGCACCCCAACTACGACAATGCCCCGACCGATGGTTCAGTGTGGGTAGCAGGGGCAGACACAGCCCGCCGGGTCGTCCGCGGTGGCTCCTGGAATAGTGGCCCACGCACCTGTCGGTCGGCCTTTCGGGCCTATGCCAACCCTGATCGAGGACTCTACGATATTGGCTTGCGGGTGGTAAGTAGCTGGGCGCAAGATGATTTCGGGAGTGCAGGGGGGTAACCCCTGAGCCAGGGGCAGCAGCACCCCTTCCTCTTAATCTCCGATGGATTCAGCAACCTGGAGCGCGCCGGTTTCGCAGCCGCTTCATCACACGAATATAGATAGCGACCGCCCGGTAAAATCATCGCCCGGTTGACCCTTTGGACATAAGAATTCTACAGTCTGAAAGCTGGCTACAGAGGCACAGAGAACATAGAGCCAGCTCTCGGTGTCCTCCGTGTCTTTGTGGTAAAGCGCTCAGGTTTTCAGTCTATTGAATGCATAAGGCTAAAGACAGAACCGCAAGCAACTCCCCGATGATCTTTATGCTTAGTACTTTGTTGCAGTCGCTGTTGCAGTCGCTCTGCGAAACGATCCCTCTCAGTACTTAATTAATTGGGGATTGCTAGATTCACTGGGGATTACTAGGTTTCGATCTGGATTGGGTTTAATGAGTTGCTGTGGGTGTTTCTACTCGCAACTGTTCAACAACTTGATCAAGCCCAACGGCACGAGAGGCTTTGAAAAGTAAGCGATCGCCAGGCTGGATCAATGCTTTTAACCGCCTCACCAGAGCGGCCTGGTCAGAAAAAGTCTCAGCGGCAAGCGGAGCCGCCCCATGCTGCATTGCTGCGGCCTCTGCTGGCTCCGCTAGGATCAATAACCCATCTAAATTCAGCTCTCGCACAGCAGCCCCAACCCGCTGGTGAAACTCAGGAGAGCGATCGCCCAATTCCTTCATCGTTCCTAGCACCGCAATTCGCCGTTGTGCCGGAGTTTGAGCCAAGAGCTTGAGGGCGGCGAGCATCGACTCTAGCCCAGCGTTATAGGTTTCATCGAGGATGACCACATCATTTTCTAACTCGTAGCGCTTAGCCCTGCCGCCAGGCAAATCCACCGGCAAACCCTGACTAAACAGCGTCCAGTCAATTCCCAAAACCTGGGCTACGGCCAGGGCTGCCAGGTAGTTCAAGGCGTTATGCTCCCCTGGTAGAGGTAAAGGGAACCGGGTTGCCCCCACCTGCAACTGCTCTGTACCAATCAGTTGGCCCTGTAGGTCGCCTCCCGTTAGCCCATAGCGAATGGTTTTACCCTGCCAGACGCTAGCAGCAGTTTCCAGTAGCAAGGCATTCTCTTGATTGAGAATGGCAATCCCCGTTGCGGGTAACTCAGTCAGTAGCTCACATTTTGCCTGGGCGATCGCCAATTCTGAGCCAAGCAAGCCAATATGGGCCGTACCCACATTGGTAATCACCCCAATATCAGGGCGGGCAATTTGTGCTAATTCGGCAATTTGGCCTTTGCCGCGCATCGCCATTTCAATGACTGCAAAGTCATGATCGGGGCCTAACTCTAACAGGGTTTTGGGCACCCCAATTTCGTTATTAAAATTGGCCTGACTTTTGAGGACTTTGCCCCCTTTTTCTAGCACAGCAGCAATCAGCTCTTTGGTTGTGGTTTTACCCACTGAACCAGTCACCCCCACCACTGGAATTGAGAATTGTTGACGCCACCAGCGGGCGATCGCCTGGTAAGCCCTGAGTGTATCCGGAACCTGGAGGAGGGGCAAGGTATCATCCC
>CALIDI010000038.1 GCA_938023035.1 uncultured Leptolyngbyaceae cyanobacterium | reverse complement strand
CTGTACTCGTTTGAAGCTCCCCGTTTCCCTGTTTTCTCCGTATTGTTCCACGGCTCAATCACATCTGCGCTCACCCAGAAGGTGATACTGCCCCGTTGCTTGAGCGCGGCATCGTACTCCTTCCAGTTGCGGATACGATAGGTTGCTTGAGGTCGAGTTTTCATGGCAGGGATGAGTCAGTCGATAAGTAGAATTTACCATCTTCCCTTTTCATGCAACAATGTCGGGAAGCACCCCAAAGCTTAGTGCCGCTACTTGAAAGTGCATCCTAGCTTTGTAACCCACCCTGCAGGCAGCAAGCGACACCCTAAATCTCTCTTCCAGGACGGGAGAGGGGCTTTGAGTCCTTTCCCCTTCGCCCATTTGGGGAGAAGGAGCTGCAGGATGCAGAGCGTTGCTTTTCTCGCGGGGTGGAGCAACTTGCAAAAGTGGGAGGCCCCGCTACTGACTTGGGTAGCAATGGCCAAGGGGAGTTTAATTTATCTCCACGCAATCATGCCAAAATTTCTCCCCTAATTTTCTTCATAGCGAGGATTAAGTTTTAAAGAGGCTTTTGGCTACCGAGGGAAAGGGCTGCGCTAGCATAACGTTGATTCCATGCGTCCCTCACTGCTATGCGTCTTAGCCCTTCTGAAATTGCCTGTAATACGGCCCGTGTCACTGTGATTGGCTCTGGCAATGTCGGGAGTGCCCTGGCCCAACGCCTGATTGAAAAAAATATTGCCAACGTGGTGCTGTTGGATATTGTCGAGGGTCGGCCCCAGGGATTGGCGCTGGACTTGATGCAGGCGCGGGGGATTGAAGGGCACGATCGCCAAATTCTCGGCACGAATGATTACGCCGATACGGCTAATTCTGATGTAGTGGTGATCACAGCGGGTTTACCACGTAAGCCAGGGATGAGTCGAGATGACCTGATGCTGATTAATGGCAAGATTGTGTTGTCAGTGGCCAAGCAGGCGATCGCCCACTCTCCCAACGCCATTTTTATCGTCGTTACCAACCCCCTCGACCAGATGACCCATCTCACTTGGCGGGCCACAGGTTTGCCGCTCCAGCAAGTAATGGGCATGGCAGGGGTACTCGACTCCGCCCGATTTCAAGCATTTATTGCCATGGAACTAGGCGTTTCCACGAGCGACATCCACGCTACCGTGTTGGGCAGCCATGGAGACTTGATGGTGCCCTTACCACGCTACTCAACGGTGAATGGGATTCCGATTACAGAGCTGATGGATGCCGCAACAATTGAGCGGCTAGTAGATCGGGCGCGTCATGGCGGGGCTGAAATTGTCGCATTGATGAAAACGGGGAGTGCCTTTTATGCCCCTGCTTCTTCGACCTGTGCCATGGTAGAGTCGATTCTCTACAATAAGCAGCGGATTTTACCCGTCACTACCTACCTTCAGGGAGAGTATGGGTTGAAGGATGTCTTTGCGGGGGTGCCCTGTCGCTTAAATTGTCGCGGGGTCGATAGTGTCTTTGAGCTGAGCCTGACTCCGGCAGAATTGGCTGCTCTGCACGAGTCAGCCCGTGCTTCCCAGAATGGCATTGACCTATTGGAAGAATTGCTGGCTGAACAGGAGGCCACAGCATAGCGTTGCTTTTGCGGATTCAGCCTAAGAGAGGGCGTTTGGAACGTGTCTGGCGGTTCAAACTGCGACAATAGGAACCAACTCCACTGCCGCAGACTTCGCCCAACCAGAGCCTACGCTAACCTGAGGAGGTAGGGTCTCTTGTCCGTATCGCTGCGACTTGAGTCGTCAGGGCTGCCAGAGGATAGGCTCTTCAACCATCCTCTAACGGTGATTCAAGTCCTTCAACGTCATTGACAAACCGTTTCTTAAGGCATGCTCTAGCGGGGATTCCAGGGGAGTCCTGCTTTCCAGGGAAGGTGTGTCATGACAAAACGGCAAAGCACATTGAGGCGATCGCTCGACAGGCCCCACTCAGCTCCTGTAAATCGGAGCGCTAACTCCACAAAAAATTCAAGATCAATCTCCTGTTGCTGAAAGAGGGTGAGTTGTTTCCCCGCTTTAAACGTCAACAATGGCTTAGCGACCTCCAACTCCAGATTCAGCGGTGAATCAGCGGGCAGCCCCTTGCCTTTGCCCTTGCGTTGAAGGGTGTCTTCTGCCGTAATCGTGGCGCTAAATGCAGTGGCTGGCGCGATCGTGCTAAAGATTTGGCTTTGGGATAAGTCAATCGTTGTGCCCGGGTTCAGGCGACAAATGCGACGGGCCTTGAGGGCTGCACTCGTACCCACCTCTCGCCAATCGGTGACAATGCTGCGATCCCAATCAATGTAAATGGAAGCTGTTTTAGATAGATTCTTGATTTCAATCCCAAACTGCTTAATTTTGTTATACTCGTAGCGCTTATCAAAGCTAAACCCTACAACTACTTTATCAGCCAGACCATGCTGCTCTAGCTGTTGCTTAAGATGTTCGGCATCAAACTTAATCGTAAACTCATCATTAAAGGCATTTTTGATTTGCACCAAAAAGATGATGACGGAAAGAATATAAATCACCAATAAGATAGGGTCAAAGTTTTGCATTCAACACAGGCAGCAAAGACACATTAAGTCGCTGGGCGCAATTCAATTGCAGTTAATTTCGGGGGTTGAAGGGGTTAGAACCCCCTACCTGAAGGCGCAGCTCCCACTCCTTCCCGGCTTACAGTTCATTAGGACGACCGACTTATCAGCGAGAGAATCTGCGAAACGTGGGGATATAGAAGCGCTCATGGGACTTGAGGCGGTGTTGCGTTGGTTCGGATGGAATCGCCGCATAGTTTTCAAACCAGCCCTTGCGCCAGAAAAAGACAATCAGAGCCGTCGCAATGAAAAGCATTAAGGCCCAACAGAGGGGATAGCCCCAATACCATTGAAGTTCTGGCATATTCCAGGGTGAGGCCGCTGGGTCAAAGTTCATCCCATAAACCCCCGCAACAAATGTGAGGGGAATAAAAATAGAAGAAATCACCGTCAATAATTTCATGATCTCATTCATTCGGTTGCCAACAGAGGAAAGATAAACATCCATCAAACTGGCAGCTAATTCCCGGTAAGTTTCTACCATATCCAGTACTTGAATGGCATGGTCATAGCAATCTCGCAGGTAAATTTGTACATCCCGATCAATTAAGTTGCTGCCATCACGAATCAGGGCATTGATGGCATCGCGTTGGGGCCAAATAGCTCGACGCAGAGTTAATAACTCCCGTTTAATCACATGGATTCTTTCCAGGGTTTGGCGGGTGGGGTTGGCAACCACCTCGTCTTCTAATTCTTCAATTTGTTCGCCATAGGCCTCTAAGACTGGGAAGAAACCATCAATGATGGAGTCAATCAAGGCATAGAGGAGATAGTCGGCTTTTTGGCGACGAATTGTGCCCTTGCTCGTGCGGATGCGATCGCGAATGGGGCCAAAACAGTCATAGGCAGGCTCTTCCTGCACCGTCAGCAGATAATTTTGTCCTAGAATAAAGCTCACCTGCTCTGTGCGAAAGCCTGTCCCCGAACTTTTGAGCGTGACCATCCGAGCAATAAATAAAAGTTGATCATCGAATTCTTCAACTTTTGGTCGCTGGGGTACGTTCACAATATCTTCGAGAACCAGGGGATGCAGATTGAAAATTTGCCCAACCCGGCGCAGAATATTCTCGCTGCCTAAGCCCCTGACATCGACCCAGGAGATAGATTCCCTTTCTAAATAGGGAATGCACTCTTCTGGGACTTCGATCACTTCCCGCGTTGCATAGGCTTCGTTGTAGTCGATAAGGACAATCACAGGAGGGTCAGCATCTTCAGGAATGGTAATCGTACCGGGTAGGCTACCTGGCTCATCGTAGTGATAACTGAGTTCTTCTTCCTCTTCCGCCTGAAAAGACTGGGACGCGAGAGCCGTATTGATTCGATGATCCGTCATAGGAAAGGCCCAAAGACGATAGGATAAGCAGGATACTTCATCGGTATTGCCTGGGCCAAAAAGCTTAGGACGAAGCCCATTACTTAAACGCTGAGGCTGGGCAGGCTTTCTGACGCAGATGGCAATACCCTTGTCGAGGGCTAGTATAGGCGATGCCGTGGCTATCTGCGTGAATCTCCCGCTGTATAAGTAGACCGGGCTTGAAAAGTTCAGGTGTGTGAAGTTAGATAAAGGCATCGATTTCAACAGTTTGGAGAGTCAGACGATGGGTGCCCGCTTACGAGTGTTTCTCAGTGCTGCTGAAGAGCGCACCTTGTTTGAGCTTCGTACCGCAACGACCGTTCCTCAGCGGGTGAAAGACCGAGCCGAAGTGGTGCGGTTGAGCCATCAAGGGATGTATGTGGAGAAAATT
>CALIDI010000037.1 GCA_938023035.1 uncultured Leptolyngbyaceae cyanobacterium | reverse complement strand
ACAGTGACATGCACCCATTTCCAGTTAAGACGACCCCTTCAACTGAGCGACTTGGGCGGCATACCTTCAGTCAGGCTGCAAGGGGAGTCACAGGGCACGGTTGGCTGAGCTTCGTCGGATAGGTTTCCCACGGAGATAAAGCCAGCCGGTCGCTTGGTTGCTGCAGCCTTCTATTCCTAATATCCAGAGACTTTGCCATTGTAGGCAAAACGTGTGCCTAAAGGATTCCTATCACCCCAGAAGAACCAGTAGAATCTGCCCCCGATTCTAATCCCATCTGTAGAGAACTGCGCAGAAATGTCGCTTTAGTGTTTCAAAAAACCAAATATAGGTACTGCGCTGCCCATCCCAGCCCGACAAAATTCAAAGTATTGCATCATCACCTGATTGATTGAGAACGGGGTTAAGGGGGAAACCGCTGCAAGGGAAGCGCTCCCCCCTTGCCCCCCACGGACTGATAGCTCTATCGCTTTGGTCAGAAAGCTAAGAACGCCACCAAGTGCCCAACTGTCAGTGCTGGGTAGAGTTTCTGACTCGTGGTCGCCATTTTCTCACAGCGATCGCAATGTCTAGCAGGAAGGACAACGCGTTCCAAAATCCCTTATTCCCTGAGTCACCCACAACATTAATTTTGCTTTTTTCTATTTCTATCGGTTGTAATCTCTGTGCGTTATGGTGGTATGAACTTCTGACAGCGGGTAAATGTGATGAAGCGATTACTGCTATCGGGTTTGTTCTTAGCGGGGCTGCTCTGGGCGCTGTTTAGCTTCAGAGGGTTAGCCACCCAGGGCACCTATGATTCGATTATTTTAGATTTTCGCGAAGATTTAGGAGCCGCTCAGGTTGAGCAGCAATTGCAGGGGTTTGCCCACCAGTTTGGTGCAACACCCCGGTTTAACAGCGCCTTTTCAACGGATGATCATGTGTTTGTGGTAGACGGCGATCGCACCCTATTGCGGGCCTTGTTGAAATCATCCCTGAGCCGCTACACGGAGATTATTGAACCCAACTACCAGTACTCGATCCAACTACTCCCCAACGACCCCGACTACAGCAAGCAGTGGAATCTCCGCAGTATTAACATTGAACCCGCCTGGGATAGCACCCGTGGCAATGGCACCATCGTCGCTGTGATTGATACCGGCATTACCCGGGTGCCTGATCTAGAGTTGACTAATTTTGTCGAAGGCTATGACTTTGTCAATGATCGGGCTGAAGCCACCGATGATAATGGGCATGGCACCCATGTGGCGGGAACGATCGCCCAATCGACCAATAACGGCAAAGGCGTAGCTGGCATTGCCTACGGTGCTAGTCTGATGCCGTTGAAGGTGCTCAATGCCAATGGCAGCGGCACTGTAGCTGATATTGCTGAGGCGATTAAATTCGCAGCGGATAACGGTGCCCACATTATTAACTTGAGTCTGGGAGGCGGGGGCGAAAGCCAACTGTTGCAGCAAGCCATTGAGTATGCCCACCAGAAGGGTGTTTTGGTGGTTGCCGCTGCTGGCAATGAAGGCCGCAACTCGGTTTCTTACCCGGCCCGCTATCGCCATGTGGTCGGGGTCGCAGCGCTTGACCCAGCAGGAAGTAAAACCCCTTACTCAAACTATGGTGCCGGGATTGATTTATCAGCGCCCGGTGGCCTAAAGAATGGGGATGATCCAGCGGGCGGTATCTTACAGAACACTATCGACCCGGCTCGACCTGGCACCGATATCTATGCGGCATTTGAGGGCACCAGCATGGCAGCGCCCCATGTGGCAGGGGTCGCGGCGCTTGTACGAGCCTCTGGGGTGACAGACCCCGACCAGATTGAACAGGTGTTGAAGGAGTCGGCGATCGCCATTCAGGATGATGCCCTTAACTATTACGGAGCGGGCAAGCTCGATGCGTCGGCTGCTGTCAAATTAGCTGAGAAGGGGCAAATTACCTTCCGCGATTTCTTTAACTGGTTGCGCGAAAATGGCTACCTCAATCCTCGTTTTTGGATTGACGGCGGTGTGACAGCCCTTGTGCCTAAGATTGCCATGGTGTTGGGGTCTTACATCCTTGCCTGGTTTCTGCGCAACTACTTCCCCTTTCGCTGGAGTTGGTCACTCTCAGCCGGGCTTATCGCTGGCAGCGCGGGGCTATTTCCTTTCAAGGGGTTCTATCTATTCGATGCGCCCCAACTCCCCTTTCGGTTGTTGGGCAGTTCCATTCCCGAAATCGGTAGCGCCCTGCAAGGAACTACATTGCTAAACCCGATCTTTGCCAGTGTGCTGATTCCCTTTGGGCTGATTTTGTTGCTTTTGGGCCATGCTCAGTGGAAATGGTTTGCCATTGGTACGGCACTGGGTACGGCGGCCTGTCTAGGGGTTAGTGCGGCGATCGCCCCTGCCTTACTCTGGCTCGGCAGTGGTCATCTGGCCCAGAGCTTTCTGGCTGTCAATGCCGTCCTCTGTTTTGCCTTGGCCGCCCTCGCCGCAAAGCCGGAGGTGCGCCACTCATGAGTCAGATCCAAGTAACGGGAACCATTGATCGCAAAGGCTTTGGTACGGGTACCTGGGCTTTGGTTGCCAGTAGCGGCGAAACTTACGAGTTGTATGAGCCGGCTACCGAACTCCAGCAAAAGGGCCTAAAGGTAAAAGTCAGTGGCACAGTGCGGGAGGATATTATGACTCTGGCAATGGTAGGGCCAGTGCTGCAAGTCGCCCACTACGAGATGTTATAGCCACAGTCACAGTCACACACCTGCTTCAACGCCCCTGTACTCCCTGAATCCCTCATAGACTCAGCATCTGGGCGATCGCGATATCAGCCTGGACTGGGTAAATTTTCTTGCACCCAACTGCCATCGCTGTGTGACAGTAAGAAAAAGAGAGCCTTGGGCGATCGCCCAGCCTGCCCACTATGACCAATGCCACACTTTCCTGGCAGATTTGCCTCAGTGACCCACCTCCTGCCGACTTTGTCGCCGAGGTTATGCGCTGTGTACCCGGAGTCGCCACCCACCATACAGCCCAACTTTTGTGGCAACGGGGGTTTCAAGACCTAGCCCAACTACCAGGCCTGCTCGACCCCCACCAGTATCGGCCCACCAGCCCCTTTGCCTTTGGGGCCGAAATGCAGCAAGCTGTAGAGCGGCTGCAAACCGCCAGAAGCCGGGGCGAAGTGGTGGCGATTTGGGGTGACTTTGATGCCGATGGGGTCACCGCAACCGCCGTACTGTGGGAAGGATTGGGGCAGTTTTTTACCCAGGGCGAAACCCTGCGATACTTTATCCCAAATCGGCTTACCGATTCCCATGGCCTGTCACCAAAGGGCATCGAGCAGTTGTACCAGTACCAGGTCAGTCTGATTGTTACCTGTGACACGGGCAGCACCAACCCGGTGGAAATTGAGCTGGCAAACCATTTAGGCATCGATGTAATTGTCACCGATCACCACACCCTACTCCCCCAGCGGCCCCCCGTTGTCGCTCTGATCAATCCTCGTTATTTGGCCCTTAACCATCCCCTAGCGACCCTCTCCGGTGTGGCCGTTGCTTACAAACTGGTGGAGGCTCTCTACACCACCCTGCCCGAGGTGCCGCAAAAGCCTCTGGAGGAATTGCTAGATCTAGTTGCAATCGGGCTGATTGCCGATCTAGTCGAGCTACGCGGCGACTGTCGCTATCTGGCCCAGCGGGGCATTCAGCAATTACAGCGGCAATCTAACCCGGAGACCGCTACCCGCCCGGGGATTGCCAAACTGCTGGAATACTGTAAACGCACGGGCGATCGCCCTATGGATATTGCCTTTGGGTTAGGCCCTCGGATCAATGCGGTGAGCCGCATCCAGGGGGATGCCCACTTTTGCATTGAGCTGCTGACCAGTCAGGATGCCCAGCGCTGTGCCCAACTGGCAGAGGAAACCGAACTCGCTAATACCCGCCGCAAAGGGCTACAACGAGACTTAATCCAGCAAATAACAGCCCGGCTCACTCAGGTCGATCAGTCCACCCTCCCGGCCATCATTCTGGCCGATGAACAGTGGCCCACCGGCATTTTAGGGTTAGTCGCCGGACAAATCGCTCAAACCTATGGCAAACCGACAATTCTCCTCACCATTACCGATGGTATGGCGCGGGGTTCGGCCCGATCAGTAAACCAAATCGACCTGTACCAGTTGGTGCAGACCCAGGCCCACCTGCTAGAGAAATTTGGCGGCCATCCCTATGCCGCAGGACTGGCTTTAAAGGTTGAAAACTTGCCCCTATTCACAGAGGCGATCTACCAACAATTGCGGCAAACCGACGCGATCGCCCCTCCCCAGCTAACCATTGACCTCGTTGTCACCGTTGCCGACTTGGGTAAACCCCTGTTTCAGGCCCTCAAACTCCTGGAACCCTACGGCGCAGGCAACCCCATTCCACGGCTACTGGTCGAAAACTGCTGGTTTGCGCAGGTCTGGCATCAGAAGCTGAAAGATCGGCGGGGCCAGGCAATTGAATACATCAAAACGCACTTTGAACTGTGGGATGATGCGACGACCCACGGCTGCAAAGGCCACTGGTGGGGACACTATAAGGACGAAATTCCCCCAGGGCGCTGTGATGCAGTCGTAGAATTAGACTTTAACCCGGAGCAGCGAGACTACGAGATTCGGCTGGTGGCTGTGCGCCCCCGTGAGGCGGCATCTCCGGCAATCGCAACTCCCCTCAAAGACTGGATCATAGACTGGCGCGGAAATGCCGCGGCCCTAGCCTCAACAGAGGCTAATGTGGAGTGGGTCACCCAATGCCCCGCCAGTTGGGCAGAGCTACAAGCCTGGTTTCGCAAGACTTACCCTTTGGGCAAAAAACTGGCCCTGGCCTACTCGGCTCCGCCCTTTTCCCCCCCTGAGCAAGTCTGGACTCAACTAATTGGAATTGCCAAATATCTTAATCGCACCGGCCAAGCCATCACCCGCCATCAACTCCTGAACAGGCTAGGGGTGGGCGATCGCGTGCTCCAGCAAGGTTTTCGCGCGCTAGAGTTACTCGGCTTTCAGATTAGCACTTGCGAGCATGCGCTCCAACTGACTGGGCAAACAGCCCCTGCTGTCAACGAGCGCGACCTAATTCTGCACATCGAGCAATTTCTGCAAGCCGTCAAGGAAGAACAGTTTCGCCGTCATTACTTTTATCAGGTTCCACTCACTACCGTGCAATGGGTAGCGGCTCAGACCCTGCGTGCAGCTTAATAAACTCAAACTTCCAGTAGATTCACAAGGTTTCTGGCCCAAGATTTGAAAATCCACAACATATTTACCTAGAATAAGTATTAAGAAACGTTTCAAGTCACCCCAAAGGGCTACGAGATCCTCGACAGTGATTGAAATGTAGTCAAGGCTACGTACTCTTGACAGTCCATGGCCGGTGGGCTGTGTGCCTGGCTTTACCCACTGGTAAGTGCCTGGTTCATCAGTGCGATTGCGGGTTATCTGTCTACGCAATCTTTCGTAAGTGTCCTTTTGCCCATTCTCTTCATCCTATAGTTTATGGAACTCTGCTTCAAAGCTTGCCAAACGGTTGAACTTGCTGTTTCCCCTCAGCCTATACCAGTTCACCACTACCTGCGGCAACCGCGTCGGGTAGTCAACGCTCTGGCAACTTCTAGCCAAATTGAGCTGATAGGAGAAGAGGTGTACCGACTCAAGATGCGCCCTCTCACCTTTTTAATGATTCATTTGCAGCCAATTGTAGATATGCGAGTCTGGGCAGAGTCTGATGGCACCGTGCAGATTCGATCAGTCGGCTGCGAAATTCGGGGTTTTGAGTATGTGAATCAACGCTTTGCACTGAATCTAGTAGGGCAATTGCAGCCCGTTACCTTAGACCATCAGCAAACCCAGCTTAAGGGGCGAGCTGATCTAGCGGTGATGGTAGAAATTCCGCCAGCGTTGCGTTTTACTCCGCGATCGCTGCTAGAAACTACCGGTAACAGCCTGCTAAAAAGTGTTCTGTTAACCATCAAGCAGCGTCTAATGCATCACCTACTGGCAGACTATACCCTTTGGGCCAGGGCACACTCTCAGACAGAACCGGCGACAACCAGCCTGCTGCCAACCAACACCCCAATCGCCTAAGTCACTTGCAAAGTAGAAAATGGCCGTGGCTCGAAAATTCCTGCAACGCCTGTTGCCCCGCCTCAGCGCCGCCGTGTGGTTACTGGCAGCAGGCAGGCTTTTGTCTCAAACCGGCTCAGGCTTTACGGCCTTTCTAGCCCCTATTTTCTTTGTCAATCAGTTGGGACTGTCTGCGACCCAGGTTGGTTTGGGCTTGGGCAGCGCGGCAGTTTCTGGTGTTGTGGGTCGTGCCCTAGGAGGAGAGCTAGCGGATGGCAGAGCTGGGCGACGCTGGACGCTGATCGGGGCAGCGATTATCTCTGCCGCTGCGTCGTTTGTCTTAACGGTCGCTACCAGTTTTAGCCTGTTTGTTCTGGCCAATTTGCTGATGGGGCTGGGCATCGGCCTCTATTGGCCCGCTAATGAAGCCCTGGTGGCCGATCTCACGACTCCGACTGATCGCAATGAAGCTTTTGCCCTGACCCGGCTCTGCGACAATCTTGGGCTAGGGTTGGGAGTGGTTATGGCAGGTGCTCTGGTGAGTGCTACAGGCACTTATCGCCCTCTATTTATTGTCGATGGGGTTTCTTTCCTCATCCTGGCTGCGATGATCTACCGCTGGATTCAAGAACCCCCACGTTCAGTTCCAATGATTGAAGCCCGCCAGGGGTGGCGAATGGCCCTGGGCGATCGCTGTTTGCAAACCTATGCCCTAGTCAACATCCTATTTACGGCCTACATTGTCTTGCTGACCAGCACCTTACCCCTTTATTTCAGCCAGTTTGTGGCGGTCTCTGAAACGAGCAAAGGGTTTGGCCCCACTACTATCAGCCGTTTGTTTGCCTGGCATCTTTGCCTCACAGTCCTCTGTCAATTGCCGGTTACCCGACTGCTCAACCGGTTTGGGCAGGTACGCACACTCATGCTTTCTACCCTGCTATGGGCACTTGGCTTTCTGGGGATCTGGTTTACGGGCATTGCCCAGGAGCTTCCGGTGCTGTGGGCTAGTCTAGCTCTAGCGATTCTCACCCTGGCTGTGGTCACTTACCTACCCTCGGCTTCGGCGCTGGTGGTGCAGTTGGCTCCAGCCTCCCTGCGGGGAGTGTATCTCTCCATCAACTCCCAGTGTTGGGCCGTGGGCACCTTGATTGCGCCGCCCTTAGGCGGGTGGGCGATGGATCAATCAATCGCGATCGCTCAGCGCTTTTGGTTAGCCATAGCCAGCAGTTTGCTGATAGCTATGGCGATTTTACAGCGGCTCAGCCACCTGATGAAACAACGCAGCTTTAGTGCAGATTCCCCCTAATGGACTAAGGCACCCGTCTGGCTACCCTCACCCCAACCCCTCTCCCATTTTGGGAGAGGGGTTTCGATCTGGCGGGCATTCAAGAAAGGGGAGTGAGGATGGCTGAGGCTAGTCCAAAAATTGCTGCCGGGGTGTATTAGTCCTTTGTCAAATTGGATTTGAGGGGAACAAAGGGCCGCAAAGTTGATTCGGGTTAAGCTTTATGGGTCTGTACCTGTGACTTTTTCTTACCTTTAAATAAATTCAAATTCTTCTACTGAAAGCGACTAAAGCGAGATCAAGAATCTCAGCCGCCTGATCAATTTCTGCATCAGTCGTGAATTTACCGATTCCAATCCGGAGTGCGCCCTCTACGACATCAGCCGCTAAACCTAAGGCTTGGAGAACATGGGAAGGTGCTTCTATGCCGGATGAGCAAGCTGAACCGGTAGAGATGGCAAGCTTAGACCGAACTCTTGCAATCACAGCACTGTTCGGAATACCAGGAATAGCGATGTGCAAATTTCCTGCTAAACGACAATTAACATCTCCGTTGACCACAAGATTGGGGATCTTTTCTTGAAGCCGCATTTGTAGGCGATCGCGCTGAGTGGCAATCTTTTGCTCATCTTCTTCCATCTCCAGCGATCGCAGTTGACAAGCCTCTCCCAACCCGACAATTCCAGGAACATTGAGAGTGCCCGGTCTCATTCCCTTCTGATGCCCGCCCCCAAACAGCAACGGTTCGAGATGGGAGCCTTTGCGGACGACCAAGGCTCCCACACCTTTAGAGCCATAGAGCTTGTGGGCGGAAATCGCCAGATAAGTAATGCCCCACTGCGCAAACTGGATGGGAATTTTACCGACTGCCTGAGAGCCGTCACAGAGAAAAGGAATACCGTAGTGTTGAGCAATCTGCCCAATTTTCTGAATCGGGTAGAGGTTGCCAATTTCGTTGTTAGCTGCCATGACACAAAGCAAGGACAGCCCCTCGGCGCAGACTTGTTCCAAATGTTCCAGGTCAAGTCTGCCTCTGGAATCTACTTGCAGATAAACCAGTTCAGCCCAACCTCGCTGCTCCAAAGCACGACAGGTGTCGAGGACAGCTTTGTGTTCGATCGGCATTAAGTCAATGCGATGCGGTTTCGTGGGGTTAGGGGCTAGGCTCCCCTGAATTGCCAGATTGATGCTCTCGGTTGCGCCAGATGTCCAAACAATTTCTCTCGGTGAGGCTCCAATCAGGTCGGCAACTTGTTTAGCCGCTTGCATGATGGCTGCTTCGGCGCGATCGCCCCACTCGTGATCCCCACTACTGGCATTGCCAAATTCGAGTGTCATGAAGTGATAGATGCGATCAGCCACCCGCCGATCGACGGGAGTAGTGGCGTGGTAGTCGAGGTAAATCACAAGGGGGTTGGCTGGAGCGATTCAACAAAGGTCTGGTGGTCAGAGGTGGCGATGCCCTGCTGAAGGGTTTGCAGTACCTCAGCGAGATGACCCGCCAAGAGTGCCGAAGCCGCTAACCATAGACCAGGAAACTGCCGACTTCGCAGAATGCCGCTAGCATCTGGAGACTGGGGTTTGTACTGGCCATCTTCAAGGGAAAACCAATCAATCTGCTGGCTGTAGGTACACCAGACAATGTATTCTCGTACGCCATTGCGACGGTAGACCCGCAGTTTGTCATGCAAGTCGTAGGAAGCACTACTGGCAGCAATTTCCACTATTAATTCGGGCGCACCTTCGATGTAGTCATCTGGGCTAATCCAGGACTGCCCACCAGTTGCAAGCCGGAGAACCGCGTCGGGTTGGGGTTCGTTATCGGCATCTAGGCGCACGGTGGGATTGTCGTAGAGAGCGACTCCTGGAGTTGCGGCTTTGTAAGTCCACAGCCACCCCATGATGTCTCCATGGGGGCTGCCGTGAGCGGTTGCTCTTAAGGGAAATGCCATGTATACGATTCCTTCGATCAGCTCGGCTTTTTTGAGGTGGGGCATGGCGTTGTACCGCTGCTCAAATTCGCTGCGGGTGAGGCGATCGCCATTTTCCAGGGGGGGCAGCTTCACCAATCGTTCGGCCGTCATGATAGGAACCCTCTGACTGACTGGATCTTAATCTATTTGCCTATTCTAACAGGGTGGCTTGAGTGAGGAGGTTTTCATCAAGAGGTTGGTTGGAGCGACTCAACAAAGGTCTGGTGGTCGGCGGTAGCAATCCCCTGCTGAAGCGTTTGCAGCACCGCAGCGAGATGACCCGCCAAGAGTGCCGAAGCCGCTAACCATAGGCCAGGAAATTGCCGACTTCGCAGAATGCCGCTAGCATCTGGAGACTGGGGCTTGTACTGGCCATCTTCGAGGTAAAACCAATCAATCTGCTGGCTGTAGGTACACCAAACAATATATTCTTGTACGCCATTGCGACGGTAGACCCGCAGTTTGTCATGCAAGTCGTAGGAGGCACTGCTAGCAGCAATTTCAACCACAAGTTCGGGCGCGCCTTCCAGGTAACCATCATCGCTAATCCATGAGTTGCCCCCCTGTTCCAGACGCAACACGGCATCAGGTTGAGGTTCGTTGTCAGCATCCAGGCGCACGGTGGGGCTGTCGTAGCAGGCAATACCCGGTGTGGCCGCGCGATAGGAACCCAGCCAAGTCATGAGGTCGGCATGGGGTTGGCTATGAATGACGCGGACGGGAGAGCTCACGTAAACGACTCCTTCGATTAGTTCGGCTTTTTTGAGCTGGGGCATGGCGTTGTACCGCTGCTCAAATTCGCTGCGGGTGAGGCGATCGCCATTTTCCAGGGGGGGTAGCTTAACCAATCGTTCGGTCGTCATGGTGAGTGAGAGATGAATGGGTTTCCAGACGTTGATAATATTCAACCAGGGCGGTTTCAGCCAGTTGTTTGAGGTCAGCTTTGTCCTGTTGAGTGAGACTTTTCCAAAGTACAGGGTCAAACTTGAGCAGGGTGAGTTCTTTCAGGCGACGGATGAATTTGCGCCGCTCAAATTTCTCGAAAGGCATTGAAAGTAGGATAGATTCAATATCGCGATCGCTCAACTCATGCTCGTTGCTACTAGCGTTGCCGAATTCTTCTGTCATGTAGTGCAGCATTAAATTGGCGACTCGTAGATCTGCAGGCGTAGTCGCATGATAGTCCAGATAGATAGGTCTGAGGAGGGTACTTGCTCGCTCGTTTATGCCTCAAATTATAGGGTAGGAAGTCCTCGTAGGGTTTCTCATTGCTGTTTGATAATTTCGGCGATCGCAGTCTCTTCATCTGCGAGGAATGGCACTTGAGCGTAAATGAGATCAGATTGGTTGGTCAGGCGGGCAGCTAGATGTCCTTTGCCCAGAAGATTTTCTGCTCCTTTTTGACCTAGTGAAATTTCTGAAGTGCCGACACTCTCGACTCTGAGGATTAAACGATTTCCTAAGTTGTCTCGAAGCTGCACTGGAAGCACATTCGCATCAGGACGCTGGGCAGCAAAGATAAGATAAATTCCTGCGGCTCTTGCTTTTACCCCCAATCGTTGTACTGCTGCCGACACAGCCGCTTTGTATTCATCGACGAGCATCCATTCAGCAAACTCATCATGCACCAGCCATAATACCGGAAGCCTATCCTGCTCAGGTACTTTGCTGTTGTAGTCCTGCAAAGATTTTGCCTTCTGAGGAAGAAACTTGCGGTAGCGGTTGTCCATTTCCTCAACCAGAAGTTCCAAAACCTTGATCGCACGATCTTGATCAATAATGATTCCTTCTTTGAGATGAGGCAGGTCGCTGATGTTGGCATAATCAACGCCCATTTTGGGGTCGATTAGATAAATGCTTGCTAGTTTGGGAGAGTTCGTTGCACAAATATCAAGAAGGAGATTTTGCAACAGAACCGATTTACCGCTGCCTGTAGCTCCAGCGATCAGCGTATGGGGAGCGTGTTGTTCTAAATTCTCGAAACTACTGCCCAGATTGAGGTAGAGCAATTCACCATCCAGTTCTTTAACCCCAATGACAAAGCTGAGGTTCACCCCCGAAGGCGAACGATTGATTTTCCGTTTTGCCCACACTTCTCGGAGGGAAATCGTTTGACGCTGGGGACGGGCAACGGTGACAACGATTTCACCAGGCTGACCATAAACGCTAATAACGTTCAGGGAGTGAGTGGTCAGGAGTTGCGATCGCTTCTTCTCAATATCATCAAGCTTTAATTTGTCAGAGCCTTTGAAGCGTACAATTGCCGCATTTGGAGTTAAGCGTGTACCTTCAATCTTGGCTTGCAAGCTATATCCCAACAAGGCTGTCCGTAGTTTTCCCGCCGCTTCCTCCAACCATTTTTCTGCTACTGCATCACTTTGACTAGTCTGTGCTTGCCCCTGCTGCCACCAAGAAACCAGTGCTGGACTCGCCCAACTATCTACACTTTCAATAGGTGAGGCACCTAGAGAGATAGTAGTTTCAGGTTCAATTGGCTGATCAGGTAGAGTTAGCTGAAGAGGACTGTCAGGATTTTCAGACGGATTAGTTTTTGCAGGTGTTGCTGGAGGAGGTGTTGCTGCGTCTACTTTCCCAATTTCTAGTCACAGCGTAAAATATTGAGCCAGTCGTCAGCTAGTTGTTCATATTCGGGCAGCCTCTCGCAGGGAAGATAGGGTGGGCTTCCACTAGTTCTAGGTGCGCTCCGATCCGCAGGAGATTGAAGGGCAAGGACTAGCTGATTCCATTTAGAGCCTCGATACTCACTTGAGTAGTTGTGGGTAATGATTCCGGTATTTTCTAAACGGGAAAGAATCTCCTCGCCCCGCCCGCTCCGACACAGCATGAGATATAAAAGTTCGCCCGTTCTTCCAAAGAAGCGACGATCGTTGGTCACTTTTTCGCCCGTTACCCTTAAGTCTTCATACAGGCAGTCGGGACCGTATGGAAAAACGAACTTAGAACTCCATCGTTTGTTACTGTCGCCCTCAATGGCGCTTGATTGAAGGAATTTGACGATTTCCGCAAAGTCTTTGAAGGATTCAAAACGGGATTTCAGGTAGCTAAAGTCAGGTGAAGCTAGCCCGCCCACGTTGCTCGCGATCGCATCCATCCACATCTGCCACCGTTCGTTGTCATCTAGCCCTTCTGTGGCGATCGCCTCAATGTGAGGGTTGTTGAACAGGATGTTGCGAAGATAGAGCCGCGGATAAATCTTAAAATCATTCGGCTTGCTCTCCACAAAAGCCCGTCCGTTGCTTGCTTCTGATTGGGTAATGCAGAGCATTTCCAGAATGCAAAGCCACGGGGTTTGCTCATCGTACAGCCGATGACCCCAGATAGCCTCGTCAACCCACATATTGAGTTGAGACTGTTCGATCTGTTGAGGGCGTGGGAGAATTTCAAGCATTAGAAGTAAACCTCAAGCGTTCGTTCACTCGCGATACCAGCACTATTTACTTCCAGCAGTCTAATATTTATCGCCTCTTCCCCATCCTCATCCTCGCTCTCCATAGATTGGCGAAGTGCAAGCTGCTTAAATACTTGAGTCTTGAAGGCGAGAACATCTTCGTAGCACTCCTGCGAAAAGCTACTTGGAAGAGCACCTTCAGCAACTCTGCTCAGATATTCATACCGAGTCAGGGTTAGGTTGAAACGAATTGGCTCAACATCTGAAGCGAGATTCACGACTAAGCTTGGCTTCTTGCAGTTTTTATCTAACTCCACTGACACACTTTCACCCCGTTTCCGAGCGACAGAGACAGATTCTTCGTACACCCTACTAATTCGGGCTTGGGAGTAGCTCCCAGAGGTTGCTAAAAGGAGTTCGTCTTGATTGCTGACCAGCAAGCCTGTGAAGATACGATTGAGTCCCCTAATCAACCGTGAAGTGATCGATTTAGGAACCTTCTTGCCCTCTTGCAGAACCCTGTAAAGGTCATTCAGATATTCCCCGGCATACTGAAAGATCGTGAGATCCCAGAGCTTCATGTCTGTTGTGCGATCGCCAGGAATAGTGAAAAACAACCGCTGCCGTTGGGCTTGAAGAACGCCAAGAAACTCTTCTCGTCCCTTAACAGAGGCAAAACTCGCCTGCGCAGGTTTTCGGTAAGGGTAGAAAGCTAGCGGAGGCCAACTGCGTTGATGTCGCAACGGTGTCAACCACCCGGTGCCCAGTTTTTGTCAGTCAATCAGGCTTCCTCCCTGTTTCCCCTGTTTGAACTAACGGCTGAACAGGTGCTGCACCCAGAGGAGTAGGACGATTGCGCCTTCGAGCCACGCAGATAGGGCGATCGCACTCAGCTTAGGTCAACCACCTGCAACTGCTTGCAACGGGGGTAAGATTTAGGCAGTTTTTTACAGAAACGATGTCAGGAACCCTCGACTTTTTCATTGACCTGAATGAAGCTGGACTAGACTTGGAGCCAGAAGAACTAGAAGCCTATTCTCAACGCTTTGTAGCTGACCTAAAGGATGGGCTGGCAGAAGGCGCCACCATAGCACGATCGACGGACATTCCAGAAGGCAGCAAAGCCAGAGAAGACAGATTTGACTTGGGTTTCTCAAGGCAGAAGTAAACCTGAAAAACACGGTAGCCCTGTTGAAATGGTTGAGAGAAAGAATTGCAGGAGTTTGAGGGGGGCGGTTAAGGGAACCTTTGGAAGAAAATCAGAGTCTAAGCCGGTATCTGGCCAGAAAGCCATTCATCTATCTAACTGCTAATCCTGCTAATCAGCCTGAAGCTGGGTCGCTTTCTGACTGGCGCCACCCCTTTACTGGTGGCCACGACTACATCCTGATAATGACGTTAGGTAATTTCTATGCTCGATTTTTATCGTTGGCAGACAGGGCCTGCACTGCTGGTATCGTTTGGTTTGATCACAAGCGCGATCGCGCCCTTGACTACTGCGGCCACGGCTCAGGCTAGCCCGACGCCTCAAACGGTGGCGCAGCTCTTTCCTGGCTCTGGTTCGCATCAGTTAGTGGCTATTCCAGCAGGTACCCGTATCCCCGTGCGCTACGACCAGGCTGAGAAGATTGTGGTTGCGCCGAATGAAACCTTACCCCTGACTCTGTTGGTTTCCAGGAATATTCGCTCGGCCTCTGGGCAATTGCTGATTCCGGCCTGGAGTGAGGTACGGGGGCGGCTGGAGCCAGTGCAAGATGGCTCTCAGTTTGTGGCAGAAGAATTGGTGTTGACCAATGGCAGCCGCTACTCTTTAAATGCTTCTTCGGATGTGGTGACTACGACGCAGGAAGTGCGCCCCGGCATTGATACAAATTCTGTTCTTAAGGGGGCCGCGATCGGGGCTGGGGCGGCGGCGATTCTCTCTGGGGTGACGGGGCGCCGCCGCATTACCCTGGGCAAAATCTTGATTGGTGCAGGGGTCGGGGCAGCGGGGGGGGCTGTTCTGGGTAAAAAACGAGAGCGGGTGATTGTGATTCATCCTAATCGAGATTTAACGCTGACCCTCAATTCTCGGCTGGCCTTGCGGTAGCCGTTGGCTTGTCTGAGGTTGTATCAGGTTGTACGGGGTTGGGGCAACCAGCGGTTGGCAATGGGCATGCGCCAGCCAATGCCAAAGGCGCGATCGGTGACTTTGAGCACGGGCGGGGCTTGGCGGCGCTTAAACTCAGCTCGACTGACGAGCCGAATCACCTGGGCTACCACATCGGCAGCGTGGCCTGCCGCCACAATCTGATCGGGGGTCTGATGCTCATGTATCAGGCGTGTCAAAATGTCATCCAAAATGTCGTAGGGGGGCAGGGAGTCTTGATCGACCTGGCCGGGTTTGAGTTCGGCGCTGGGGGGTTTGGTCAGAATGGAGGTGGGAATGATCTCCCCCCGACCGGATTGATTGCTCTGCTGGTTGAGCCAGTGGCAGATGGAGTAAACTCGCGTCTTGGGCACATCGGCAATTACGGCTAAACCCCCATTCATGTCTCCGTAGAGGGTGCAGTAGCCCACGGCTATTTCTGATTTGTTGCCCGTTGACAGTAGCAGATGGCCAAACTTGTTGGAAATCGCCATCAACAGATTGCCGCGAATCCGGGATTGAATGTTTTCTTCTGCCAGACCAAATTCGGTTCCGGCAAAGAGTGTGGCCAGGGTATGGTCATAGCCTGTCATTAACTCGCCGATCGCTAGGAGTTGCGTTGGCATGTCTAGATTTGCGGCTAGTTGACGGGCATCGTTGACGGAGTGCTCGGAGCTGTAGGGAGAGGGCATCAGCACACCCAACACGTTGGTATTGCCCAGGGCGGCGACTGCGATCGCGGCAACCAGTGCTGAATCAACGCCGCCGCTGAGGCCAATGACTGCCTTAGAAAATCCACACTTGCGGGCATAGTCACGCACGCCTAACACCAGTGCTGACCAAATTTCGGCATCGGCAGTTGCTGGAACTGGGGCGATCGTCGATGCCCCCATGGCGACCCAGTCTCGCTTTTGTTGATCGTATTCCACCACCATTAAGTCAGCCTCAAAAGCGCAGGCGCGGCTGATCACCTCGCCCTGGCGGTTAAGGGCCAAACTGGTGCCATCAAAAATCAGGTCATCATTACCCCCGACCTGATTGGTATAGAGCAGGGGTTGGTCAAACCGGGTTGCCAAATGTTGTAGCATCGTCTGGCGAAGTTGCGGTTTGCCGACGGTGTAGGGTGATGCTGAAAGATTCACCACAAAATCTACACCCAGGGCTGCCAGCTCAGAAATCGGGTTGATCTCATAGTGCCGCCGTCCCCAAAACTCCTCGTCATTCCAGAGGTCTTCGCAGATGGTGACACCGATATGAATCGGGGGAACTTCTGGGGTTAGGGTCAGGTAAAAATGGCCTGTCACTTCCCCAGGTTCAAAGTAGCGGTCTTCATCAAACACATCGTAGGTGGGCAGCAACCGCTTGTGAAATACCTGCTGAACACTGCCCTGGTGCAGCAGGGCCACACTGTTGAAGAGGGGCTTCTTACCTGCTGCTGCCGCGGCGTGGTTAGGGGTAACGGTGCCGACTAACACTGCTAGTTGGGCTGGCAAGTCTTGGGCAAGCTGGGTAAGGGTAGCGGCCATGGCCGCTACAAAACCAGGATGCATCAATAAATCTCGGGGGGGGTAGCCACAAAGCGATAGCTCTGGGGTCAAGAGCAGGTTGACTCCCTGCGATACGGCTTGGTGCGCCAGAGCCAAAATCTGCTGGGCATTGCCTGTTAAGTCGCCAATGGTAGGGTTGAGCTGGGCGATCGCAATTTTCATCACAGTTTACGTTTTCAGTTTGATGTGTAGAGAGCCAGGATCCGTTTTAACTTCAAACAAATCAATCGCCTTGATCAGGGCACTCAGCTTTTTGTAGCCGTAATTTCTAGAATCAAAGGAAGAAGATAACTTGGTCAGTTGCGCTCCGAATGACCCCAAATGCACCCATTCATTTTCCTCAGAAATAGCCTCATAGGCATCCTTGAGGAGGTTCAGCAAGTTCTGGTCATCGGTTAAACTCTGATCGCCCCTGGCTTTGGTCGCGCCCCCGGTTTCATTTTTGCTCACCCTAGAGGGTTCTGCATTGGTTCCGGAGTTTCTGTCAAGAATTTCGGTATAGATAAACTTGTCGCAGGCGCTGATAAACGCCCTAGGAGTTTTCTTTTCGCCAAACCCATACACCACTAAACCCGCCTCCCGAATGCGACTGGCTAACCGGGTAAAGTCGCTATCGCTGGAAACAATGCAAAAACCATCAAAGTTCTGGGTGTAGAGTAAATCCATGGCATCAATAATCAGAACACTGTCGGTGGCGTTTT
This sequence comes from uncultured Leptolyngbyaceae cyanobacterium, assembly GCA_938023035.1. Lineage (GTDB taxonomy): Bacteria > Cyanobacteriota > Cyanobacteriia > Leptolyngbyales > Leptolyngbyaceae > DSRU01. The sequence continues at coordinate 61,119 of CALIDI010000037.1, read as the reverse complement.
TGCCCGTTGTGTAGCCAAACTGCTGAATGGGCTGAATCGCAAATTGGTTGAGTTTGTCCTTCCATTTATTTAGTTGCGGTGTTGTCCAGTCACCATAGATGCGCTTAACATGGGCCGTGCCGTATTTCGCCACTTCTCTCAGGAGTGATTCAACCAGATCAGCACTGGTATTATCTGCATCGATTAACACGGCCAGCTTGGTTAGCCGGGGCTGTTTTCGTCTCGCATCTGCTGATCGGCTCCCGTTAGCGCGTGGCAAAATTTTGGGCAATGACGGCATCAGCAAGTTCGTGAATGCACAGTGGTCTTGCTGCATAGCGATGTGGATTTTGCAAAACCCTGAACGAGCTTTTAGGATTTCAAGCATCAACTCATCGCTTGAATCCTCAATGCCCAAACAACGATTAGGATAAAGGATTTCAATGGCATCCGGATCACTTGAGGCTCTCGAGAACCCAGGCTCTCCTTTGCCCCTGACCCGTTTTATGAGGATGTTCTAGCATCCTAGGCATCCTATTCCTTGGTAGCCCTGACGACTAAAGTTGCAGCTATCTGGACAAAACCCTGTCTCCGCAGGTTGTAGAAGTTTGTTGATGGTTGCCGATCGCCTTAAACCACGTGCGTGACTTGCCCAAAATGAACGGCTTCCAGCGGAACCGAGGCTGATGATTTCGCCCCTAGACCGGGGGAATACTAAGTTTTGTCAAAGTCTAAAACTAGTGTACGGTCTCCCCAAAAGTGACCGGCTTAAACTGGGCTTGGCTGAGAACCCGGTCTATTCCTATGGCAAAGCCTTGAAACCTATCGCTGGTCTGAAATCTATGCATCCTGCCCTCTCTCACATCGGCTCTGAAATGGTGCGCATCTCTGGGGTACGCGCCATTATGCAAGACATTATTGAAACTCTGCGAGCTGGGAGCGATCGCGCCTTCATTAATTTAAGTGCGGGCAACCCGCTGATTTTGCCAGAACTTGACGCCCTCTGGCGCAATTGCACCAATGACCTGTTGGCCAGTGATGAGTTTAGTCAAGTGGTCGGCCGCTATGGCTCTAGTCAGGGCTATCAACCCCTGATTCAGGCAATCTTGCAGGATTTTAACCAGCGCTACGGACTCACCCTCAGCGATCGCAATATTTTGATTACCCCTGGCAGCCAGAGCCTTTACTTTTTGGCGGCCAATGCCTTTGGTGGTTATAACCCGATGGGTACTCTCAAGCAGATTGTATTACCCCTCTGCCCTGACTACACAGGCTACGGGGGAGTCACACTCGTCCCCGAAGCCCTGATTGCCTACAAACCCACGATTGAAATGGATGCCACCACCCATCGGTTTAAGTATCGTCCAGATTTTCAGCAGCTTGTGATCAGTGAGCAGACGGGGTGCGTGGTCTTTTCGCGGCCCTGCAACCCCACAGGCAATGTGCTTAGCGATGCTGAGACCAAACGCATTGCTGATTTAGCCGCCGTTTATGACGTGCCTGTTTTGATTGATTCTGCCTATGCGCCGCCCTTTCCAGCGCTCAACTTTACAGCTATGCAGCCCCTCTTTGCCGAGAATGTGATTCACTGTATGAGCCTGTCGAAGGCGGGGTTACCCGGTGAACGCATTGGTATTGCCATCGGCAACGAACATTGGATTAGAGTACTAGAAAACTTTCAAACCAATCTGTGTATTCATTCCTCCCGCTATGGACAGGCGATCGCCGCCCGGGCCATTACCTCTGGTTCTCTAGCCCAGCTCTCCGAGAGCGTGATTCGCCCCTTTTATCAACGTCAATTTCAGATTCTGGCAACGGCTCTGGATGCAGCCATGCCCGCCGATTTGCCTTGGTATCTCCACCAGGGAGAAGGAGCCATTTTTGCCTGGCTTTGGTTTGATGGGTTACCCATCAGCGACTGGTTGCTTTATCAGGAATTAAAGCAGGTGGGTGTGATTGTGGTGCCCGGCTCCACCTTCTTTCCTGGCTTACAAGAAGCCTGGAGCCATCAGCAACAGTGCTTACGCATTAGTCTGACGGGCAGCGATAGCGAACTCGAGCAGGCGGTACAGCGCTTGGCCGAAGTGGTCACTCAAGCCTATGCAAAATAGGGTAGTCTGAGTAGTCTGAGTAGTCTGAGCCATGTAGACCCTGTGACTGCACCCACTCATTTAGCCGCGATCGCCCTCGGCAGCAACCTAGGTGATTCCTTAGCGACCGTCGAAGCCGCTTTAGATCGGTTAGAAACAACCGCAGGCATTACCCTAAAGGCCCGCTCTCCCTGGTATCAAACCGCGCCCATTGGGCCACCCCAGCCCGACTATATCAACGGCTGCGCCCTACTGCTTACCACCCTCACGGCGCCACAACTGCTGGCGGTATTGTTGCAAACTGAAGCAAAGTTTGGGCGCGTCCGGCGAGAGCGGTGGGCCGCTCGCACCCTAGATCTCGATTTGCTGCTCTACGCCGACCAGATCATTGATACACCCACCTTACAAGTGCCCCATCCCCGTATGGGCGATCGCGCTTTTGTGTTGATTCCCCTAGCGGCGATCGCCCCCGACTGGCGGCATCCAGTTTTAGGCAAAACCATCGCCCAACTCTCCCAGGCGATTGAGCCATCAGGAGTGAAACCGCTCTAGAGTCTTGGCTTTTGCCTTCTTATGCCACAATTGGGAATGGCGAATGTAACTGAGCATGGGAGTGAGTCATGAGTGGGCAAAAACCCCAGCGGGGCATCAATCAAAAGATTACGGCACTCCTCCAGGGGCGATCGCTGCTCCCGCTCTTGCTGAGCCTTAGCTTTTTCCTAGTCGGCTGCTCCGGCCTTCAGCTCGGGGCAGGGTTAAGCGATACTGACTTTAAGGAAAAGGTGATTCAAGTAATTCGCGAAAATCCAGAAGTGATTCTGGACTCTGTGCGTAACTACCAACGGCAGCAACAGCAATCTCAAGATAATGCCCGCAACACCTTTGTCCAGAACTTAAAAACACAACCAGCCCAGGTTGTTGGTCAATCTCCTAGCAAAGGAGCCGGCATCAAAAACGGCAAAACCATCATCGTAGAGTTTTCTGACTTTCAGTGCCCCTACTGCGCCAAAGCCAGTGACTCCCTCAAACAACTGATTGACAAGTTTCCCAACCGGCTCACCCTGGTGTATAAGCATTTTCCCCTTACGAGCATTCATCCAGAGGCTTTGCCGGCGGCCAAGGCCTCCTGGGCGGCAGCGCAGCAGGGCAAGTTTTGGGAATATCATGATGCCTTGTTTCAGCAACAACCTCGCTTAAGCGAGTCTCTTTATAAAGAAATCGCCCAATCCTTGGGGCTAGATCGGGCCAAGTTTGATCGCGATCGCGCCAGTCAAGCCGCCAATGATGCCATTCAAGCCGACATCAAGCTGGGGGAAGAACTGGGCGTCGATGGTACCCCTTTTCTGATGGTAGTCGGGGAAAAATTTGCCGGGCCTGTGCAATTGCCTGACCTGGAGGCGCTTCTGGCCCAAGCCAATCAATAAAAATGGTATTCTGCAAAAGAAAAATGAGATAGCTTTTCGACGCCGGCCCCATGACTCTTGTATTAACCAACGATGATGGCATTGCTGCTCCGGGCATTCGAGCCTTATTGGCAGCAGCAACGGCGTTAGGACAAAAAACTGTCATTATTGCCCCCCGACACGAGCAATCGGGGTGTGGGCATCAGGTTACGACCCGCACCCCCATTCAGGTTGAGCGCTGGGCTGAGCACGAGTGGGCGATCGCCGGCACCCCCGCCGACTGTACTCGCTTGGCTTTAACCCACCTTTGTCCCCACGCCCAGTGGGTTTTATCAGGCGTAAACGCAGGTGGCAACCTCGGTGCTGATGTCTACCTTTCAGGAACCGTTGCAGCAGTCAGAGAAGCCGCCTTACACGGGCTACCGGGAATTGCTATTTCTCACTACCGGCAAGGAAAACGCCCTATTGATTGGGAATTGGCCGCTCACCTGACCGCCAAAGTTTTACTGATGTTATATCAGCAGCCCCTTTCTCCAGGCCGCTATTGGAATGTCAATCTGCCCCATTTAGAACCTGGGGCCAAAGAACCAGAAATCGTCTTGTGTCGCCCCTGCACCCAGCCCCTCCCCGTTGCCTACCAACTTGATGGCGAAGCATTTATCTATACCGGTGAATATGGCAAGCGCAACCGTGACCCAGGGGGAGATGTGGATACCTGCTTTGCAGGGAAAATCGCAGTAACCCAACTTGCTGTTTGATTTGTTTGATTAAATCCATCGATAAGTGCACACAAGCGTTTAACCCACCTGAGTTAAAGAGGAGGTAGAGGAAGTTCTCCCTAGCCAGAGCTTCCGCCCCTTCACCTGTTCCTAACCTTAGCTTGTACGGCTTCTCTGTGCTCTCTGTATCTCCGTGGTATCAGTTCAGGGTAACATTCTCATTTTAAGGATTCTAAGGGTGAACCAACACAGGGCGGTCATTTCCGCTCAACCTCTACCATTAGATCACTTATCCTAAGGGCGAACCAACACAGGAGTACCCAGAGCAACCTGGCGATATAACGCCTCGACATCCTGATTACGCATCCGCAAGCAGCCGTGGGATACCGCCTGTCCGATCAGATCTTCCTGATAGGTGCCATGAAAGCCAATTTCAGTTTTACCGTTGTGAGTAAACCCAATCCAATGATTTCCTAGGGGGTTGTTGACTCCAGGGGGAATCACTTCGCCTGTAATGGGGTGCTGCCAGGCGGGGTTTCGTTGCATCCGGTTGATTTGAAAGGAGCCTGTGGGTGTTTCCCAACCAGACTGCCCCACTGCCAAGGGATAACGAGCCACGGCGGCTGTGTTGCGATAGACCAAAACCTGGCGATCGCTCAAATCAACAACCAACTTTACCTCCGCCCTCTGCACCGGTGGATTCGCTGACTGGGCCATGGGTTGGGCGATCGTTGGCCTCGGCTGCGATCGCAACGGATTTCCTCCGAACCACTCCACCAACGGCTGCAAAAATTGGGGGGATGAGGTCGTTGGTGCCAAAGAGGGAGTCGTTTGAGTTGCCAAAGAGGAACTTGCAGCACCCCGCGTTGCACGAACACGAGCCATTGGGGATGTTGTCGAAGGCTTATACTGGTAAGCCGCTAACATCAGGGCTGCTGCACCCAGACAGAGGAACATCATAGTGTGAGCAATGGTTGTATCTCTGGACATGGCGGCTGGCTAGGAGACGACTTTAGAATTTGATCGAACAGTTCAGTCTTGGCAACAATGCTCAAAGCCCTACATCAGGCTCTGCACTGCTCTACAGACAAGACCGGCTGATGCCAGTTACGAAGATTGCTATTTGGCTTGAACCTGCGGGGGTTCGGGTAATTGAGCGGTGGTTTGTATCCTTTGTGTCGTTGTAGTGAGTTTTACAGGCGATTACACCCTCGCTCCTAACGTAGCAGCAAGGTTGCCGTTTGCAGCAGACCAATCACAAAACCTAGAATACCGCCCAAATTAACGATCGCCTGAAGTTCACTTTTCACAATGCCGTTGATGGCCTTTTCCAAATCTTGGGGAGAAGTCCCCTTTACCCGTTCGATAATGACCTGATCGACATTCAAAATTGGGATCACCTGGGCCACAATGTTAGCCAGATCTCGTTCAAGGTAGCGCTCTAAGATTAAGGCTAATTCTAGGCTGACGACATCTAGAGATGTGGTAACGGCCTCAGACGTGCGCAGTCGGTTGAGAATCAAAACAGCCAGGTTATCCCAATCTACCGATTTGCCCAACTCTTCTAGCAGTTCGGCCCCCTTGTCTTGCAGGTAGCTGCGCACGGTATCCCGCAGCGTTTTCCTGAGCTGTCGCACCGTCGAAACTGGCAAATTTTGTAAAGACAAATTCAGCAGCAATTCCTGTAACCGTTGGCGTACCCCTAGGGAGGTAATCAGCTCTGCCAGCCGCGCATTGGAGGCGTCTCTTTCATCCAGGCAATAGGTACGCAGACGTGTCAGGGCATTGCGTACCCCAAAGAGATTGGCAACCACCCAGTAGGTACCACTGGTTTTTTCCCGAAAGCCTTCATCAATCACCTGGATGTTGCGATCGGTCAAAAAGTCAATAATCGCCTGCCGCAACACATCTGGAGGTAGAGCCACTTGCAGCAGCCAGTCGGCTAAACGTGTGGCCTGGTCTTGACTCAGTTGAAAATCGAGTAATACCTGATCAAAAATCTGGTTTAGTTGAACTTCCAGAAAGTCTTCTCGCCGGGCCAATACCTTGAGCAGGCGCGGTAAGGACTGGCCAAACAGATCATGCAGAATGTTAGCCAGCACCTTAGAGGCTCTGGGATTCCGTTGCGGCTCTAATTGGTCGATCGCCAACTCTAACAACCATTTCAAGGCTCCCTGTACCCGCTCGGTTTTCAGCAACCGCCGAGCTAGGCGCTGCATCTCCTCTGGTGTTAGCAGCGACCCCATGATGGTGTCTGACACTCGTTTGGCCAGACGCTCCTGATTGCGGGGAATCAACCCCGGCGTAAACGGCAGCCTGCGGCCCCTCAAATAAATCGCTTGATAGGGGCGAAACAGCATTTTAATGGCGATATCATTGGTGAAATAACCAATCACCCCCCCCACTAAAGGGGGTGCAAGCAATAGCCAGAGGGTTGCAAGATCCAAGTCGTTTGTCTCATTTGCCTAAAACCAATACTCCCATCGTACCCCCGGCAATAGGGTAGTGCGTGACGGCGGAAAACCCAACCGCTCTGGCGAGGTTTACCTGCTCAGCCCCGGTAGGAAAGCGCTCCACACTAGGGGCAATGTAGGCATATTCTGCTGTCAGGCCCCGGCGGGCAGCCGCCGGCACCACCAGGGTGCCGAGATACCATTGCTGCAACGCACGAACCCAAGCATTTTCGCTCCGGTTAAAGTCGAGCACCGCCGCCTTCGCCCCCGGCTTGAGAACCCGGTACAGTTCCTTGAGTGCTTGGGGAATGTTGATGACATTCCGCAACCCGTAGCCCATCGTCACCGCGTCAAAGGTTGATTCTGCAAAGGGTAGAGCGAGGGCGTCGCCTTCTTGCCAGGTGATGTGAGGGTTACGCTGGCGAGCGATCGCCAATTGCTCCACAGCAAAATCAACCCCCACAACCCGACCGGTCGGCCCTACGCGATTAAATAGCAGTTCGGCAATATCACCACTGCCACAACACACATCCAGGCAAGCATCACCAACTTTGGCCCCGCTCCACTTCACGGTCATGCGTTTCCAGATCTTGTGCTGGCCCAGGCTCAGCTCGTTGTTGAGTTGGTCGTAAACGGGGGCGATGCGGTTAAATAGGGTGCGAATCTCTTCCGGCAGCATGGAACTGACACAATGAAAGAACAAGAAGGTAACCAGGCCCAGTTCGAAGCTTCTGGCTTCTGCACCGGCACACCGCTAGGTCTAGATTTAAGGACGGTTGCAAGCAATGGGGTAAGAGCCGGTTTCACCCCAAGACTGGTCAACTTATACCGACGCTTGCTGACGCTGATAGAGCGAATAATATAACCCTCGGCTGCGCAACAGCTCGGCATGGGTGCCCTTCTCAACCAATACCCCTTTCTCCAGAACCAAAATCATATCGGCGTTTTTGAGCGGGGCAAAGCGGTGGGCAATCATAAAAATGGTGCGATCGCGGGCTACTTTCTGCAAATTTTGCAGCACCTGCTGCTCCGTCTCTGCATCTAGAGCACTGGTAGCCTCATCCATAATCAGAATGGGGGCTTCAGAAAGAAACAAGCGAGAGAGTGCCAATCGTTGTCGTTGCCCGCCAGAAAGGGACGTCCCTCTTTCCCCGACTGGGGTTTCATAGCCATGGGGCAGGTCGCTGATAAAGTCATGGGCGGCAGCATTACGTGCCGCTTCGATCGCCGCCTCAGCGCTCACATCCGGATGACCCAGGGTGATGTTGTCAATCACAGAGCCATTAAAGATATAGTCTTCCTGCAAAACGACCGCAATTTGCTGGCGCAGAGAAGCCAGATCGGCACTCTTAACCTCGAAGCCATCAATCAAAATTCGCCCTGACTCTACGTTATAAAGCCGTTGAATCAGCTTAGATAACGTGCTCTTACCCGAACCACTACGACCCACAATTCCCACAAACATGCCTGGCTCTGCTTTAAAGGAAATGCCACGCAGGACTGGCTCTTGGTCAGGATAGTAGCGGAAAAACACTTCGTCAAAGATCACCTCTCCCTTTAGCGGAGGTAATACCAAACCCGTGCCCGCTTCGGCCTCAGGGGCCGAGTTGAGAATATCCCCAATTCGATCAACGGAAAGCAGCACCTGTTGCAGATTTTGCCAGAGTTGTACCAACCGCAGCAGTGGCCCCGTCATCCGCCCCGACAACATTTGAAAGGCAACCAACTGACCCACTGTCAGCTTTTGCTCAATCACCAGCTTGGCCCCAAACCAGAGGATCAGCAGATAGGAGAAATTGGTCAAGAAATCCCCAATGTGGCTGCTAATGTTTTGGGTGGTCGAGGCCTTAAACCCAGTGCGGACAAAGCGAGCAAACAACCCCTCCCAGCGATCGCGGGAGACTTTCTCGGCGGCATGGGCCTTGACAGAATGAATCCCCGTGACTGTTTCCACCAGGAAGGACTGGCTATCGGCACTGCGGTTAAAGGTTTCGTTGAGCCAGTTCCGCAAAATCGGAGTCGAAATCAGGGTCAACATCGCAAACAAAGGAATAACCGACAGCGCCACCAGGGTTAAGGTCGAGCTGTAATAGAACATGATGACCAGATAAACCACCGCAAAGATGGCATCTAGCACCACAGTCAAGGCAGTACCCGTGAGAAATTGACGAATATTCTCTAGTTCTTGCACTCGCGCCACGGTATCCCCGACTCGCCGCGCCTCAAAATAGGAGAGGGGAAGTCGCATCAAGTGGCGAAAGAGCTGGGCCGAAAGGCTCAGATCCAATCGTCGGGCGGTGTGGGTAAAGATGAAGAGACGCAAAATCCCGAGAAAGGCTTCGAAGAAAGCCACAGCCAGCAGAGCGAGCGCCATCACATCCAGGGTGGGCAGGCTACCCTGCACCATCACCTTGTCAATCACCACCTGGGTAATGATGGGGGTCGCTAACCCCAAAATTTGAATGGTCAAGGAGGCTAGCAAAACCTCCAGCAATAGCCCGCGATACTTGAGAACCGCTGGCAAAAACCAGGAAAGGTTAAATTTCTCCTGCTTCTGAATTAGCTCAACCTGGAGCAGTTTGCCATTCCAGACTGACTCAATGACCTGGCGAGGAATGCTTTCACAGGTTTGGCTAGGGTTGAGCGGATCCGCCACAATCAGGCGATCGCCACGCACGGCATAAACCAACACCCAGTGAAAGGGAACCGGCACCCGGCCTGAGGGACGACCATTACCATTACTAGCAGCATCAGCCACCTCATGCCACTGCATTAGAGCCGGCATCCCCAACTGCCGTAACCCCAACCAATCGGCTTCCACTGTGCGCAACTGCAAACCTAGCTTCTCTGCCGCTTCAACCACATCCGCAGGGCTTTGGGTGCGTAACTGCCTTTGCACCCATTCCAACTGGGCAGGATTTTGCAGGTGATTGGCCGCCATGGTCAAGCAAGCCGCACCCGTATTCACGCTCGGCACAAAGGGGAAGCCGTACACCATCTTGGGCGTACTTTCCGTTTCTGGCTGGTACCGTTTGCGCTGCACCACCCAAAATCGATCTAAATCCGATGACTGGAGCGCCTGCCATAAATCCTTCGACCAGCGCACTACCAACACTTCTCGATCCGCCGCCCGCGCCTTCCAGAAACCCGGCAATTCTAATAAATCTCCCAACCAGTCACCCTGATTGAGCACAATTGACTTACCCGATTCTGGAACTAAGCGCACCTTGCCCGAAAGTACCAGGATTTGGCCGCCGGGCTGCTCATCCGTAGACCACAGCATTTCACCCAAACTGAAGCGCTGAAGCTGCGCCCCATGCTTTACCTTTACCTGCTGTTCAGGGGTGAGCAGGCTCAGGGGTGGGGCATCCCAAGGCAAGTTAAGAGTCGGATCGTTGGCAATCATTCCGTCACCTGAAGCTTAACTGTCATCTGTTGCATCTTCTCTGTCAGCCAGCGTTCAAACAGTTCGTTTTGCATCGCTTGGCGCAATTGCGCATCCTCTAGGGTAGCAGGCAGCACCTGCTCAACCCGAAAAAGCGCCCAAAGGTTTTCAATTTCAACGGGGCCGACAATCGTTCCTAACTCAGCTGAATCGACCTTTGCCCGCAGATTATCAGGCATTGTGCCACGGCTCACAGGCCCCATCATGCCGTTGGCAATCCGCTCGTTACCTTTAGAGTATTCCCGCGCTAGATGCTCAAAGCTCGCACCTTCTTCAATTTGGCTGAGCAACTCCTCTGCCATTTCCTTGGTATCCACCACGATGCGTGATAAGACAACGCGGTCAAAGAACAACTTACGTTCAATAAAGTACTCCTGTAGCCGCGGCTCAGTAACCACTACCTTGAGTTTTTCCAGTTTGAAGCTGTTGCTAATCTGCTTGTGGAAGATATCGTAGGTGATCCCATTGCGGGTTAACCATTCCTGAAAAATCTTTTGGTCAGTCAGTTTTTGTTGCAGGCGAAAATCGACCACGGCTTGTTCAACCATGGCAGGACTGATATCTAAATCCTCACGAGTGTTTATCTCAGTTTCCAGAACGTATTGCCTTAAGATATCGCCAATAAAAGCCTGAAGCTTGCCAGATGCCTGCAAATAACGCAAGCACTGGCGCAACGACAACGGTTGCTGATCAACCAGAAGCAGGGCTTTTGTGTCTGTAGATTCCATGTCTTAACCTAACTCGTAGAGATCAGTTCTTCGTCTTTGTGTAACGTTGTGTAACCTTGCCGAACTTTTGAGCGGGCGCACCCGTATTTTATGCGGACTGTTACAATCCGCAAACAGGAAGAATGCCAGAAAACTCGGCTGGACAGACGACTGAGAGAAACACCGCATTAGGGCGTTGTCACTATCGCCCCCAATGACGAGTTATTCTAAGTCGATACATTCGCATCTTACCCATGCGATCGCTTTTCTAACCAAGGCTAGCTTTATCCGGCGTTTTTCTAAAGTTTTCTATCAATTTTCAGAACCCGAAGCGGCTAATTGGTCGCCCAGTCAGCGGTTTAGCGATCACATTACCTCCCTCGGCAATTAAACATTCAGCAAGGATTAAAATGTTCTAAAATCCGACCGAAAAACCGGGGTTTTATGGCAATATAGACCTTTGTTAGAAATCACCCCCTTGCAACTGATAGGAGTTCTAGACATGGTTTTACAACTAGGCGACACCGTTCCCAACTTTACCCAACAATCGAGCGAAGGCGAAATTAACTTCTACGATTGGGCCGGTGATAGCTGGGTGGTTTTGTTTTCTCACCCGGCAGACTACACCCCAGTGTGCACCACCGAGCTAGGTGAAGTGGCGCGGTTAAAGGCGGAGTTTGACAAGCGTAACGCAAAAGTGATTGCGCTCAGCGTTGATGATGCCGATTCTCACGCTGGCTGGATTGGGGATATCAACGAAACCCAAAACACTACTGTTAACTACCCGATTTTGGCCGATGTAGATAAAAAGGTCTCTGAACTGTATGGCATGATTCACCCTAATGCCAATCCTAACCTAACCGTGCGTACCGTCTTTGTCATCGACCCCCAAAAGAAACTGCGTTTGTCGATCACCTATCCCCCCAGCACTGGCCGCAATTTTGAAGAGATTTTGCGGGTGATTGACTCTTTGCAACTGACTGATAACTACGGAGTTGCCACCCCAGTGAACTGGAAAGATGGGGAAGATGTGGTGGTGGTGCCCTCGATTCCTACGGAAGAAGCGGTGAAGAAGTTTCCTAAGGGGGTGAAAGAAATTAAGCCCTACCTGCGGATGACACCGCAGCCCAATAAGTAGGCAGCAATCGGTCAACCCATTGGAGGGGCGGGTTTCACAAACCATGGGATGCACCCTGTTCTCGGTTTAAGGGGAAGGCTTAAGGCCACAACTCTAAGCTGGTTGACGACTCTCAAGAAAAAGAGAGCATGTCACCTTTTCAGATACACATCCCCCAGTCCCCTTCTCCCAACCTAGGAGAAAGGGAGCCAGGCCATCTCAAAGTCCCTCTCCTAATTTGGGAGAGGGATTAGAGCAATCCGGGCATACCAGAAAAGGGTGAGGGCAAAAGCAACATGCACCCCAAGAAAAACCTGTCCCCTCTTTGTTTGATTGCATTCTGGTTCCTGTGGCTGTGGCGATCGCTACACTAACCGGTGCTCAATCGCAAACCGCAGTAATTCTGAACGATTGGTCGTATCGGTCTTGCGCAATAGGCTGCTGACGTATTTTTCAATCGTGCGGGGGCTGAGATGTAGACGATCGCCAATCTGGATATTGGACACCCCTTCGGCCAGGAGTTTCAAGACTTCTTGCTCCCGCTGGGTTAATTGCAGAGATTCGGTCAGAGATACCCCCTGAGCCAACCCAGACCGTTCTGACGCCTTCTCGGTGGCGGGAGATCGCGATCGCAACTCCGATTCCAGCATTTGCAGCCGCTCTAACAAGTTACGAATAACAGCTCCCAACTCTTTTAGCTCAAAGGGCTTAGATAAATAAACATCACAACCACTCTGGTAGCCCCGCACCCGTTCATCCGTTTGGTTTCTAGCCGTCAAAAATACCACCGGCATCAATCGAAATGCCGGACGTTGCCGGATCTGCCGGACTAACTCGTAACCATCCATCTGAGGCATTGTAATATCAGTCACCAGCAGATGGGGCTGATAGGTCTCGACTAAATGCAGCGCTTCCTGACCATTTTCTGCTGAAATAGTCAGGTACCCTGCCGCTTCCAGATAATCACTAATCGAGAGTCTCGTGCCAAGGTCGTCATCTGCTACCAAAATGGTCATGGGCATGGAAATAAGTCCCTGCAAGCCTGATGCCAATTTAAAATCGCAATTGGGCAGATTGATTTCTGAAATCACACCTTATATATAGACTCAACCCAAATCAAGATTGATGCCTTTCTGGATGAAAGCTACTTGCTCTCGATTTGGGAGCCGCTTAAACACCTTAATTATTCAAAATTGCTTTTAGAGTGCCCTTTGGGGAGAGGAGTCTCCAATCCAAACCGGTATTACTCCCTAGAATAGGGCAACTTTCGTGCACTTGAGAACAAAGCTATAGAGAGTCGCGGGGCGATCGCGACTGCGCATGGGACATCGCTTTGGCCTGGCCGATATCGATTCGGCTAAAGACAGCAAATAAGAATCCCTTGTCTTTAATCCCTCAACAGCCTGCTAGCTGCGACAACCCTCAGCTAGCTTATAACCCTGAAGCTCGTCGAGAGGCAATGCTAGAGAAGCTTCTTTCTGGAAACCTCCTTGCCTGCATCCGTCCAGCAATTCTCCTAACTATACTGCCGACAGTGAGACACCTCCACGCATTCTTCCACCCGCCATCTATCAGAAATCTAGAAGAAACCCAAACGGGTCAATCAAAAGGACCGTAGAACAACTGTAAACTTGTATTAAGTTTATTCAGTGGTTAAAAATCTCTATGTTGTTTCGCCGCCTCCCGTCCTTGCTGCTGATCGCAATGATCGCTCTATCAACCTGGTTATGGCCTGCTCCCGTCTTGGCTTTGGGTGGGCCACAACCCCCTCTCAATCAACCCGCTCCTGAGTTTACGCTCCCCACCAACATAGGAGATGGAGTGGTTTCTCTGGCAGACTACCGCGGTGAGTGGGTGGTTGTTTACTTTTATCCCAAAGACTTTACCCCTGGTTGCACTTTAGAAGCGCGTAAGTTTCAGCAAGATTTACCTAAATATTTGCAGCGCCATACCCAAATTTTGGGAATTAGTACCGACTCTGTCGATTCCCATGCCGAGTTTTGTGACTCAGAAGGGCTAAAGTTTCCCCTATTAGCAGATGAAAGTGGGGCTGTTAGCAAGGCCTACGGTTCACTGATGGGGGGGATGGCGCTGCGTCACACCTATATTGTGGATCCGGATGGGATACTACGCGCCATTTTTACCGGGGTGAAGCCCATTGTGCATAGTGCGGAAGTGCTGGCCAAGCTAGATGAGTTACAGCACGGATAGAGGCATTTTGGGCTTTGGGTTCGTTCTCTTTCTGAAAGGATGGAGAATCATTAGGCATTTCCAACTGCTTTTCAGCAAGTGTTCGCCAGTTTAAGATGATTTTTCCCTGTCCTTTCCGTCAGGTCGCTATTGGACTTTGGATTTTGGTTGTGTTCTCAGGGTAAGAATTCTGGCCAACCGTTAAGGGAGCTTGCTAATACAGCAAGGTAGATATTTCTGGACTCGCCTCAGGCACCCTCATCCCCCATTGCCTTCTCTCTTGAGGGGAGAAGTGGAGCCACTCGAAGCTTCTCTCCTGCTCTGGGAGAAGGGTATGGCTCTAAAGGGCATTCAAGCAAGGGGGTGAGGGTAACTAGGCTGATACCTTAGTCTACTAGCAATAACTGTCGCTAGCCTTCTCTTAAAGGGAGCGGGAACCAAAATCGCGCCCTGAGTAACTTAGCTCGACTGAAGTCAAGAGCCGTCGCAGGGGCCGGAGGGTTTTATCTCTTAGGGTGTTCGCCGCGTTGCCTAAGTGCTGTGTTTGTCTGGTTGGCTTTACTGCACTAAATCGGGAAAAACCTCCTGTACTGCTGGGTGAATCAGGTGATAGTTTTGCACGTTCAATCCCTTTGCGAGGGTGGGGTCGCGATCAAGGGCGGCTAGGCCATAGTTGGCTAGCTTCAAGACATAGGGAAAGGTGCTATTATTCAATGCGTGAGTTGCCGTCCAGGGAACGGCTCCGGGCATGTTGGGCACCCCGTAGTGAACTACTCCCGCCTCAGTATAGGTGGGGTTGCTGTGGGAGGTGGGATGAACTGTCTCAATGCAACCACCCTGATCAACGGCAACATCAACAATCACTGAGCCGGGGCGCATTTGCCCTACTAGCTCTCTGGTGACTAAAGTGGGGGCACGTCTGGCGAGCACTAGGACTGCGCCTATGAGTAAATCTGCATGGGGTACAACGGCTTCAATCTGGGCGGTGCTGCTGTAGAGCAATTCCACACGGGAGCCAAAGACGCCTTCTAGATACGAGAGACGATCAACGTTGACATCCAGAATTTGCACTTGGGCACCCATTCCGACGGCGATGCGGGCAGCCTCTGTGCCGACGACCCCGCCACCCAGAATAACGACTCTTCCCGGTGCAACGCCGGGTACGCCGCCTAGCAAAACGCCACGCCCCCCCTGCTGCCGCTCGAGGTAGCGGGCACCCAATTGGGTGGCGAGCCGTCCGGCAATGATGCTCATAGGGGATAGGAGGGGCAGGCGGCGATCGGGTAACTCTACGGTTTCGTAGGCGATCGCCGTAATGCCACACTCTAACAACCGTTCGGTTAAGGTGCGATCGGCGGCTAGGTGGAGATAGGTAAACAATAGTTGACCCTTTTTGAGAAAGCCGTATTCGGGTGGGAGCGGTTCCTTGACTTTGACAATGAGTTCCTGCTCCCAAGCAGTGGCAGCGGTTTGGGCGATCGTCGCACCCGCCTGGATGTAGTCTGCATCTGCAAAACCCGCACCTGCACCCGCATTAGCCTCAATCCATACTCGATGCCCCTGATCGACTAAGCCGCGCACACTCTCTGGACTCAGGCCCACGCGAAATTCCTGATCCTTTGTTTCCTTTGGTACCCCAATATCCATCGACACCTCGCTGCACGTAATGGTGGGATACATCCCTTGTCATCAGGATGCCCCCTTCTTTAGTTTCTAGCTTAAGCCCCCTGGGGTGGTAAAGCTGCCGCTTGCATGCCTGATCCTCCGTCGAGCCTGTTCATCGCCAGAGAAGCCCGAGAAAAAATCTTCCCAGCCTGAAAAGAGGAGCCGCAGAGGCGTAACAGACGTGTTAAAGTCAAAGGCGATTTCCCTCGACGGTGTTGCCATGTCTCAGCCTGTCAAATTTTCCCTGGCGAATTGTCGAGTCAGTGGTATTCTTTTGCACCCCACCTCGTTGCCCAGCCGTTTTGGCATTGGCAGCATTGGTAACCGAGCACGCCGGTTTATCGACTTTTTAGCCGATACTGGCCAACAAATCTGGCAAGTTTTACCTTTAGGGCCAACGGGGTTTGGTAACTCCCCCTATATGTGCTATTCGGCAATGGCGGGCAACCCGTTGCTGATTAGTCTGGAAAGTATTCGGGATTATGGTTTTCTCTATGATGGTGATTTTCAGGGTGCGCCGGAGTTTCCAGCCGATCGCGTTGATTATGCCGCGGTAGAGGCTTACAAAATGCCGCTCCTGCGGCGAGCATTTGATAATTTTATGCGGCGGGCCAGTGGAGAATATCGGGAAGCCTTTGCGACCTTTTGTTACCAAAAAGCTTATTGGCTGGATGATTATGCCCTGTTTATGGCGTTGAAACAGCATCAAGACAATAAACCCTGGCACCAGTGGGAGCCAGAACTGGCCAGTCGTCAACCGGCAGCTCTAGAGCAGTGGCGATCTCAACTAGCCGAGGAGATTCAGTTCCAGAAATACCTGCAATTTGAGTTTGCCCGTCAGTGGAGTGAACTCAAGCAATATGCCAACTCTCAGGGCATCTTGATTGTGGGGGATATTCCCATCTACGTGGCCCATGACAGTGCCGATGTCTGGGCACGGCCAGAGAATTTCTCCCTTGATGCCAGAACTCAAGAACCAGCCATGATGGCCGGGGTACCCCCCGACTACTTTAGTACCACCGGGCAATTATGGGGTAACCCAATCTATAACTGGGGAAATTTGCAGAAAACCCACTTTAAATGGTGGATTGAGCGGTTTCGGACCTTGCTCGATTATGTCGATTACATCCGTATTGATCACTTTCGAGGATTTGAAGCTTTCTGGGCCGTTCCTAGAGGGCAAACAACTGCTATTAAAGGCCGCTGGGTCAAAGCGCGGGGGCGCGCCTTTTTTGAAACCCTGCGCCAGGAAATGGGTGATTTACCAGTCATGGCAGAGGATTTGGGCGTCATTACGCCAGAGGTTGAAGCTCTCCGCGATCGCTTTGACTTCCCGGGTATGAAAGTGTTGCATTTTGCCTTTGGGTCTGATCCAGCAAACCCCTTTCTGCCTTTCAACTATGTCCGCAATTGTGTGGTTTACACCGGCACCCACGACAATGACACGACGGTCGGCTGGTTTGAAAAGCTGAATGACTACGAAAAGGGGAACCTGCTCAATTACATTGGTGGCATTGACGAGGCTGGCATTCACTGGGAAATGATTCGCCTGGCCCTAGCCTCGATCGCCAATGTGGCGATTGTGCCCCTTCAGGATATTTTGGGCTACGGCAGCGAAGCCCGGATGAACTATCCCAGCGTAGCCGAGGGCAATTGGGAATGGCGTTACCAGGCCGATGCCCTCACAGGGGAAATGAGCGATCGCCTGCGCACTTTAACCAAATTGTTTGGCCGTTTTCCCCTCCATCGTTAAAGCGAAATCAGAGAGAGCCTGATACATTGAAAAAGGCGACCCTGAGTGAGTATAAACCCCATGGAAAACCTCGAAACGCCTCTGGCCGATGCCACATCAACCCCCACCGAGTCCGGGGAGAAGGCGCAGCAAACACCCGTCACTCCACCTTCTGGTAGCTATGTCAAACACGCCATGCGAAATATGGTGCGCAAGCGGGGTACCTCCATCAAGCACTTTGTTTTGACCACCATTGCTCTGTTGGGGGTTTTGGTGGGCCTAGCCTATCTCACCCGTTGAGGCCAACCCTGTGCAAGTAGCTGTCTATCTAGAAACGACCGCAGCAGTTGTCGCAGCATCCAACCAACCGCTCACAGAGGCGACCTGGCACCATTGGTTTGAGCAGTGGCTCACTGTTTTAGCGCCAGATATTTCGCCCATTGACACCTACGAGGTCGGAGTCCAACTGACCGATGATACAACGATTCAAGTCCTCAATCGCGACTATCGCCAGATCGATTCACCTACCGACGTTTTGGCCTTTGCAGCTCTAGAGTCAGACCCTCTACCAGTCGAGATTTTAGCGACAGAGCCTCTCTACCTGGGCGATATTGTCATTTCTGTACCAACAGCAACAAAACAGGCGATCGCCCAAGCCCATCCACTCATTACCGAACTGGCCTGGCTGGCTGCTCATGGGCTATTGCACCTACTAGGGTGGGATCATCCGGATGAAAATGAATTGAACCGAATGTTGGCACAACAAGAGGTTTTGCTGAATACGGTTGGTCTCACAAGCAATAGTCGCTAGAATTTTTCATGAACTGAGGTGCCGACTCACTTAAACCCAGTTAGCCTTCTCTAGCGGCTCAACCCGGCAAGATCACTTTTGGGCCTAAGGACTCTACCTGGTTACCACTCAATTGCGACCCATTTTCTGAAGCCCTTGACCGATTGTAGAAGCGAATGCATCGTTTCGGGGCAGACTGAGAACTAATGCCTCTCTGATCCGTACTTCTTTGAATCC
Organism: uncultured Leptolyngbyaceae cyanobacterium; assembly: GCA_938023035.1. Lineage (GTDB taxonomy): Bacteria > Cyanobacteriota > Cyanobacteriia > Leptolyngbyales > Leptolyngbyaceae > DSRU01. The sequence continues at coordinate 42,592 of CALIDI010000037.1, read as the reverse complement.
ATGCCTCCAAACTTTACGACCTCAACCTCTAGCAGTGCCAATGGCAAAGTCACCACCTCTAAGCCAAATCGCGATCTTTCCTGGCAAGTCGCCACGAATTTGCTGATTAGCTTTAAGTATGCTTGGACAGGGATTGCCTATGCTTTTCAAACTCAGCGAAATTTTCGCATCCATGTGATGATTGGTAGCCTGGCCATTATTCTGGCACTGGTGCTGAAGCTAGCCCCTGTTGAGATTACAGTCATTGGTTTAACCGTTGGGGCCGTTCTCGCTGCCGAGTTATTAAACACGGCGATTGAGTCTGTTGTGGATCTGACTGTGAAGCAGACGTATCATGAGCTGGCTAAAATTGCCAAGGATTGCTCTGCGGCGGCAGTCCTGGTTTCTGCCCTAGCGGCCATTCTGGTGGCTGGTTTTTTGATGCTACCCAAATTGTGGCTTCTAGTTGTGCCGTTACTCTCTTTAAACCAGTCAGCCCGCTGACATTTTTAGAACGTTACTCCGTGCGATCGCCGCTCCATATCATGCTGCTTGTCATCGATAACTACGATAGTTTTACCTACAACTTGGTGCAGTACCTTGGTGAACTCAGCGCCGAATTTCCAGTTGCAGCTGATATCCAGGTTTATCGCAATGATCAAATTACCGTTGACCAAGTGCGCGCCCTTAAGCCCGATGCGATTGTGATTTCCCCGGGGCCGGGTCGCCCTGAGGATGCAGGCATCTCGATGCAGCTTATCCAGGCTCTGGGCAAAGATCTGCCAATTTTAGGAGTCTGCTTGGGTCATCAGAGCATCGGCGAAGTATTTGGTGGCAAGATCGTCTCGGCCCCTGTGCTGATGCATGGCAAGGTTTCGGCTGTGCAGCATTCTGGGAGCGGTGTTTTTGCGGGTTTAGATAATCCGATGACAGCAACCCGCTATCATAGTCTGGTGATCGAGCGGCAAAGTCTACCAGCGGTTTTGGAAGTCACTGCCTGGGTCGAAGACGGCACCATTATGGGAGTACGGCATCGTGACTATCCCCATATTCAAGGCGTGCAGTTTCATCCTGAGAGTGTGTTGACGACCTCTGGCAAGCAGTTGTTGAGGAACTTTTTGGCGGCGATCGCCGGTCATCACTAGAAACATCTCAGTCGGGCGATTGCAATCATCGGCCACTACCAGGGAAGGCACTCATGCCAACCTAACCTGTTTACTATGCTTCGGTGGGGAGTTTATGAAACGGCGACAACTCATGGGCTATGTCGGTGCTAGCTGTCTGACTACGGCAACAACGGCGTTATTAGGTCAGCGGGTAGCCGCCCAGGCCGCAGGCGCAGTGACAATCCAGTGGTTAGGGCACACCTGCTTTCTGATCAGTAGTGGCGGCAAAAGAATTTTGATCAATCCGTTTCGTAACCTTGGCTGCACGGCCAAATATCGTCCCTCTGCGGTTGATTCAGATCTGGTCATGATTAGCAGCCAGTTGTTAGACGAAGGGGCGGTTGAAGTCGTTAAGGGTAACCCTCGTTTGCTGTTTGAGCCGGGGGATTATCAGGTCTTTAACCTACGCATTCGCGGGATTTCGATTGCCCACGATCGCGTTGGGGGTAGGCGCTTTGGCAACAACGTCGCCTGGCAATGGAATCAGGCTGGAATCAACCTGTTACACATGGGAGGGGCGGCAGCGCCCCTTTCAATCGAGCAGAAAATTCTGGCGGGTCGTCCAGATGTTTTGTTTATTCCGGTGGGAGGTGGCCCTAAGGCCTATAACGCCGACGAAGCCAAGCAGGCGATTAGCGTTCTATCACCGCGCCTGGTCATCCCTACCCATTACCGCACCCAGGCAGCTGATGCAAACGCCTGTGATATCAATGGGCTTAATCCTTTCTTAGAACTGATGCAGGGAACTCCTGTACGGCGAGCCAATAGCGATACGATCACCCTGCGCCCCGCTGACTTGCCGCGCGAGGGCATGGCCATTCAAATTCTCACCTACCGGTTTTAAGCGCGAAGAGCGGGCTTGCTTTTTTCTCAGAAAAGGGCTTGTAACGGTAGCATCTAATCATCGGCGCTCCGAATGCTTTGGAGATCGCCGATGAATTTAAAGTTTCTTTACCTCCTTGTTGAGCACGCAGCTTTGCCCAGGTAGGGATCAGTAAGCTAGTACGGGGAGATTCAGTAAAGGAATGCAGACAACGATGCAATCAGGAAGCCCATCTGCGGCAGATATTGCAGGTAGATTTCAGCAGTTGAAACAGCAGTTTCGCGATCGCTGGCAAGCTGTTGACGCATTTGACGATGCTGCGGCAGATATTGTGGTATTGCCTTCTCTGAGCCTAGATCAGCGCGAATTGCAAAAGATTGAAGGCGCTTACCACTATGAAGAGCGACTGCTGTTTTCCTTAATTCGCCTGCGCAATCCCCGTACTCGCCTCGTCTATGTGACCTCACAGCCACTCCACCCCAGTGTGATTGATTATTACCTGCAACTATTACCCGGTATTCCCTTTTCCCACGCCCGCGATCGCCTGTTGATGCTCTCCACTTACGACTCTTCGCTCAAATCCCTGAGTCAAAAAGTGCTAGAACGGCCAAGACTGCTCCATCAAATCCGTTGTGCGGTGAACCACGATCGCGCCTATATGGTCTGCTATAACTCCACCACAGCCGAACGAGAACTGGCAGTGAAACTGGGGATTCCCCTCTATGCAGTTGATCCAGATTTGTTGCGTTGGGGCACTAAGGCGGGTAGCCGTCAGATCTTTGCAGAAGCCGAAGTCCCTCACCCCCCTGGCAGTGAAGAAGTGTGGTCAGTACCGGATTTAGTGGCAGCAACCGTAGAGTTGTGGGAACGCTGCCCCGACTTGCAACGCATGGTCGTAAAACTCAACGAGGGGTTTTCTGGAGAAGGTAACGCCCTGCTAGATTTACGCCCCATCCGTGATTTTGCTCCGGGGGTTGCAAGTCACCGCGATCGCTGGAATGCCGTGGAAACCAGGCTAACTCATCTGAGTTTTGAGGCCAAAGGAGAAACCTGGGAAAACTTTAGCAGCCGCATCCCCGAATTGGGAGCCATTACGGAGGCCTTTATTGAAGGGAAAGTGAAGCGATCACCCAGCGTCCAAGGGCGCATTACCCCGACGGGAGAGGTAGAAATTCTCTCCACCCACGACCAAATTCTGGGCGGCCCCAACGGCCAAATTTACTTGGGTTGTCGCTTCCCTGCCGACGAGTCCTACCGATTACGATTGCAGGCACTAGGGTTAAAAGTCGGCAAAAAATTGGCAGAGAAGGGGGCCATTGAACGCTTTGGGGTAGATTTTGTTGCCGTCCATCAGCCACACGATACCAGCCAGCCGGAATGGGATCTGCAAGCCATTGAGATCAACCTGCGTAAAGGAGGCACGACCCATCCTTTCATGACGCTCAAATTTTTGACCACTGGCCGCTACGACCTCTCCAGTGGGCTGTTTTATAGCCAGCAGGGGCGGGCCAAGTACTACATCGCGACAGACAACCTCCAGAAAGAGGGATATCGTGGCCTGTTACCCAATGACCTGATGGATATTATTGCCCTGCATCACCTCCACTTTGACACCAGCACCGAAACTGGGGCTGTATTCCACCTGATGGGCTGCCTTTCAGAATTCGGCAAATTAGGCATGACCTGCATCGGCAACTCTTTGCAGCAGGCTGAAGGCATCTATCGCCGGTTGGTGAATGCTTTAGATGAAGAAGCGCGTCTAGATGACGAACCCAATGCGAGTGGCTTGGGAAATTTGCCCATTGGCTGGAGCAATCGCCCCTAAAGCAGCGATGACGCTGCGCTCAGCGCTCTTCCCATTCAGATGCCGAGCATTGATCACAGCCACAAGGTGTTTGACAAAAATTATGCCTGCGATCGCCGTCGCTCTACTTCTTATGGCAGCGGTCGCCTTTCCCCCACTCTGAACCGCTTACCGTTAATTAGAACGACTGACTTGTCCGCTTTCTGACTAAAGCGATATTTAACCAAATCGAGCGGTCATAAAGACAAAACGAGCCAAAAAGATAGCCGCCAAAATCCAGGTTGCAAGGGGCACTTCTCTCGCTTTACCCTGAAAACTTTTCATAATCGGATAGGCGACTAACCCCGCTGATAAACCCGCCGCGATCGAAAACCCAAGGGGGATAAAGAAAATCGTAAGAAAAGCCGGAATCCCTTCTGCCAGATCGTGCCAATTAATTTCGCTCACCGCTCCCATCATTAGCACACCAACAATTAACAACGCTGGAGCCGTTGCAAAACCAGGAATCGCCTCAAACAGAGGCGTAAAGAGCAAAGCCATGAGAAACAGCACAGCAGTAACCAAGGCTGTAAAGCCGGTACGCCCACCTTCGGTGATACCAGCCGCAGACTCTACATAGGTGGTGACACAAGAAGTTCCTAAAACCGCTCCTGTTGTTGTAGCGATCGCATCCGCAGTCAGTGCTTCATTCGCCCGGGGCAACTGCCCCTTCTCGTCAATAAACCCGGCCTTCGCACCCACTCCAGCCAGAGTTCCAATCGTGTCAAACATATCGACAAATAAAAATACCAATAGCACCGCAATAAAATCAATCAAATTCCCGGCATTAATACCGCCTAACCCGACAAACGCTTGACCAAACAAATGGGTCGGAACAGTCGGTGCACTAATAATACCCGTTGGGGCCTTTGCGACTCCAAATACCCAGCCCAACAAAGCCGTACCAATAATGCCCCAAAGCAATGCTCCCCGCACCCGCCGCACAATCAAGGCGGCTGTGATAAAAATACCAATCGTTGCTAAAAGCGTGGCAGGCTCTCGAAAGCTACCAAAACCCGTTTTAGTGGCTTCATTGGCAACAACCAGCCCCGCCCCGCCCACATCTGGCACACCCCCCAGGCCAATGTAGGCAAGAAACAAGCCAATCCCTACCGAGGTTGCCACCTTAATCGAACCAGGAACGGCGGTAATCAGGTGGCGGCGCACATTAGTGACCGATAGCAGCAAGAAAACCAAGCCTTCAATAAAAACAGATGCCAGGGCAATCCGCCAGTCAATTTTGAGGCCGATGACAACCGAATAGGCAAAGAAGGCATTGATACCCATTCCTGGAGCCATAGCAAAGGGGTACTTACCCAACAGTGCCATCAGTAAAGTACCCAGCGCAGCCGAGACCGCCGTAGCTACAACCAGTTCGGCAAACAAATCCTTAGGGGCATTGAGAAAAATCGCATCGGACAGAATCAGGGGGTTAACGACAAGAATGTAAGCCATGGTCATAAAGGTAGTGAACCCGGCCAAAATCTCTGTGCGGAAGTTCGTGCGATAGTCTTCAAACTGAAAGTAGCGGGCCACGGCACCCTGCCACCCTGAGTAAGGAGGCGGCGCAACCGGCAATGGCTCTGGAGGATAACTCATACGTGCAGTCCTTCACCTAGCTGAAGCCATCATCTTGCCGCAAAGTGACTACTCAAAATGCAAGATTGAAGACAATGTGAGAAAACCAAATGAACTATCGGGTATTAACGATTACTGGGGCGTTTGGTCATTTACCCTTATATCCCCACACCGGAGAAACCAGTTTGCTTGTCACTTTTACGAATTCATCGACCTCAGCCCCGTTACTTGAATACCCGTCAGAGTCATATCCGTTCTCCCAAAACGGCAAAATAGGAGCCGGATTCAAAGTCCCTCTCTGAAGGTGTATGTCATTTGTTTGACAAAATCCCATGACAGGAACTTGGGGTGTAGACGCGAAGCGGCTTCTCTTTAAGAGCCCGGTTACGAAAGCGGTATGCGGCCAAACCTTCTGCTTGTCACCCACGACACCAAATGACGATTTGCATCCTTCTATACTGTGTGCGACGATACACCGTCATTTTTGCGTATAGGCTCTGCCGTAGAGCTTTGCAGCAGAAATCGCTAGGTGTGAGATTCTGCTTTCGTATGTTGTGAGGAGTTATGAAGCGTATTGCGTCCCCTTTTACTATTCTTGTTGCGGCGATACTTGCTAGCCTAGGTTGGTCAGTAACGGCGATCCGGGCGATCGCCAGTGAAGCTGAAACCAACACCTCGGCGATCTTTGTCGATCCGCTCACACTACAGCCAGCCAGTCCTGATGCAGCAGCCAACTCAGAAATCGATCAAGTGACTTCTGTTTCACAATTGACGGACGTGCGGCCAACCGATTGGGCCTTTCAGGCCCTGCAATCTCTAGTCGAGCGCTACGGTTGTATTGCTGGATACCCGGATCGAACCTATCGCGGTAGTCAGGCCATGACACGCTACGAGTTTGCTGCTGGGCTGAATGCCTGCCTTGACCGGGTCAATGAACTGATTGCCGCTAGTACAGAAGACCTCATAAAACAAGAAGACCTGAAAGCGATCAAAAAATTACAAGAAGAATTTGCGGCAGAGTTAGCGACCCTCCGGGGCCGAGTCGATGCCCTAGAAGCCCGTACCACCACCTTAGAAAAACAACAATTTTCAACCACTACCAAACTTCAGGGGCAGATCTGGTTTAATCTGACGGGTGCTTTTACCAGCAATCGAGGCGTACTAGCCGAGCGGCTTTCACCAACGTCCAATACCCTGGTTGCACCTAGCCGCACCCCAATTACAGGGCAAACATCTCGCTTTATCCGCAGAGAACCCCAAATCACTTTGGGTTATTATGCTTTCCTCAACTTCAACACCTCGTTTACGGGTAAAGACCAGTTGGTGACTCAACTGGTTGCTGGCAACGGCAGTTCTCCCGCCAACGAGCTGGTTTCTGCCGGTTTCTTTAACTCTTGGGGAACTCCCTTTACAGATCAAACGGGCGTCCTCAGTGCCAGCAGTGTGGCAGTCCGTGAGTTTTCCTACTCCTTCCCGGTAGCAGAGCAGGTACAGGTTGTGGTTGGGCCTCGAATCAACACCTACCGCTACTTTGATGCAAACCGCTTTACCTTCTTCCTGACAGGGGCTGGTAGCTTTAACTCCAGCGGCAGCACCCTCTTCAGCCCGATTGACCGGGGTTCGGGGGCGGTTGCCATTTGGCGGATTAGTCCCCAGCTCCGCTTCGCAGCCGCTTACCTGGCAGAGAATACCGAGTTTCTCAACCCAAACTTTGGCTTTAATACCTCCAGTAGCCCCAATGATGGCTTATTTAATGCCAGTAATGCGATTACTGGGGAGTTGACTTTTTCCCCCAGCCGCAACTTTAACCTGCGTTTGATGTATACTCGCTCAAACCTAAAGCCCAATGCGGCTGGCTTTGTCGGTGGTGCCGTCGGCGAGCCACTGCCCTATGGTTTTGCGGATGACGGTCTGGGTGGGCCAATCAATAACGCCAAGGGGGAGATGTTTGGAGTCAACTTTGACTGGTTGATTAGCAGTGGTTTTGGTATCTTTGGGCGCTATGGCTATGGCCGTACCAGCATTGATCCGGTGATTCCCGGTCGAGTCGGTGGCAATGTCCGGGTGCAGAGCTTCCAGGTGGGTCTGGGCTTTCCTGATTTGGGTAAGAAGGGTGCACTTGGGGTCGTTTCCTTCCTGATGCCCCATGACTTTACCAGTGGTCGGCGTTTCCTCCGCTCTGGCGGGGGGGATGGTGGCACTCAGTATGAGTTAGAGGTTTCCTACTTCTATCCGCTGAACCGCAACTTGGCTCTGGTACCGGCTTTCTACGCCATCTTTAACCCCAACAACTTTGACTCCAATCCGACTGTGTTTGTGGGTAATTTGAGAACTCAGTTTAGCTTCTAGGGTTTGATGGGCAGAGGAATGGGTAGAGGTAGGGGTGATTTTATTACTCCGGTTCTTTGCGGGTTAGGGGATTTTCCCTTGCTGTAGCGTCTTCTACTAGGGCGATCGCCAGTGCTAGTGCCACAATCGGAGCCGTCACAGCTCTAAGAATCCGGTTACCGAGGGAAACCGGCTGGTAACCTACTGTGATCGCCCTTGCCACTTCGGCCTCAGTCCAGCCACCCTCTGGCCCTATCGCCAACAGGGCCGGGGTCGAATGATCGGCAAATTGCTGCGCAAGGGTTTGCAACAAGGTAGGGTGGCTTCCCCGCGCGACGCAGATCAGCTTCAACCCTGACTGCTTTTGATTTTGCCTGAGATAGTTTTCCCAGGTCAGGGGTTCTTCAATTGTTGGTACTATTAGACGCTCTGCTTGCTCTGCCGCCTCCTGGGCAATTCGTCGCCAGCGCTCCAGCTTTTGGGGACTCGGTTGTAGCAGGGTGCGATCGCTGATAACAGGAGCAATCGCAGCAACCCCCAGCTCTGTAGCCTGACGCACCACCTCATCAAAACCATTGCCCTTTGGTAGGGCGGCCACCAGCGTTACAGCTACCGGCAATTCAGTTTGCATTACCACCGCTTCCAGCAATTTTGCTTGCAGATGGGGGTATCCCTGAGCCAGTACCGCTAGCCACAGGCTTCCCTGGCCGTCCATTGCCAGAAAGCGATCGCCCACTCCTAACCGCAACACCCTTGCCAGATAGTGTTGCTGCGCTGCTGTTAAGGTCAGTTGGCGATCGCACACCTGCTCTGGAGAAATTACAAGCCGCTGCATTGCTGGTGCCCTTGTCAACTATCAGCCGGATTACAAAAGGGAAAAGAAGAGTTGGGCGGTTGGCTTTCTTCAACGCATTCGCTCAAAGGTACTTTACCCTATCTCCAAAAATTGTAGGCTTGAGTCTTCTAGATGGTCTACCCACCGCAAATATCAGGGAGTAGAAGGATGCATGTCACTTTTGCCCTCACTCTTTTCGGGTATGCCTGGATTGCTCTAATCCCTCTCCCAAACGAGGAGAGGGACTTTGAGATGGCTCGGCCTCCCCTTCTCCCAACCTAGGAGAAGGGGCTGGAGGATGAGGGCCTGCAAAGGTAATAGGCTATCGATTAGAAGGATCTGCCACAGCATCAGCAAACCCTTCAGACAAAGCCCACCTGATGCAACCCCGCTTCGTTTAAAGTTCAAAGCTTCGCCTGCCGACTCACCCTTCTTTCCCTTCGCCCATAACCATCATCCTGACGCAAAATAAAAATGGTAAGCTGTGAGGGCGATCGCGTGACAGTTTTCTATTGCAGCCGGGGCCATGAAAACCCTCAAGATCACCGCTTTTGTCGGCTCTGTGGTGAGGCCTTGATGACTTCTACCCCGGCGGCAAGCCTGGGGCTTTTAGGCGGTCGCTACCAGGTGTTGCGCCAACTTGGGCAGGGGGGCTTTGGGCGCACCTACCTGGCCGAAGACACCAATCGGTTTCGCGAACTGTGTGTGCTCAAAGAATTTGCGCCTCAGGTGCAGGGTACCGAAGCTTTGAACAAAGCCGAGGAATTATTTCAGCGAGAGGCTGGCGTGCTTTACCGCCTAGAGCATCCTCAGATTCCTCGTTTTCGCGAGATTTTTCGAGCAGACATTGGCGGCGGACAGCTTTTTCTGGTGCAAGACTATGTCGAGGGTGAGACTTACCTGGCCCTTTTGCGCCACCGCCAGCAGCAGGGGCAGTGCTTCAGTGAAGCAGAAGTTCTCACGCTGTTACGTCAGCTTCTACCGGTGCTGGCTTACCTGCATTCTCTGGGAATTGTCCATCGTGACCTTTCACCCGATAATCTGATTTGTCGTCGCAGCGATGGCTTACCAGTGCTAATTGATTTTGGCGGTGTTAAGCAAATTGCCGCAACGGTAATTTCTCAAACGCCGGGAGCCGTTTTACCTAGCAACCCGACCGTGTTAGGCAAAGTAGGGTACGCCCCGCCAGAACAAATGGGCAATGGCGAAGCCTATCCCCATAGTGATTTATATGCCCTGGCGATGACTTTGCTAGTGCTGCTAACCGGGCGAGAACCTCAGGAGTTGTTAGGGCGCGATCGCTCTTCTTGGCAGTCATGGGTTAACCTCAGCCCCAAGCTCCAAAATGTGCTGGAGCGCATGCTCAGCTCGGCACCAGATCAGCGCTACCCCTCAGCGACAACCGTCATGCAAGCCCTGGGTCTAGAAATGAGTGGTACTCCTCCGGGAGAACGGCTGCACTTGCCTTCCTGGCAGGTAGAAGCAACTGCAACCCTGACAGCGCCGACCCCAGTGAGCGCCCCCCGTTCTGCGTTAAAACGATTGGGCCTACGTTTACTAAGTATCGGGGTTTTACTCACAGGGGTAGCCGTTGGGATCTGGTATGCGGGCGATCGCGCTGTGAAGCGGCCGCCAGCGGTCGCTCCCACTCCAGAAACACCGACGGACTCAGAGTCAGCTAACAATATTCCCCCCGAACCAGCTTTCTCGGCTGAAGAACAAAAACGCAAAGCTGCGTTGATTCAAGAGCAAGAAGCCTTAGGGGTTCCGCCCCAGTTTTTGACCACCCTAGTCAATCAAGAATTTTACGCTAAAAATCCAATTGGCCGTAGCCTCACCCGCAAACCCGAGGATGCCGCCCATCGCAAAGAGTGGGATGAAATTGCCGCCGCCTATCTGAAGCGCCTAGCCCGCTTAAGCAAACCAGCGCGATCGCGCCTAGGCAGCTATACAAAGACCGATTTAGAAAAGCGCCGCATTGAAGTGAACAAGCTCAACCTCAGTAGTCGCGCCCTGAATGACCTGACAGATGCCCAGTTTATTCACCTGATGCCTGAGCAACCTCGTCAGGGCCGACGCTCAGACTCAATGGAGCAGCTCTGGCAGGCGATCGCCACCGATCAGCTAGCCGACCTCAAAGCAGGCAAAACCTTGAAGCGTCTACAATTTGCCCCAGGGAAGACGAGTTTACAGACCACTGGTCGCCTGCAACCGGGAACAGGCCAAGCCTATCTGATTGACCTAAGAAAGGATCAAACCGTTCAACTCAATCTGCAAGCCCCCGAAAAAGGGGTTTTACTCTCCTTTTACCCGCCCACCAGTCAACACCCTCCCCTGCTCGAAGATAGCGCCAATACAGAATGGGCAGGCCAACTGTCCAGTGCAGGTTTATATGAAGTAGTGGTAGTGGCCGACTCGACCGAAACAAGTGATTACGCCCTCGAGGTTATTGCCGAACCCATCCCCCCCACCTCACCATCACCTACGACCGACAACCCGATAGATTCCAACTCGCCCCATGAGGAAGAAATAAGCCTTACAAAGAAGGAATAAACCCGGAGAGCTTTAACCATTAAACCGAACCGCCTTCCCTTCAACACTTCCTCCAGAAGGCTGATAACAATTCTGACTTTTTTAGAATTAGTCATTTATTAAACAGCAAATATAGTACAATTATACCAACAACATCAATCTCCACGCAACTCTCTTAGACAGGAAGCAGCAGTCGATGCCTTCCTGCAACATTCCATACTCCTCACTCCCAAAGATTGATATTGCTATCGCTCGATTGCTGAGTTCATTGGGAGAGAAAAATGGGGGCATGCCGCCCGCAGCCAAAGGTTCCACCCCTGCGCCTTTTAGCCTCAATCCCGTTTTCAATCAGGTGTCTACGGTTAGATTGTGCATTTAAGAATCTTAACTTAGAGATCTACCATCCAAAATGATATGCTCCGACACCACTGGAGGTATTGAATGCAAGTTCTCCCCGTCCCTACTGGAACCCTACTGCAAGACCGCTACCGCCTTGTGGGCGCAGCAGGGCGAACTCACTTTGGGCAAACCTACCTGGCACGGGATCAGCAGCGTTCTAATACGCTGTGCATCCTGAAAGAATTTTTGCCTCGACAGCGGGATCCAGACTTTCTGCACCAGCGCTGGCAACAATTTAATCAAAAGGCGGCTATTCTTTATCGCTTGAGGCATCCTCAGTTGCCCAGCTATCAGGCACTGATCGCCCAGGATAATCGACTCTTTTGGGTGCGGGATTATGTGGAGGGAAAAAGCTATCAGGTGCTATTGCAAGAGTGCCAGCAGAGTGGGCAGGCTTTTTCTGAGTTAGAGGTTTTGAACCTGATCGCCCAGATTTTGCCGGTGTTACATTACCTTCACAGTCAGGGGGTGGTACACCGCAATGTCACTCCCAAAAGCTTAATCCAACGAGAGGAAGACCATCTGCCCATACTAGTGAATTTTGGGCTGGTTTATGAGTTGGTTGCCCAGTTGGAGTTGCACCCGGTTGATGCGGTTGTAGCTCTTGGGGAGTGGGGCTACACTCCACCCGAACAACTCCGGGGCACCCCCTGCCCGGTGAGTGATTTGTATGCTCTGGGCATGACCGCGATCGCCCTATTAGCGGGTTGCCCTCTGGAAGAACTCTACAACCCAGAAACACAGACCATCATCTGGGAACCCGCTGTTCACATCAGCCCTGGTTTACGCCAACTGCTAAGGCGCATGGTCTCTCCGGAGGTACAACAACGCCCCACCTCTGCTATGGAAATCTCTCGGTGGTTGCAGCCTTTACTCCAGGCTGCCGCCTGGTCAGGGACCGATGCGCCTGCGCCTCTGCCCCCAGTGTCACCCCACACGGCCCTCTCCAGTACCCCTCGGCCAGTGGCACCCAGACCGCCTCGCCCTAAACCAGTGCAAGCTAACAGGTCAGGGCTGGCGCGATCGCCTGGTGGGGATACGGTCGCCTCGCTGCTGATGGGCGCGGGGATAATCTTGCTGCTCAGTGTGATTGGCTGGCGCGTTGCAACGACCTGGAGAGGTGTTTTCCCAAAACCCGTCCAACCCCTTTCCCTGGGCGGAGGTTCACCCGCTCCAACCTCATCTGTGCAGCCAGCCCCTAATCAGCCAGCCAGCCAGCCGACGGAAACCCCATCCAATCATTTGAGCGATCGCATAGGTCAGTTAGGAGTGGATTACACCTTTTTTACCCAACTTGTGAATGAGCCATTCTACGAAAAATATCCCCAGCTACGTGCCCAGGCTTCAACTGAAAACGCCCAACAGGCCCAGTTCCAAACCGAGTGGAACCAAATCGCCAATTCCCTGATAGCTCGCCTAGAGCAACTCACCCCAGCTACCCGCACCAAACTGGGACGCTACCGTCGTGAAGACTATGCCGCTTGGCTGCGTCAACTGGGGGAAACCACTTCTACCAGCCAGCGTCTTGACTCTGCCGCCGATGCCCGCTTTTATCAACTGTTTCCAGAAATGCAGGGCAAAAGACTGACTCCCAATACCTTTGGGCAAGTCTGGTACGCGATCGCCGAAGAGCAACTAGCCCAGCTTAAATCAAGCTTCTGATAGGCAATCAACCCTCTGATAGACCGCTTGTAGCACTACGAAAGGGTGTTAAGACATCTGGGTTATACGGGAGAATGGCAGCCTCTTTCCCCCGTCAAGAGTTTTACCCCTGCACCCCGTTCTCACCTAACCTCGTATCACGATACGTTTCCTCAAAATTAATCTGAGTAGTAGAAAAGTAACAACTCGCAAGATCAACTCGAAAAAAATCAGAGCAAGCACCACGCCGGCCAGATCCTTTTCGCCTTGACGATAAGCCTGGTCGCAGTAGCCATTGTTAGATAATAAAAATTGTCACGGCAAGTTCACGGCTAAAACATAGTCTTGACATATCGGGTTGCTAGCCTATGGTTACAGGTGAATGAACGATAGAGACAGCAGGGCTGGACGAGTCGGCTTGAGTGTTAGCAGACGTATGGCTAACGATTATTGCCGCCAAAGTTTGAGCATGGGCTGTCTTTTTTTTGCGATGACTTCGCTTGCGTCCATAAATTTTTCATGCAAGCTTTCTTCTTACTGTAATTCAGCTAAAGATTCTCGCCGAAAACAGCTTCGCTAGCAGGCAGCCAGTTTACTCAAAAGCTCCCCAGTGCCGTTAGACACTGCTTCTAGGGTAAGGCGTCAGTCTGGCTACCCTGCTCTCTTGATAGGATAAGGGGCGTTGCCCTAGCAGGCATTCAAAAAGGGAGGTGGAGATGGCCTAGGCTAGTCCAGAAATTTCTGCTTTGCTGGGCTAGGGTAAGGCTACGGCTCGTAACAACCCTTTCAGTACTTTCCTTTGCGTTGATGCGACACTGGCTCTATCGCGCTTTCTTACCGCGATCGTTCCGATCACATCTTGACTCGACAGGGCGAGCAACCCAATCAGCGCAACCTCTAAAGTGAATGAAACCATCAGGCGGCGGCTTCACCGCACTTTGCTAATTTTTAGGTTATCCCTTAACAATCGCACTAAAATCTGCCAAAAGACGGGTATGGTTCCTTAAAAGACCCAGTAAGTTGAGGCGATTTTGTTGAATCTCTGGGTTGTCATCCATGACCATGACGCTGTCAGAGCCGTCAAAGAAGCGGCTTACCGTGGGGGTAATTTCCTCTAGGGCAGTTACTAGCTGGCGGTAATCTTGGCTGCCCTGCATTTGCTGGTGGAGCTTTTGTAAAGCCTCATAAAAGGCCCGCTCAGAGTCTTTTTGAAAGAGCGCAGGTTGAATCACTGGTTTAGGATCGCGCTGCTGCGGGTCGAGGTTGCCCTTTGTTGACAACCGCGAAGCTCGATTGACGGTTTCATAAATCTGGGCCAGAGTTCCCTCCTGACGGAGACTTTGCAGATAAAAGGCGCGATCGCGGAGATCCCCCAGGTTCGCCAGTGCCCGTTCGGCGTATTCCGGGTCATTCTCCCCTATTACTGCATTCACCAGGTCGTAATCAATCTGGTGGTCTTCGATTAAGAGGGTTCGCAGGCGCTGCAAAAAAAACTCCTGCAATTGCTGCCGCAGTTCAACCAAGGAAAGTTTGCTGACTCCCGCAAAGGTTTGGGTAAAGGTAGCGGTGACCTGATTTAATAAAGCAGACAGGTTTAAAGGTAAACAGGCAGCCCAGGTAATGCTAACAATAGCATTGGCGGCTCGCCGTAGGGCAAACGGGTCAGAAGAACCGCTGGGCAACAGACCCAAACCAAAGATGGAAACAAGGGTATCGAGCCGATCCGCAATCCCAACGATTTGGCCAGGCAAGGTCGCAGGCAGACGATCGCCCGCCCCCCGGGGCAAATAGTGCTCGGCGATCGCCACTGCTACAGCCTCCGGTTCCCCACTGTGGCGGGCATAGGTTTCTCCCATAATTCCCTGTAATTCAGGAAACTCACCCACCATCTGGGTCACCAAATCGGCTTTGCACAATAGCGCTGCCCGTTGAATGATCGCGGCATCTGCCTGAGGAATCTGGGCTGTAATCTCAGCCGCAATTTGCTGAATGCGGTCAACCTTTGCCCGCATCGAGCCAAGATCAGCTTGAAAGGTCACCGTCTCCAGCCGGTGCAGGTAGTGCTCTAGGGGTTGAGCACGATCAGCCTCGTAGAAAAACTTACCGTCTGAAAGCCGTGCTCGAATCACCCGACCATTGCCTTCGGCAATAATTGCAGATTTGGCCGGATCACCGTTTGAGATCGTAATAAAGTAGGGCAGCAATTCTGGCGATTCTGCTCGGCGGCGTAGCGGAAAGTAGCGTTGGTGACTCTCCATTTCCGTGATGATGACCTCCGGCGGCAATTCTAAAAACTCAGGGTCAAACTGGCCGACAACGGCTGTTGGCCACTCCACTAGGTTGGTCACTTCTCGCAACAGGCCGGGATTAATGACAGCAACTCCTCCTACTTTCTGAGCGGCGGCTTTGGTCTGGGCTTCAATGTTTGCCTGCCGTTGGTCTGGGTCAACCTCGACAAAAGCAGCCTGGAGGGTGCTGACATAGGCGGCGGCCTCGGCAATTTCTACCGTTCCAGGATGCAGTACTCGATGCCCAAAGGAGGTGCGATCGCTCCGCACGGATTGAGAGGCATTCGTTAACTCCAGGGGCACAATTTCCGCATCTAGCAGCGACACCAGCCAACGAATTGGGCGAGGAAACCGCAACTCCCCATCGGCCCAACGCATGAAGCGCCGCCCTTCTAGCTGAGTTACCCAGGCTGTTACCAAACCAGGCAAAACGGCTATAAGAGGTTGCCCCACAACGGTTTTGTGGGCAAAGACAAACTCCCCTTTCTCCGTTGATCGCACTTCTAAAGCACTAACCTCAACCCCTTGTTTTTGAGCAAACCCTGTCGCCGCTGGAGTCGGTTTCCCTTCCTTAAAAGCAGCCTGCACCGGTGGGCCTTTGACTTCTTCCACCTGGTCGGGTTGGCGTTCTGGCAAGCCCTTGATCAACACCGCTAAGCGCCGAGGGGTTCCATAATATTCGATGCTAGCTGGGGTGAGATAGGCAGCGGCTAGGGCAGCCGGAATGCGCGATCGCCACTGCGCCAACCCCGCATCAATAAAATCGGCGGGTAACTCTTCGGTACCGACTTCTAGTAAAAACGTTGCCATAAATCCTGACTTGCCTAGCCGCTAACCTAAACAGTTTACCTGTTTGAGAGAGTGAAAGCGGTGTCTTGATAGCGGAAATCTAGCGTGAGCTTGCCTCGCTATTTCAGAAAACCCGTTCAGAAAACTCCATAGTTTAGCGATCGCCCGGTGGCTGAGTCCACTAGGGGTGCAGGGTTGGGAGGCGTTGCCACCAGCTAGGGGTAAACCCCCGACACCTCGGCCTCAATCAAGTGACGATAGCGATAACAGTCCTTGACGAATCCTTTAAGCTAAGGCATTATGGAGTACGCGCTTGGGGATATAGCTCAGTTGGTAGAGCACTTCAATGGCATTGAAGGGGTCAGCGGTTCGAATCCGCTTATCTCCATAACCACCAAGTTCAGTGTTGACTCGATTCTGTCACACGTTGGGATTTCTGCATCTCTAGTGATAATCGGCTCTTGCTTTCTAGTATGCCCTTTGGTCGTGGTTTTCCCAAGCCACTTCTATCCAGAATGAGCGATCCATCAATTCTGGTTATGCGGCTGAGTCCCGGCTGGGAACGTAACCGTAAGCTTAATTGTTTCAGATTAGTACCCATCCAAGGAGAGCATGTCACCTTTTCAGGCCCTCATCCCCTAGCCTCTTCCCCAGGTTAGGAGAAGGGGGGCCGAGCCATCTCAAAGTCCCTCTCCCTCCTTGGGAGAGGAATTTAGGGTGTAGCTTGCTTCCCGCAGGGTGGGTTACGAATCGTCACCTATTCAGAAATTTTCTAACACAGGTCGCTAAACCTTTTTCACCGGATTGAGTGACAAAAACTAAACACCGGGCGGTTGAAACCGCTGCGACATCAACGCAGTCTGCCTCCGCCAACTCTTTACCCTTACCGAAAACCCGCACAAGCAGGTTTTTCCTCTGTAGGTAAGACTTCTAGCCGCCAGCGAAGAAAGTTTTGGGAACCAACAAGCTTTTTCACTTTGAGTTTTGTCATTTTGAATTCTGCGTAGCGGCACTAGGCTTTTGGGCTAAAGCAGTAGCATCCAAAATTGAGGGTTAAGGTTGTGCGCTGGGCCTTTTTCTAACAGGTTGAAACGACTGCCTAGGGCCGCAATTGATGAAGCGATCGCAGGTATTCTTCAATCTCTGGATTCTTCACCAAATAGGCTTCAAACGTTTCGGCGGCACGACTCCTAACAAACGCAAAGGGGTTTTCTGTCGTTGGCCCAATAAACACATCAATGTGGTTACCTTTAATCGCACTACCGACATCGGCGGCATAAAAGTAGCCATCATGCACCACTTGCTCCCCAGAGGGTAAAGTAACAGTAACGCCCTTTGCTGCTGGGATGTAAAGAACTGAACCAATTGGAATTTGAGTGCGATCAACTGCGATCGTGCGAAACGGAGTAGCCCGGTAGCGCCCCGAAGCATAACCATAGGGGGCAGTCGTTAGCTTGAAGCGAGCACTGCCAACCCGAGTTAACAGCTCCTTAGACAGACTTTTGAAGTAGGCAGAACAGTTGACCTGCGGACGGCTACCTCGACCTGCAAACCCATAGGTGACCAGAGAGCCTTGGCGGTTAGGGACTTGCACAACCCCCTGCATCGCCGCCATACACCAATCCCGCTGGGAGAGAAGGGGACCAAGGGCGCGGCCATTCATATCTAGCAGGCGATAACCTCGGCTGGTTGAATTGGCTTGATGGACAAAGTAGTAAGTCGCCCAAAGATTGAGCGGTTCGATGTCGCTGGCATTGGGTTGAGCAAAAGCCAACCAATTTCCTCCGACTGCGCGATTTGGGGTTGAATTGCCCACGCTCGGCTGTTCTGGCGGCGGCACAAAGATGGGAATCGAGGGAGAAAAGGGTTGAGCGGCGGTGAGGTTGGCTTGAGCGGGCTGGCTCTTGAGGGCGATCGCCCCAGCAACGGTGCTAGCGAGAAGAACCGGGAGCACTAAAGAAGTTCTGAAAGAATTCATCACCTGAATGTGTGAGTCGCAACACAATCGCTTTCACCCCTCCGAGGGAAGCATCCGGCAAAAAGTGGAGTGCCAATTACGAAACTGACTCTCCAGACTCGGTTTCATCAGGCCATCACTTAGTTAATCGGTCATGCCCCTAGCGGCGCTCTAGTAGACAAAGGCATTAGTTTGGCTGCCCTCACCCCTTTCTTATGAATGCCCCTCTTGTGAATGTTCAGATAGGTCATAAGTGTGGTCTCTGCGACATCTCTCACCCCTTTCTTGTGAATACCCCTCTTGTGAATGACCCCTGTGGCTATACCCATCTCTTGCGCTGGGATAAGCTTCGTTCTGGTTTCTCTTCTCCCGTCAAGGGAGAAGGCTGGGGGATGAGGGTAGCTGAGGCCAGTCCAGAGATTTCCACCTTGCTGTACCAGTGCCGCCACGCGGAATTCACAATAACAAAACTCAAAGTAAACAGTGCCAATTGATCCAGATTGCAAAATTCCTGAATCGGCGAGTCATTTGTGCTGCGGTGTACTAAGGCAGACCGATTGGAAGAGCTGACAGACCAACACAGTCTCCACCTTGGCTTTATCGCCGCGATACAATCCTTGATAGCATTTTCATTTTTTATTGGGCAATGGTTCAAGCAGCGACACCGACCGGTTCAATTCTCAGCCAATACTGGCAATGGCGCGATCAGACCATCCATTACGTGAAAGTCGGGCAGCCCCAGGCCCATCGCCCCCCTTTGTTGTTAGTGCACGGGTTTGGGGCTTCAACCGATCACTGGCGTAAAAACCTGCTGGGACTCTGTCAAGATTTTGAAGTTTGGGCGATTGACCTATTAGGCTTTGGCCGCTCTGCCAAGCCTGACCTTGCCTACAGCGGGGAGCTGTGGCGTGACCAGCTATATGCCTTTGTGCAGGAAGTGATTGGGCAACCCACTGTCCTTTCGGGGAACTCGCTTGGTGGTTATGCCTCGCTTTGTGTAGCGGCCCACCATCCAGAGGCCGTCAGTGGGTTGATTTTGCTCAACAGTGCCGGGCCATTTAGCGACACCCAATCGGCTCCACCCGCCAGTCCCTTGCGAGAACTCATTAGCCGGTGGACACAGATTCTCTTTCGTCAGGACTGGGCTAGTTTTTTGCTGTTCCAGTATGTCCGACAAAAATCCGTGATTCGTAAAACTCTAGAGAAGGTTTATTTAGATCAGAGTGCGATTACTGAGCAATTAGTTGAGGATATTTATCGTCCTTCCTGTGATGTGGGGGCACCACAGGTATTTGCCTCCGTGTTTCGGACTCCCCAGGGTCAACCTGTTGATTACTTGCTTAAGCAGATGGCCTGCCCGCTCTTGCTCATCTGGGGCGAAGCAGATCCCTGGATCAATGCTCGCGATCGCGGAGCACGATTTCGGGAACACTACCCTGACTTAACCGAGCATTATTTACGAGCAGGCCATTGCCCCCACGACGAAGTCCCAGATCAGGTGAATCATCTGATCCGAGAGTGGATACTGCAAATAACAGGGCAACCCTAACGTCGCCGCATCCCGCTACCAAAGCTGCTGCGCGGGCGCACACCACCACTCCCAAAACTGCTACGGGGGCGGGCACTACCAAAGCTGCTGCTAGGACGCTTGGGAGCACTAGAAGGAGCGCTGTTAGAGCGCTTTAGTAGGCTAGTGCCGTAACCCGAGCCGGTCGGTCGCGTTGTAGGAGCTGTCTTCTGCCGCGAGAACAACCCAGATCCGGGTTTGGCCGAATTTGCTTGTGTGGGAGTATTCTTAAGCTGCCCGGTTGTCCGCAAGGTTTTGCGATTTTTGGCCGCTGCCGGGGGAGCCTGGTAGCGGCTTTGATAATTGGACACGGCCTGGTCATAGCTTCTGCCATAGCCACCGTAGCCCGTCATTACTCGACCAGGCACATAGAGGGGTGGCACGTAGTAATAGGGACTGAATAGGAGACTGCCCAGGGCTTGGCCCGCCAGTGCCCCGGCAAAGGGCGTCCAAAAATTCGACTCGCGCCGCACCACAACAGCCTCGGTTTGACCCGTTTGAGGATTTTGCCGATTTTCCGTGACGGTGTGGATGTATTCGATTTTGAAGTCTTCGGTCAGGTATAGAGCGGGCTGGTTGGCCTCGACTTTGAGGTAGCTTTTTTGCCCAGCGGCGATCGCCTCGTCGGTGAGGCGGGCCATGGGGAGATTGGTTGTGCGAAAGATAGAAGGTTGACCCGGCGGCGTATTGAGCAACACTAATCGGTACTCTCCATCAGCATCATCGTAGGTTACCTGCTGCACTGGATATTCCCCATCGGCAAGTTGAGTTGGCTCAGGGTTGGCTGGGCTAGCGGCTACTCGCTGTGGCAAGGCCAGCGCCAGCGGAGCCTGGCTGAATGCCAGGGTGCTCGCACTCAATAGCATCACTAGAGCGATGGTTAAAAATCGATGTAGCATGGTTTGTCCTATGGGTTTTAAAAAGTGGATTAAATCGGATCGAGTGGGTTAGAAATGCGAGCTTGAATCTTGTCCCAGAATAGGCCAACGGTATTTTGGCAAAACCTCTAGGTTTCGATCTGGCTTAGGCTAAGGCTTTTGCAATCACATCCCTTCTTCTACTTTACAGAGGAACTAATTCAGGGAAGTTAACCATAATCTGATCGGCGGTTAATTCTTCTCCTAGGTGAGCCGGGCAAAAATGCACCTGAATGGCCCTTAACCTTCCAGAGTCGGGCAAGGTTGCCAGGGTGATAAGTGCCTGTTTCAAGGCGACTCGATCAGCAAGGTTAGTCTCCAGATCGGGTACTTCGCCTTCGTAGGCGATCGCCAGCATCACCACGAGGTTGGAGGTCACTGGAACGACCAGATCCTCTTCTAACTCTGAAGATGGCACGGCTTCTAAAACCCCCCGATAGCGTTGCGCCGAATCTGTAAAAAGCTGGTTGATGGCATCTGCCGCATCCCCTTCTTCCCAGAAAACATCCCCTTCGTTGGCTGCTGCCTGCCAGTAAAGATCGTACCGCAGTAAGCTCTGGCAAATTTCGGCCAGGCCCTCACCCATGATCGCCAAATCCCCCTCAGAGGCGATCGCAGCCTGGGCCGCCTGATTTAGCACACCCAGCAGAGGGGCCGCCTCTGCTCCTGCCAAGTGCAAAAAAATCCGAGACACGACAAACCGAGATTTGCCCCCAAGTCGGTTAAGCTGGTCACGCCAGGAAGCCATAGTGGAACTCCGCACGGGTCGTTTTTAGGATAAAGGCTGTCTGAATGAAAAGAAAGTCTGTCGGCATTGGAGAAAAGGCTAAAGAGGGAAAAATGTTGGAAGGAAAGGCTAAAGAGAGAAAAATGCCATGACGCATCCCGTTTATTGCTACAAGTTATACAGGTGCATCAAAGCCGTTGCCATTTTTGAGAATCGGCCCCCCTTAACCATTCTTAATGTACGAATTTAGAGCCACTCCCCCTCACTTCGGCTAGTCAACCCCAGTGACACCTGCCGCTGGGCATCTGTGAGGATTACTGGTCTGC
This sequence comes from uncultured Leptolyngbyaceae cyanobacterium, assembly GCA_938023035.1. Lineage (GTDB taxonomy): Bacteria > Cyanobacteriota > Cyanobacteriia > Leptolyngbyales > Leptolyngbyaceae > DSRU01. The sequence goes on along the minus strand of CALIDI010000037.1, from coordinate 20,897 downwards.
CCCATCTCGCACCGTGAACACCTTTTCTAATGGTTGCCAAACTCATTTTCGCCAGGTCTGGTCACGGCTGACTACGTTGCCGACGATCATCCTGGTGCCGCTGGCGATCGCCCTTACAGGTGCAGGTGCAATCTTTGCACTGACGGGATTGCAGCGCTTAGGGGGGGCTGAATGGCTGGAATTAGCGGCCTACGACCAGATGCTGCGGCTGCGTCCAGATGCTGAGCGCAGCGATCGCCTACTGATTGTTGGCATCAGCGAGCAGGATATTCAAACACAGCAACGCTTTCCCCTTTCCGACCAAGTCATTGCGGATGCTCTGCGCCGGCTTCAACAGCATCAACCCCGCGTCATTGGCTTAGATCTGTATCGAGACTTTCCTTACGAACCAGGACACACCGCCTTAACCCAAGAACTCCAACACCCCAATGTTATTGTCATTACAAAGCTGCCAGATCCGCAGGATATTGGCGTCCCACCCCCCGCAGGGGTACCACCAGAGCGGGTTGGCTTTAATGACATTCCGAAAGATCCCGATCATCTCGTCCGACGCAGTTTGCTGTTTGCAGAAGCCACCTACGATTATTCGTTTGCAATGCGTGTGACACTTAGCTATCTTGCCCATGAGGGAATTCACGCAGGCTATTCTGAAAAGGGTCATCTCCAACTGGGAAGCGTCGAAATTCCCCCTCTAGAGAAAACTGATGGTCAGTACCAGACTCTGGATGCAGCCGGCTATCAAATCTTGTTAAATTACCGCGCCCGTCGGCACCTCGCGCCTCAGGTTTCGCTGACTCAGGTGTTGCAGGGGAAGGTCGATCCAGCCTGGATTAAAGGCCGCATTGTTTTGATCGGTTCAACAGCAGCCAGCACTCGCGATCTTTTTGCCACTCCCTACAGCATGAGCGATCGCGAGACTCCGACTATGCCAGGCGTTGTCATTCATGGGCAAATAATTCTCGCCCTGTTAGAACATACCCTAGACGGTCTCCCCCTTTTTTGGTTTTGGCCAGATTGGCAAGAGACTCTCTGGCTAGCGTTTTGGGCCATGGTCGGGGGAGGGCTTGCCTGGTTTCTGCGCAACCCACTGCTATTGGGCTGTGCAGCGACTGTCACAATCCTGACCCTATTAGGTATCAGCTATGGGGTATTTCTTAGGCAGGGGTGGATTCCTACAGTCGTACCCATTCTCGGCTTTGGCATGACAGCAACTCTGGTCGTGGCCTATCGGGCCCAAAGAGCGCACCGTCAACAACAAATGACCATGAGGTTGCTCGGTCAAAATACGTCGCCAGAAATTGCTACTGCTCTCTGGCGCAGCCGCGATTATCTACTAAAGGCCGGTAAACTGCCGGGTCAGCGGTTAATTGCCACGATGTTGTTTACCGATATTCGAAACTTCAGCACAATTTCGGAGCAAATGTCTCCTGAAAATTTGTTGGAATGGGTGAATGAATACTTGAGTCAAATCACTCATGAGGTTCATATTCGACAAGGCATTGTGAATAAATTCACCGGAGATGGCCTGTTGGCTGTCTTTGGTGTGCCTGTGAATCGCACGAGTTCGATAGAGGTGTCCCGTGATGCTCAGCAAGCAGTTGCCTGTGCTTTGGCGATGGGCGATCGCTTACGAGAACTCAACCAAAACTGGCAAAAGCTCGGTTTGCCAACGATTGAGATGCGTGTTGGCATTTTTACAGGCCCCATTGTTGCCGGTAGCCTAGGCGGAAAAGACCGGCTGGAATACGGTGTTATCGGCGATAGCGTCAACACTGCTGCCCGTCTTGAAGCCTATGACAAGACTCGCCAGGATAGCTTGTGTCGAATTTTAATCGCACAGCAAACCCTGGTGCACTTAGACAATCGGTTTGCCGTAGAAGCATGGGGAGCCTTAGAGCTTAAAGGAAAACGCCAGAAAGTTGAAGTTTACCGTGTAATTGGCCTGGCAACAGATGTCCCTCAACCCAACCCGGATGCCCAAAAGATTTTTGGCTCGGACGAGCCTTCAATCACCGTGTAGTTTTAGGACATCAACTGAAGATAAAGCCATTCTGTTTCAGCCCAGCCCCAGGGCCTTTGACTCGGAAAGGTTGAACCATCCGAGATCCCACATTTATCCGTGTATTGCGTGCATACTTATTCCACCAGCGACTCAATTTATGATGCTTAAAAATATCCTTGCTATCAGTTGCACTTGCTTTTTAGGGTTTGCTTCTGCCGTAGCGCCGATGGCGGCATTTGCGCAATCTTACTCAACCAATCGTCACACCGCTAAGCGAGAAGGTATTCCGGGTCGGCGGGTTGGTGCAGGCACCCGAGGCGATTGTCAAGCCGTGCTTGCTAGTACCGGCAAAGCCCAGACGAAGGAAAAAAAACCGCTAATGGCTTTGATTCCTGAAGACATCCTTTCGCGCACTGTCTCCGAAAGTCCAACGCTCTACTGGTATGTGCCCGCTACCGATGTCGCACTGGCCGAATTGCGTCTGGTAGACGCACAGGACAGAGAACTCTATCAGGTAAAGATTCCCTTAACCGGAAAAGCTGGAATCGTCAGCTATCAAATTCCTGCGCATGTGGCCAGCCAGTTGTTAAAGCCAAACCAATCCTATGAGTGGTTGTTTTCACTCCTCTGCGATCAGAAAGAGCCTTCTGGCAATCCTTACGTGCGTGGAGTTTTGCAACGAATCCCCCCTTCAGCAAGCCTGCTCAGTCAATTGCGGAATGCTCAGCCTAGCGATTACTCCGCAATTTATGCCGCTGCAGGCATCTGGCAAGAAGCCCTATCAGAATCGATTAAACAGCGCTGTGACCGTCCCAATGACCAGGGTGCCTATCGCCAGTGGGTCAGTTTGTTGCAGTCAGTCAATCTGGCACACTATTCAACTGAGCCGGTCACTAGCCTGTGTCACGCCCGTTAAGCCAGATAAACAGCAAGAGTCGCCACTTGCCTTTGTACCTGCGTGTTCCTGGTGTCTGGTTTCGGCGGATAGAGCGATCGCCCGTTTGCTAAGTCTATTGGAGGTTAGAGGGTGTGGGGGCGCTGCCCTCCGCTCGAGATTCCATCCCTGCACCCCGGCTTCAATCCGGTGGCGATGGCTATAAGATGCGAGGGGGTTGTCAACTTTGTCTCTGCCAGGTGTGGGCCAGTCTGGGGGTGCCCTTCGACAAGGCTCAGGGCAGCATTGGTTGGTCGTCAACCCACACCATCATCCTCGACAGGCCGCTCATGGCGACAGCGCGTCAGAAAGCTTCAGTCTTGGTGGTTGAGCACTTGGTTTTATCCTGAGCTTTCTAAGCAAAGCTATAGTTTCTACGCAGCCTGGCCTAAACGACCTGAAATTTTTGTGATTTAAGAAGCTGGCATCGGGTCAGTGGCCATTTCCTCAAAGAATATGTCAGGATCAGATGTCCTCTCGATTTCTTAGGCTATGGCAGTACAGGCTACGGTTGCAGTTCTTCCCTTTTTAGGCGCTGAGGTGGCAGCGCCCTATGACCAAGCAAAATGCGTGATTTTACCCATTCCTTTTGAAGCAACTACCACCTATCGCCGGGGGTGTGAGAATGGGCCAGAGGCAATTCTAGAGGCTTCTCAACAGGTAGAGTATTACGACGAAGAATTGGATCGCGAACTGTGGGAAGCGGGGATTTATACCCATGCGGCGATCGCCGATACCCGTCAGGGTTCGGTTACGTCCGCAGCCATGCTGAAGGTGACCCAGGAGACCGTCTACTCCCTGGCCGCCGATGCCAAATTTGTGATTGCGCTGGGGGGAGAGCACAGTATCACAACGGGTGTAGTAGCCGCCTATTGCCAACTCTATCCTGGTGAATCGTTTACCGTTGTGCAGATTGATGCCCATGGAGATCTGCGCCATGAGTATGAAGGCTCTATTCACAACCATGCCTGTGTCATGCGGCGAATTGTCGATATGGGGCTGCCGACTTTACAAATCGGCATTCGCAGCATTTGCCGCGAGGAAGCAGATCTGATTAAAGAAAAGGGGTTGAACGTCTTTCGGGCGCGAGAACTTGCCACCCAACCAGATTGGATGGAACGGGCTTGGGCCGCGATTCAGACTCGCAAGGTTTTTATCACCATTGATTTGGATGGCATTGATCCAACATTGATGCCAGGAGTCGGCACACCTGAACCAGGGGGCTTAAACTGGTATAGCCTTTTAACTTTCTTGCGGAAAATTTTTAGCACCCATGAGGTCATTGGTTGTGACGTCATGGAGCTAGCTCCAATTACGGATTCGGTTGTTTCAGAGTTCACAGCCGCAAAGTTAGTTTATAAATTGATAGGGTACCAATCTCTGGCCAGAGACTGGTAAGAGGCGACACTTATCGGGCCGGAAACTGCAAAAAATTCTGGTAGTTGATGGTCGATGGTGCCAGGTAGTGCAATTTCTGGCGATTGTTGTTTTGTTGGATGCATGAGGTGACTACCGATGGAAGTGATAGGTACACGAATTGGCGGATACGCACCTGATTTCGAGATTCCAGGGGTGGATGAAAAGGTGCACCACCTGTTCCGCTATCTCGAAAATTATCGGGCGATCGCGATTATTTTTATGTGCAACCATTGCCCCTACGTCAAGCTCTATCTGGAACGGCTGCAACAGCTTCAAGCCGAGTTCTCTCCCCAGGGATTCACAATGATTGGGATTAACTCTAACGACCCTAGCCAGTTTGCAGAAGACAGTTTTGACCATATGAAAAGCTTTGCAGCCCAGCACCAGCTTACTTTTCCCTATCTTTGGGATTCAACCCAGGATGTCGCCCATAGCTTTGGTGCGGAAAAGACCCCCCACGCCTTCCTGGTCAACGCCGATGGCGTACTCTGCTATGCGGGCGCGATTGATGACAACCCTAACAATCCGGCGGAGGCGCAGCACTTCTATCTCCGAGACGCGATCACCCGCGTTCTGGCAGGAAATTTGACAGAACCCAATTCAACCCCGCCTGTAGGCTGCTCGATTAAGTGGCGACGCTAAGGGTTCTGTCCCGAAACATTTGATGGGTCACAGCTCTCTGGCCCTAAATTTGTGCACATACTGTCGTCTGAACTACCAGAGCTTGCCAATTTTGAAATGTTCTGTTCGTCTTTGACAGATTCCTTGCTTGCCTGTGTCAGAATGTAAACGGTTTTGCCAAACCACCAGAACTTGAGTTGGGCATAAGTAATGGAAGCGATTTATGAATACGCGTGGCTAATTCCAGTGTTGCCGCTTCTAGGCGCAATGATTGTTGGAATTGGCCTAATCTCTTTTAACCAGTTCACCAACCGGCTGCGTCAAGTATGGTCAGTGTTCATTGTCTCGATTATGGGCGCGACAATGACGCTAGCCTTTGCTACCCTTTGGAGCCAGTTTAATGGACACCCGACCTACACCCGAATGATCGAATGGGCTGCTGCCGGCGACTTTCGGCTGAATATGGGTTACACCGTGGATCACTTAACGGCCCTAATGCTGGTTGTGGTAACAACGGTGGCGTTTTTGGTCATGGTTTACACCGATGGTTATATGGCCCATGACCCTAGCTATGTGCGGTTCTACGCTTACCTGAGCCTGTTTAGTTCTTCGATGTTGGGCCTGGTTGTTAGCCCAAATTTGGTGCAGGTCTACATTTTTTGGGAGTTGGTAGGGATGTGTTCCTACCTGCTGATTGGGTTTTGGTATGACCGCAAGGCGGCGGCGGATGCCTGTCAGAAAGCCTTTGTAACGAACCGGGTGGGAGACTTTGGTTTGTTACTGGGGATATTAGGGCTGTACTGGAGTACGCGCAGCTTTGATTTTGCAATCATGGGCGATCGCCTGCAAAACCTGGTAGAGTCTGGAGCTTTGAGTGGAGGCGTTGCAGCCCTCTTTGCAATCCTGGTTTTCCTTGGCCCGGTGGCGAAGTCAGCCCAATTTCCTCTGCATGTGTGGTTGCCCGATGCTATGGAAGGCCCTACTCCGATTTCTGCGTTGATTCACGCGGCAACGATGGTGGCTGCAGGTGTGTTTTTGATTGCACGGATGTTTCCGGTGTTTGAGCCTATTCCAGCCGCTATGAGTGTGATTGCCTGGACGGGGTGTTTTACCGCCTTCTTGGGAGCCAGTATTGCTATTACTCAAAACGACATTAAGAAGGGGTTGGCCTACTCCACCATGTCTCAGTTGGGTTACATGGTGATGGGGATGGGCGTGGGCGCTTACACGGCTGGTATGTTTCACCTGATGACTCACGCCTATTTCAAAGCGATGCTGTTCCTTGGTTCAGGTTCGGTTATTCACGGCATGGAAGCGGCTGTGGGTCATGATCCAGCCTATGCACAGGATATGCGGCTGATGGGTGGGCTGAGAAAGTACATGCCGATTACAGCAATCACCTTTTTGATTGGCACTCTGGCAATTTCTGGGATTCCCCCTCTGGCTGGTTTTTGGTCAAAAGATGAGATTTTAGGCAAAACCTTTGAGGCGAATCCAACAATGTGGTTGGTGGGCTGGCTAACCGCAGGGGTTACGGCTTTTTACATGTTCCGCATGTACTTTATGACCTTTGAGGGTAACTTCCGCGGCGAAGATGCAGTGGCCCTTGAGACCATTCGCGTTGAGCGTTTACAGGCTCAGGGTTTTTCGATGGGGCCAGGAGCGATGAATTCCCAAGAGTTGGCGATCGCCGATGCGGCCAGCCACGATGATGACCACAGTCATGGGGGGCATGGCCACCATGGCCACAAGCCTCATGAATCCCCCCTATCGATGACGCTGCCCCTTATCCTTTTATCGATTCCCTCAATATTGGTAGGGTTGGTAGGTACCCCCTTTGCCAACTACTTTGAGGAATTTGTCCACGCTCCAGGCGAAGCAGTGCATGCCCTGGGGTCAGAGGTCGATTTACCTGAGTTTCTCATAATGGGTGGCAGTTCTGTGGGGATTGGGTTGATTGGCATTACTCTGGCAGTGATGATGTATTTGCGACACCAAATTGACCCAGCCGCGATCGCGGAGCGGATCCCAGTCCTCTACAACCTGTCTAAAAACAAATGGTACATCGACGACATTTACACCGCAGTATTCGTCAAAGGCAGCCGTCGTTTAGCCCGCCAAGTGCTAGAAGTTGATTCCAAGGTTGTAGACGGGGTCGTGAACCTAGCGGGTCTAGTAACCGTATTTACCGGTGAGACTCTCAAGTACTTTGAGAATGGACGCGCCCAGTTCTACGCCCTCATCATTTTTGCAGCCGTTCTGGGACTGGTGATTTTCTCTAGCGTCGCTTGACCTGAGTAAAGGCCTGACCTTTGCCCAACCGCAGGCCTCCTTACTTTCTCAAGTCGATTTCACAGCCAGATCAGGCCTTTTCCCAGGGTTGTCGCCACCCATCTGATGCGCAAGTACCCTCAAACGCCGCTTGCTCAAAATGTTTGCAGCTCCAATAGGTAGATACTCTTAAGTTTTGCAAAAGGGAAAGAGGAGAGCCTGCGCCCCCTGCCAAGGGGTTTCCTCCTCCAATTCAGAAATCGGCTTCCATTTAGTTGCGCCTAACAACTTGCGCCCCAAAGCTGATCCTCTCAAGCAACATCGTTCAGAAGGCTCTCACCGACAAGGCTAATCGCCCGTTCGGGGAGCCGCAGCTTTGTAAAGGTTTAGGAGCAACTCTTAAGAAGTAGCGATTTTTCTCAGCGTCATTCCCATCTCCCAGATACAATTCTTAGCAACGAGTGATTCATGGCTTTCGGTGAATCCTATTAGCCTTAAATGGATTCCTAGGTTCCGCTTAGATCCGACAGTTTCCACACAGGGAGATTCTCCTGGCTAGGCTAAGCCTAGGTTTGACTCTGCTACACTCCACTGAATACCAGCTTTAAGTAAGATCCCCATGTTGACTGCTGATTTCCCCTGGCTAACGACAAGCATTCTCTTGCCGATCGCAGCTTGTGCGGCTATTCCCTTTCTGCCAGATAAAGACGGCAAAACGGTGCGTTGGTATGCCCTCATCGTTGGGTTAATTGACTTCGCTTTGATTGTCTATGCCTTCTGTAACTTCTACGACTTCTCTAACCCTGATTTGCAGCTAGTCGAAAGCTACACCTGGATTCCGCAGCTCGATTTACGCTGGTCAGTCGGTGCAGATGGGTTATCCATGCCCCTGATTTTATTAACAGGCTTTATCACCACCCTGGCCATTTTGGCCGCTTGGCCCGTGACCCTAAAGCCACGCCTTTTTTACTTTTTAATGCTGGCCATGTATGGTGGCCAGATTGCGGTTTTCGCTGTACAAGATTTGCTGTTATTCTTCCTCGCCTGGGAGCTGGAGCTAATCCCGGTGTACTTACTGCTGGCGATTTGGGGAGGTAAAAAGCGGCAATATGCCGCCACAAAGTTTATTCTCTACACAGCCGGTGGTTCGCTGTTTATTCTGCTCTCAGCTCTGGCAATGGCCTTTTATGGGGATACTGTCTCCTTTGACATGCAGACCCTGGCGGCAAAGGTTTACCCCTTGAAGCTGCAACTTTGGCTCTACGCAGGGTTTCTGATTGCTTATGCCATCAAGTTGCCGATTATTCCACTGCATACTTGGTTGCCCGATGCTCACGGTGAAGCCACGGCCCCTGTTCATATGCTACTGGCGGGGATTCTGCTGAAGATGGGGGGCTATGCGCTCATCCGCATGAATGTGGAGATGTTACCCGATGCCCACGCGACCGTCGCCCCCGCTCTCGTGATCTTAGGCGTTGTGAATATTATCTATGCAGCGCTTACCTCCTTTGCCCAGCGCAACTTAAAGCGCAAAATTGCCTACTCCTCCATTTCTCACATGGGGTTTGTTATTCTTGGCATTGTCTCCTTTACCGACTTGGGATTGAGTGGCGCGGTTTTGCAAATGGTTTCCCATGGTCTGATTGGGGCTAGCCTCTTCTTCCTGGTGGGAGCCACCTATGACCGAACCCACACCCTTATGCTGGATGAAATGGGTGGCGTTGGCCAAAAGATGAAGAAGATCTTTGCTATGTGGACAGTCTGCTCAATGGCTTCCCTAGCCTTACCGGGAATGAGCGGGTTTGTTGCGGAGCTAATGGTGTTTGTGGGATTTGCCACCAGTGATGCCTACAGTTTACCCTTCCGAGTTTTGGTTGTGTTTCTGGCTGCGGTTGGCGTCATCTTAACCCCCATTTATTTGCTCTCTAACCTGCGAGAAATTTTTTACGGCCCTGAAAATAAAGAACTACTAGAGCATCAGGTTCTGGTTGATGCAGAGCCTCGTGAGATTTACATCATCAGTGCGCTGCTGATCCCAATTATTGGGATTGGGTTATACCCCAAATTGCTAACGCAAATCTACGATGCTAAAACCTTGCAACTCACTGAAAAGTTGCGCCATTCTCTATCGCTAATTGCGCAGCAGAAACTAGAGCCAGAACCAGTGATTTTGGAGTCCGCTACTGTGATGAAAGCACCCAACTTGAACTGATAAGTAGCTGGGCACCCCGCAATCAGCTTCAATTGCGGTGGTAAGAACCCCTTGCCTCCGTGCTCAGCTTTTACTCTTATCTGCTGCTAATTAGAACTATCTACTTAGGCTGGCAAGTCTCTAAGTTTCTTCGCTTTTGCTAATTGTTTTTTGCCCCCCGATTTAATGGCGCGCTATACTGAATTCTCTGCTGAGATAGCGCTTTGTATCAGAAAGTGCGAGCCAGCAAGAGCAATAAGCCTGCCTGATATACGCACAGCTCGCTCGGACAGCACTTTGCACCAGAAAGTGCGCTGGTGTCCTTATAAAGGATAAAAGCGCGATCGCGAAAACACCAGCCTTGGAAAATAACCCATGCAAGCTTTTTTTCACTCCGCCTTCGCCCTGCTATTGGTGATGTTGGTTTGGCTCACCGGAACCTCGCCTGCCGTTGCCGATGGTAACGGAGCCAAAGATTTATTTTCAGGAGCACCTTTAGTAGAAGCCCGTGTCAACCTTGGCAATCAGGCAAATGCATTGGTCTTTGAACCAGCAACCCTAGAATTCGTTGCAGGCAAGCGCTATCGTTTGATCTTAAAGAATCCCAGCTCGCTAAAGCACTACTTCACGGCTAAAGATTTTACTGATGGCATCTGGACGCAGAAAGTAGAGGCGGGCAAGGTTGAGGTCAAAGGAGCCATTCACGAAGTGGAACTCAAACCTAGCGCAGTGGCAGAGTGGGTATTTGTGCCAATCAAATCCGGCGTTTATGAGTTACATTGCTCAATTCCTGGCCATGCAGAAGCCGGAATGGTGGGTACGGTGAAAATTACTGCACCCGATCAATCGGTCTGAAAACCTAACCACAGGTATACAGAGCTGTCTCTAGAGTGCTTAAGTTTTCAGTTTATTGCAGACATTCTGTCCCCTATTTCCTCTCTACCGCGGCCTATCGCCATCGCCACTTGATTGAGGCTAGCCGGGTAGAATTCCTGGAGCTGCGGGCCAGCGCCCCACATCCCCTCAGCCTTCAATGGTTCAGCAACCGGGCGATCGCGATGACCCGGCACAAAACAACTTGCTGACCAGCCGTCAATAAGCCCAAAAAACAAACCGCTCCAGGCTAGCTGGAGCGGACATCTATCATCCACTAATCGATAAAAACGACTTGAGCTTTCTTCCAACAGAATCCCTGTCAAAGAATCGACTCAAAGCTTACTATTTTTTCTAGCAGGCCCTAGTCAGTCATCTGAAATAGAACTCGATCAAGCAGTGTAGGGAGTTTTGCCACTGAACTTAATCTTAGCTGGCTCAGGATTTCCCCCAATACCGCGGGCATTGTGGTTAACCTTTTCGCGGCCAGCATTCACCTTCTCAGGGAAGACCCCATCCTTGGGATGGAGATATTCAATATCCCCATTGGGAAAGATTCGGTAGATCTTGTAATCGGTGATTTTCATCCCCCGAAGTTGACGCAGACCCAAAGCCAAGGCGTGCTCTTTGCGGGCAACATAGAGCAGGTTTTCTCCCTGGCGCATGGTGGCTGCACCGCCTGTCGGCATCTCAAAGACTTGCTCTTTAGGGCTTGTCCAGGTAATTGCGTATTTTTCTTCAACTTGTGCTTTTGTCAGCAGCCCGCCGGTGCTGCCGCCGAATATAGGAGGTTGTCCAGAAAGAGTTTCTGTCATGTGAGCTTCTCTCTCAGTGTTTTACGGCATCCTATCACCCCAACTGGTACCAACTATGGGTTTTGTAGGGATCTGTAACAGTTCTTTAGAGGCGATTTTTTGCCAAAGCAACCTGGTTCAATCGTAAGCCCCCAGAGCCATCGGCTTTTTATCAGCCAGTTGATGTTGTTGAAGCATAGACTCAATTTGTAAACAAGCAATAAGGTCATTCTTGAGAAGAATCATTTTGGCTAAATTAGTCAAGCCAGTGACGTCTGGGATGGCGAGGCTAAAGCCCAAGCTGGTTGGCATCTGGTTGACAACCGAGCAAAGATCTTGCTTTCAGAATGTCAAGCTTTCCTCATACAGTGGATTGAAAGTTTTGCAATGCTTGTAGTGCTGACTTTAGCAAACACGACTTCAGTCATGTCCATGAACGTTGCAGAATTGATGGTACAGGCTGGGAAGGAGTGGCTTGATCAGCAACCATTATCAATCGGCTATCAATCAGCAAACTCGCCCTTTTGGACGTTTGTTGGGAATGAGAGAATCGCTCCAGCTACTTTTGCACCAGTAAGCCGAAAGAACCTAATGCCCAACGGTTGGATGGGTTGTGATATTTTCCTGAGCAGGGAGCAATCTGCGTCTTCCTCGTACCGATTCCTGTTTTTGCAAGTTTTGCAAGCTAGTCTGCTCTATGAGTCTTCGCATCTACGGTAATCGTCTGCTGAAAACCCTACCGGGCGACGCTACTCGTCCTACGCCTGCGCGGGTACGAGAGGCTCTCTTTCATATTTGGCAAGATACAGTTGTCGGCTGCCACTGGTTGGATCTCTGTACTGGCAGTGGGGCCATGGGGGCAGAGGCGCTTTGTCGGGGGGCGACTCTCGTGGTCGGAATTGAGCAATCCCCCCGTGCTTGTGCTGTGATTCAAGCCAATTGGCGGCAGGTAGCACAACCAGAGCAAACCTTTCGGTTATTACGGGGAGATGTGCGACAACGGCTCAAAGGTTTAGCCGGCGAGACTTTTGACCATATCTATTTTGACCCGCCCTATGCGAGTGAACTCTATGCCCCTGTGTTGCGGGCGATCGCCCAGTATCTGCTTCTGACGCCTCAGGGAGAACTGGCGGTTGAACACAACCCCCGCCACAGCCCACCCTTGCCAGATAGGCTCCATCTTTGTCGCCAGAAAGTATACGGCAATACGGCCCTGAGCTTTTACACCCTCACCTAATTCCACATTGGGTTTGCAGTTCGCCCTGTGGGATTGCGGCCTTTCTATGGTTCACGGCTTACCATCCGTATCGACCCCATCAGCTACTCCGGCTGAATTGAGGAAGCGGTGCAGGAGTGAATCTGTAGCTGGGGGGAGCGCCTCACCCCCTTAGCCCCCAATCTACTCAGCCACCGAGCGATCGCGACACAACGCGGCTCTTGCTAAAATTAGGGAAGCTTGAAAGTGGCCTGATTCAAACATTTCAACCGCTAATGCCCATTGTTAACGATGAGGTATTCTGCGAACCACTCTTGGAAGGCAAACCTGAGGCATTAAAGAGACTGCTATATTGAGAAGACTGTCATAAAGCTCAATCTGTTAATGAATCTGCTATGACGACGACTTCTAACTCTGCGGCTTCGTTCTCAATGGAAGATTTTGAACAAGCACTCTCTGCCTATGACTACGAATTTCAACGGGGCCAAGTAGTTACGGGTAAACCCATTGGCTACGACACCAGTGGGGCATACGTCGATATTGGGGCCAAAGCCGCCGCTTTTTTACCAATTGAAGAAGCGAGTTTGCGTAAAGTGGTCGATCTGGCGACGGTTGTTCCTCTGAATGAAGACCGGGAATTTCTGATTATTCGTGAGCAGAATGCCGATGGGCAGATTACGCTCTCTCTGCGTCAACTCGCCTTTAAAAAAGCGTGGGATCGCCTCGCCGAACTGCAGGAAGAGAATCGCAGTCTGCAAGTACGGGTGACCGGTGTAAACCGGGGTGGTGTTACTGTTGATGCCGAAGGGTTGAGAGGGTTTATTCCGCGATCGCACTTGGTCGAGCGCAATGATCTGGAAGCACTGGTGGGGCAATCGCTGAGCGCCACTATTTTAGAATTAAATCGCACAGCTAAGAAGCTAGTTTTATCCAACCGGCTGGCCACCCGTGCAGAATCGGTCAGCCAGTTTGAGCTGGGGCAACTGGTAGAAGGCACGGTGAGCGGCATTAAACCCTTTGGAGTCTTTGTTGATCTGGCCGAAGGTGGCACAGGGCTGCTGCATATCAATCAAATCAGCAAAAACTATGTCGAATCCCTGGAGTCAATTTTTCAGGTGGGGCAACCCATTAAGGCCCTAATTGCTGATATTGACTCTGGTAAAGGTCGCATTTCTCTCTCAATTAAAGTGTTTGAAAAGTTTGCCGGCGAGACCCTAGAGCAACTTCCCCAGGTCATGGCAGAGGCCGAAGAACGATATGAAAAAGCCAAAAAGGCCCTGGGACAGGGGTAAATGCGAGAATCGTTGGGAAGCATTACAGAATAGGGCATGAGCCGATGACAATCATCTGGGAACTGGACTATTACTCACGCCCAATTGTGGATGAGCAGGGTAAAAAAATCTGGGAACTCCTAGTTTGCGAGGGGGCGACTCGGATTGATTGCGACCCTGCAAGCCTTTATCGTTTTGCTCAGTTTTGCCCCAATGGCGAAGTCAATTCTGCCTGGCTAAAAGGGGCCTTATCAGCAGCGATCGCCGAGGCTCCGAACCCACCCACCAAAATTCGGTTCTTTCGGCAGGCCATGACGAATATGATCACTAAAGCCTGTGAAGAATTAGATCTGGCAGTTGCGCTCAGTCGGCACACCCCTGCACTCAATCACTGGCTGGCCCAGCGCTATGCCACTGTCTACCCCCAAGCGCCTGGCTATCAACCTGGTACCAACCCTAGTGTGGTCTTTCCTGTCACACCGCCCCAACCCTTACCCGATGCCTTGATGGGCGAAAAGTGGCAATTTGTTAGCCTCACCACTGCTGACCTCAGCACGATGGGGGAGTGGGCGATCGCCTTTGGTGAGGCCTTTCCTCTAAGTCTGGTTGACTTAGCGCCAGATACGACAATTCCAGGGCTGTTAATCATCTCGACCCGAGCTGTACCTTTGGCCGCCTGGATGTCGGGGTTGGAGCTAACAGCCGTGACGGTTTCAAGCAGTCCCTCAGACCGGCTCTTACTCGAAACCGGGGTCAATGATCGTTGGCTTCTGGCTACCCTCTCTAAACCGGCCCTGCAACAAGAAGCGCAGCAATTTGAAACAGCTAAACGTGCGGCTCAGGGGCTGCATTTCCTAGCGATTCAAGCAAATCCTCAAACCGAGGTATTTGCGGGTTTTTGGCTATTACAAGGGATCAATTTGGCGTAAAGTGAGTCTAAGCAGTTAACTCGCCTGTATCAGTCCTGCATCTTTCACCGCAGATGCCCCGATTTTTCTGGGAAAGCCTCAAGGTATGAGGCTTGAGCTAACAGACTCAAGGGCAACAGCCGTGCCCTTTCTCTGTTGGCGGTGGAGTAGCCGCTGAATCAGCGCGATTGGCATCGGGGGGTTATGGGTTTAGATAGCTTAGAAAACAACACGCTGGCCGAGCAGTTGCTGGATTTGGCCGCAAAGGCCGGGGCTGAAGCCGCAGAGGTGTTTCAGTCGCGCTCCCTGTCACGCCCCGTCTTCTTTGAGGCAAATCGTCTTAAGCAACTCGAAAGTGCCCAGGCAGAAGGAGTGGCCCTCCGTCTATGGCGCTCAGGTCGCCCCGGGTTAGCCGTTGCCTATGGCCCGGTGGAGTGTGAGCGTCTGGTGGAGCGCGCGATCGCCCTAAGTGACCTGAATGAAGCAGAAACCATTGAGCTGGCTGGGGCCTCAAAACAGTTTTATCCAGATTTGGGTGAACCCGTGCCAGTCGAGCAATTGGTAGAGTGGGGTAGAGCTGCGATCGCCCAGATTCGAGAGACTTATCCAGAAGTGTTGTGTACAGCCGAGTGGGAATGTGAGGCCGAAACCACCCGCTTGACCAACTCAAACGGGTTAGATTGTGGCTATACTGACACCACCTTGAGTTGCTATGTGTCTGCCGAGTGGGTTCGGGGAGATGACTTTCTCTATGTAGCCGATGGCCAGACCGAACGCAGTCAACTGAACCCCCAGGCGATCGCCCAGCAAATCTTGCAACGGTTAGATTGGGCCAGGGAAAATGTCGCTTCTGTCGGAGGCCGCATCCCCATCCTATTTACGTCGAAAGCAGCCGATATGTTGTGGGGCACCGTTCAAGCCGCTCTAAACGGCAAACAAGTTCTAGAGGGGGCCTCCCCTTGGAGCGATCGCCTAAATGAAGTGGTAACCTCGACAGCCATCACCCTCTCCCAAGCGCCAACGATTGGCCCCTACAGTTGCCCCTTTGACGACGAAGGCACTCCGACGCGACCCATTACATTTATTGACAAAGGGGTGCTCAAACTGTTCTACACCGACTTTACAACAGGCCGGGCACTAAGCAGCGGCACCACAGGTAACGGTTTTCGCTCTGGTTTGGGGAGCTACCCCGCACCGGGCTTGTTTAACTGCCTGATTCAACCAGGAGACCAATCCTTCGACGAGCTAATTGCGACCCTAGGGAATGGCTTGATTGTGGATCAAATGCTGGGAGGCAGCGCCGGAATTTCTGGGGATTTCTCCATTAATGTTGACCTGGGTTATCGGGTCAAAAATGGTCAGATTATTGGTCGCGTTAAAGACACGATGGTTTCTGGCAACGTCTACAACGCTCTAAAACAATTGGTTGCCATTGGGCAGGATGCTGATTGGAATGGAGCCTGTTACACCCCATCGTTAATCGTGGAGGGTTTATCAGTTACAGGTCGAGGGGAATAGGTCAATAACCCATCCGGAGGATTGAAGCAGGTAAAGGCCAGGTTAAGATTAACGTGTCTCTAATTATGCCGAATGGGTAGTTGCCGCTTTTCTTGGCCCTCCTTTCAACCATGCCTACTCTGTTGGAGCAAAATAGCGGGTTTTCCTTTTCCCCGCCAGGGCATCAAGAGGAAGATCACGTTGCTTAGAAGGGTATGAATTGCCCCCATCCCCTTTTTGAAGGCCCATCACGGCTATACTCTTCTCTCAGTCGGAGAAGGGAGCTAAAGACCCGCTTCCTTCTCTCAAAAGGAGAAGGCTAGGGTGAAGGCGAATTACGTGATTTCTATCCTATCCAGTTCAGCAACGTCGAGGAAGTTATCTAGAACCCGACCGGACTTTTACCCAAGGGGTTCTCTTGCTCACAAGGTATCAAAGCGATGAGTCGAACTTCTAATGGTAAAAGTCATGCGACATCGGCTAAGACTTCCCGGGGATTGCACCCTCAGTCATCCCAGGAAACGTTAGGAAACTATGCCTGCGCATTGATTCGCAAACAGTATCAAGCCCTGATCAAGCAAGAAAAAAGGGTTTTGGCCGATTGCGATCCAGAAGGTTTGCATGACATGCGGGTAGCGTCTCGGCGCTTGAGAACCGCCCTTCAGGTATTTGAGCGGGCCGTTGACTTACCCAAAGCCGCAAGCGGTAAACGCCTGCAAGCAATCGCCAAAGTCTTGGGTAATCTGCGCGATCTGGATGTGCAACTGGCCGACTTAAACAACGAATACCTCCCCCTGTTGCCCGTCGCAGAGCAAAGGTCTCTGGCAGAAGTTGTGCAAGCACTGCAACAGGAACGCCGCAAAGCCTTTGCAGCCACTGCCGATGTTCTTGGGCGATCGCGCTACCGCGACCTCAAAGAGGCCTATGATACCTGGTTGCATCAGCCGCGCTATACAACCCTGGCTGATTTACCCCTGATGTTGGTGCTTCCAGACCTGTTAAACCCTCTCCTATCGGCCTTACTGTTACATCCCGCCTGGCTGATACCACTCAATCAGGCCGCCGAGCTAAGCGAAACACTGCACGATCTGCGTAAACTCTGTAAGCATGTGCGCTATCAGGCCGAGTTCTTTATCAACTTCTATGGCCCAGAGTTTCAAGCCTGGGTTCAAGAAATTCGCATCATCCAAGAGGCTCTAGGCCAACTACAGGATGTGCAGGTGCTACAAGAGCTACTGGCCGAGCATCTGCCTAAGTCAGTGAAATTGCCCAAATTTCATCGGTTGATTCAAACTCGGCAAAACACCGCTCTGCAAGCGTGGGAAGTTTTACGCCCTAAGTATCTGCTACCTGACTTTCGTCAGCAGCTTCGACAACAACTCCTGAACTGCCAAGCACCGGGCACCTGATTACAAAGAACCCATAGACAAAACCTATACCCCAGGAATGCGATTTGTGCTCAGAGAGCACCAAGGTTGAGCGCCGCACTAAGCAGCAACTAGCTGAGGGGGATTTGATTAGCCTGCAACGCTTTTACCAACGCCAGTGTTGGCCAAATCACTGATCGACCAATGCCAAGGTGTTATAACAAGAAATGGGGTCAAATGGATTAAAGAGCAGGGTTGGTTGGGAATTATAAGATAACAGACCCGGTTTAGTCAGTTTGATCATGCAAAAGCTGCATAAAATTGATGCAGTTACATCATAGATAGGGGAAGCTTTTTCCCGGGTTTAGGGTTACAAAAGATCTAAGGAGTATCTTGGTAGCAGATTTTATGAAAACAGCAAAAGAAAAAAAAGAACAGGAATCCGTTATTCAGCCAGCTCATCTCGATGGGTTTGACTTTGAGCAGTGGGCGCGTCAAGTACGCCCCTTATTGTTGGCATCTGTCCAAAAGCGGGGTTCTCGTTAGGCTTTGAATAACATTTCGTTACTCTAACAGAAAGCCTAACTAGATAGATAAGAATAGATAAAACCGAGTGGTTACAATTAGATTACTAATCACGGCTGGGTTCAGCATTCGCTCAACCCAGCTTTCTTGGTTTTAAGCTGCGTTAGCTCTCATTGGGCAGGAGTTTAGCCCCAGCGGCAGCACACCTTAAGACTCTGTAAACGTCAGCTCTAATAAACTTCACCCGTTGTCGGTGGCTGTTGCTGCATTCGAGCTTTGGCCTTAGCGGCGCTCTTTTTCAAGGCATTGAGGCGCGACTCATAGCGCGATCGCAGCTTTTTCTTAGGAGATTGTTCAATCAGCACCTTCAGCGCACTCCCCAGGCTCTTGTACGCATTCGGCAGTGAATAGCCAAACCGCTGAGCTAAGGCGATCGCTCGCTCATCGGCCTCAATCTGCTCCATCAAGACTTTGTCACTATTATTTTTTTGCCAGAGTCTCCAACCCGAAACCCCGCAAAGAGTCAGTGCTAACACCAGCAACAGCCCATCCTGCACCCATAGCTCACCGACCGCTCCACCCAGACCAATCGCCAGGGCCGCCATTTCCCACCCATCTCTGGGAATCGTGTCATTTTGGATCCGAGCCACTTCATGCCAGAACAGGAGATTGCGTTGGTCTGTGGCGAGTTGCTCCCACTTGGGCATATCAATTTGCACCTCCACCTCATCTTTGCCAATCTCTTCACAGGTAATTAAAGGGGGGTTAACCACTGTGGTGCTTTCAACAGTCACCCAACTTTGTAGCTCTGGCGGCAGCAACCCCCGCAGGCGGCGCAGCTCACTCATCTCAGCTTTAGCATTTGAAGATGCGTACGATGTCATTGCTTAGTCCTAGACGCTCCGATTAACACCTATCACTCAGCCCTAGTTAGCCCATGAGCTGCCCTACCGGTCAAGATGTCATGGCTAACTGGGATACATTTAGACCCTGCCTAATCTAAACAGTTGACTTTGCCACTGGGCAAATCACTGGCACCGATCCTGACTCAGGTCTATCTTGATCATAGCGATCGCACCCTAATATGGGGGATATTGCCCACTCTTACCACAAAACCTGAAAAAAGCAATCGGGCCTGACTGTAAAGCCACCCTTCATCGCCCTCTAACCTATCCCCCGTAGAGCAGCATCTAAAGGCTTTTGCCTTGCACCGCAAAGACTCAAGGCCAATCAAACAGCGAAAGCTTGCTATCCCACGGGTAACATTCCGCAGAAGTCAAAACACAGCAGCACCAATTTAGGCCATGCCGACTTCAACGAAGAATGGGGCAAGCATCCCGTGAGCACCTTGCACTGTCGGGGCGCTACTATCGGAGACCGCCAATCGCAAATAGCTTTGGAAAAAGAGCGCAGGGATGGAAACTGTCGCTAGGGGCAAAGCCCTATCTTCCCCCTTTCACCCAGACGTCCTTGCGTAACTTCATACCCAACTGTGAACATACTTAGTGCATATGCGTCAGCTTGTCTAGCCTTAAGCAGCCTGACTAGCGATGGAGTAAATTAGCGTTCCGCGCTTGAAGAAGAATAGGGGCGATTAGAAGGTAGCCGGGCAGGATCAGAATAATGATTCACAATCATCAATGGCAGAACCAGCGTTAAAAGCGCAATCATAGTACCAAGAAAGTTGCTCAGATAACTTCGAGGTCGCTCAAACGAACTGCCAGATGAACTATCAGATTGCATATTTCCTTTTATAGTTATAAGCAACAGTCGCAGACACTTGTGTCTTCACTAAGCCTACACAACTTTATTTTTATTTGTGACGGCTTTCTGCTTATAGATTTTAACGAACCTCGAGAGGTTGTCACTATCCCCCGAGGTTGGGTTTTCCCTATTGCTGACGCTCCATCAACAACTGTCGAATCGCTCCCAACTCGGTCAAGATTTCTTGTAGCAATTCTTGGGTGCGATCAGGGGGAACTTGCTTTAACTCTACCTTCACATCACGAATTTTTAAAACATGGGTCGCAAACCGAGCGACTTCGTTGGGATGAAACAGCAGAGGATCGTCTTTACTATTTCGCAGTTCAGGATTGAGCCGCTTGGGGTCGTAGGGCAAGTTTAGCTCTTTTGGATCGGTATTGGCGTAGCGATACACTGAAGCCCGCGAGCGATTAATGGCCTTTTGCACGGCCTCAACATCTAATAAACCATCGGGACGCTCAACAGTAAAGTCCATGCGGATGCGACTGGATCGGGTTTAACGAACTAACAAACTAGAGTCTTGTGAATCTTAGCATGAGTCTTGCTTCTGATACGAGATTTGCTGGTGCTCTGGGCGATCGCTAAACCCATTGTCCTGAAGAAAGCTGAACTCTGGCCACGGATCCTCTGATAAAGCACCTGTACTATTCTGCTTGCGGTCTAGACGCCGTCGTCTCGCAGAGCGCCATAAAATGCGCTGCGACTCTATCGGAGAAAGCTCTAAACCACCTTTTGATCGATCATTAACTTGTAGTTCTCATTAACTTGTAGATTTCTCAGGGCTGCATTATGCCAGTATAGAAATGCAGACGACCAAATCCTAGAAATTGACCACGCCCTCTTTCTCTTTTGGGAAAAGCGGTAACACCAGATAGATAAACTCTCCCGTAGGTCGGATATCGTTTGGCACGGAGGGCAATCGCAATCGTACTTCCCAGAGCAACGGGTTGGTCAAATACAAGGGTGGCCGCTCCTGGCTTAGGGACATGCCACCCACCCTCGCTTTAAGGCAGCCATGGCCCCAACTTGCTGTCAAAGAGCGTCTTTTTTTCGACGCGGGTTTGAGGCTACCGTTGTTACACAAAACGCTGTGGAGTAGAGATTTGAGCAGATGCTGATACAGCAAGACCCTGATTGACTGACAAAACCTAGCCCCCGGGCGGTTGAAACCGCTGCGACATCAACAAAGTCGGGCGCTGCCTCTCTACCCTTACCGAAAACCCGCCTGCGCGGGTTTTGCATCT